>ONDR01000028.1 GCA_900316675.1 uncultured Bacteroidales bacterium
AGGTGGAAAAATAGTCTTGGGACCTTCCCCAAAAATCGCTCTCCAACCATATTCTGCGGGGAAGGTCTCCCGTGTAGAATTCCACCTTCCCCACGCCGCCAGGCGATGGGGCCGTGAGAGCCTTGACAGAAACGCGCAGTGGCCGGGCCGGCGCCGTGGATAGTGGGACGGACCGTGCGGCGAGGGGTGTGGCTAGGCCTGGGAGAGGGATGGGGAGTTGGCGGAGCGGTGGATAGTGGGCGCGTCTTCTGTTACAGGCCGAAAGGCCCTGTTGCCATGCGGCATGAGGGGTTAGCGTTTGTGGGATTTTTGGTAGAGCTCCCAGGAGTTGAAAAGGTTTTGCCAGATAGCGTAGAGACCGCCGGCGATAGAAGTGACGGGCGTCATATAAGAATAACCTAGCCAAATAAGGAAGCCAGTATTCTTCTGCCCAAGAGCCTGACCCGCCGTAATCTTATCCTCTGCATTACGTTTGCCAAAATGGCGACCCGCCGCAAACTGCAAAGCCGTGCAAGCCATAGACACCAGCACAATGCAGAAAATGGTCCCCGCAGAAAGATCACTAAGCACCAGAGCCTTGGTCGCAAGCATTATTGCCAGCATAAGCCCGATACCCCAAACATAGAACGAATTGCTGCTCCAGGCAACCAAACGCGCATGCAACTTCTTGAAAAAGAAACGGATAAGCCACGCCAGCAAGCAAGGAACTATCAGCAGCGGGAAAATCTTTCCGGCAAGAATAAGCACATAAGACCAGAACCCAATCCCCGTCGCAGGCTTCACCATAGGAATAACCGTAGGAATAAGAAGTGCAGCCGCAACGTTAATAATCAGAAGGTAAGTCACCGTATCTGAAAGCCTGCCGCCAAGACGCTCGGTAATAACCCCCGCCGCAGAAGCCGTCGGGCAGATAAGACAGATCATAGCGCACTCCAGCAAAAGACGAATATCCGCAGAATCAGCATTAACCGCAAGAAAAGCCGTCCCAACAAAGATAAACGCCTGAAACAGAATTGCATACAAATGCCAACGGCGGAAGTGCATGGTGCCAGGAGCCGTTTTGATAAACTGGAAAAACAACAGCACCGCAATCACCAGCCGCTGAAGATCGGACGCAATGCGGCCGCAAACCGGCCCAAGAGGAGCCAGAGCGGGAACAAAGTGGTATACAAGATAAAGAACCGCCCCAGTCACCATAGCCAGGGGCAGCATCCAATCTTTTAAAAACTGCTTAATCTCAGCCACTACAGATTAATCTTCTTGAGCAACTTCTCCATGACAGGATCCGTCACCTTCATGCAAAGGCCCGTGAAAACAGCCAGGATAAGCGTACCCTCACGGATTACTATATGCACACCGTCGCCGGAGAAAACACCGAAGGCAAGCTGAGCAAACAGGGCGGAAATCACCACCAGATAGATGTCGAAGGCCACTTTAATGTTGCTGAACTTCCATCCGGTAACATCGCTTATCACAACCAAAGTCTTCTCGCCCGCAAGCATCCAAGCATTGGCAGCAATCTCAAGCTTAACACCGACGGCCGTAACAATTACGGTCAGAATGCAGAACACCATCTGCATGGCATAACTGGTAACCTGAACATCACGCAGAATCCAAATGCAGGCATCGCACAAATAACCAAAAACAAAGGCAGCAGGAATCTGCATAAGGAAGGACAGTTTGAACTTGCGTCCAAGAAGTATAATCTGGCAAATGATGAACACAAGGTGCATCATCCAGGTGAAAGTACCAACAGAAATAGTAGTGAACTTAAGATTCAAAACCGCGGGCGGGCAGGAAACGGGAGCCGTACCCAGATTTGACTTAAGTGAAAGAGCAACACCAAAGGCTATGATGAAAAGGCCCACGGTAGCTACAATGTATCTTTTAATCAAGTCTTTCATGATAATTTACTTTATCTCTCTGCAAATATGGCTAAAATTTCCTAACTTCGCAATATGAAAGCGTCCACATTCATAGCGGAGAAGCTCCGGTTCAAAGGAAGGATTGCGGTGATTTCCATTGCAATATCGTTCCTGATCATGATTGTGGCCGTATCTGTAACCTCCGGTTTCAGAACCCAACTCCGTAGCGGCGTATCGGATATTTTCGGGGACGTCCAGCTAAGTGCGGACGGCACAAACTACCTTAGCGACGATTCCCGTTTGCTCACCGACATGCCCTATATGGAAGAGATCCAAAAACTGGACTTCGTGGGCAAAATCGTACCCGCAATCTATAAGGCCGGCATCATCAAGCAAGGCGATCTGCTGCAGGGCGTAATGTTCAAAGGCATTCCCGACGGCCCGGACAGCCTCGGTTGCAGGCTCCCTTCCGCCATCGCAGCAAAACTATCTCTTAAAGAAGGAGACCGGATCACAGTTTATTTTGCAGGAGAAAAGGTACGCGTGCGCAAATTCACGGTAAAGGAAGTGTACGATGCCATCCTTGGCGGCGACGACAAACTTGTAATCTATGCCTCTCTGGCGGACATGCAGGCCCTCTGCGGATGGGAAAGCAATGAAGCATCGGCAATAGAAATAATGCTGAAGGGTGTGGAAAGCACCCCCGAAGCCATAGATGCCGCCGCCCAGGAAATAGGTTCGACGGTATATTTCAACAACCCGCAGGACAAACTGGCCCCCGTGGCAACATCGTCCATCGGCCGCTTCCCGCAAATCTTCTCGTGGCTGGACCTTCTGGACGTAAACGTCCTTCTGGTATTGGGACTCATGACCGCTGTGGCCGGCTTCAACATGATATCGGGCCTGCTGATAGCACTGTTCCGCAACATATCCACCATCGGCATACTTAAATCTGTAGGAATGAAGGACCGCGCCATAGCATCTGCCTTCCTGCAAATGGCATCGAAGGTGGTTCTGAAAGGTATGGTGATTGGCAATGTGGCCGGCCTGGGACTGTGCCTGCTGCAAAAAGCCACCCAACTTGTGAAACTGGATCCGGAGAACTATTTCATTGCCTACGTGCCCGTGAACATAGACATCCCGCGGCTTCTGGTTACCGATGCCGCCGCCTTCGCCCTTATAATGATTATGCTTTTGCTGCCGTCGCTGTTCATATCCGGAGTAGACCCGGCCAGGACGGTTAAGGTGCGATAATGCAGAAGGCCCTGTAAAGGGAGTCTGTCCTGTCTACGTGGGCGATGGTCTCCACGCCCTTGAATACTCCAAGTCTCAGAGAATCAACGGCAACGGTGTCCCTCATCATAGGAATCACCCTCTTGAGGTCAGCCCATGTGGAATGGGGGAGGCCCTTGCTTGCAGCATATTGGATGCAGTCCTTGATGCGGCCCTCGCCGGCATTGAATGCGGCCAGTACAAAGTGAACCAACTCTTCCGGTGTAGAGGCATCGGCGGCAAACATACGCTGGAGCTTCTTCAGGTATTTGGTGCCGGCGGCAAGGTTGGATTCAGGCTCCAGGCGCTCCGGCGAGCCGTTATATGCGATGGCAGTCTGCTCCATCAGCTGAAGCAGGCCCAGCGCGCCTCGTTTTGAATGGGCCTCAATCCTGAACATGGACTCCTGCCAGATTAGGGCGGCCAGCATCCTCCAGTCCCAGCCAAGCTCTTTTGCCGCATCCTTAATCAGGCTGTCGTAGGGGCTGGCGTACTTGTATTTATAGCCACGCGCGGCCCTTGAATAAGGCTCGTACTTGGGCTCGAACCGCTCCTGCAGGGCCTTGTAATAGCTTGAATTCTTTATTCTGGAAATGTTCAGGTACAATGAATTGACCGCCAGCCTGCTGCTAACCGATGTCACCCAAACCGCACCATCGGCCATAAGAGGGGAGAACTTCAAATCCGTGCGGCGATGTATGCAGGTATCGGCCGCCGGCATGACCAGCATATCCACCTCGCCCGCCGTCAGGGCATCCAGCCAATACTCGTGGGAATAACCGTCGCCAAGGGTAATCTCAAAATCTACCAGGGACCTGTCACCCACGGCGCGCAGAACCTCGTAATTAAAACCCGTGCTGTAGCTGATCCGGTTGCTGCGGTAATCGTCAAGCAATAAGACGCAGCGGGCGATCTGCATACCAAAAGGATTGTCCTCTGCAAAGTACTTTTGGCAGTGCGGCGGCGCCAGGAAAACCAGCGCTACGATGCATAAGATTTTAATGAACGCTGGACGCACGGCTGCTCATAGGGTTGTTCTTGATATGTGAAGTATAAAAGGGAATCCAGATACCCAGCTTGATGGTTTTGTGAGACCACATCTGGCCGCGTGCGCTGAAGTAGTCCGGCTTTCCTCCAAAGAGGTCCAGACCTCCGTTTATGTATTTTACAAAGATACATGCCCTCTTCCACTGCATGTTCACAAACAGATCTACGTAAGGAGTCTTGCCGCCGACCTTTTCTGCACTCTGGTTGGTGAAGACGCCGGTAGAAGGCCTGTAAGCAGGTATGTACCAGGCAGTTGTCCACCTTGCATTGGCTCCCAGCTGCATCTTCATTACGTCTCCCTTAATATTGAACTGGAAGTAGAGCTTGGAATTAATCGCCACGGGCGGCAGGGGCAGCACGTCTTTATTGGACGATATCTGAACCAGGGCCCTGGTGTCAAGATGCAGCTTCCACAGGCTCAGGTCCTTTTCCAGAGCGAATTTGGCCACATGCATGGGGGTGGTATTCTGGTGCACCACTCCAAGGCTGTCGTACCAAATGTTTCCGTCCATGAGGGAGTAGCCGGCCGATGCCTTCAGCCCCCAGTGCGGTATGTCGATGGAACCCTGTAACTTAGTAGTAGTTATCTTCTTAAAGTCGTTGTCCCATTTGTCGTGGTTGCCGTAGTAGTGAAGTTCAAAGAAGTCCGGCCTCTTAAGCGTAGTTTCAAAGCTGAGGTGGATCTTAACCGGGCTCTTCTTTGCCTTCCTGAACGGGTAGAAAGCATAATTGGCGTCTGCCTTAATGCCGCTGTCTCCGGACTCATCGCCTACAAGGGTTAGGAAGGCCTGGGCGTTCCATGCAAAGCCCTTGAATGTGCCGCCGACGCCTCCGTACAGGTAGGTAGAGTTCCATGTTATGTTGCCCGGCTTGCCAAGGTAGCCCTCCGGCTGGAACATATAATACTTCATTATCCTGTTGCCAAGGCCTACGTCAAGTGAAGAAACCACGGCGTCTTTTGACCACGGCTGCAACCTTGCAAAGATTCGGTTCTCTATCTTCTTTACATTGACAGAGTCCGCTGACTTGGTAGGGTTAATATTGAAGACATTGTTGTAGTAAGCCCTTCCCAGGCTGTCTGCAAGGCCTATCTCGTCTGTATAAACCCTTGAGTAGTTGGAATATTCGCTGCTATGGCCAAGGTAGGCGGAAGTAATGTCCATATCTGTTGCCGTACTGTCTGCCTGACGGCCGAAGAGTTTGGCCAGGAAAGGCAGGGGGAAGCGGTACTGCTGGTCCAGGAACAGTATTGTCTTCTTTATCTTGTTGCGACCGTTTTCAAAGAATACAGGAATCTCTCTGCTACTTTCCAAAGTAGTGTCCCTCAGCCAGAAAGAGTCCGTCATACCGCCGTTTTCGTGGTTCTTGACGATATTTCCGATTATGCCACCGTGGGCCAGATACTTCTTGCCGGTATAGTTGAACCATGCTGCATAGTTGCGGTTGTCCACCCTTTCATTTGTAAGCATGCCGTTTGTACCGTTTCGGTCGTATTCCAGGCTGATGTTAAGGGCTGGATAAATGTTCTGGCTAGCCAGGATGTGGATGTTCGATTCCTCAGTTTCTACGTTTGACAGCAGCGTGCCCCAGTATGCCAGCTCTGTGTACGGAGTTTTTGTGTTGTACATGGGGATGGTAGAAGGGGAGAAGCTGTAGCCTTCGTAGGGCTTGTAGAACGACACTCCCTCTGACGAGTTCCGTTTAAAGAAGTCGAAGGGCATGTATGCGCCGCCATAGGTACCTTCGGCCACTGCACCTACATCCTCACGCAGGAAGCAGTAGTCGTTGAACCAATAGTTGCTGGTAGTGTCTATCGGATTGTATTTGATGTTGCTGAACAGATTGTCCCTGTTCCAGCGGATAATGCGTTTGTACCAGAGGGAATCGGGCAGCGCGAAGGTTTCCAGAATTCTGGGAGTGTTCTCTGCGATACTGTCCTTGATGTGCTGTATGCTGTCTTTTACTGCAAACAGGCTGTCCAGCTCCCTTTGCTGGCGCTTCAGTTTCTCTTTGTCGTCGTAACGCTTGCGCTCGTCCTTGCTAAGGCTGTTGTACCAGTTCTGGAACTTAATCTTTGCGGCCTTGACTGAATCTGCAAAGTAGATTGAATCGATCTGCTTCCAGACGATGCTGTCGCCCGCATTTCGGAGCGAATCGACGGTGAGCCTGTGTGCCAGGGAATCGACAAGCGATACATACCACCTGTAGCGGAAGGGATCGATGTTCTTGAGTGAATCCGGAACCTTGATGGTGTCCTTTGCCAGAATAACCGGGGTGGTGTCTTCCACCTCTGTCATTACGCCTTCCAAAGAGTCTGCAAGGGCCTTTGAACCCTCTTTGCGGAACTTTGTATAAATCTTTTTGTTGCTGTAGATTACGGTATCAGCCTTCTGCTCCGGGGCCGGCTCTTCCGCCTCAAGCTTAGAGAGCCTGAAGCTGTCCGACGCCCACATCTGCAGCCCGGCAAGGGCCACTGCTATAAGCGGAAACCATATTTTTGAAAGCAACTTGCGCATATTCTTACTCAACTAAACCAACGGCCTTGTTCCAGGACAAGCCCTTGTAAAAATCTCTCAGGTAATCTCCCGGAACGCTGGGAAGATACATGGTAAAACCAGAAAAAACATTGACCTTGTGAGTCCTGGCATCAGTAGCGCTGTAATACTGGCCCGTGGTGCCTTTGTATGCCACGCATGCGTTCAGGGCGCTTTCCAGCGATGCCTTTTCTTCTGCCGTTATGCCGGCCTGAAGAAAGATATCCTCAAGGTCGAAGAACCAATACTGCTCGCCGCCGAAGAAGGGCTGAACCTTCTTCCAGTCAAGCGTGGAAATCTGATCCCGGTACTTGTTGCAAAGCGTCTTGCAAACCGATGCCAGATTGCCCAGGCCGGAAGTCTTGATGGCCGATATTGTAGCGGACCTTAAGTCTCCGGTTTTCAGTTCATACAGGCTGATATAGTCCTCGCACACCTTGACGGGGTCTTTTTCTTTCAGTATGCGGCGTACCATTGTGGTATAGTCAAAACCGTCCGTGAACACCTCTGCCTGTGAGAAACCTACAAGAGCAGTCTTGTCCTTAAGGGCGTAAGCTACTTCTATGCAGCCTGCAAAACAAGCATCGAACAGAAGGTAATCAAGTTTGTAGGGGATGGCAGAGGCAAGTTCTTCTACCTCCATCTCGTCCGACTTGGTGCTGCCGCCTTCTACATAAACTTCCTGACCAATGGTGCGTTTGCCTAGCCGTCCCTGAACCGGCAGGTTTTCATAATACTCCGGGTTGGCGAAGTAGCCGGTTGGCAGCCAGCCTGATGCGTGGGAAGAGAAAACCATTCCGTAGCTCTTTGCCGGGTACAGGCTCTTCACATCCATCATTATGGTCCTGAACATTTCTGTATCTGTCAGTCGCTTGCCAACAGGGTAGGTCCTGATGGTATCCATCACCACCTGGGTGTCTTTCTTGTACATGCGAATCAGATACGGGCTTGTCTGCTGGGAGTATGTGTCGTTTTTGGGCTTGCTTACTATGAGTACAACGTCCTGGCCTGTCTTTTTTGTAGGCAGCCAGCCTTGCTTCATTTCTTTGATGTTGGTCTGAAGGTTGGAGCTCAGGCTATTAAAGCCGGCGGAATAAAGGACCATGACGCTGCGCTGGCTGTCATCTTCCTTGCTTCCGTTGCTCTTGCTGCAGGCAGTAAAGGCTACTGCGCATGCTATAATCAAAAAGTACCTGAATCCTTTCATTGTCAATTAGTTAAAGTGTCTTGTAACGCTCTCCGTAAGAAAGCTGCTGCTGCAGATAGTCTTCCGGATATACAAGTTTGTAATCAACAATCTTGCCGTCTTTTTCTACGGGCACAATTTCCGGGTTAACAAAACCGCCGTAAGGCTTGAGCTCGAGTGCTGCGTAGCGGTCCAGAACCTCTTTGTGCAGTTCGGGGTCGATGTTGATTGCGTATTTCTCTATAAGAGCCTTGCCTGCCTCGTAGTCACCCTCTGACTTGATTCTCTGAATCTCTGCCAGAAGCTCTGCAAACAGGTTGCGCAGGGCCTCAAAGTCATTCACTACAAAGTAGGTCTTGCCATCGCGGACCTTCTTTTCAATCACATTGTTGGCTGCACCTTTCTCGTAGCACCATTCGGCGATGAGCTTGCGGTTCTGCATGTGGGCCTCGGTATTCTGACGGCCGAGCTCTACGCGGGTGAACTGGGTGAACAGACCGTTGCGGATGTAACCTGTATAATGTGCCTTGTAGGCCTCCAGATCAGGGATGATGCCAAGTTCTACAAGCTTAGGATCGGCAATGTAATACAGGCCGAAGAGGTCTGCCCTGGCTTCTTCAAGGGCGGACTGGTACTCGCCAAGTGCGGTAGAAGAGACTCCGGGAAGAAGCTGGCCTGAGCCGTGGCCGAGGCACTCGTGAAGGTCTGTGTGAACTTCGTCGGCGTAGTCTTCGTACTTCTTGTCTGCGTCAATTTCTGCCTGGTCCCATGCGAACTCTTTGAGCATGCTCTTAGGCATTTCTTCTGCGGCGTAAGAGTATGTGTGTGTGATGTTTGCGATTGTCACGCTCTTTGAACCGTATTCCTTGCGGATCCAGTCTGCGTTGGGCAGGTTGATGCCGATAGGGGTGGAGGGATAGGTCGCTCCTGCAAGTGCAACGGCATTGACAACCTTGGCTGATATACCCTTGCAGCTCTTTTTCTTGAAGCGGTCGTCAACAGGGGAGTGGTCCTCGAACCACTGGGCGTTGGCGCTGAGCTTTTCTGTGCGCTCTGATGCGGCGAAGTCCTTGATGTGGACATAGCCTTCCCAGGTTGCCTTGCGGCCAAGGGGATCGTCATAGTCCTCTATGAAGCCGTTTATGAAGTCGACGGTGCCAAGTGTGTCCTTAACCCATTCTACGTTGAATTCGTCCCATTTGCGAAGGTCGCCGGTCTTGTAGTATTCTATAAGCAGGCCGATTGCCTTTTTCTGTATGTCGTTTTCTGCAACTTCAGCGGCTTTGGCCAGATTCTCGCAAATCTTGTCGATAGCAGGGCCGTAGATGCCTCCTGACTTCCAGAGCAGCTCTTTCACTGTTCCGTCCTGGTCTTTAACGACCTTGGAGTTGAGGCCGTAAGAAATGGGTCTGGGGTCCTTGGGGTCTGCCATCTTTGCGTAGAAGTCGTCTACTTCTTTGCGGTTTACGTTCTGGTAGAAGTTAACGGCTGACAGTTTTACGATGTCTCCGGTTGTTGATGTTGAGCGGCGCTGGGACAGTGTGTCTGCGTTGTAGATGAAGTCCAGCAGGGCATCGTCCTTGTCGCCTACAGCTTCCATCAGGCTGGCAAAGTATTCTTTGCTGCAGCCGGGGATGAATTTGTCTTCTGCGTAGTGGTGGTGAACGCCGTTGGCAAAGAAGACTCTTTTTGCAAAGACGGTGAAGTCCTGGAAATCTTTGCCGGTGCGGTCGCCTTCGTATTTGCTCAGTATGTCTTCAATGACGTGGCGGATGGGAAGGTTTTTTGCGCAGTACTGGTCCCAGGTTATGTCGCGGCCGTATTTGGCGGCTTCTGAGAGGTAGTATGCGTATTCTTTTTGCTGTAGGCTGAGGCTGTCCCAGCCGGGTACCTTGTAGCGCATTACTTTAAGGTCTGCAAACTGGTCCAGGGTGTATCTGAAGCCTTCTTCTTTGCCCTGTTTGCATGATGTTGCTGCAGCGCAAATTCCCAATGTCACTATCATCGTTCTTACAATCTTTTTCATAAGTTTCTTCTTATGTCACTATATTAATCCTACAAATATACATATTATTCCAAAAATCACCAAATACCCTACCTTACCGGAAGCCATAGGCTGGGTTGACGGACCCCCTTCCGTGCGCGGCACACGGGGTCCCCAAAAAATGGAACATTTCTTTGGGGTGTCCTACGGGGGTGGCACGACCTTTCAACCCACCTATGGCTTCCGGTCCATAGTTGACATTACTGATCAGTGGGAGGCGATATGCGGCAGCGGGCGAGCTTGGCGGCGGCATCAGGTGGCAGGACGCCGGCGGTGGCAAGGGCGTCAACGGTGCAGGCCTCGGGCGGATTATTGGAACGGAAAAGCACCACGCCATGGGCACGGGAACGAATATACGGATGCAACTTCAAACTGTCTTCCGGCAACGACCAAAGCGGGTACGGCGCGCACGGACCAACAGTGATCAGATCCTTCAGGGCATCGAATTTCTCCTGATCGAAGCGGTAAATATCCATAAGCTGCTCCGGGAAAGAATAACCATGAAGCTCTTTGCGATAGCTCACCATTTTGGCAGCGAACCACGGGCCGATGCCCGGCAGAGCATCAAAGGCCGCCGAATCTGCCGCGTTGATATCCACCTTGGGAATATCAATGAAAGGCTCCAGGCGATCGTACACAGAATCCGCTACAACATAAGACTTTGCAAAGTCTTCCTTTCGCCGGAACCGCCCGCCCTTACGGCGGTAATTATCTATAGATTCCGCCTGGCGCTGGGTAAAGCCAAGCCGCATCAGATCCTCTACAGAAGCAGTGTTCGGGTCAAAGGGAAAAGACTCGAAACTTCGCTTGGCAGTACTGCGCCGCACGGCCTGCGCAGTGCGCGACTTCGCCCCGCTGCGGCGAACCTGACGCTGATGTGAAGCCCCGCCCGAGCCACCGCCGCCGGCAACTGCGCCACCGTCGTCAAATACTTGACTTTCAACTACATAAACAGTGTCTGGGGCGTCACGGTTTGCCGCGATGCCAACAACTGCTGCTCTGTGAACAAAAAGCGCCGTCTGGTAACCGACGGCCAGAAAGACCAGCGCAACTACGCCGGTGCCAAAGGAAGCAGAGACTTTCTTCCCCTTCTGCTCATTAGCCATTTAGTACTCATTCTCTACCCCTGATTATTATTACAAATTCGCCTTTAGGCTCATGTTCTTTGAAATGAGCAAGCACTTGCGCGATGGTGCCTCGGCGATGTTCTTCAAACTTTTTGGATATTTCCCTGGCAACGCTGCACTGCCGGTCCGGGCCGAAGTATTGAGCAAACTGCTCCAGGGTTTTGACTACGCGGTACGGAGACTCGTAGAAAACCATGGTCCTGGTCTCCTGTGAAAGAGTTTCCAGCAGCGTCTGGCGGCCTTTTTTGATGGGCAGGAAGCCCTCGAAACAGAAACGGTCGCAAGGCAGGCCGGACGATACCAGCGCCGGGATGCAGGCAGTGGCTCCGGGCAGTGTCTGGACCTCCAGTCCTTCTGCGGCGCAGAGCCTTGCCAGGAAGAAGCCCGGGTCTGAAATTCCGGGGGTTCCGGCATCGCTCACAAGAGCGATATTCTTACCTGCAAGTAATTCATTTACAACTTCTTGCGAAGCTTTGTGCTCGTTGAACTTATGGTGCGAACGCAGCGGCTTGTGAATGTCGTAATGCTTAAGCAGAACAGAACTGGTCCTGGTATCTTCTGCCAGAATCAGGTCCACGCTTTTAAGCACGTTGATAGCCCTTAAGGTGATGTCCTCAAGGTTGCCGACCGGCGTAGGAACTATGTACAGAATACCTGCCATTATTTGCGTACTTTACGGCGCACTGCCATCATGAAGCGGTAAACATCATCAGAGTCCAGATCCCATTCGGGGAAGGTCTCGCTAAGGTAGTGAACTGCCTCTGAAAGCGTACTCATATTATTAAGTGCGTCGATGGTGCTTTGGTACAGGGCGCTGTCCTTGCGGAACAGGCGGTTGATGAAGACTACCTGGTCTCCAAGGGCGATGGCGCTTCGCAGCGAGCGGACTTCAGGGCCCGGCATGTCTATACGCCATGCGGCCTTTGCTGCCATGGCATCGACAACGGCCCTGGAACCGCCGGTGGCGGTTTCATAAACTGCCCTTGCGCCTCTCTTGCGCCTGGGTACGATTTCTTCTGCCGTTATTTCCGATGCGTCTCCAAACAGGTTGTCCGGTTGCTCTTCCGGTTCTGCGGCCGGCCCTGCGGCGGTGAAATCTTCCAGTGAAAGGTCTATGGATTCTATCTCCGGGGTAGCCGGTACGGGCTCCGGTTCTGCAACGGGCTCCGGTTCTGCAACGGGCTCAGGCTCTGCTACAGGCTCAGGCTCTGCCACAGGCTCGGGTACGGCCTGGGCTTCTGCCTTAAGATTCTCTATATCAGTTTGCAACGCATCCATCTGCTCCTTAAGACTAAGCCAACGCTGCAAAAGTTCGTTCAATTTTTCCTGAAAGATAGCATCCATAATGATGAATATTGATTATATTTGCTAGGTAAACCAGCAATAACACACAAAAATACGAATATGTTTTCAGAAAACACAAAAAAATCGGGATGTATTGAGGTAATTTGCGGCTCAATGTTCTCCGGAAAGACAGAGGAACTGATCAGAAGGCTTAAGAGAGCACAGTTCGCAAAGCAGAAAATCGCCACCTTCAAACCTACGATCGACAAAAGGTATTCAGACCTTGACGTAGTTTCACACGATTCTCATAGCATTTCATGCACCCCAATCAAGACTCCTGCCCGCATGCTGCAAATAGACCCGGATGTAGAAGTTGTCGGCATTGACGAGGCACAGTTCTTTGACATGACGCTCATCGATGTTGCCCAGGAACTGGCAAACAGGGGAGTCAGGGTCATTGCTGCAGGTCTTGATACAGACTATCTGGGTAAGCCTTTCGGCCCCATCCCCGGTCTTATGGCAATAGCAGAAGACGTTCAGAAGGTTCATGCCATCTGCGTCAAATGCGGTAACCTTGCCAATCATTCGCACCGCCTCTCTGACAGCAAGAAACTTGTTGTCCTGGGAGAAAAAGACGTTTACGAGCCTCTTTGCAGGGAATGCTTCAACAAGGCACTGGCAGAGGAACAGTAGAACAGTTGACGGACAGGTTCCGTTACTATCTCCAGTTCGAGCGTAAGATGTCCCCGAATACCGTGGCATCTTACGGCTCTGACGTGGAGATTTTTTTTGCTGCCGTCCAGTCCGATCCCATTGCCATGGACGCTTCTGTGATAGTGGATTATCTTGCCGATGCGCGGATGTCGGAGCGCAGTCAGGCGCGGCTTCTAAGCGCCCTGCGGAGTTTCTTTAACTTCTTGATTTTAGAGAAGTTGCGTGAGGATAATCCTTGTGACAAGGTGGCGGCTCCCAAGCTTGGCCGACATATTCCGGCCGTTCTTTCCGTCGATGAGGTTCTTGCTATTCTTGAGTCGGTTGATGTCAGCTCTTGGAGGGGCAAGCGGGACAGGGCAATCCTGGAGGTTCTTTATGGCTGCGGGCTTCGCGTTTCAGAGGCTGTCACCTTGCGGATTTCTGATATTTTCAAAGAGGAGGGCTTTCTTCGCGTCATCGGTAAGGGTGACAAGCAGCGGCTTGTTCCAATTGGACAGCTGGCGCTGGATGCGATAGATAAGTATTTGGCTGACAGACCTTTCAGTGACGATATTCTTTTTCTTAACGTCCATGGCAAGCCGCTCAGCCGCATTTCTGTTTTCAATCTTATTAAGGCTCAGGCTATCGCGGCGGGCGTCAATAAGGAGATTTCGCCCCATACTTTCCGCCATTCGTTTGCCACTCACCTGATAGAGGCCGGCGCGGATCTTCGCGCCGTTCAGGAGATGCTCGGTCACGAGAGCATCCTCACCACCGAAATCTACACCCATATCGATCGCGCCACCTGGCAGCGCTCCATCCTCGATCATCATCCAAGGGGCTAGGTTTAGGGGAGATGCCGTAGGCATAGCCACCCCTCGATCCGGTTCCGCTTCGCTCCATCCCTCCCAGAGTCCGTTCCGTCATTCAGGAAGCAGGCTTCCATCTGACTCCCCGGCCTCCGGGCCCCTCCCGTTCACGCGGCCACGGGCGGCCACGCCTCTCGAGGGGTACTATGCCTCCGGCTGCAACCAAATGCCAGCCATAGTGTGTCTAGTCCTGATATAAGTTTACCGATGTTGAACAATAAGTAGTTAGGACATTGATGTCCTGATATCGGTTTACATTGATGATGCGAAGATACAACA
>ONDR01000027.1 GCA_900316675.1 uncultured Bacteroidales bacterium
GCTGGGCGGTAAAAAATCCCGCTCATTTTCTCAAGCGGGATTGCAAAGGTACGCACTTTTTTTGAACGTGCAAACTTTTTTCAAACTTTTTTTAAAAAAAATTGCCTGCATCGTTTTAGACGCAGGCAACTTATATAATATCTATTGATATTACTTTTTGTTCATGGCGATTCTGGCCTTGAGTTCCCAGGTGCGGATGCGGTCCTTGTAAAGGTTGTTTGCATTCACCTTCTCTACATCAAGGGAAGCATCGGAATTGTGGTCCCAACGACGGCAGTTGTAAACGACGTCGTAGATACGGCCAATCTGGTACTCACGGCTGACACGAAGACCTACTGCATAGTCCTCACCATACTTGGTTGTAGGGAAATTGAGCTCGCGAAGCAGCGGAACATAGAAACCGCGCGGTGCGCCAAGACCGTTGATACGAAGAGCGTTGTTGCGGCCGTTTTCAGGAGTCCACTCACGGTGATCGACGATTCCCGGAGGCAGGGTGTTAAGGTCAAAGTCAGTCATACGGTATGTACCTACAACCATTGCACAATTCTGCTCGTGGAAAGCATCTACGAACTTCTGGACGGTGTTCTCGTCAAAGTACATATCGTCGGAATCAAGCTGGATGGCGAAGCGGCCGCATTTAGGATGATGCAGTGCAGAGTTCCAGTTACCGCCGATTGCATGGTATGTCTTGTCCTGAGCAACATAGATGAGTTTCTCGTCGCCGAGGAAGCTCTTGATAATCTCTACGGAACCATCCTCAGAGTTATCATCTACTACTATTACATTATATTTAAATGTAGTCTTCTGGGAGAGAGCTGACTTAATAGCGTCACCGATTGTCTGATGCCTGTTCTTGCAAGGGATTACAACGCTGGCCTCATACTCGAAGGGCTCGTCGCTGAACTTAACCTCTTTGAACTTGGGAGCAAGGTAGCCGCCGATATCCTTAAGATGAGCGGTAACGGCTTTCTCCATCTCTATCTGGACGGCACGGTTCTTAGGATCTACATAGTCGAACATCTTTTCACCGGATTTACGGGTATCAAGTTCGATTTCATAGTAGAGATACTCATTGATGTGCTCCAGAACGCCCTTCTGGGATACCTTGAGGCGAAGATCGTACAGAGCGGCGAAGTCATATTCTACATCCATGCGGGCAACAGCCTCTTTAAGAGCTGATGTACGATAGATAAGAAGGCCGCCGAAGTCGAAGTCGTCGCGCAGAGCGCCAAGCTGATAGTCAATAACAGGTGCATTGCCCTGATCGTTGAAATGGTCTGCATAAACCATTGCGGCACCGGCGTCCTCTGCAATCTGAAGCATACGCTCAAGGGCGAATTTCACGAAGCTGAGAGAGGTAGCCTTGGTGTAAATCAGGGTAAACGGAGCCTCTGCCTGGGCAGCGATGTCCTTGATGGTAGAAGTCTTGGTAAGTACGTCCTTGGCAAATACAACCTTGGATACCTCGGCCTCTGCCTTCAGTGCCTCTGCGGTCTGGGTGTTGCCCATAGGCACGAAACAGTCGATTCTTTTCATTAGTGTCTATTTAATAGTTAAAAATACGTATATAAATTCTCTCCTGTATGAATTTTTGACGTTTTGTCCACAAATTTACCAAACATTTTTGTAAATTAGCACGTCAAACGATTTTTTTTATGAAAACTACCATTTTGGCAGCTGCAGCCGCTTTTTTTGCAGCAGTTTCCGTGTCCGCACAGGAGACTCCTCTATGGCTAAGAAAGAATGCCATATCTCCTGACGGCAAAACAATCGCCTTCACATACAAGGGCGATATTTATACTGTTCCCACAGCCGGAGGCTTGGCAAAACAGATAACATCGAACCCTGCATATGACACCGATCCTCTCTGGACTCCGGACGGCAAAAGCATCGTCTTCAGCTCTGAGCGTGAAGGATCAAGGGACATATTCATCACCTCCCGTGACGGCGGAACTCCCAAGAGGATAACCAACTACCCCGGGAAAGAGACTCCCAAGGCAGTGCTCGCAGACGGCAGTATCATTTTTACAGCAGCCCTGCAGGCCGATGCCGGTTATGGCGCCTTCCCCGGAGGCACCCAGGTTTATTCTGTTAAAGACATCGACTCAAGGCCTCAGCTTTTCTCCTCCATCAATATGCAGGAGCTCAGCATCAACAAGGACGGCATCGTCATTTATGAAGATTATAAAGGGTATGAGGATGCTCTTCGCAAGCACCACACCTCTTCCGTAACCAGAGACATCTGGAAAATGGATGGCGGCAAGTTCACCAAGATCTCTGATTTCAAGGGCGAAGACCGCCAGCCTGTATTCGCGGCGGACGGCAATACCTTCTACTATATTAGCGAGCGTGGCGGCAAGACCCTTAACCTTTTCAAGAGCAGCCTGTCAGAGCCCGGAAAAGTAACCCAGCTTACAAGCTACACCAAGAATCCGGTCAGATATGTTTCCGTGGCCAAGGACGGCACCATCGTCTATTCATACAACGGAGAGCTCTACACCCTTAAGGAAGGCGGCAAACCCACAAAGCTTGCCATCACCATTCTTAGGGACGATTCAGAAAAGGCCATGCACAAACTGAGCTTTAGTGCAAACACAAGCTCAGTTGCACCTTCTCCCGACGGAAAAGAGTTTGCCGTAGTCATCCGCGGCGATGTTTTCGTAACAAGCGCAGAATACAAGACCACCAACAGGATCACCAACACTCCGGAACAGGAGCGTAACGTATCCTTCGGCAAGGACGGCCGCAGCCTTTACTATTCCGCAGAGCGCGACGGCTGCTGGAGCATCTGGCGCAGCGTACTTACAGAAGAAAAGGACAAAGGCTTCACCTATGCAGTGAAGATCAAGGAAGAGCGCTTCTCCCCTGCCGGAGAAACATCCTTCCAGCCTAAAGTTTCACCCGACGGCAAGTGGGTTGCCTATCTGCGTGACCGCACCGAGCTTGTTATCAAGCCCACAGACGGTGGAAAGGTAAAGAGCCTGCTCAAGGGTGTAAACTATTCTTATTCTGACGGTGACCAGTCATTTGCATGGAGTCCTGACAGCAGGTATCTGTTAACCAATTATATCGGCAATGGTGGCTGGCACAACATCGACGTTGCACTGATTGACATTACCACCGGCCAGCTTACCAACCTTACCCAAAGCGGCTACTCTGACGGCAACTTCAAATGGGCTATGGGCGGCAAGGCCATGACCTGGGAAAGCGACAAACAGGGCTATCGCAGCCACGGCAGTTGGGGCTCCGAGGGCGACATTTACGTAATGTTCTTCGATCCCAAGACAAAGGCCGAATTCCTTCGTAACAAAGAAGACATAGACTTTGACAAGGACCGTGAAGCCGACAACAAGGATAAAGAGGCTAAGAAAGAGGACAAAAAAGAAGATAAGAAAGAAGCCAAGAAGGAAGATAAGGTTGAACCCCTTAATCTCATACTTGATGGCCGTGAATACAGAATAGTCCGCCTTACAAAGACATCAGGCCACTACGGAGACCATTACCTTACCAAGGACGGCAGCAAACTGTACTATACCACTCCTCTTGAAAGTGGCATGGGCCTGTGTGTTATGGACCTCAGGGAAGGTGACATCAAGGTTCTGCAGCGCGGAGTCAGGGGCAGCATCATTCCTGCAAAAGACGAAAAATCACTGTACGTCACATCCAGTGCAGGCATCAACAAGATATCCCTGCCGGACGGCAAGATCAAGAAGATTCCTCTTAGCGGCGAATATGAATTCAAGCCCCAGGAAGAGCGTGTTTACATGTTCAACCATATTTGGAAGCAGGTAAAAGAGAAGTTCTACGATCCCGCACTTCACGGAGCGGACTGGAACTATTACAAAGAGAACTACGCCAAGTTCCTTCCTTCCATTAACAATTACTTCGACTTCCAGGAGATGCTTTCAGAGCTTCTTGGAGAGCTTAACGGTTCACATACAGGTGCACGTTACTACCCTACCGGCGGCGTTTCAATGGGCCGTCTGGGCATTATTTACGACGTGAACTATAACGGAGAAGGCATTCGCATCCAGGAACTTCTGCCTGACGGCGTACTTGCCTGCGCCGACACCGACCTTAAGGCTGGCGACATCATCACCGCCATCGACGGAAAGACTATTGCAGCCGGACAGAACTGGTTCCCTCTTCTTACCGACAAGGCCGGAAAGAAGGTGCTTGTAGAAATAAAGAAGGGCGACGGAACCACCACAGAGCTGTATGTTAAACCTGTTACCAGCGAATCTAACCAGCTGTATCGCAGATGGGTTCGCCAGAGAGAAGATATGGTAGAGAAGCTTTCCGGCGGCAGGATTGGTTACGTACACGTCCAGGGCATGAATTCCGCAAGCTTCAGGGAGTTCTATTCCAACGCCCTTGGCAAGTACCGCAATTGCGAGGCCCTTATCGTAGATACCCGCTACAATGGCGGCGGATGGCTGCACGACGACCTGGCCACCTTCCTTGACGGAAAAGCATATCTGGAGTTCAAGCCTCGCGGCCAGTATATCGGCACAGAACCTTATAACAAGTGGAACAAACCTTCATGTGTTCTTATTTGCGAAGGTAACTATTCCGATGCCTGCGGCTTCCCCTACGCTTACCGCAATCTTGGTATTGGCAAGCTGATAGGCGCCCCGGTTCCCGGAACCATGACTGCAGTTTGGTGGGAAAACCAGATAAATGCTAGCATAGTTTTTGGAATACCAGAGGTTGGCTCATGGGGAATCAAGGAGGGCCGCTACCTGGAAAACTACCAGATAGAGCCTGACATCCTGGTTTACAACAGCCCTGAATCTCTCCTTAACGGAGAAGACAAACAGCTGGAAGCAGCTGTAAATGAAATGCTTAAAGAAATAGGCAAGAAATAATAATGGATAAAAAAGTAATCATCATCCCTACTTACAACGAGAAGGAGAACATCGAGCGCATAATCCGCAAGGTGTTCTCCCTTGAGGGGGATTATCACATTCTGGTCATTGACGATGGCTCGCCGGACGGTACGGCTTCAATTGTAAAAGTTCTTCAGACAGAGTTCCCTGAGCGCCTGTATATGATTGAGCGCGCAGGTAAGCTTGGCTTGGGTACGGCGTACCTGACCGGCTTCAAATGGGCTTTGGATAAGGGCTACGACTACATCTTTGAAATGGATGCTGATTTCTCCCATAATCCGGACGACCTGCAGCACCTGTACGAGGCCTGCGCCAAGGGTGGCGCTGACCTTGCCATAGGCAGCCGCTACTGCGACGGAGTAAGCGTTGTCAACTGGCCCATCGGCCGTATCATCATGTCCTACTATGCGTCAGTCTATGTGCGCAGGACACTGGGGATGAAGGTTTACGACTGCACTGCAGGCTTCAAATGCTACAGTGCCAAGGTTCTTAGGACAATTGACCTTGACAAGGTTCAGATGCATGGCTACGGCTTCCAGATTGAGATGAAGTACACTGCCTACAGGTTGGGCTTCAAGATTGCAGAGGTCCCCATTATCTTTGTCAACAGAAAAGAGGGATCGTCAAAGATGTCCAGCGGCATCTTTGGCGAGGCTTTCTGGGGAGTTATCAAACTCCGCTTCCGGGATATCAAACCTAAGATTTAAAGGCGTTCTTTGCGAACGTACTGAGTAAGAACGAGACCTGCGAAGGCAATGGCAATACCCATCCATTGAAGCACTTCAAGGGTCTCGGTTCCTGTTATTACACCAAGGATGGCGGTGAATACAGGTATCATAGCAAGGAACACGCTGGCCTTGGCAACACCAAGGTTCTTGATGGTAGCCGCCCACATGGTGAACGCAACGCTGGAGCAAAGCAGCGACAGGCACAGGAGGGGCTTCAGCACGCTCCAGGACGTGTAAAGTGAAATATCGAAGGAAGGAACCATCCTGAACGCAGCAAGCGGAGCAAGGAAGACGCCGCCAATCAGGAACTGATACATAACGATGACGCTGGGAGCGTAATCGTTTGACAGTTGTTTTGTAAAGATGGCATAACCCACCTCTACTATTACGGACAGGAACAGCAGGATAATACCCAGGATGAAGTATTCCCCGCAGGTCTTATCCCCGTGGGTAACCACAAGCGCAAGGCCTGTCAGGCAGATGAAAATACCCAGGATATTGATTATTGTCAGCCTCTCCTTAAAGAAAATAATACCGGCAATTCCGGAGAAAATAGGTGAAGTTGATACAACCAGGGCGCTGTAAGTAGGTGATTCAGTGAGTTTTATACCGTAAGTTTCAAGTACGAAGTAAACCGTAGGCTCGCAAATGGCAAGGCCAATGAACTTCCAGGTATCCTTCTTATAAAACTTAATGTCCTCATGAATCAATTTGTTTACCAGATACAGGAAAGCGCCGGCAATAATGGAACGCACGCAAACGATGAACTCCACGGGAATGTTCTGCTTTACCAACTGATTGGACCACAGATACGACATTCCCCATAAAACTATGGAGACCACCGATATGACATATATGATTGTCTTTGACCGTGCGGATCGATTCATAATACAAAAGTAAACAAAATGCTTAAACTTGCTAACACTTTTTAAGTATTTTTTACGTATTACTTACAGAATTTAAGAGATATCCTCTTTCTATCAAAATCTATATCAGTTACTTCCACCGTGATGTGCTGATGCAGTTTTACCACCTCTGACGGCGAAGCGATGCGCCTTCCGAACTTTGAAATATGGATAAGGCCCTGTTCATGAACGCCGATATCTACGAATGCACCGAAAGCCGTGATATTCGTGACAATGCCGGGGAGCTCCATACCTGGCTGCAAATCCTCGATCGAATGAATATCCTCGCAAAAAGCGAAGTCAGCAGCTGCGCCCCTGGGGTCCAGACCGGGCTTAGCCAGTTCTTTCAGCACATCGGTTATGGTAGGAAGGCCAAAGTCAGCAGTAACATAATCTGACGGCTTGATGCTGGCACAGAGCTTTTCGTTACCCACAAGCTCTTCAGTTGCAACACCAAGGTCTTTGGCCATTTTGCTTACAATATGATAGGTCTCAGGATGCACTGCAGAGTTGTCCAGAGGGTTTTTACCGCCACGAATTCTAAGGAAGCCCGCACACTGCTCGTATGCCTTTGCTCCCAGGCGGGGCACCTTAAGCAGCTCTTCACGAGAATTGAAACCACCCTTTGCGTCGCGGTATTCAACAATGCTCTTTGACAGCGCAGGTCCAAGGCCGGACACATAACGCAGCAGGTACGGGCTGGCTGTGTTCAGGTTAACTCCAACCTTGTTTACACAAGCTTCTACGGTCTCGTCCAGCTCCTGCTTCAGAGCGTTCTGGTCAACATCGTACTGATACTGCCCTACTCCCAGGGACTTGGGATCTATCTTTACAAGCTCTGACAGCGGATCCATCAGCCTTCGGCCGATTGAGACTGCACCGCGGACTGTTACATCCTCGTTAGGAAACTCTTCGCGCGCCACCTCTGATGCTGAATATATTGATGCACCGTCCTCGCTTACCACATAAACCTTGCAGGATGCGGGCAAGTGGGTCATCTTCACGAACTTCTCTGTTTCACGGCTGGCCGTACCGTTACCAATAGCTATGGCCTGGATGCCGTATTGTTCTACCATTGCACCTAGGCGCGTCATAGCCTTGATCTTTTCGCTCTGAGGCGGATGCGGGAATATGATTTCATGGTGAAGAAGACGTCCGGTCTCGTCCAGGCAGGCGATCTTGCAGCCATTGCGGAAACCGGGGTCAATCGCCATGGTGCGAAGCTGGCCTACAGGCGGCTGCAGCAGCAACTGGCGTAGGTTCTCTCCAAAGATGCGGATAGCCTCCTTGTCTGCCTTCTCTTTGGCCTCTTTAATGATTTCATTGCTGATCGATGGTTCCATAAGGCGGTCGAAGGCATCGGCCAGAGCCTCTTTCAACTGCTCAGCCACGGCCGGAGACGGGTAACGCCTCTCCTGGCAGAAATCATAGTAAAGTTTATTGCAGCACTTTACGGCATCGGTTGTAAGGCTGATGTTAAGGAAGCCTTCTTCCTGGGCGCGAAGCATGGCCAGCAGCCTGTGTGAGGGGATGTTTTTAAGTGGCTCGCTATGGCCCATCCAAGCACGGTATTTGTCTGCATCCTGGCTGTCAGCGGCAGCTTTTGTAGCCTTGCCGGACACACTCAAAGTGCGGAAAATGCGACGGAGAGTATCTCGCAGCGCCGGAGTTTCACTGAAGCGTTCAGCCACTATGTCGCGGGCACCTTGAAGGGCAGCATCGGCATCGGGAACCTTATCCCCTACGAATGCCGCCGCCTCGCGGCGAGGATCCCTGCTCTCAAAGCTCCAAAGCTTGTCTGCAAGCGGCTCCAGACCGGCCTCTTTGGCCACTGTAGCACGTGTGCGACGCTTAGGGCGGTAAGGCAGGTACAGGTCTTCCAGTTCAGTGCTCTCAAGGCAGGCCTCAATCTTGGAACGCAGATCGTCAGTAAGTTTATCCTGCGATGCTATGGTTTCAAGAATTGTAGCCTTACGCTTTTCCATCTCTTCAAAAGACTCTGCGTAATGCTTCACGGAAGCTACTTCCACATCGTCCAGACCGCCGGTTTTCTCTTTACGATAGCGGCTGATAAAAGGGATGGTATCCCCTTCCTGGAACATCTGGATGCAGTTTTCAACCTGCCAAGTCTGCAAACCCAAACGGCTTGCAATATTCTTTATATATATCGCTTTCATTAATCTAATGATAGTTCTTTAAGCTCTTCCCTGTATGAAGAGAAAATCTTTGATTTGGAGATGAAACCCACGTAGGTCCTGTCTTCCGGAGACTTTACTACAGGCAGGTTCCAGGCGCCTGTAAGCTCGAATTTCTTCATTACCGACTCCATTTTCTCGTCCTGATAGATGTAGTCCGGCGCCGTCTGCATGAAGTTGAAAACATGCTTGGTGTCGTACAAAGAAGTATCGAACATCACCTTGCGGACATCATCCAATGCTACATAACCCTGGAAACGGTTCTTGCTGTCGATTACCGGGAAAATGCTCCTGCGCGATGCAGAAATAGCCTTTACCATATCCCTCATGGTGGCATCAATCTGAACCGGGGTAAAGTCATTCTCTATGAAGGATTCGGTTTTAAGCAGCGTCAGCACGGCCTGGTCGTTGTTGTGCGTCAGCAGCTCACCTGTTGCGGCAATTCGCTTCGAATAGATGGAATAATGTTCAAAGAAGCGCATAATGCCGAAGGATACCGTCGATGTAAGGATTAGTGGCAGGAAAAGGTCGTAGCCACCGGTAATTTCTGCAATAAGGAAGATCGCCGTCATGGGGGCCTGCATCACTCCGGCCATCAGGCCGGCCATGCCTACCAGCACAAAGTTCTGCTCCGGAAATGAAAGTCCACTGCCGGCAAGCACCAGATTGAGGGATCGTGCCAGTACAAAGCCTGCCATCGCACCGACAAAAAGCGTAGGACCGAAGGTTCCTCCGACTCCGCCACCCGCATTAGTAAATGTCATGGCAAAGACCTTCAGCACCATGACAAGCAGGAAAAAGAGCGGAATACCCCAATTCGATGTCATCAGACCGGTGAGGCCGGAAACAATAGCACCTTCACCGGGGTCGGGTGACGAACCCTTCAAAAAGGAGATGAGGGAATCGTAACCCTCGCCAAAAAGCGGAGGGAAAAGAAGTATCAGCACGCCCAGGGAAACGGCACAGAATGCCCATTTGAGATACTGGTTCCTGCACCTTGAAAGCAAGTCTTCCAACTTAAGGGTAGTCCTTAAAAAGTAAACGGAAACCAGTCCGCAAAACAGGCCCAGAATCAGGTAAAAGGGCATATTTACCATAGAGAACGGAGTAAGGTCGCACTCGAACGGCGGCTCCATTCCGGTAAAGATGTACGATACCACGGTTGCCGATACCGTGCTGAACAGCACCGGCATGATGGAAGTCATGGAAATGTTGAATAGCAGCACCTCAAGGGTGAAGAGCACACCGGCCAGCGGAGCCTTGAATATGCCCGATATGGCGCCGGCCGCACCGCAGCCAAGAAGTATCGTCGCGCTGGAATAGGACATCCCGCACCAACGGGAGAAATTGGAACCAATGGCGGCACCGGTATAAACTATAGGGGCCTCGGCTCCAACTGAACCACCGAAACCAATTGTCACTGAACTGGTTAGAAGCGACGACCAAAGGTTATGCGGCTTAATGCTCCACTCCTTTTTGGTAACGGCGACAAGCACCTTGGTTACGCCATGGCCGATGTTGTCCCTGACCAGATACTTCACCATCAGGGCGCTAATCAGCATACCGATGCCCGGCAGCACCAGATAGAACAGTGCGGACGAAAAGGGCATCACGGCAGCCGAAAGACCGTCTTTGATAAGGTAAATCAGGGTGTGAAGAAGAACAGCGGCAAGGCCGCTGCATATTCCTACCAGAAAGGCAAGGATAAGTAATTTTGTCTTCTCTTGTAGTCCTAAGAAACTAAACTTCGTCTTCACCGGTGGAGTACTGGGCTATGTTGTCATCCGGCAGCTCTCCGGAATTCTCCTCTGAAGGATCTCCTGCGCCCTCACTTGCATCGTCGTCGTCTCCGTCAAGCCACCTTTCGATGTCGTCAATATTATCTGTCTTGATTTTGATTTTTACAAGGTAAATGGCATCCGGAATCTCTACTGTAACTGCGTAGAAGCAAGTTCCATCCGGTTTGTCGTACTTCATTAAGTCCGGCAGGTAATCGCTGAAGCCTTTGGGGTACTTAAGTGCAAACGCCTCTGCCAATTCCTTGGACATGTTCTCATAGCTAACTACTGCTCGCCTCTTCTGTACTGGTGACATAATCTTTGGTTTAGGTTGTTTTTGTGGGTGCAATATTAAGACAAATTTCCTTACTGGCAAAAATCTTTTTAATATTTTTGGGTCTTTTTTGCGGGATAGTCATTTTTCTTGAAAAAATATGACTTCTGAAGGCGTTTTTTGTCCGGATTATGCTCTGTAAATACTGGTTTCATTGTGCGTGGATCAAAGCCGCTGTAGTACATTACGGACGACGTCGTCATAGGCGTAGGCGTAAAGTCCTGGACCTGGTCCATGTAGAGTCCCTTAAGCGCAGGATGACGGGCCAGCTGTTCCATGTCGTGCATGGTGCAGCCCGGGTGCGAAGAAATGAAGTAAGGGACGATTCCCGTCTTTCTGCCGGCCTTGGCCGTTATGGCATCGAATTCACGGCGCAGCCTCTCGAACAGTCTGAACGACGGCTTTGCCATATAATAAAGGACGCTGTCCTGGGTATGCTCCGGGGCCACTTTCAGTCGGCCGGACGTATGGTCCAGGATCAGTTCTTTCAGGTAAGGTTTGGACGAATTGTCCACATATCCTTCTTCTGAGAGGAAAAGGTCGTACCTGATTCCGCTTCCGATATATGAATGGTTGATGCCTTTTGTAGAATCCACCCTGTGATAAAGGTTCAGCAGCCTGGTATGGTCACGGTCCAGGTTCTTGCAGGGTGCCGGGAACAGACAGGACTTGCGGCGGCATATCGCACACAGTTCCTTGTTGCGTCCTCCCATGCCGTACATATTGGCCGTAGGCGCTCCCAGGTCCGATATATTCCCCGCGAAGCCCGGCAGCCCAAGCAGGCCGCGCACTTCTTTGAGAATGGATTCCTCACTCCTGGATTGGATGAACTTGCCCTGATGTGCGGCGATAGTGCAGAAATTACAGCCTCCGAAACAGCCGCGGTGCGTGTTGATGGAGAACTTGATCATATCGTAGGCCGGAATGCGCTTGCCCTTGTACCGCGGATGCGGCAGTTTGGTATAGGGCACATCCCAGAACGAATCCATCTCTTCCTGCGTTGCCGGCGGCCAGGTAGGATTGATCTGCACATATCCGTTCCCACATGCCTCTATGATTGTCGATGGCGTAAGCATATTGGCATGGGTCTCTATCTGGTGGAAGTTTTCTGCAAAGGCTTTTTTGCTGGCCTGGCACTCTTCGAACGAATGCAGGTGCAGGATATTGTCTCCGGTAGGAGGCGTTCCCTTTGAATAGAAACCAATCTGCGGGATCTGGCGCATCTTGTGTATGCTCCAACCGTTCTCGATACCCTTGGTAAACTCCAGCATGGTGCGCTCCCCCATTCCATAGCAAAGGTAATCGGCCCCGCTGCTTACAAGAATCGACGGGAACAGTTTGTCCTGCCAGTAGTCGTAGTGCGTCAGGCGTCGGAGCGACGATTCAATACCGCCGATGATTACCGGGATGTCGGGATACAGTTCCTTGAGGATTTTTGTATATACAGTGACAGCATAATCCGGCCTTGCGCCGGCCTTTCCGTCAGGCGTGTAGGCATCGTCATGGCGCAGTCGCTTCGCAGCGGTGTAATGGTTCACCATGGAATCCATCGCACCGGAATTGACGCCAAAGAAGAGCCTGGGTGCGCCCAGCTTGCGGAAGTCACGAAGGTCGTCCCTCCAGTTTGGCTGCGGAACAACTGCCACACGATAGCCAAACTTCTGTAACCACCTGGAAATCACGGCAGTACCAAAGGACGGGTGATCAATGAAAGCATCGCCGGTAAACATAATAACGTCGATGTAATCCCATCCCAGGGCTTCTACCTCTTTCTTGGAGGTAGGGAACATATATGCTCTATCCTCTTGCATGTGATTGATATTCTCCCACAAAAATAGTATATTTGCCCATTACTACAAAACAAGTATATGAAGAAGATTGCTTTTATAGTCAACCCCATCTCCGGAGGCAAGAACAAAAAGAAGATTATATCCATGATAGAGGCCCGTATGGCGGGCACCGGTCTGGATTGGAAACTTTGCCCCACAGAGTATGCAGGGCATGCAATTTCCATTGCCCATGATGCCGATGCTGACGTTGTAGTTGCTGTCGGCGGAGACGGAACGGTAAGCGAGGTTGCCCAGGGCCTGCTTGGCACCGGCAAGGCGCTGGCCATCATTCCCTGCGGCAGCGGCGACGGCCTGGCCCTTCATCTTGGCTACAGCCGCACGCCCAAGAAGGCTCTTGAGCAGATTCTTAGCGGTGTTCAGGTAAGCATGGACAGCGGCAGCGTTAACGGGCATCCCTTCTTCTGTACTACCGGCGTTGGTTTTGATGCCGATGTTGCCCTGGCCTTTGCCAAGGCCGGAAAGCGTGGCCTCAAGACCTACGTTTCCAAGTCCTGGAGCATTTGGAAGCATTATAAGCCACTTACTTACAAGATTACAGTGGACGGCAATACCCACGAACTGCCGGCCATGTTTGTCACTGTTGGCAACGCTAACCAATGGGGCAACCGTGCCAAAATCACTCCTGAGGCTTCCGTTTGCGACGGTCTTCTGGATGTAACAGCGGTTAAGCCCTTCCATTTCTGGCAGTTCCCGGCCCTGGGCATTAGGCTCTTTACCGGCAGTGCCAACAAGAGCAGTAAGGTGGTTCACCTTCGCGGGCAGCACGTTTCCATCGTACGTCCCGTCACCGGCGCCATCCACTTTGACGGCGACCCTTCAGAAATGGGCGAAACCCTTGACGTAAGCATCAGCAAAGGCGTCCTCACCGCCCTTGTCCCCTCCGGCCGCGAAAACAAAATCTAACTAACTGATAATCAACTTAATTGTCGCACTGACTACTGATGAAGTTCACCAGTAGAAGGTTCTTTATGGTATTATTCGATAATACTTAACCCAAGATTATCACTATTATGATAATTCTGTGTAGAATACTCCCAGAAATGGAAGAACGAGAAATCCAGATATTTGATTATTTGAGCATTATTTGTTTTCCAAAAAGATTCATCGTATAAAAACTCACCAACCGGACGATAGGAATAACACGCATAGTTGGATTCATACTTAAACCAATCATCGTCGCTATTGGAACTTGAAATACACCACTTCCAGCCTTTTTCAAAGATGCCGGATACTGGAGTTATATAAACAATTATTGTTTCCGGTTTTCGTGATAAATCTTCCACCTCATCATGAAAATGATGCTCCGACCATGTTTTACTTACTCTTTGTATTTCTTTCTTATGGTTATTGACGAGAGAAATAAAAGTTTTTAATACAGGTTGCTTTATGTAATTATAATCTTATATACTTATTCCATTAATATCGGCAAACATAGAACCATTAAACATAGGGATTCCCTCGCCTAATGGATAATTAATTCTTCTTAAAAAGGCAGAGTCCGTAAAATCTTTACTGACATAATAATACTTATCGTCGTATTTTTCATCCGTGATCAAGGATAATGGGAATGCGGACTTACAATCTTTTGAAGGATTTGGAATAACCCAATAAAAAACACGGGTTTCTTTAAGGCGCGTCCTATGAAAGGAAACTATTAAACAATCCATTCTACTAGGATTCTGCGCATACACTTGCATCGGGATTAAAGCATCGAATAATACAAGCGTCACGAAAACAATCAGTAGTCTACTCTTTAACATATGACTTCATTAAGATTGTAAAAATTTCAAATGGTATTATTGATTGTGGCGAATACAAGCCCTTTCCCATTAAGGATAATCAAACCCAAACTCCATCGAAACTAAATGATTATCCTCAAAAACAAATACTTCAGAATACAGAGGCATATTGTATTCTTCCAAAAAGTAGTTAAACGGAGCAATATAGTATACCATTAAACGCCCTTCACTAAAGTGATTCTTTGTCGGTTCCCCGTAAATTGACAGGATTTCTTCTTTTGTCATTCCCAGACGAGCGCCATGCTCTGAATAAAAGGACCAATCAACAATGGTTGCATCATCAGCTGGCGCAGCTTTATATACTTTTATTCTTGATACGCTATTCACCACATCACCAGGGAAAACAAATAAATGAGCGGCTTCAAATCCATTGCTTACTCTTATAAAGGGAATATCTTCTTTGTCTTCATTTACCAAAAGCGCTTTTCCGTCAAAAGCAGATAACGTCGATTCCGGATTCAGTAAAACCACCTTTCCTGAAAAGGACATATCGGCGACAACCTCCTGCGATAATCCATTGGACGGGATTAACAAAAAGATTGTTAATACAATAACGATAATTATATTCCTCCTTTTCATTGTTGTTCATATTACCATAAGTCGGATAAACTATAACTTGACTTCGACTTCTTTATTGGGTATGTTCTCCATAACATACATTATAACCTTATCAAATAATTCTCTTTGCTCAGATGAGGCATTTATATAGCCGACATTAATGTGAGGCGTTTGATAATCAGCCCAATATCCATTATCGTCCTTTCCAGAATAATAAATGGTGTGTGGCACAGTGCCGTAGTCAAATACATCTTTGGAAACATCTTTCCAACCATAAGGAATTAGGATATTTCCAGTAATGCTATGATTATCTTTAGCTCCAAATTCAGGAATAATTCTCTTTAGTTTATTATAGTTTAAACTCCCTTCACCGTGATTTGTGAAATATAAGATAGCCTCATTCGCATAATGATATTCATAAGTTCTATCTCGTCCCCCCTCGTAAATAATATCAGTGATATATCCATTGGGTATACTAATAGTATATTCTTTGTCGACTTGTTCAAAACAATCATATAAACAAATCTTTTTAGGGAACACGTCACCGGACACTATAATTGTAGCCACGTCCGCCGTATGAACGTAATAAACTGAGTCAGTTAGCTGAGCATAAGAAATAACGCTAATAACGCCTGACAATAAAACAGATAGGAGCATACTCCGTTTCATGGCACAAGAAGTTCTGGTTATGCTCAAACCTTAGATTTGCAGCGTAGTTTTCTGCCAACCAGGTTTGTTTGACAAAAGTAGTAAATTTATGCCGATCATAAAAGTTTAACAGAAGGACAATGGAGCCGGGCGGTTCTCAATACGTTCAAATGGGTAAGACCCGTTTAACTTTTTTGCCCCGCCCGGCCCGTTGATC
>ONDR01000026.1 GCA_900316675.1 uncultured Bacteroidales bacterium
TACCGAGGCAAGAGCGGGAATGTAGTCGGCTTGCTTGCCCACTTGTGCATATGGACGGATGTCCATGTAAATATTCTCAAGTATTTGATGGTAGTTCATATGCAATCATATAAATCTCTATTTAACGGCCTAAAGGTAAGCATTTTCTGCCATATGGACAAAAGAAAGACGCCATGGATGCGATGGATAAGGCGGCACGGTTTGCCGGGAAGAAACTTGTCCATCTCGGAATACCTAGCGTGCTGATGACGGCGCTGATTTCGATCTGCCTTGTACATCGTTTTGAGATAGCACATATGTGGTTCCTGGAGAACCTTTTGTTCTTCTCCTTGCTTTATGCCATATTCAGATTGCTCTTTCCGGCTCCTTTTTCTTTTGCGAAGAAGGGGCCAAGTATCTGGCTGCTGCTGGCAGTAGCACTCGGCATGGGCGCGATTGTTCAGATTGTGCGTCATTTCTACGCACAGGACTACTGGGTAGGCCTGGGCCACATACTCTTCTTCGAGCCCGCCAGATACGGCCAGTATGTAATCATGTTTGTCCTGGGCCTCTTCGCCAGCCGCTGCGATTTCTTTGAAAGGATGGACAAGAGAACAGGACTTACCTGCCTTGTTGCAGGAGGCCTTCTTGCCATCGGCAACTATCTTCGCGCTGGCGGCCCGTGGGACCACTTTGTCGGAACCTGTTTCGGTTTTTATGAGTCAATAATGAGCATTTCCATCAGCTTCGGCCTCATCTGGCTCTTCCGGGAAGGGTTGAACAGGAGCAACCGTTTTGTCTCTTGGTGCTGCGCCCAGACCATGTGGGTGTACATCGTTCACCTTCCGCTGATGGTGTGCCTCCAATTCGCATTCGATGGCCTCCTGATGCCTCCGATTCAGAAGTTCTTCTTTATCGGCACGCTCTCCACCGTCGTCTCATTCTTCGTGGCCGGACTCATCACCTTTACGGCTACTGCTCCAGTTCTTTCTTTACCTTATAATAGGTAGTGCGGGAGAAGCCGGAGCGGTCAATGAGTTCGCTTGTGGAGATGTCGGGTTCCTCCACCTGGAGGCGGGCAGCGTGGGAGAGGCGGCAGCGGTTCACGTAGACGAAGAAGCCGCCCAGGTGGTCTGTGAGCACGGCGCTTGAGGCCGAAGACATCCACGATGAGGGCAAGAAGGCCGACATCACCGTGACGCTCACCGACCCCGCACAGAACGGCACCCTGCGCTACATCTACCCGGCGGCGATGGCCAAGGCGACTATTGCCACCGATGCCACGATTGATGATGCCGGAACCATCGACTTTACCAACCTCGACGCTCAGGACGGCACGTTTGCCACACTCTCCGGCTCCCTGGATCTTGCGGTCTATGACGGAAATCTGACCGGAGAAGCCACCTTGCCCGCTTCCGTTACCCTCACCAATCAGTTGACCATCGGTGAATTCACCATCAAGAATGCCGACGGGTCGTTGAACATCACCGGCACCATCGCAAGGCTCACCGTGTCGGACGGCACCAACACCTACACCGTGACACCCGAAGCCCTGGCAACCAACTTCGGCGACGGCCCAATCTATGTGGCCATGAAACCCGTTACCGACGACAAGACGCTGACCTTCACCATTGACAACAACGCCACACCGAAGGAGGTGACCGGTAAGGCGCTCGATGCAGGCAAGATGTATCCCGTGGGCCTGAAGTTCGGAAGCAGTGTGGCCCTGAGCGGTGTGGCGACGACGGATGGCAACGGCGCTCTGTACTACGCCGCACAGAACGGCGACATCCTCAGCGGAAATTTCAGCGGTGCAGCCTACGTCACCGTGGCTGACGGTGCGACTGTGACGCTCTGCGATGTGGTTATTCATGCTCCTAGTAAATGCGACCACGCAGCTATCCACTGCCTGGGAGACGCAAATATCGTCCTGGCAGGCAGCGAATATAACTATCTCGATGCTGGTTCCAGTAGCGCCTATCCCGCCCTCTTCGTGCCTCAGGGTAATACGCTCACCATTAGCGGAACGGCCGAACTCAGGGCATATGCACAAGATCGTAATTCTGCAGGCATCGGCAGCGGATATAATCATGACACCGGTACACCCATCAACTGCGGAACCATCGTCATCGCAGGCGGCGTCATTGAAGCAAGGGGTGGCTTTGGTGCTGCCGGTATCGGCAGCGGCTATGACAGTTCTTGCGCCGGCATCCAAATCACCGGTGGCATCATCACCAGCTCCGAAGGCGGTCCCCACGCGGCCGGCATTGGCAGTGGCGCCAATGGCTCCTGCGGCTACATCGAGATCAGCGGCGGACAGGTTGGCGGTGATTACGGTGGCTGGATATATTATGGTGCCATTGGCGGCGAATTTTCAGCTGGTATTGGCTGCGGAGAAGGCGGCACCTGCGGCGGCATCACCATCGGGGCGGGCATCACCTTTGTCACAGCCCGAAAAGGTAATTATGCAAATAACTGTATCGGCATAGGCCTATCGGGCAGCTGCGGCACCGTGACCATCGATCCCAGCCTGACTGTAGCGAATTTTGGAAATGACGTTTACATCTCCCCGACTGCGCGCAAAATGTTTTAGTTCGATTTACCGGCTCTGCGCAAAATGTTGGCTAATTTTTGCCTAATGCCTTATCCATCGCATCCATGGCGTCAGTCTTGGCTTTCTCGGCGATGTCGATGTAGGGCTTCATGGACTGCAAAGAGTCCCTGGAATTCTTGCTGAGCGACGAAGGAAAGGCGGCTATTGTTCAGATGCACGTTGAAGGAATTGAGGCCTACATCAAGGGCCGCAGGGGCCTATTCTATACCGGTGCCTCACGGAATCAGAAATATGTCTGAACAGCGAAGGCGAACTGGTCTATGAAGATCTTCTTAAAAGCAGAGAGGTTGTTCTGCTCATAGAAGATAAGCATAGCCTTCTTATAGTCCACTGAATCTACCGTACGGAAGGATATCGGGCAGTACTTGTTCGCAATCAGGATGGCGTTGCTGGTGATGCGGGCCGTACGCTTGTTTCCGTCGGAGAAGGCCTGTATGTATGACAGTAGTACCAGTGCCAGAAGAGCCTTCTCGAAGATGTTCTCCTTCCCGTTGATAAGGCGGCAGCTGTCTTCCAAGGCTTCCCGGATCTGGTATTCGTTGTCCAGTGGACAGTAGTTGGTACCGGTAATGCCTACACGGCGCTTACGGATGCCTTTATCTACATTCAACTCCTTGGTGAGCAACGCGTGGAGTTCCTCTATACGCCAGATGGAAAGCTCCTTGAGATACTCCGGATCTGCCAGCACGAAATCGAGCGCATCTTTATGATTGAGGAGCATCACGGCTTCTTCCTTGGTCTTACCAGAGGCAGTCTGTTTCTCCTTTAGGAGTTTCTCTGTCTCCAGAAGTGAATAGGTATTGCCCTCAATCTGGGAAGATTTCCAGCTGAGGTCGATACCCAGACGCTCCATCTCCTTGCGGTACTCATTTGGCGTGATGCCTTCCAGGTTGCGGGTGAACTGGGACTGCAGGGCGTCAAGACGTTCTTTCTCCTCTGCCGTGAACAGATCCACCTTGGGAAGAATGTCGTTAATCAGTTCGAAGTTGAAGCTGGTCTGGATCTCGCGTTCGTCGGTCTCTTTCTGGAAGTAGGTGTCGATATTCAATTCCATTGTCACGTGCGCCTGCGGGGACACGCTGTAACGCGTGGCGCGGCCCTGGCCAGAGACTATGGCGGAACCGGCCTCCACCAGCGAGGCTAGGATTCGCTTGACGGTGGCAGGGCTTTCCGTGAGGTTCATTCCGGTCTCAATCTCGCTTCTGGAGGATCCGGGATGGTAGTGTAAGAACTGGAGTATTTCGTTTTCTCTGGTCATAGTACTTTCGATTTACGGCTCAAATATACGAAAAATACGGCTCAAATTCCAAAATTTTGAGCCGAAAACCACATTATTGAGGGGATGATTGAGCCGTTGCTTCAGACACCGATGAGATTCTAATTAGAATTCACCGTACTTTTTCGGTACAAATATAAGAAAATTGCGGGGTTTTACCTGCGAATAACGGTAGCAATTATCTTTTTTGGGAGAAATATAAAAAATGTTGTAAATTGAGCAGCCAATTGTACCACAATACATTAGACATAACTAATTACTCAGTTTTTGGTCGAACGTTCGGAGATGATTGTTACAGGATCATATTTCTTTTTCGTTAGCGCTCCCATAGTAGTGGGGGGGGGTACTGTAATAGTCTCATTATTAGATATTTAACTGCATTATAGGCGGGCTTCCATGGAAGCTCTGCCGCTTTGTTGTGCCAATTTATTAACCCAATTGATATGGAATTAAAACACAAAGAACTTTACCAAAGCCCTGTGACGATAGTCGTGGAGTTGAAAATCAAAGGCATTATCTGCCAGAGTCCTGCTGGTGCCGGAGTCAATGACTACACCTGGAACGAGCCGGTAATCGAGTAACAACCCATGAAAACGAAGAAAGCAATGAAAAAGATTACACACATCGGCATGGCCGCCCTCGTTGCCATGGGCATGCTTGGAACCTCCTGCAACAAGGCGGAGAGCCCGGAGATTGAAACTCCTGAAACTCAGAAAGAAAACATCGTCACCCTAACCACCACCGTGGGCTTCACTGCGGACGGCACCAAGGCCCTGACCGGCTCCGGCGTAAAGACCTTCGCCGAAGGCGAGACGATGGCTATTTACTACTGGAAGAACAAGGGCAATGATCACGAGAAGGCGGTGAGTGCGCCGCTGACCGCCGGCGACATCACCAACGGAGGAAAGTCCGCCACGTTCACTTTCACGCTGGACAACCCCTACAAGGATCAGAGCGTGGTCTACATCTATCCCGCAGCGATGGCCAATGCCGACTTCACACCAAACTACGACGCCCTCTACAATAATCAGGACGGCACGCTCGCGAACCTCGCCAGCAATTTCGACTTCTGCACGAAATCGGGCGCCTGGGACGGTGACAACCTGCCCACGCTGACGCTGGAGAACCAGCTGGCCATCCTCGCCGTCACGCTGAAGAATGAAGCAGGCACGAGTGACATCACGAGCAGCACCACGAAGCTGACCGTCAGCGACGGCACCAACACCTACAACGTCAACCGCTCGGTAGCCGAAGGCCCCATCTACGTAGCCATCCGTCCCACCTCCGATGCCACCATCGACATTACCGCCACCAGCGACAGTAAAAGCTACTACAAAATCTTGACCACCCCCAAGTCCTACGCTGCCGGCAACGGCTACCCGGTAAGCTGGAAAATGACGCAAGGTGCTAACCTCTCGAAGCTCACAGCCGCCTACACGGCGCAGAACGGCGACAAACTCACCGGCACTTTGGCCAATAACGTGAAAATTAGTATTGCCGACGGCGCCACCGTGACACTCGATGGTGTAAGCATCAATGCCACAGGTACATGGGATAGTGGTAACTATGCCGGCATCACTTGTCTTGGTGACGCCACCATCATCCTCAGCGGTACGAATACTGTGAAGGGATTCAATGAGAAATATCCTGGCATCCAGGCTGCTGCTGGCAAGACGCTCACCATCAATGGCACAGGTTCTCTCACCGCCAGCAGCAACGGCTACAGTGCCGGCATCGGTGGCGGAAGTGGTGTTGCTTGCGGCAATATTGAGATCCAGGGCGGCACAATCACCGCAACTGGTGGAGAACGTGGTGCCGGCATCGGTGGCGCATACAACGCTAGTTGCGGCAATATTACCATCAGCGGTGGAACCGTCAAAGCTACAGGCGGAGAACATGGTGCTGGAATCGGAGGCGGTAGAAGATTTACAGCGAATGTCTCCTGTGGTAATATTCTCATCAGCGGTGGGACCATCACTGCCAAAGGTGGCGAAGATGCAGCCGGTATCGGCGGAGGCAGAGGATACAACGTTTATTATCAATCCAGCTGCGGAACGATTACAATTACCTCTGGCGTAACCGAAGTGACCGCCACGAAGGGCGAGTATGCTACCAACAGCATCGGCGCAGGCAGTGTGGGCATTTGCGGCACAGTAACCATCGAGGCTGGTGCTAACGTGACGCAGAACTAATCCGTCCAGGAACAATCAAGGAGACAAACTCCGTTTGAATGAGTGAAATCAACTTGACCTCTTTATCCATTAACAACATGAGCGGCCATCCGGGGCTGCTTTTGTTTTTTATAAACCCTTTGGGACTATGGACAATGCCACCACTCAGTTACAGTCCTACCTACACTCTTCTTGGGCATCTTCTGTACCGGTACTCTGCACACGTATCTGGACGAGCGCGATAACCGCACCGAAGAGATGCAGGCTCTTCGGATAGTGTCTCCCACGGAACTTTGCAGGTGAGCCTTAAAATTATTATATTTGTAGGGAAAGTCTTTGATTATGAGTGAATACAGAACCATTGACATTAACGAGTATGTCCGTACCGGAGAGGGCGGAACGGCCGTTTCCTACAAACACAAGAGCCGCAATACGCTGGCTAAACTCTACAATCCGGGCTTCGAGGCCGATAGTGCCAGGGCTGAATTCCTGACGGCCCGCGCGGTCTTTGAATTGGGGATCTCTACGCCGGAGCCCATCTGCCTTGTGACAGACGGGGAGCGCTTTGGGGCAGAATACGAGTTCATTCCGGGAAAGCGTTCTTTCGCCCGTATTATTTCCGAAGAACCGGACCGCTTGGAGGAAATATCCCTCACCTTTGCCAGGGAGGCCCGTAAACTTCATGAGACCAAGGCCGATACTACCAGGCTACGCTCTTACAAGGATCGTATAAGGCAGTTCTACCTGGAAAAGGATATGGTGCCGGAAGAGTATAAACGGCGCGCCCTGTTCTTTTTGGAAAGCGTCCTGGATACGCCTTACTGTGTCCATGGAGACCTTCATATTGGCAATATTATCACCAATGGTGCGCACATCTGGTGGATTGACGTAGGGGAGTTCGCCTACGGAGAACCTGAGTGGGACCTGAGCCTGATGTGGACTATGTGCCACAATATGAGCAGGGCTATGGCCGAGCATCTCTTCCACGTTACCACGGAAACCTTGAATGCTCATTGGAATGCCTTTCTGCCGGCCTATCTGGGAACATCGGACCCGGAGGTACACGCCCAGTTTGTGAAGCGTTTGCTTCCGTACTATGCCTCCAAAGTTCCACACATGTTGGATATGGCCGAGCACAGAAGACTCCCGGAGGAAGCTGTCCAGAAACTGATTAATCTCTTGCCGCAGCTGTAACGGCCAGCCAGTGCTTGGCGTCTTTCTGATGAATGGAAAAGAATAATAGCATCACTCTCAATCGAGGGTGATGCTTTCTATTATTTTTGCTTGTACTTATCTTCTCTTCTTATTTTTCTTCCTGGAAGATGGTCTCAAAGATTTCCCGCAGGCGGGCGGTATCGTGAATGATGGCACGAAGTTCTGCCAAGGGCTTTTCGTTTGGGGAGCCGGGAATCAGTAGGTGGAGGTAACCTCCTTCTGCGTACTTTTCATTAAGATGCTCAAGCGTCCTTTGCCAGTGCCCTTCCTTGTCTAGATCGGGGTAGTGTGCAAACCCAAACTGGACAGTCCTGCGTATGATGGTGATCGGTTCTATCATCCTGTCTGCCTCTGCAACCAGCGCACCGTAGATGCTCCGTGGGGGAGTGGTGGCAGATGCCCGATGGTCCTCTGCGGCCTGTGCTATAGTCTCTATCTGCTCCTCGGTGAACCATTCCTTAAGGCGGGCATTTGCGCGTATCGCCTTTCCGCTTTCAAGGTGATGGGTCTTACGGTCTACCGCAAGGCCAAGATCATGGCAGGCTGCGGCAGTGTATAGCATTTCTTCATCGATGTCGTAGGCCTTTCCCATTGCCAGAGCCCTGTCTATGACCATCCGGGCATGATCCTCACTATGCGCCTTGTCAAAGCCCGCATAGCACGGAATCACCTCGCCCTCTATATAATCCTTCAAAGATTCTCTTATCATCTTCATATTTTGAATAACAAAGATTTCGATTTTCTAGAAAAGAATTATTGATATTTCTTGAAATTGTACTTTTTGCGCAGTTCTTCCTGCTTTTCTGGTGGTAAAGACTTAAAGTAGCCTCGCCAACTGGGACAGAAGTTGATTTGCCAGCGCCAGAAGCGGCCAATTAGTGATTTCGGATTTTTGTCATACGCAGCACGTAGCTTGCAATTTTCACAGGGGTACTTCATAATTGATGGCTTTTGTTTACAGTGTCATTACCCGTTTCATCTCAAGGTTCTCGTAGCCCTCGGGCATACCCGTATCAACCAGAATTACTTCGGAGCCGGTGTCAATGAGAAAATTCTGAAGGCTGCTGCGGTAGATGATCTGTTCGTCCGTTCCTTCTTTGCCTTCTCCGCCGAAGGCAAACTGCTGGTTCATAAAACCACCGTCGAACATTCGGATTGCTTTGATTTCCATAGTATTGTGTTATTAATGTTGCTAACAAATATAACGATTATCTGTCGCAACACCAAATTATTTGTCGGGCTGTCCGGAACTGTATAGCATTTCTTCAACGATCCTCTTATCGTCTTTACAGCAGGAAGAACAGGGCGACGCCGGTAATGCTTATGGCCAGGCCGATGACTTCTTTCGGGCGAATCTTTTTCTTGTTAATCAGAACTTCGGGGACTAAAATAATTACCGGAGTAAGAGCCATTAAGGTGGAAGCGATGCCCGCATTGGCGTAGCGCACAGCCATTAGTGAAAGCGAAACGCCAACGGCTGGACCAAAGAGTGTGATAATCGAAGCGTATTTTATTGATACCGGGTCTTTTACTGCGCTAATCAGTTTGCCGAAGCCTCCACGCAAACTCAGAATAATCAGAAAACCGATACCGCCGACGATTGCCCTTATCATGGTGGATGCAAACGGAAGCACCCATTCCATTTGGCCGGGAGCATCGGCCGGGATAGCCTCTGAATAATGCCCCATACCAATTTTACTTAGTACAAGCCCCACGCCCTGTCCAACACCGGCACCAATACCTAGCAGTATGCCCTTCAGTGGAAGATCCAGCTTAAAATGCTTCCCGGAATCCCGGCTAAGTATGGAAATGGCTATACCGCACAGGGTTATTCCCATGGCAAAAATAGATTTCAGGGAAAGCGTCTCCTTTAGCATAATCCATCCGGCAATAGCAGCCATAGGCGGAGCCAGCGTCATCATAAGCTGGCCGAAACGCGGCCCGATATACAGGTAGCTGTTGAAAAGGCAATAATCGCCAAACACATAACCCACCAGCGCGGAAAGGCTAAGCCAAAACCAGGCCTCTTGGTTGGCATATATAGGGTAGGGACGCCCTATGGTAATCCATAGCAGCAGCCCCAGAAACAAGGTTGCCAGAACAAGCCTTAGTACATTGGTGACCATGGCACCAACCCTTCGGCTTGCCTTGTCTGCGTACCAGGCCGTGATGGTCCACGAAACGGCTACGCCCAGCGATATTATTTCCCCAAGGTGATTCACTTTATTTATGTTGACAAACAAATATAGTAATATTCAGGAATAATAAAGACCGTGGTTTATTTTTTTGTACATTTGTACAACAGTTAAAACGAGAACAATGAAAGTATTGCCCGGAGTATTCGCAGCACTGTTTATGTGCGGAACCATAGCGCTCTTTTCCTGTGGAAAGAAAGGGGGAGAGAATGCAAATGAAGAAGAGCCGGTTGGCGGTTTCAAGCGTGTTGAATTAAAAAGCAAGCAGCTTACCCATGTGCAGCCAATGACAGGCATGACGCTATGGAATGACCTTGCTGCAGAGCTGAACAGTTCTTTTGGCAAGTGCATTGCCCTTGAATTCTCTTACATCCAGCCCTGCAAACTGGTAAAAGGAAAGAGCGGCGGCAAACTTCAGTACGACTGGTCATATCTGGACAACAAGCTTCAAAAAGCAGCCGGCAGGGGCCATCAGATGGTGGTTCGCTTCCCACTTTGCTATCCGTCCAATAAGGATAATTGCTCCGGAGATAAGGGCGGCACCTATGTGCCGGATTATATCCGGTCTGTGCCCGGCTATCAAGAGACTTATGCGGAAGACCCTGGTGGCGACGGGCCTACCTGGTATCCGGATTGGAGTTGCAGCGAGCTGCAGTGGTTCGTAAAGCAATTCTATTCAGATGTGGCGGCACGATATAACAAAGACCCCCGTCTGGCCTTTGTGGAGGTCGGCTTCGGCCATTGGGGAGAATATCATACCTACGGTACTACGGTTCAGCATGGAGTCAATTTCCCAACAAAGGAATATCAGCACGAACTGTTCAGCCAGCTGTCCGCAGAAATGGAAATCCCCTGGCTGATAAGCATCGACGCCGGAGAGGATACATATACCGATGTGTTTAAGAATTCCGGGACCAAGGGGCTTGTATTCGGCCTTTTTGACGATTCCTTCATGCATAAGGAGCACGATATCGCCCAGGGCGACGGATGGAATGAGAGATGCTGGCAGTGGTGCGGTATGGAGCGTTGGAAAACAGGCGTCTGCGGTGGCGAGATTAGCTATTACAGCAGTGCTGATCAGCGTAATTTCCTTAATCCTAAGGGTATGTACGGCGTAACTTGGGAGCAGGCCGCTGCCAAGTACCACATGTCCTTTGTTATCTGCAACGATGCCCCCTCGGGCAGTTATTTCACCTCTAAACGAGTAACGGAGGCAGGTCTTGCCTCCGGTTACCGTTTTAAAGTTATTTCTTGTGAGACTGACGGCTCTGTAAGCCGTGTCAAAGTTACAAATACTGGCGTGGCCCCGATTTACCGCGATGCCTATATAACAATAGGCGGAGTGCGTGCAGGCGAATCGCTTAAGGGCCTGCTGCCTGGGGTAGAGAAGACCTATGAAATCAAAGCCGTTGCCACAACTGGCAATGTATCAATTACTTCCGACTTCATCCTGTCTTCCCAGGAGATCGAATTTGAGATTTAACTCTTAACCAAGTGCCTGCTCGCTGTGGAAGTATTCTTCTGTGATGCAGTTATTCCACTGGATATTATCTGTGTTGCCGTAGAACATAGAGTCGTGAAGAATGACGCAGTTCTTTAGAACAACAGGGCACTGGATGTTGAACAGGTTACCGGTATTGTTTGCGAATATGCAGTTTTCGAACAGAACATTCTCGCATTCGTAAATGTTTACCTGGTCGAATTCGCGATTGCGGAAGAACTGGCAGCTGTCGAACTTAACGCCCTGGCTCTGGCTAAGGTGCATGATGTGGTAAGAGCAGTCACGAATCTTCATTCCCTTGAAAAACATTCCTTCGCAGGAATAAACGCCGATGCCCTCTGTGCCGCAGCCGTAAAGGTCGCAGTCAAGGACTTCGAAATTCTTGCAGCCATAGAAGCCCAGCACGCCCTGTGAGCAGTAGCCTTCCTCTGTGTGGCCGAAGGTGATGCCTTCGATTGTGACGTTCTCGCAGTTGCTGAAGTTAATTACATCTGCGTAGCGGGGATTGCAAACAATGGAAACAACATCCTGTCCGGCCCTGATTGTCAGGTTCTTAACGGCGTTGATATGGAACTCCGGTCCATCGAACTCGCCAATGCAGAACACGTTGCGGGTCTCTTCCTCTGCGCTCTCTGAGTAAAGATTTTCATCTTCAAGGCCATATATAGCCTCTGTGATGTTGATGAACTCAGTGTCGACGATGATGATGGTGTTGCTGGCAATTGCCTTAATGAACTCAGCTCCGGTAGTTACGGTAACTGTTTTTGCCTTCGGAGCAGCGAATGCCGTCGGCCCTGATACCAGGAAAGCCATTGCAGCGCCCAATACGATCAGTGTAGTGAAAATTAGCTTTTTCATGTGGTGGTAAAACTATTTTTTAAAAATCTTTAATTTCAAGAACGAATACTTCTCCTGAGATTGCGTCAACACAAACATGCTCGTTTGTTTCTGCCGGACTTCCAAATACGTAAAGGGCGTGGCCCTGGTCAAATTCTATGTCCGGATAGCAAAGGGTAACGTATGCAGATTCTATGGCAGGAGCCTCTGTCTTCTTGTCCTTTATTATCTTGAGGATGTCCTGCACGGTCTTGAATTCGCTGAAATCTCCGATGAATTTTTTACCGGTAATCTGTTTGGGAAGTTCCTCATAGAAGATAACGGGAACGGTTGTGGTGGTAAGGTTGCGCTCGTAGGTAACTACAGTATTCAGACCTTTTTCTGCATTCCAGCCAAGATCATAGATATATTCAACTCTCGAAGGGTAAAGGTCTTTAGCCTTCTTTTTCTCTGACACAAGGGCGTTAAGTCTGTACTGTGCCTGAACCATGCAGCCTTCAGCTTCAGGGAAGCGGGTTGTAACTAGGCGGTAGTCCTGGCGAAGGAACTCCATAGAGGTTTTGCTTGTAGATGTATCGTCGTCTGTGGTGGTTGTCTGTTTTTTCTTGCACGATGCGGGCAGCAGCATGCATCCAATCATCAAAATTGCCAGAAGTCTTTTCATGTTTTTCTTTATTTAACTCCGAAAGATAGTTATTTTATATGAAAAGTCCCTCAATATTTTGTAAATTTGACCTCGTGACAAAACCGTAAAACTATGAAGCGCGCAGTTATTACCATTTTTTCGGCAGTTCTGATGCTTCTTTGCTATGATGCACAGGCACAGAAGATTACCAACGGCAGCTATCAGAGCGTGGGCTACATTAAGAGCGATGGCACCATTCAGGATGGCAGCTATCGCACCATCGGCCATATAAAGAGCGATGGTACCATACAGGACGGCAGTTACCGTACCATCGGCCACATAAAGTCCGACGGAACCATACAGGACGGCAGTTATCGCACCGTAGGGCATGTAAAGTCCGACGGCACCGTGCAGGATGGCAGTTACCGCACCATCGGCCATATCAAGTCCGATGGCACTGTGCAGGATGGCAGTTATCGCACCATCGGCCATGCCAAAGGCATACCGGCTACGTGGGCAGCTGTCTTCTTCTTTTTTCAAATGAAATAAACTATATTTGGAGGAAAGAATAGAAGTTTATGGAAACAATTATAGTAATAGCCGTTGCTGCCGCCATTATTGTGGCTATCGTCATAGCATGGATTCTATCCGCCAATAAGGCCAGGGCTGCGTTCAAAGAGGAGCTTAACCGTAAAGAGGCAGACCTTATTAAGAAGGAGGCCGAGCTCCAGACGGCCAATGCGCTTCGCGAAAACGAGAAGGCTTTGCACGAGGCTGCCATGAAGGAGCTGAAGGATGGTCAGGAAAAGGCAATTGAGGCCGCTAAGACCGCATTGGCCCTTGAGAACGAGAAAACTCTAAAGGCCCGTGAAGAGGCTCTTAAGAAAGAGGCTGCAGAGACCATGAAGACCATCACCGGCGGACTGGACCAGAACATAAAGGCCATGAAAGAGGCCTTCGAGGCTCAGAAAAAGACTCAGGCAGAAGAGAGCTCGGCAATAAAGACGCAGTTCGCAGAAACCGTCAAGCACCTGAAAGAGCAGACGGATACCATAGGAAATAAGGCAGAGACCCTGGCAAGTGCCCTTAAGGGTAAGAATAAGATGCAGGGCATCTTTGGAGAGACTATTCTGGAGAATATCCTTAAGAACGAAGGACTGAGGGAAGGCCATGACTACGAGGCCGAGGTCTGGCTCCGTGACAAAAAGGGCAATCGTATTGAAAACGAGGATACGGGCAAGAAGATGCGTCCGGACTTCGCCCTTCACTTCCCGGACAATACTGATATCCTTATAGACTCAAAAGTGTCCCTGAGTGCTTTGTCGGACTATTTTGAAGCAGAATCTGACGCTCAGCGTGCAGATGCATCGCATCGCAACCTGGAGTCTGTGAAGAGCCATATCGCAGAATTGACCGGCAAAGAGTATCAGAAGTATGTGCAGGGCAGAAAGACTCTGGACTACGTTATTATGTTCATTCCAAATTACGGCGCATATCAGCTGGCAAAACAGGAGGATCCTGAGATCTTTGCCTACGCCTTCAAGCAGAATGTCCTTATTACTACGGAAGAGACCCTGATACCCTTCCTGCGCCTTATCCGCAGCGCCTGGGTGCAGAAAGAGCAGATGGAGAACATCTCAGAGATTGTCAAGGCCGCCCAGGATATGGTAGAGCGTGTCGGCCTTTTTGTCAACGAGAATGCAAGGCTGGGGGAGAGCATCCAGTCCCTTATGGATACATATAATAAGAATACCAATCGTCTTGTGGATGGCAAGCAGAGCATCGTGAAGGCTGCATACAGGGCCGTCGATCATGGCATCAAGGCGCCCGAGGGCAAGAATGCCCTTCCCCCCGTCCTTCCGGAATAAAAACGCCCCACTGGTATTGAACTATGGCTCCATGGGAGCACAAAAAAAGAGAGGATTCCATAATAATAGGAGGCCAACGGCCGACACAGGGGGTAGGTCCGTCCCGGACCGCAGGGGGGTACGCCCCACTGGTATTGAACTATGGCTCCATGGGAGCACAAAAAAAGAGAGGATTTTTTGAATCCTCTCTTTTTTGTGCTCCCTCAGGGGCTCGAACCCTGGACCCCAACATTAAGAGTGTCGTGCTCTACCAACTGAGCTAAGGAAGCAGTATTTCTCGTGACCCGTTCGGGGCTCGAACCCGAGACCCCCACATTAAAAGTGTGATGCTCTACCAACTGAGCTAACGAGTCTTACCAGTTCCGTTTTCAAACGGGATTGCAAAGGTATATATCCTAGTTGAAACTTCCAAATATTTTAGAACTTTTTTTACTAAAATTTACTCATTTCTTTAATGTCCTGGTCGTGCGACAGGCGGCAGATAAGCAGTCGGCCGTCTTTAAGGGACACGATGCTGTCCTGAACGCCCTCTATAACTATCTGAGCACCAGCGGGAACGTGTACTACGCAGTTCTTGCAGTTGAACAAACGGGCGTCTCCAACCACACAATTGCCGTCAGCGTCGGGAGCGATGTGCTCTTTTACGGCAACCCAGGTGCCAAGGTCGCTCCACTGGGGTTCGCAGGCAATTACGTAGATATCTTTTGACTTTTCCATGACTGCATAGTCTATGGAAATCTTTTCGCATTCGCAGAAATGAGCCTTAAGGGCTTCGTCCTCCTGTGCGGTGAACAGGGCCGGCTCTATTTTGTCCATTACGCCGGAAATTTGCGGCGCATAGGCGCGCAGCTGGGAGTTGATGGTAGCTACGTTCCAAACAAAGATTCCGGCATTCCAGAAGTAGTTTCCTGCAGCCAGATATTCTTTGGCGGTTTCCAGATTGGGTTTTTCCTTAAACTCTGAAACCTTTACAACGGTTTCCTGCTCCAAAGACTCCGCGCAGATGTAACCGTAGCCTGTTTCAGGCCTTGTGGGGGTAATACCTATGGTAACTATCTTGTTTGTGCCGTTAACGGCCTGAAGAGCCTTGCTGATGACGCCCTGGAACTTCTTTGTATCTACTACAAGGGCGTCTGAAGGGGTAACTACTACGTTGGCTTCAGGATCTACTTTAGCCACCTTGCGGCAGGCGTATGCAATGCAGGGAGCGGTGTTGCGGCCCTCGGGTTCGGCAAGAATGTGGCTTTCCGGAATCTGCGGCAACTGCTCACGCACCTGTGCTACATATCTTGAGCCGGTCACAACCCAGAAGTTCTCTATGGGCGCAACAGGCAGGAAGCGTTCTACGGTCATCTGGATCAGTGATTTTCCTGTGCCTATAACGTCGATGAACTGTTTGGGACACTCCGGAGTGCTGATGGGCCATAGCCTGCTGCCAATGCCGCCGGCCATGATGACAATGTGATTCTTACCTGCCATTGTAGTGTATTTTACGGGTTCTTTACTTGCCGATGAGTTTGAGGAATTCGCTTCTGGTCCTGAGGGACTGCATGAATGCGCCGGAGAATGCGGATGTCGTTGTGGTAGCGTTGGACTTTTCAACCCCGCGAACCATCATGCATGTGTGCATCGCCTCAATGACAACTGCCACTCCAAGCGGATGAAGTGCCTCCTGAATGGCGTCACGAATTTCTATGGTAAGGCGTTCCTGAACCTGGAGCCTGCGTGCATAGGTTTCAACAACCCTGGCAACTTTGCTCAGGCCGGTGATTTTGCCTTTGGGAATATATGCTACGTGGGCCTTTCCTATGAAGGGGAGCATGTGGTGCTCGCACATAGAGAAAAGCTCAATATCTTTAACCAGAACCATCTGCTGGTATTGCTCGTCAAAAAGCGCTGATTTCACGATTTCTACGCCATTCTGGCTGTAGCCCTTTGTAAGGTACTGCAGCGACTTTGCTACGCGCTCCGGGGTTTTAAGAAGGCCCTCACGGGTGGTATCTTCCCCAAGCAAAGCCAGGATCTCCTTTACGTGACCGGCTATCTGTTCGGTCACTTGAGGGTCGTATAAATCTTCTCTAATATATGCCATTAATAATATTGTGAATAATTCGCTGCAAATGTAGGTATTTTTTTTAGAATTTTTATCTATATTTGCCGCCTATAAAGGGCACTGTAAGGCCCTGGAAACGTAATTAATTGAATAATAACCATTTAAAGAAATAACCCCTATGTATTGGACACTTGAACTTGCCAGCAGCCTGGACGATGCTCCGTGGCCCGCAACCAAAGAAGAACTTATTGACTATGCAAATCGCTCCGGTGCGCCGGAAGAAGTTATAGAAAATCTTCAGGAACTAGAAGAAGAAAACGAGGTCTATGAATCCATTGAAGACATCTGGCCCGACTATCCCACTAAGGAAGACTTCTTCTGGAACGAGGAAGAGTACTAGCGGCTTAACTGCCTGATAATAAGCAATTTAAGTGCATCGGGTACGGTTTTCGCGAACCGTGCCCGATGCCATTTTAAGGCCTTATAGGGCCTATTAGGGAATCCAAAGTTACCGCAAAACTTACCGCAAAAGTTAACGCATTTTTAAAAAAGGAATAGTTGTATAAGATTTGGAATAGCCTTCTGTATTGACTATATATTCTTATGGATTTTCCAAATGATTCGGACAGAAGTTGGGTTATAGGTCATCACTTCGATTCAACGGTGTAGTTTGTGGATATTTATTGCGCTCATAGGGGCGTCCCGCCCCTGGCCGCGCGGCCACCCCTGGAGCGCGTCTAACATGCAGGTTTATATTCCT
>ONDR01000009.1 GCA_900316675.1 uncultured Bacteroidales bacterium
CACCATCGCCGATGGTACTGCCCCACCAGGTGGGAGAGTAGGTAGCTGCCGTTCTTCGGGACTCCGGTCGACACACGTCGATCGGAGTCTTTTTTTATGTCCAGTTGGATAGGCTCCCACGCCAAAGGGCAAAATGGTTCGGAAACTTACGCTCCGAACCACATCACCCTTTGGCTGCACGAGCCCTGCGCACCAGGGAAAAGAAAAAAGACAGGCGGGGGCCTGTCTTTGGGAAGAGGGTATTGGGTGTTGATTATTTTCGAACCAGCAGGAAGGCGAGGTTGATAAGGATGTAGGAAAGGAAGGAGGCGAAGATAACTGTAGCCCAGGAGAGGCCCAGAATAGCCACCACAACGACAGCAATAGCAGTAATGCTGAAGAAAGCAATACGCTTGAAACCATCGACAGTTGCAGCAGCATCAGAATGATCTCCACCAAACTTCATCGCAAACATAGGAACCTCGCTGACCATAAGGAAGGAAAGCACGGCAGCAAGCACCGGAACAAACCATCCAAGGCCCAGGAGGCAGCCAGCAAAACTGTCCGGAGCAACGGTAACAAGATAAGCGAAAGAACCGCAAATCATAGCTGCAGCAGGGCAGGGAAGGCCGATGAATGAAAGATGCTGCCTGGTATCAATATTGAACTTGGCAAGACGGAAGGCCGTGGCGATGGCAAAGATAAGAGGAAGCCAAACATACCAAGGCATGCCAAAAGCAGCATCACGGGACACCTGGAATAACATAAGCGCCGGCAAAACGCCGAAGCTTACAAGATCGCACAAGGAATCCAGCTGCTTTCCAAGCTCTGAATAAGCATGCAGCAAACGCGCAGCAAAGCCATCAAAGAAATCCGCCACAGCAGCGCCAAGCATGAATAGGAAGCCCGTATCAGGACGTCCGTTCAATGTGAAAATCACCCCAAGAACCCCGCAGGCGAGATTCATTGAGGTGATTGTATCCGGAATAATCTTGGTAATACCCATTATTTAATTCCAAGCTTAGACTTAAGAGCCTTGGGAAGAGCATCCTTGTGCATCATGATGCCAAGAACCTTGCCACGGCAGAAAGCATCTGACATGTACCAGAGACCTTTGTACTTGCCGCTTTCACCCCAGGAATTCTTAATCATAATGTATTTGTTACCAAACTGATCCTTGGCAATACCGTAAGCCTGCATGCCATGGTCGTCAGTGGTAGATTTCTCGTCGTAACCCTTCTGACGGTAAGCCTGATCAGCTACGATCTCCTTGGGAGCCTCTGCAGGCTTCTCCTCGGCCTTTTTCTCATCAGCCTTACCTACCCAGCGCTCCTGGTCTGAACCAGAAGTAGAAGCCTTGGGATCGATAAGAAGAGCGGTACCATTGCGGGTGAAACCGGGCTCACTTACGTCACCGCCCCAGCAAGTGGTATAACCATTCTCAAGAGCATAGTAAAGGGCATCCATAAGCTCGTCGATAGGAACATTGTAGGCCTGATCCCTGCGCCAGTTATCACAAACCTCTACAGCGAAGGTGGTGTAGAATGGATGATGGGTGAAGGAAGTAAGGGTGATATAATCATCAGCGTTCAGCTTGAATGAGTCACGATAAGAAGCAGGAGTGTATTTCTTGCCCTTGTATTCGAACTCAGTGGGGCATTCGCCGAAGTAAGCGTCCATGATGCCCTTGAAACCATTCTTCCATGCGGTAGAAAGCTTCTTATTGGGGTTCTTTGCAATTGCATCTACATATGCCTTGGCAACGGCGTCAATCTCTCCGTGAACAGGGAGCTCTGTGCCATAGTTAAGGCCGGGCATAACCTCTGTAGGTACAAGACCATAGTTCTTCATAATGTGGTGAACAGCATCCTCGCTCCAGCTGCCGGCAGCGAAACCAAGGTGACCATCCATGCGAACGAACTCTTCTGCCCTGTCCTGATAAGACTTGCTTACAACGAACATCCTGGAGAAATCAGGATAATCAGCCTCTTTAAGATTGTTGATACGGATAGCCTCTGACTCAAGGAAAGCAAGTGCAGAGAAGCACCAGCAGGTACCGGAACGGTTCTGGTTCTTGATAGAGGTAATAGGATTCTCCTTTACAACGGTGAAGGTTAGTCCGGGATCAGCGGCTTTGGGCTGTGCCAATGCGCTGAAAGGGAGTACGATTGCAGCAATGGCTGCTGCGAACAATGTTTTCTTTACCATATTATGATGTATTTATGTTTCCGAATTGCGAATCTAATAATTTATTGTGATATTTACAAGAAGAAACAAGGCATACATGCAAAGGATTTATTATTTTCATGGAATGGGCGGAGGCTCTGACAGCCGCATTCCATCCATATTGAAGGAGCATCTGCCGCAAGGCATTGAGTTGTATGTGCGTACGTACGACTTCGACCCCGAAGTGGCCCATGCCCAGGCGGAAGCCTGGATGAAGGAACTTGCCCCCGATCTGGTGATAGGCGAGTCTCTTGGTGCCCTGCATGCCTTAAGAGTGCCTGATGTTCCCAGGGTTCTTGTTTCCCCTGCGCTTGGCGCCCCATCATGGATGCGGTTTTATTCCGCAATCTCTCTTATACCGGGCGTGACAGCGCTCCTGGACAGGATGTACAAGCCAAGGGAAGGGGATAGGCAACCATTGCATTTTAAGCATAGTATCCTTAAAAAATATGCCGCTCACGGCCGTGAGGCGATGCTTCCCAATGGCGGCAGCACCTTCGCCTTCTTTGGCCGGCACGACCATTATCTTAAGTGGAGAGTCGTAAACATCGGCAAATATGAAAAGATGTTCGGCAAGACATATACCGTTTATGATGGGACTCATTTCATGGAAGAGGAATATGTACTGGACCTCCTGCTCCCAAAAGTGCTGGAAATCCTAAAAAATTATTAATTTTGCAAGAAATATTGTCCACAATATGAAAAGAACCATAATATTGGCTGCATCCACCTGTATTGCAATGCTCCTGGCATCATGCAAAGGACCGGAAGTGCAGGGAGAAAAGGTAGGGGAATATACCCAGAGCCTTATTTCCGATACAACACAAAACGCCTACCAGATCATTTCACTGTCCAGGAATAAGAACATCCAGGGCAACATAGCCGTTATCGGAGAACCGGAATTTACGCTTCTTGTAAGCGAAAACCTGGTAAAAAGCGATATGTTTGACAATATCAACGGCAAACTGAATCCCGACGGACTCCCGGACTTTGCCGGAGAAACCATATGCCCCACATTGGACTCTTTTAACAGCCCGTATGCTTCATTCCTGACTGCAGGCAAGGAAGACGCCCTTTCCGGAGTAAACGTATATAACTTTGTCGCTGCACTGGATACGGCATGCTATCTGAACGCTTACGACACAGAGAAAATCCTGCATAAGTCAAGAGCAAAACTCGTTGTCTTATCTAGCTTATATTCAAGTTCTTACGGTAAAAAAGACATTGACACTCTAAGAGTTCTTACCAATTCCAGAGTGCAGATCGTAGCTCCTGTAAATGCAATGCTTGACCAGGCCTGGGAACTCTGTGGAAATGGACTTAACCTGGGTGTTTGGACATCTAAGGAGATACTTGACAGCGGTATTTACCCCGAAGCTATAGAAGACGAAAAAGAGTCAAGAAAGGATTTGGCAGCATCATATGTTGTTATCGCCCCTGATACTGCGAGCACCGTTGCCGGCCGCTTCCTGGACTTTATGAAACAGTATTCCGCATCCGGCGATGCTGTAAAGAAACTCTCCGCCATAGTTGTGGATGATATGTCTGTCCCGGTAGATGAACTCCGTGAGGCTGTAAAGTCCGTCATGGCCGTAGATCAGGACAGGTATCTTACCTACCTTAACTATATGTCTCCGGACCTTAAGGTGATAGATCTTAGGGAAGCTGTCGCTACTGCATGCTACCGCATTCTTCGCTCTCAGAATATATTTACCCACAAGATTGCGTATCCGCAGGTTAAACTATATGTTACAACTGCGTCAGAGCGCGATAAATCATATGTTACCCTGGAACTGAAGGATAAGTATCTCCCTGAAGACCTTAGGCAGTTCATGATCACAAATACCCCCAATATCTTTGCCGAATATGTTCGTTAAAAGCATTGAAAACGAGGATATAGAACGTCTGCCGTTGGCTGCCTTCGAGGGCAGCATTACGGTTATAGATAAGCCCGGCAAAGCATTCGATCACGCTATAAGGTATCTTAAGACAAAGCATATAATAGGTTTTGATACTGAATCGAGACCCTGTTTCAGTGCCCATCAGCCGCATTTTGGAGTTTCTCTTCTGCAGCTGAGCGGCTCGGAAAAAGCATTCCTGTTCAGAATTAAGTCTTTGGGAATGATGCAGAGCCTTTGCAGCATACTTTCCAACCCGAATATATTGAAGATCGGTGCTGCCGTTGCGGACGATATCAAGGGCCTGCAGCAGTACAGGAAGTTCGAGGCCAGAGGTTTTGTGGATCTCCAGAAAATAGTGTGGGAGTGGGGAATAAAAGACAAGAGCGTTAAGAAAATGGCAGCCATCATCCTTGGAATGAGGATATCCAAAAGCCAGCAGCTCTCTAACTGGGAGGCTGAAAACTTGTCCGAATCGCAGCAGAAATATGCTGCAACCGATGCCTGGGTGTGCAGGGAAATGTACAAAAAGCTTCTTGTGACCGAAAAGAACCCGCTTACTCCGGAGGAGATGGCACCTAAGGTCCCCGAAGCCCAGCAACACGCAAACGAAGTTATACAATGATAAAAGTAATCTTGAAAAAGGGCAGGGAAGAGTCTCTAAGACGCTTCCATCCTTGGGTTTTCTCCGGTGCAATAGCACAGATTAACGGTAATCCGGCAGAAGGTGACGTGGTTTCCGTCCAGGCCGCTGACGGCAGTTTCCTTGCTATTGGCCACTATCAAGTAGGCTCAATCGCAGTACGCGTCCTGAGCTTTGAGCACCAGTCTCTTCCGGCCGATTTCTGGAAGGATACTATAGGTAAAGCCCTGGAAATGAGGAAGGCCTGCGGTTTTGCAAATGCCGTAGATTCCGACTGCTACCGTCTTGTTCACGGAGAAGGCGACAATCTGCCCGGACTTATCATTGATTACTATAACGGAGTCTGTGTAATGCAAGCCCATTCGGCCGGCATGTTCAGGGCTAAAAAGCAGATTTGCGAGGCCCTGCAGCAGGTTTACGGACCTTCTTTGAAGGCCGTTTATGACAAGAGTTCAGGTACCGCACCTTTCAAGGCCGGCCTGGAACTTATTGACGGCTATCTGTATAAGGCCGATGGTTTCAGTGCAGACGAGGAAATTGTGACCGAGGGCGGCCATAAGTTCTTTGTAAACTGGAGTGAGGGCCAGAAAACCGGCTTCTTCCTTGACCAGAGGGTAAACCGCGCCCTTGTAGAAAAGTATGCCCAGGGCCGCAGGGTACTGAACCTTTTCTGCTATACCGGCGGTTTTTCAATCTACGCCCTTGGCGGAGGCGCTGTTCATGTAGATTCAGTAGACAGCTCTGCGAAAGCCATGTCCATGGTGGACAAAAATGTGGCTTTGAACGGCTTTGAGCCGCAGATGCATACAAGCTATTGCGAAGACGCCATCGATTTCCTTAAAAAGATTCCCGAGGATTCGTACGACCTGATGATAGTGGATCCTCCGGCATTTGCGAAGCATAGAGGAGCCCTGAGCAACGCTTTAAGGGCTTACCAGAGGCTGAATGCCTCCGCTATCTCTAAGGTGGCTCCTGGCGGCTTCGTTTTCACTTTCAGCTGTTCCCAGGCCGTGGACAAGGAAGCATTTGCCCTGGCAGTGTTCTCTGCTGCCGCCCAAACAGGAAGAAAGGTCAGAATTCTGGCTCGTCTAAGCCAGCCTTCCGACCATCCTGTCTCTATTTATCACCCTGAAGGTGAATACCTTAAAGGTCTGCTTCTTTACGTAGAGTAAGCTCCTTTCCAACTTCCAGATTGCCCGCATAGCTTAATACGGGTTCTTTGCACATATCCTGGGGGTTGGTTCCAGGCTGTCCCTGGGGAATTGGTTCTCCCAGCAGGCTGAACAACTGTACCCAGTAAATGGGGAATTCTCCGTCTTTAGCCTTGAAGTTCATGGGGTTGCTCTTAAAGATTTTGTTTCCCTTTGAATCAAGATAGCTGAACTGGATCAGCTCAGTGCAGTAAAGGGCGTCGTTGTCCGGGAGGAAATGAACGTCGTATCCGCGTCCGCAGAAGGTCTTTGCACGCTCTACGGCAGCGTTTACATCACAGGTGTCAGGAAGCCTCTTTACGATGAAAGTAGGGTAGGAACCGTCCCTGAGTTTAAAATCTTTGAGCGTAGTGTCAAGAGGATGACGGTCTACGCCATGTTTGATGGTAGCGTCGATGACAAAAACAGAGTCGCCTTTGACTTCTATGATGCCGGCATGAATCAGGTTAAGGGTGTCGTTTCCGGTGGCATCCTTTATAGCATCAGCAATTGAATTGGTGTCCAGGGAATAGTCAGACGGTATTCCAAAGAACAAGATGTCCCCGTTATGAAGTTTATTGTCCTGCTTGCTGCAGCAGCTTGCAATCAGTGCGATGCTGACGCCAACAGATAAAAGTACGTTGATAACCTTTTTCATAATATCTCCTTTAAATGAAAATACCCCTGACAAAAGTCAGAGGTGTTTAGAGGTGCGAAGCGGAATCGAACCGCTGTAGCAGGTTTTGCAGACCTGTGCCTAACCGCTCGGCCATCGCACCGAAAAGGATTACAAAGGTACACAAAAAATCATAAAATCCAAATCCAATTTTATAAAAATAATAAAGTACAGCATACTCTTTCTATAAAAAGAAAATGAGGTTGAAGATGTTGTTCGTAAGAAGTAAAAATTCTTAAAAATTTTTCATTACGAAGTGAAAGCAAATAAATATTATAAAATCGTTTTAGTGTAAGGAATTGATTTTATAGTAACGTTTTATATTAAGGAACACCCCCTTATTTTAATCGTTTTAGGATGAATTTAACTGTTCCTAATTTCCTGCTAATTAATCAATTATACTGAAATTATGATTTTTATAAAAAATTCAATTGTAAAATTTTGGATTTAAAAAATTAAGACTTACCTTTGCAATAGAGTTGATGGGGTAGTGATTCCTTGTGACTCTTTGGTTATTAGTTTTAGTGTTATTAATTATGTGGTTTAGCAAGCGTGTTCGCACGTGAGTGTCAATTGCTTGCAAGGATGGAGCTGAGCCTTTAAAAGGGTCGGCTCTTTTCTTTTATATGAACCTTAGAAGCAGCTCATAAACCAGGTGGACAGGCAGTCCCATTACCGTGTAAAACGAACCCTCTATGGAAGGAATGCCAATATAACCGATCCATTCCTGGATACCGTAGGCTCCCGCTTTGTCGAAGGGACGGTAATTCTCTATATAATAGTCAATTTCCTGGTCGGACAGGGAAGTAAAAGTCACTTTGGCAGTGTCTGATGCCGTTTCCATGCGCTTAGAGTCACGGACGCAGATGCCGGTAATGACGGAATGTGTCTTGCCTGACAGGGTTTTAAGCATCTGACGGGCCTGGGCAGGGCCGGACGGCTTGCCCATGATTATGCCGTCACAAACCACAATTGTGTCGGCGGTAATCAGTATTTCATCCTCTTTAAGTGGCCTGTGAAAGCCGTTTGACTTGCCAATGGCAAGGGAAAGCGGCAGCATCTCGGGCGGAAGGCCGGCATCGGCCATGTTCTCTACGAAACTGCTGTCGGTATCAACGACAAAATCGGTCAGCAAACCGCCCAGAAGCTCTTTTCTCCTGGGCGAATTGCTACAAAGGATAATATGCTTGCCTTTGGTATCCATTAACCAAACAGTTTCTTGTACATGGCAGCGTCGAAGGTCCATTTGCCCTGAGCCTTCAAAACCATCTCGACGGCATTGCGTATGCAGCCCTTGCCACCGGGGTAGTCGGATACGATATCGCAGACAGCCTTGACTTCAGGGACGGCGTCGGCAGGGCACAGGGCCAGGCCGGCCATCATCAGGGGGCCTACGTCGGGAATATCGTCGCCGATAAACATAACATCCGCGGCGGAAAGGCCGTGACGGGTGCAGAAATCCTGCAAATCCTCTGTCTTGATGCGGGATTTCATGTAAACATCCTCTTTATTGAGGCCAAGAGTGGAAAAACGTACGTTGATAGAGGTTGAACTGCCACCGGTGATTATGGCGATGGGGAAGCCCATCATTGTGGCCATACGCACGGCAAAGCAGTCCTTGGCATCGTAGGTACGTAGAAGTTCACCGTTGATGTCGCAAAGTACGCCTCCGTTTGTAAAGACGCCGTCAATGTCAAAAGCAAAGGCTTTTATGTCTTTTGGCTCCGTCATTCCCGATTAATTGTTGTTGGGGCCGCCTTTAAGCGCGCCGAAGTCTCCGAAATTGATGGTTCCGCCCTTGGGCTGGTTGTCAAGATCTATGATGCCGAAGCTGCTTTCATACTTGACAACATTGTCCTGCAGTGCGTTCAGAAGGCGTTTTGCATGCTCCGGTGTCATAATGACGCGGCTGAAGATCTCTGCTTTAGGGAAACCGGGCAGCATCCTTGCGAAATCAAGTATGAATTCGCTGTGGGAATGAGTGATGATAGCAAGGTTTGAATATGAACCCTGAGCCACTTCTTTGCTTATATCAAGGCCTAATTGTTTCTGATTGTTGTCCATAGTATAATATTCTTTTTAATAGTTCTGCAAACTTAGCAAATATTTTCGTATTTTTGTAAGCTATAATACGACTAAACACATTTTATGGAACTAGATGTAAAATATAATCCCTCGGCAGTAGAGGACAAATGGTACTCCTATTGGCTTGATAATAAATTCTTTCACTCGGAGCCGGACGGCAGGAAGCCCTATACGGTAGTTATTCCGCCGCCCAATGTTACCGGTATCCTGCACATGGGTCACATGCTTAACCAGACCCTGAACGACGTCCTGGTGCGTAAGGCACGTATGGACGGCTTCAATGCCTGCTGGGTGCCCGGTACAGACCATGCCTCCATCGCTACGGAGAACAAGGTCGTTAAGATGCTAGAAGAAAAAGGCATCAAGAAAGCCGACCTTACCAGGGAGCAGTTCCTTGCATACGCTTGGGAATGGAAAGAAAAATACGGCGGCATCATACTTCAGCAGCTGCGTAAACTGGGTGCATCCTGCGACTGGGATCGTACCCGTTTCACCATGGAACCTGCTCTAAGTGAGGCCGTTATCAATACTTTCGTATATTTCTACAAGAAAGGCCTTATCTACAAGGGCGTAAGGATGGTGAACTGGGACCCTGACCGCTGCACTGCTGTTAGTGACGAAGAAGTAATCCACAAGGACACCAAGAGCCATTTCTATCACCTTAGATACTATATTTCAGACGGTAACGGCAAGCCTACGGACAAATTCCTGGTAATTGCCACCACCCGTCCTGAAACTATTATGGCGGATGCTGCAATCTGCGTTAACCCCGCAGACGAAAGGCATCACTGGCTTCGTGGCAAGAAAGTTCTTATCCCTCTGATTAACAGGGAGATTCCTGTAATCGAGGATAGCTACGTAGAGATGGACTTCGGTACCGGTTGCCTTAAGGTTACCCCAGCCCACGATGTTCATGACTACGAGATTGGTATGCGCCATAACCTCCCGGTTCTGGATATTATCGACGAACACGGACGCCTGAACGAGGCCGCACAGATCCTGGTAGGTGAGGACCGCTTCGTGGCCAGAAAGAAGATAGTCAAGATGCTGGAAGAAGCCGGCAACCTTGTAAAAGTAGAAGAATATGTATCGCCGGTAGGCTACTCAGAAAAGAGCGACGCCGTTATTGAGCCCCGCCTTTCTGCACAGTGGTTCCTTAAAATGGACAAACTAGCCGCAGACGCGCTCGAGACCGTAGAGAGCGGCCGTACCAAGCTTATTCCGGACAAATACCGCAATACCTACCGTCACTGGATGGAAACTGTTCGCGACTGGTGTATCAGCCGCCAGCTCTGGTGGGGCCAGCAGATACCTGCTTACTACCTGCCCGACGGCCGCATCGTCGTAGAAGCTACACCTGAAAAGGCCCTGGAAGAAGCTCAGAAGCTGGTTCCCGGCCTTAAGGCAGAGGATCTTAAGAGGGATGAAGATGTTCTTGATACCTGGTTCAGTTCATGGCTTTGGCCTATCTCTGTATTTGACCCTGAGAAGCCAGGCAACCCTGACCACAAGCCCAATGCAGACCTGTCTTACTACTATCCTACCAATGACCTTGTAACCGGCCCGGATATCCTTTTCTTCTGGGTTGCAAGAATGATTATGGCAGGAGAAGAGTTCATGGGCAAGGAGCCTTTCAGCAACGTTTACCTTACCGGTATCGTACGTGACAAGCTGGGCCGTAAGATGTCCAAGAGCCTTGGCAATTCCCCTGACCCTCTTGAACTTATAGCAAAATACGGTGCTGACGCAGTGCGCATTGGCATGCTGCTCTGCTCTTCTGCCGGCAACGACATTTTCTACGATGAGTCCCAGATTGAGCAAGGCCGTAATTTCTGCAATAAGATCTGGAATTCGTTCCGCCTTATCAAGGGTTGGACAGTTGATGAGTCACTTGCCCAGAGCGACGTTAACAAAGTGGCTGTCAAGTGGTTCGGTAATAAACTCTCACAGGTTGTAGAGACCGTAGAAGACCATTATTCCAAGTACAGGATCTCCGATGCGCTGATGACCATCTACAAGTTCTTCTGGGACGATTATTGTGCCTGGTATCTGGAGCTTGTCAAACCCGCCTACGGCGCAGCCATCGACAAGGCTACTTACGATGCTACATTGGAATTCTTCAACAGCCTGCTTAAGCTCATCCACCCTGTAATGCCATTCATTACTGAAGAGCTTTGGCACGCCCTGGAAGAGAGGAAAGAGGGTGCTACCATCATGTATGAGCACACTCCTGTCGCAAAGGCTTACGACAAAGAGTTCATCGATGCCTTCGAGCTTGCAAAAGAGGCTGCCGGTTCTGTCCGCAGCGTAAGGCAGCAGAAGGGTATTTCACCCAAGGAAGCCCTTAAACTCAAAATCAAGGGTGCTTTCCCCGCAGAACTTCTGCCCGTTGTCAAGAAATTAGCCAATGTATCTGACATAGAGTTCAAAGACAGCTTCACAAGCGACCTTTCTGGCGTAGGCTTCATGGTTGGTACAATTGAGATGTTCGTTATCCTTGAAGGTCTAGTGAATGCAGAAGAAGAGATTGCCAAACTTGAGGCAGCTTTGGAATACCAGAAGAAATTCCTGGATTCAGTCCGCAAGAAGCTTTCCAATGCCAACTTCGTTGCTCACGCGCCTGAGGCTGTAGTTGCCGGTGAGCGCAAGAAAGAGGCCGACTCTCTGTCTAAGATCGCAAGTTACGAATCTCAGCTTAAACAACTGAAGAACAATTAATTATGGAGTTTAAAACAAGTTTTCCCATACGCTACTACGAGACCGACCAAATGGGTATCGTGCACCATTCAAACTATATCAGATTCTTTGAATGCGCCCGTAATGTGATGATGGATACCCTGGGCTATCCTATCCAGCAGTGCGAAGCGGACGGTGTTACCATTCCGGTAGTTTCCGTAGATTGTCATTACAAGCATCCGGCAAAGATGGGGGATACCGTAACTGCAGTTGCAAGGATAGAGAAAACCCCAATGGCTAAGCTGGTTGTTCAGCAGACCGTATACAATCAGGACGGTGTTCTGTGCGCAGAGGGTACGGTAATACTTGGCTTCCTTAACAAAGAGACAGGCCATCCTACACGCTGCCCTGAAAAGCTGGTGTCTATAATTGAAAAAGGCATATCGGAAGAAAAATAATCATTTAATCCTTATACTATGAAAACCTTATTAGCTTGGTCTGTAGGCCCTTGGGAGATTGTCATCATTCTGGTGGTAGTATTGCTGCTGTTTGGCGGTAAAAAGATTCCTGAGCTGATGGAAGGCCTTGGAAAAGGCGTCAAAAGTTTCAAGAAGGGCATGAATGACGTCGAGAAAGAGATCGAGAACGTCAAGAAGGAAGATACAAAACCTGAAAAGAAGGAGGAATAGCGGATGTCCGCAGATGGCGGAATGACATTTTGGGACCATCTGGATGTCCTAAGGGGAACATTGATACGCATTGTCGTAGCTGTGCTCCTGGTGTCCGTTGCCATCTTTTGCATGAAGTCCTGGGTGTTTGACGGGCTTATTTTCGCCCCCACACGCCCGGATTTCTTTGTTTACAAGTGGCTTAAGGCCGATGTAAACATACAGCTGGTGAATCTGGATATTTCCGCCCAGTTTTTCACTCACATCAAAGTATCTCTGATGCTTGGCCTTGTGGCCGCCTTCCCGTACATTGTTTACGAGCTGTGGAAGTTCATAGCACCGGCCCTTTACCAGAACGAAAAGAGTGCTGTTAAAAAGGCCTTCGGCTTTGCTTCGCTGCTGTTTTACATTGGCGTCGCTGTAGGTTATATCTTTGTATTTCCGGTCACTTTGCAGTTCTTTCAGGGCTATTCTATCAGTGATTCGCTTACCAATAATTTTTCCCTGCAGTCCTACATATCGATGCTTACGTCGATGGTGCTGCTGTTTGGTATAGTGTTCGAGTTTCCTTCCGTGCTGGCCGTATTGTCTAAAATGGGCCTTGTGACAAGGAGCTCCTTGCGCAAGTACAGGCGCCATGCGCTTGTGGGAATCCTGGTTGTAGCAGCTATAATAACACCGGCCGATCCGGTATCAATGCTTATTGCAGCAGCTCCTTTGTACCTGTTGTATGAACTAAGCGTATTTGTTTGTGCTAAAGATAATAAGTAGGCATGATTTCCATTAACACTTTAAATGTTTCCTTCGGTGGGGAGACCCTTTTTGACAACGTCAGCTTCAGTTTGACTGACGGAGAAAAAGTGGGCCTCGCCGGAAAGAACGGTGCAGGGAAATCCACCCTTCTTAAGATTATCTGCGGCCAGATGGCTCCTACATCAGGAAGCATCGATAAGCCAAAGAATGTGCGATGCGGCTACCTTCCGCAGATTATGTCCCACAACAAAGGGATATCGGTCATCGATGAGGTAATGACGGTGTTCCGGGAGCGCTTCGCCCTTGAAGAGGAGTTTACGGCCGCAACGGAGGCTCTTGCCAGCAGAACCGACTATGAATCACCTTCTTATGCGGCTCTTATAGAGCGCGTCAACCAGCTCTCCGATTTGCTTTCTGTACAGGAATCCGAACCGCCGGTAGTGTCTGCCGGAAGGGTGCTGAAGGGCCTGGGCTTCAAGGAAGAAGACTTCGACCGTATGACAGAGACCTTCAGCCAGGGGTGGAATATGCGAATGGAGCTGGCAAAGATACTTTTGTCTGCGCCTGAGGTCATGCTCTTGGACGAGCCTACAAACCACCTGGATATAGAGTCCATCCAGTGGCTGGAAAAGTTCCTGAAGGCTTATTCCGGTACCGTTGTGCTGGTTTCCCACGACAAACGCTTCCTGGATAATGTAACCACACGTACGCTGGAGATATCCGTAGGCAAGCTGTACGACTATAAGGTGCCTTACAGCCAGTATCTGGTGCTTAGGCAGGAACGCCTTCAGCAGCAGATGGCCGCCTGGCAGAACCAGCAAAAGATGATAGAAAAGACGGAAGAATTCATAGAACGCTTCCGCTATAAGGCCACTAAATCCAATCAGGTCCAGTCCAGGATTAAGGCCTTGGACCGCCTTGACAGGATAGAGATTGACGAGACCGACCTGTCCGCAATTTCTTTCAAATTCCCGCCTGCACTGCGTTCAGGAGATGTTGTTTACAAGGCAGTAGGCCTGAGTGCCGGTTATCCCGGGAAGGTTGTCTTTACCGATGCCGATATTGAGATTAAGAGGGGAGAGAAGATTGCTTTTGTAGGCCGCAACGGAGAAGGTAAAACCACCCAGCTGCGAGTCATACACGGGGAACTATCGCCGCTTGACGGCGAATCAAAGGTGGGACATAACGTGGCCTTCGGCTATTATGCTCAGAATCAGGAGGATATACTGGACAAAAATGCAACGGTCTGGGAAACCGTGGACCGCATCGCCGTAGGCGAAATTCGCACTAAGCTGCGGGACCTGCTGGCCGGCTTCCTTTTTAAAGGAGAGGATATCGACAAAAAGGTTTCCGTGCTGAGCGGCGGGGAAAGGGCTCGTCTGGGCATGGCCAAACTGATGCTTGGCACATTCAACTGCCTCTTGCTGGACGAGCCTACCAACCATATGGATATCAGGTCGAAAGAGATGCTTAAAAAGGCCCTGAAGGCCTATGACGGCACATTGATTGTAGTATCTCACGACAGGGACTTCCTGGACGGCCTGGTAGACCGTTTATACGTCTTCAGGGACGGACGGGTTAAGGACTTCCCCGGGAATATCAACGACTTCCTGGATACCTTGGACGATGCTGCTCCTCAGCAGCCTGTCAAAACACAGGCTCAGGCCCCCGCACAGGCGGCACAGCCTGCGCCGCAGCAGAAGGGGGCCGGTGCATATCAGGCACTTAAATCTGAAAACAAGGAACAGAAAAAGATTAAAAACAGGATAGAGTTTCTTGAAAAGGAGTCGGACAAACTGTCCCAGAAGATGAAGGAACTTGAGGCTAAGCTGTCCGCTCCGACAGAAAAAGACGATATAATGGAGCTTACGCGTCAGTATCTGGAACTTAAAAGAGATCTGGATGCAAAGACGCAGGAATGGGAAAAACTAATTGAAACCATGTAGAAACAGTAAAATAACTGCCATATGAAAAAGATTATTGCAACAGCGCTTCTTTGCGCAACAATGCTTGCCGGTGCAATTTGCGCCAAGGCACAGACCGTTACAAAATCCAGTGAATTCAGCACATTCACTGCTATCGATGCATGTTATAACTACGAGATTGTCATCAAAGACAGCCCCTCCCACAAAGTAGAATGGATTGTGGACGAGATTGTAGAAGATCTGGTCCAGATCTATCAGCAGGGAAGTGTTCTTAAACTGGCCTTTGACAAGAAGGCTATGACCAAGGAGCAGAAAAAGTATTTCAAAGGCAAAAATGCTCCTAAAATGACGCTTAAGGTTACTATCTATACTCCTGATATTGAGTCCCTTACCATTAAGGACGAGGTGCATGTAGACGCTTCTGGCGCCACATTCAACGCCAATTCCTTCAACCTTTCAATGGAGGATGAGACTACCCTTAACACCATGACCGTCAAGGCTAACAGCGCTGTTATACAGACTTCTGACAAGGCTGTTGCAAATATGACCGTCGACAGTAGGAAAATAGAGGTTAAGGGAGCAAAGAAGTCTGCTGTAAAGCTTAATATCAAGGACTGCGAGCAGCTTATCATCAAGTCTGAGGGCGATTTTGATCTTGACATTGCCGGTGACGTAGTCAACGGAGTATCAATTCAGGCTGCAGGCTCATCAAAGATTGCCCTGGAGAAGGGTACAACCCCCCAGCTCCTGTTCACCAGCAAGAATTCCGCCGAGCTTGATGCAACCGCTTACGAGACCAAGAAAGCAGAGTTTGCAATGACTGGCGGCAAGGCCTATATCAATGCAACAGAGGTAGTTAAGCTTGACCTTAAAGGCAGCCTTGTATCATTCATGAACGACCCTGTGATTGACATTGTAAAGGTAGAAAAGTCTACAATTACACACTTTAACGGCAAGAAATAAATTATGATAGTTCTGGATTCGCATTGTGATACCCCCTCACAAGTGGTAAGACTACGGGATCTGGGACTGGATAACCGCCTGGCACACATCGACTTTCCTAAACTTAAGGCGGGGAAAGTCGATGCTTGTTTCTTTGCGCTGTATACATCCCAGTCCAAACCGCGTCAGGAAGCCCTTCCTTATGTGTGGAAGATGCTTGAAAAGAGTAAGGAAGCGGTAGAAAAATGCCCTTATGCAACCCTTGCTACTTCTACAGCAGAGGTTTATGAGAATAAGGCTAAAGGCTTGATATCCATTTTGTTTGGAATGGAGAACGGAAATCCCGTAGGTGAGTCCGTGTCTGAACTTGTCCGCCTATATGAGGCGGGCGTAAGGTATGTTACGCTTACCCATAACGGAGACAATCAGATAGCGGACAGTGCATCCCAGGGGACTACCTGGAATGGACTTAGCCCCTTTGGAGAGGGTTTTGTGGCTAAAATGAACGAGCTGGGCATGATAGTAGACCTTGCCCATGCCTCTGACAAGACATTTTACGACTGTCTGAGCGCTTCTTCTACCCCAATTGTGTCCACACACTCATGCTGCAGGGCTCTGGCCTCTCACAGGCGAAATATGGACGATAAGATGCTGCGTGCGCTGGCCGATAAAGGGGGAGTTATACAGATTAACTTCTACCCGGCCTTCCTGTCAGACGATTTTAACAAGGCCTTTTCTGCAAATCCACTTTCTGACGAGGCTGACCGTGTAGAAGAAGAGTTCATAGCGGATCCTGCCAATGCCGAAAAACGTCAGGCATGGGACAATATTCAGGAAAAACTTCTGGCTTTGGACAGACCTTCATATAAAAGGGTAGTGGATCATATCGACCATGCAGTTAACGTTGCCGGAGTAGAAAGTGTGGGCCTTGGTTCAGACTTTGACGGAATTGTCGTGCCCCCTGCCGGTCTTGAAAATGCATCTAAAATGGGAGTAATTTTTGAGGAAATGTGCAGGCGCGGTTACACCGATGATGCCATAGAAAAAATTGCCGGCAAAAACTTTCTAAGAGTCTTCTCTGACGTCGAAAAAGCAGCAAAATAGGGCCAAAAAGCGGGATAACATTTTTGTTACCCCGCTAAACAATTTTGTTTCTTTGTCTAATTTACAGCTATTTAACTTCTTCTTTTAGTTGCTTAAGCAAAGTGAAGAGAGCAGAGGCGGCAAAACGCTGAATGTTGCGTTTTCTGTCGTTTCTGTAGTTAAATTTCTGTGAAAAAACGCCCTTCGGAGTAGCAACTCCAACCCAAACTGTGCCCTCCGGATTGTCTTTGTCTCCGCCTCCCGGACCGGCATATCCGGTGGTCGATACGGCATAGTCACTGCCGATCAGTTTGCGGACCCCGCATGCCATTTCACGGGCAGTTTCACTGCTTACCACTCCAAATTTTTCTATGGTCTCGCTCTTGACTCCAAGTACCTTTTCTTTTACCGATACTGCATAAGAAGTAACGGAGCCAAGGAAGTAGCTGGATGAGCCGGGAACCGTAGTAATAAGGTGGGCGATTTCGCCTCCGGTGCAGGATTCGGCAGCACTAAGGGTAAGGTCATTCTTTTTAAGCAGTTTACCTATGGCTCCTTCAAGGGTATCGTCTTCATAAGAATAGATAGTGTCGCCAAGAATATCGGACAGCTCTTTTATTTTACTGTCAATAATTTGCTTTTCGTTATCTAATGTTCCGCTATATATAGAAAGCCTTAGCCTTACACCCTTTAGCGGATCAGGAAGATAGGCAAGATGAACCTGTTTTGGCAGGGAATCTTCCCAGGCAGCAATCTTTTTAGAGAGGGCCGACTCTGCTATCCCATAAGTCATTATGTTATGATGCAGTATGTTGTCCATGGGGTAGTGTGCCTTGATGTCTGCAACTACATCTTCCAGGGCCGCCTCAGTCTCGAAGGGAACGCCCGGCATGGCATAAAGTGTGGAATTACCTTTCCCGAGTCCTCTGAAGACCATAATAGGAGCCGTACCGCGTTTATTCAGTATAACTTCGCAGGTATCCGGCACGTTAGCCTGCAGGCGGTTTATTTCCAGCATATCAAGGCCGCGGCTATGGAGAATCTGTTTAACGATCTCCAGCTGCCCCTGGTGCATGTAGTAACCTTTTGCTCCTGAAAGCTTTGCGAGCGCCGGTTTTGTAATATCGTCTTTAGTGGGGCCAAGACCACCGGTGCTGATAACGATATCGTTTCTTTCCAGTTCTTTCTTAAGAATTGAGACAATCTGCCTGCCGTCGTCCGGCATGGAGACCATTCTTGTGACTTTAGCCCCGATTGCGCCTATTGCGCGTGACACCGTGGCAGAATTGGTATCTACCACCTGTCCTATCAGCAGTTCGTCACCTATCGTACAAATAGATGCTTTAAGCATTTTTAGGAATTAATTGTTTGTTGATTCTTTTAACTATTGAAGGGCCCTTGTACATGAATCCGGTACCGATTTCAACCAGTGAAGCACCTGCATTGAGCATTTCCTTTGCGTCCTTTGAGGTCATTATGCCACCGCAGCCGATGATGGGCAGCCTCCCTTTTGTCTTTTCATGGACATATTTGACAAGTGCCAGGCTCTTAGGGAAGAGCGGAGCTCCGGAAAGGCCGCCGGCACCTATGTTTTCAAGCTTTTTAGCCGATGTGGCAAGGTTTTCACGGGTATTGGTAAAACCACCCGCTACAATGCCGTCAATGCCGGAAATCTGGGCATAATCCAGAATCTCGTCTATCTGGGAATGACCTAGGTCCGGAGAAATCTTTAGCAGGACAGGTTTATATCGGTCCAGCGTCATTCTGGTAGTCAGCAGCTCGTCAATGATTTCAGAGAGGTAGGATATGTCAGGTTGGCCGTCATTCACCGTACATGCGATGCTGACCACAAACATATCCACAAAATCGTACAGCATTGAAAAGCAGTATCCGTAGTCCTTTACTATCCTGTCTGACTCTGAAATACTGTTTTTACCTATATTAGCCACAATTATTGACGAAGGATGCGAAATCTTCAGGTTATTAATCAGGTTCATTACGCCCTGATTATTGTGTCCCATGCGGGATATAACTGCCTTGTCTTTAGGCAGATAGAATAATCTAGGCTGAGGATTTCCAACCTGCGGAAGGGGAGTGACAGATCCTATTTCAATAAAGCCGAAGCCGAAGTCAGAGAATTGTCTGCAATACTTGCCGTCAGGGTCTATTCCGGCGGAAAGCCCAACCGGATTCTTGAAATTAAGGCCGAATACATTGCGCTGAAGGCTTGGATCCGTCCTATTATATACCATACGGACCAGCGGTCTTAGGTACTTGTACCTGCCGGCGAAGCAGAAAATGGCCAGAAGAATCTTGTTCTGACGCTCAGCTCCAAGGAAGGACAGAAAAAAACGTAATACCTTATACAACATATCGCAACAAAAAACTCATAGAAACCTAAAGGATTCTACGCGAAGATAGCAAATAGTTTTGAAAAACGGTTGATCGGCTATCGTAATTCTTGAAATGTTCCGTCGCTGTAAAAAACTATTACAGAAGAAATCGTCTTTTTTACGGGTTGCTCGAACTCCGGAGCAGACTGCTCAATAACTTGATTTTCAATTACTTGAGTAGGGGAGTCGGCTTGATCGAACAGGGTAACGTCCTCTTCTTCAGGGGCTTCTATTGCCCTTTGAGGCTGCGATAATCCAGATACCTGTGCAGATTCCTTGTACATTTTGCCCTTCCCGGCAAGGAGCCACTCGATATTCAGGGCAGGGTAGCACTTCATAAGGTTAGTGATAAACTCATAACCCGGTTTGTTCCTTCCTGCAAGAATATGAGAGATGCTTGCACGTGCTACTCCTAAGTTGTCTGCAAACTGCGACTGTGATATGTTTTCAGCAGCTAAAAATTGCTCTAATCTGGTGTTCATTTTGGTTACCGATGTTTTCACAAATCTAACGCTATTTTTTGATATTTACAAATTTATATGAAACGACGTTTGAACAAGTAAATCGAGAAATAATATAAAATATATCGTAATTCATTGACGTTATGGTAAAGATAGAAGTATCTAACTATTTGATTAACCCATAATTAGCTGTATAGTATTTTAGGTTAAATACACAGAATTTCGGCATTTGATAGGTATTAACATTTTTCAGTTTAAACCTTAATTTATATGCTATTATATAACTACCTGATTATCGGTAAATTACGCAATGGATAGAAATTATATAATATTTGCTTATTTTACATCTTTTAAATTTTCTTGTTGTAAAATGTAAATTGCAATTAATTGATGTAAATTTTAAAATTGTGTTTGGTGGTGTTAAAAATCTAACACTTTCAGAATTGCTTTTGAATGCTTATTTTTGCACCTCAAAAAGTAAAAACAGAATGATACCTGAACTTCATATAGAAGATTATTCCTATCCGCTGACCTCGGACAGAATTGCAAAATATCCTCTTCCAGAGCGCGATTCTTCCAAGCTATTGCATTACTGTGACGGAAAAATCGAATCTCACACGTTTAAAAATCTGCCGGAATTGCTGCCTGAAGGCGCTCTAATGGTGTTTAATGACACTAAAGTTGTACCTGCAAGACTACATTTTAAGAGAGATACCGGAGCAATTGTAGAGATTTTCTGCCTTCGTCCTGTATTGCCGGTAGAATATAACCTTGCTTTTGCCAGCACGGCATCCTGCCGCTGGGAGTGCGTTATTGGTAATTCCAAGCGTTGGAAAGGAGATTTGCTCTCTTTCTTTGCAGAAGGAGAAGTCTCCAAAGAGGCCGCAGAGCTATGTCTAAAGGCTGCATTGATAGAAAAAGAGGGCCAGACCGGAATAGTTGAATTCACCTGGCAGGGCGGAAAGCCGTTCTCTTCTGTGTTGGAGATCTGCGGAAATGTACCTATCCCACCCTATCTGGACAGGGATACCGAAGCCATTGACCATGAACGTTATCAGACGCTTTATGCCAAGATCAGAGGCTCTGTAGCCGCCCCTACGGCCGGTTTGCACTTCACTGAAAGGGTGTTGGATGGTATCAAGTCACGTGGAATTGATATAGAAAACGTATGCCTTCACGTAGGCGCAGGTACCTTCCTGCCTGTTAAGGACTCAGAGGTTTCAAAGCACAAGATGCACAGGGAGCCCTTTGTTGTGGAATTGGGCCTTTTGGAGAAGTTGCTGGCTAAAAAATGCCCTCTTATTGCGGTAGGAACCACATCAGTCCGTACTCTGGAATCCCTATATTATATAGGTGAAACAATCATAAAGACAGGTAAACCGGCTGACGTAGAGCAGTGGGCGCCTTATGAAACAGAGCATGTAATAAGCACTGAAGAGGCACTCGGCGCTATTGTTAAATATCTGAAAGACAATGGCCTTACCAAGCTTGTCGCAGGAACCAGGATAATCATCGTACCGGGATTTAAATTCCGTCTTGTAGACATGCTGGTAACCAACTTCCATCAGCCCGAAAGTACGCTTATCCTGCTTGTATCGGCCTTTGTGGGCGGAAATTGGCGTCCGATATATGACTATGCCCTGGCCAATGGCTACCGCTTCCTCAGCTATGGTGACAGCTCGCTTTTGTTTAGGAAATAGACATTGAATATTGTTTTATTACAGTAGATTTAATATCTTTGTAAAAACCTAAACCAAAGAAATGTCAGAACAGACTAATGAATTCGAGAGCATAAGCCCATACACCGACGAAGAAGCCGTCAAGGCGCTCGGCGTTGTTGCAGATCATCCTGCAGTAGCGGCTGTGTCAAAATATATCTTCCCCGACGAGCCGGAAACCTTTCTGCGTGACGCTCTTAAGCAGATTCACAGCGTAGATGAGTTCCAGAAAGCAGTTATGACCAAGGCTGTAGAATGGGTCGTTAATACAACTGCCACCAGCTTTACCTTCGACGGACTGGAAAACCTTCGTGCCGTAGAGGGCTGCTTCCTGGCACTGTCAAACCACAGGGACATCATCCTGGATCCTGCGCTGACGCAATATATGCTCTTTAAGAACAATATGCCCATGACGCAGATTGCCGTAGGAGACAACCTCCTGAGCAATAAGTATATAGAGCTTCTTATCCGCTCCAACAGAATGATCAAGGTCATTCGTGGAATATCGGCCAGAACACTTTATCTGTCATCCCAGCTGCTCAGTAAATATATCCGTCACAATATTACCGAAGGCATCAGCTCAATATGGCTGGCACAGAGGGAAGGCCGCACCAAAGACGGCATGGATACAACAGAGCAGGGCTTGCTTAAAATGCTGGATATGAGTGGCCCCGGAGACTTTACAGAGAACTTCGAACAGCTGAACATCATTCCGCTTAGCATATCCTACGAATATGAGCCTTGCGACGTACTTAAGGCTAGGGAACTGCTTATTTCCCGTACGCAGAAGTATGTCAAGGCAGAGGGTGAAGACCTTTTCAGCATCGCAACCGGCATCAAACAGTTCAAGGGTCGTATACATCTTAACATAGGCAAACCTCTTACTCATAAAGAGATATACGAGGCCTCGTTCTGCAATAAAAACGACCGCTATCAGTTTATACGTCACGCTGTTGATGAGCGCGTAAGGGAAGGCTACAAGCTGTGGGAGAACAACTACATTGCCTACGACCTTCTTTACGGCGGCAAAGCCAAGGCAGACCACTACACCAAGGAAGACCTTGAAAAGTTCAAGGCTTACATAGAAGGCCAGCTGGATAAATTGTACAAGTCTCCCTTCCCGGATCTGGATAAATTAGACCGGGCGGAACTCAGGAAGATTCTTCTTACCATTTATTCCAACCCGGTCGTTTCCAAAGAGGAACTGCCTGTTTGTATTGACAGTCTTAATTAAGCGTTATTCTTAATATTAACGTCTAACTGAGGGAAGGCGAATTGAACGCCGCTCGCAGGTAGTTTCTTATATATTTCTTCGTTAATCTTCCAGGTAACGGGCCAGTAATTCTCTGTATTAACCCAACCCACGGCTGTAAATTCAATAGTGCTTTCATTAAGGGCGGTAAGGTTAACTGCAGGGTCCGGAACGCCAGGTGTAGTGCTGTTCAGTACACGTTCGTCCTCTTTAATCAGTTCCAGGAGGATCTGACGCACTTTGTCCGGATCGCTGCCATAAGCAACGTTAACTTCCCAGGTGCAACGATGCGTAGGCAGGTGAGAGAAGTTGTCGATATTGCCGTTTGACAGGGCTCCGTTGGGCAGGATAATAGTTGAATTATCTATCGCACGGATTTTTGTACTGGCGATATTAACCTCTGTAACAAAACCCTCGTAACCAAGAGCCTTGATATAGTCTCCGGCCTTGAAAGGTTTGAATACCAGGATCATAATGCCACCTGCGAAGTTCTGTACGGTGCCGCTCATAGCCATGCCAATCGCCATGCCGCCTGCGGCCAGAAGCGCTGCCAGAGAGGTTGTATTAATTCCCAGCTGGCTGATGGTGATGATAATAAGCAGAATGGTAAGGGTGATGCTTACCAGGCTGGATACAAAGGTTGCAATGGCTTTGTCCGTGCCTTTCTTGGTAAAGAGTTTGTTCAGGACCTTCTTGATCCTTCTGATAATCCATGCTCCGACCATATAAATGATCAGGGCGATTAGTACCTTGATGCCGAATTCTATGGCTTGCCGGCCAAGGTTGGAAACAACGCCTGCGGGATCGTCAGCTATCTGTTCCTTAAGAGAGTGAACAGCTGCCTTTGCAGAATCCGCAATGTTCAGCGTGTCTTTGATAACTAAGTCTAATAAATTAGTAATCATAAACTTACGTTATTATAGTTTATAAAAAAGGTATATCAGATAAGCTATGTACACCGCAACGAACAATACTCCGCCGCGACGGCCGATCCTTTTTGGCCCGCGTCCCCAAATTATAGCCAGCAAAATAAGGCCTCCGATTATCAGCGCACCAAAATCGACCATATTGATATTAAGCATGCGGACGGGGGAGACGATGGCAGAACAGCCAAGTACCAGCATTAAATTAAAGATATTGGAACCAAGCACGTTGCCCAAAGCCAGCTGGCTCTTGCCCTGGATGGTAGCGATAATGCTTGTGGCGAATTCCGGCAGGGAAGTGCCAAGGGCCAGGACGGTAATGGCTATGAATTTATCACTGAGACCGGCCATGTGAGCAACATTGACGGCAGAATCCACAAAGATGCGGCCTCCGAAAATGAGGGCGCCTATGCCGGCCAGAAGCATAAGGATGTACAGCCACATCCGGCCGCCCGTATTGACCGATACTTCTTCTTCCGGAGCCTTGCCGCTCTTTTTGAAAGACAGCCAGATATAGAGGCTGAAAAGCAGAAGCATCAGTACGCCAACAGGTCTGGAAAGAATGTCCTCAGAGCCTATTCCAAACAGGGTATGCGCCTTTCCTACAAGGAAGACGGCCAGCGTAAAGCCAAGGTACCAGGGAATGTCAAAATGCTTGTTGGCACGGGATACTTTAACCGGCTTCAGCAGGGCCATGACTCCAAGTATAATAAGTCCGTTAAAGATATTAGAGCCCATTACATTGCCGGCGCTGACGTCCGAATTACCTTCGGCTGCGCCAACCATGCTGACCACCATTTCCGGGGCCGATGTGCCTATGGCGACTATCGTCAAACCTATGATGAACTCACTGATACCCAGCTTCCTGGCTATGCCGGAAGCACCTTTTACCATCGCCTCGGCGCCCAGAAGTATGAGTGCCAGACCGGCAAGAAGTATCAATATCTCTTGAAACATGATTTTACTTTCTGATGAGTTCGCAGACGTTTTCTACGTGATGCGTGTGGGGGAACATATCTACAGGCTGAACCCTTACAATCTTGTAATCCTGCTGCATTATGGCAAGATCGCGGGCCTGTGATGCGGGGTTGCAGCTTACATAAACTATCTTTTCAGGCGCTGCTTTAAGTATTACATCGGCAACGTCCGGGTGAATACCGGCGCGCGGGGGATCCAGGATAACAACGTCCGGATGGCCGTGAGCCGCCACAAAGTCGTTGGTAAGAATATCCTTCATATCTCCGGCGTAGAAGTCGCAGTTAGTTATGCCGTTAAGGCGGACGTTAGTCCAGGCGTCTTCTATAGCCTCCGGAACATATTCAATACCAATTACTTTCGCCGCTTTTGCGGATACGAACTGGGCGATGGTCCCGGTGCCAGTATAGAGGTCATAAACGGTCTGGGAGCCTGTCAGGCCTGCAAATTCACGTACTACACTGTACAACTTGTAGGCTTGGTCGCTGTTGGTCTGATAGAAGGATTTGGGGCCGATCTTGAAGCGCAGATTCTCCATTTGCTCGTATATTGCATCCTCACCATAATAAAGAACACAATCCTGGTCGGAAATAGAGTCGTTTTTCTTCAGGTTTACGACATAATAGAGCGATACGATCTGCGGAAACTCTTTTACAAGGGCGTCCAGTAGGGTAGTGCGCGCTTTCTTATTGTCCTCTCCAAAGCAGATAATGACCATGAATTCGCCCTTATTGTTGCAGCGGACGAACATATTGCGCAGCAGGCCGGTATTGTTTCTGATATCGTAGAAAGACCAACCGCTTTTTATAGCTAACTGCTTGATAAACAGGCGGATAGCGTTAGAAGGTTCGGGCTGGAGCCAGCATTCTTCTATATCCAGTACTTTATCGAAAAAGCGGCCTACATGAAAGCCCAGGCCACATTTTTGAGCTTCTGACAAGCCTTCGGTATTCTCTCCATAGTCGAACCAACGACGGTTGCTGAAAGAGAATTCAAGTTTGTTCCTGTAGAAGCTGGTTTTATCGGAACCAAGGGCAAGGGGAATCTCCGGCACGTCCAGATGGCCGATCCTTACCAGTTGGTCGTAAACCTGCTGGGTTTTTGCCTTAAGCTGCAATTCGTAAGGCAGCGGCTGCCATTTACATCCGCCACAGGTGCCGAAATGCTTGCAAAAAGGTTCAAGCCTGTCAGGAGAAGGTTTTACAAGTTCAGTAATATAACCTTCCATGTAATTGTGCTTCTTGACAGCCTTGACATTTACCACGTCACCGGGAACAGCAAACTGCACAAACAGCACCAGGCCGTCAACATGGGCAAGGGCTTTTCCTTCTGCAGCGACGGCTTCAATGGTAACATTGTTTAAAGTGACCTGTTTATCTTTCCTGGGCATATGGGGTAGCGTTTTGATTTATCCTACTTAACATAATATAAATTGTGTAACAAACGGCCAAGTCGCTTGTATTATGCAAAGATACTACAAGTTTTTCTGCATTAGAAGGATTTTTAGTATATTTGCAGAAACTATAACAAAAGAATATGGCTGTTACCATTAAACAGGTTACTTGCAAGAAGGATTTGAAGAGATTTGTAGATTTCCCAAACAAACTATATGAGGGAAATCAGTATTTTGTTCCTAAGCTGTTTATTGAGGAATACAACACTTTCAACGAGAAAAAGAATCCTTGCTACAAGTTCAGCGAAGCTGCCTTGTTTCTTGCATATAAAGATAATAAAATCGTCGGCCGTGTAGCGGCTGTCATCAATCATAGAGCAAATGAAATCTGGAAACATAAGGAATGCCGTTATGGCTGGATAGATTTCATCGATGACCTTGAGGTATCAAAGGCTTTGCTGGAAACCGTTGAAGCTTACGGACGCAGCAAAGGTATGGAAATAATTTCCGGCCCGCTGGGCTTTACGGATTTTGATCCTGAAGGCATGCTGATTGATGGCTACGACCAGCTTTGTACGATGGCCCTTATTTACAACTATCCTTATTATAGCAAGCACATGGAGGCCCATGGCTATGAGAAAGAGATAGACTGGGTGGAATACAAGGTTTATATTCCGGATGTCATGCCGGAGAAAATCACCAAGGTCGCAGAGATTGTTACAAACCGTTACGGCTTCAAAACCAGGAAGTTAACCAAGAAAGAGGTTCTTAAGGAAGGCCTTGGCTATAAGCTGTTTGCGCTTATTAACGAGACCTATAAGAACCTTTATAATTTTACTCCTATGACGGATGACATGGTAGACAAATATGTTAAGGACTACCTTGGAATCCTGGACTGGGAATATGTTACAGTCGTAGAAGACGCCCAGGGAGAAATGGCAGCATACGGTATTGCTGTTCCTTCAATCAGAGTCGCTCTACAGAAATGCCGTGGCAAGCTCTTCCCTCTTGGCTGGTACTATATATTAAGGTCTCTCTACTTCAAGCATGAAGAATGCATTGAGCTCTTGCTTGTAGGCGTTAAGCCTGAGTATCGTAGCAAGGGACTTATGGCGTTGATTTTCAGCGACTTAATCCCCCGCATGAAACGCGGTAATTTTGTTTACGGAGAAACTAACGCAGAGCTTGAGACCAACACTACTGTCCAGCAGCAGTGGGGTATGTTCGATACAGAGCAAAAGAAGCGTCGCAGAATTTACACTAAGAAGCTGTAAATAATTCTTTTATAAGTATTTATGGAGCCGCGCACTACCCTGCTCCCTCCCCTCCCGGAGCGGATGCGTCCTACATCCCTTGAAGGATATGCAGGCCAGAAGCATCTGGTTGGCAAAGGTTGTGTGCTGCGTAACATGATAGAGAGCGGGAATCTGTCATCCTTCATCCTTTGGGGGCCTCCAGGAACGGGAAAGACCACTCTTGCCAGGATCGTTGCAAACTCTGCCGAACGCGAATTTTACACGCTTTCGGCCGTATCTGCCGGTGTAAAGGATGTGCGGGATGTCATTGATAAGGCCAAGGCTGACAGAACATCCGTTTTTGCCACAGGCAAAGGCGCTCCGGTACTGTTTATAGACGAGATTCACCGTTTCAATAAAGCCCAGCAGGATGCCCTTTTGGGTGCCGTAGAAGAAGGTATTATCGTTCTCATTGGTGCAACCACGGAAAACCCTTCCTTCGAGGTTATCAATCCCCTACTCTCCCGCTGTCAGGTATTTATACTTAAGTCTCTTGACGCAGAAGACCTTTTAGGCCTCTTACAGCACGCGCTGCAGACGGATGAGGTATTATCCCGTAAAAACATCAAACTGCAGGAAACAGAGGCCCTAATGCGCTTTAGCGGGGGTGATGCACGCAAACTGCTGAATGCACTTGAAATAGTTGTAGATGCCAGCCCGTCGGAGCCTATTGTCATAGACAACAAATCTGTTGGCCTTTACCTGCAGGAAAATGTAGCCAGATACGATAAGGGAGGAGAAATGCATTACGATGTTATTTCTGCCTTTATCAAAAGTGTCAGGGGCTCTGATCCTAACGCAGCGGTCTATTATCTTGCAAGGATGCTGGATGGTGGCGAAGATCCGCTTTTCATAGCCAGAAGGCTTTGTATACTGGCGGCCGAAGACATCGGCCTGGCCAACCCCAACGCCCTGCTTCTGGCAGATTCCTGCTTCCGTATTGTCAATTCGATAGGCATGCCGGAAGCCCGCATTCCTCTGTCAGAGACTGCCATCTACCTGGCATCATCGCCCAAAAGCAATTCGGCATACATGGCTATCGATACCGCATTGGCCGCAGTTAAGGAGAAGCCTGAAGCCAGCGTTCCTCTCTACCTTAGGAATGCTCCTACGGAGTTCATGGCTAAGATTGGCTACGCCGACGGCTATAAGTATGCTCACGATTATCCGGGCCACTTTGCAGATCTTGAATTCATGCCGGACGAATATGCCGGACGTGTCTTCTACTCCCCTGCCGACAATAAACACGAGGCCACGCTTAAATCCTACCTGGAAGCCTGCTGGCCCAAGTATTACGGTACTAAGAATTAGCTTATTTTAGAAGGGATAACCGACGGCAAAGTGAATTGCATTGCCGTTACGATGGAACCACTTTTTGGGGCCAAGCCATTTTGAGCCCTTAAGAGAAGGATCGTGGAAACGGAGTCCCATGTCCAGACGGAGCAAAAGTACGCTAAGATTAACCCTGAGGCCAATTCCCCAGTCAGCGGCAAGTGTGCGCGGAATATCCTTAAGAATAAACTCGCCGTCAGGATGCTTGTCATAAGACTTTTTCAGGGTCCAGACATTACCTGCATCAATAAAGACGGCTCCGTTGAAGATACCTACAACGGGGAACCTAAGTTCAAGATTGGCTTCAAATTTTACATCGCCGGTCTGGCTAGGAATTACAAAATATGTATTCCTTTCTGCGTCGCCGGGACCAACTGTACGCGCCTGCCAGCCCCTGAGGCTGTTGGCACCACCGCTGAAGAACTGCTTCTCAAAGGGCAGACTCATGGAGTTTCCGTAGGCGTAGCCGGCGCCCATGAGAACGCGGCTGGCAAGGGTTGTGGCTTCTCCAAGGCTCCATGTCTTTCCAAGTGTAAGCTCGCCCCTAACGTACTGTGAATAAGGGATTCCTCCTATGGTTGCTATGCCGTATTCCTTTCTTTTAAGGATAGTGTTTGCAAGATCCAGTACATTTCCTGAAAGGTCTACATTAAGCCTGAAGTAATGATAAGAGCCGGTCGGAACAACGGAATTGTTTGTGGTATAATACAGCGTGAAGCTTGTACCGGCGTCAAAGTGGCTCAGGTAAGCATTGCTAAGGAAAGGATTCTCTTCTATAGACTCCCAGAACTCCTCATCAATATCCCTGAGTTTAACGTAACTAACGCGGAGCGGGGTCAGCTGGTAATAGAACTTACCGCCAGACCACAGATAAGAGTAAGAGGTAGAGAACAGGTTCCTCTTGTATTCCGGCCTATCCTGGAAATTGAAGGATGCCTTGATTTGGGTCTGGGGCACCCTGTCGGGGAACCATCTTGTAGGCAGAAGCAGGAACTTGGCAAATGTAAGGCTTCCGTTAACGCCAAATTCCGTAGAACGGATATTGGTGCGCGGCTTGAACTGCCAGTCACCGTTTAAGCCAAGGTTCAGGACCTCGCTGCCTCCAAGGATGTTGCGGCTGTAATAGGTAATCTCAGGCGATATACCAATAAGGCCGTTGGAATTGGAAGAAGCTTCAAGGTTAAGCTTCACTCCCCTCTGCTTTGCCGGAGTCAGCTCTATCTGGCAGTCAACGGCATCGTCGTAGAAGGTGGAACGCTCCAGCGTGATTTGCGTGCCGCTGAGCGCTGCAAGGGCGGAAAAACGGCTATATGTGGTATTGATTGCAGACTCTGAGTAAGTCTTCTTGGGCTTGATGGCGTTCATCCTTTGAAGGAAAGTCTCCCTAAACCTAATGGTTTTGGGATAGGAAATGGACACATTCCCAAACTTGAACCGCGTAAGGTTGGGTGCCTCTCCGCCCTCAGGAGCTTGCGCAACCCTCATTGTGAGGTCTGCGGTGCCATCGGAGGACAAGGTGTCGGCCAGGAAGGTGAAAGAGGTCTTGTTGATGTCATAAAAGCCCTTTTCCCTAAGGTAGGCGGCTGCCCTTACCGTCTCCGACTCTAATGCCGCCATGGAAAGATAATCCCCTTTGTGTATTGTTATATTGGCGGAATCGGCCAGAAAGATACGGTTAAACTCCTCATTTTCAGGCAATTGAAGATGAAAACCCCTTATCAGGTATCTTCTTCCCGGCTTTACGGTATAGCGGACGGTTGCAGATTTGCCCTTTGTTTCCGTTTCCGTGCTGATGGAAGAACGGTAATAGCCCAAATATTCCATCTGACGCTCCATATTCTCTGCCGACATCCTGGTCTGTGCCGTATCCAGCACGACCGGCGCCGTTCCTATGGACCGGAGCAGGTTCGACATCCACGACGAATCCCTGCCTGCCCAGTTGTAAACATAGAGCATAGGACTCCAGGACGGCTTCTGCTTGATATAAGGGGTGATTTTTGATGTCTGGAAGTCCTCGTCCCCTACCACGACGACGTCGTTTGATTTAAGGCGATACTGTCTTTCCGGGATAAGACGGGTTGTACTGCAAGCACCGGCCGCAAGGATGATTGCAGCCGACACAAGAAGATTCTTTATGCAGTTTCTCTTCACTACGTGAGGGTCTTTCCTGCAAATATACTTATTTACATAAAGAAATCAAAGCACCGTCACATGCTTTAACCTTAACATTTACAGTGCATGAGTCTTTTTTAACTCCGGCCCACTCGAATGCATTTCCGGGGATGTAAACGGAAACATCAGCATCCTCTTTGGAGAAATTGGCTACGATAAGATCAATTTTGCCTCTGAAGGTGCGCAGGAAGGCGAAATGCTTCGTAGAATCGAAGTATCTTGGATTCCTGTTGCAGTACTGAAGGTCATAGGTTCCACCTCCGCGGATAATATCCTTCTGGGAATACTCCAGCAACTTTGAATACTTTTTCAGAGTTGCAGCCTCTGACTTGTTAAGACCTTTGCCTGTATGGATGAAGGTATCAAGATGCTTAATCGATGCCGGACACCACCAATCAAAGATAGTTGTACGGCCGTTTATGCCACTGAAGCCCTCGGCATCCATTCCGCGCTCCCCTGCCTCTTGTCCAAAATAGAGCATAAACGGAGCCCTGTTAAGCAGAAGGGATACGTAAAGCGCTGCAAATGAATTCTTTGCATCACCGGCAAAGAAATCGCTGGCAACACGAACCTCATCGTGATTCTCTATGAAATTCAGCATATAAGGCTGAAGATTCCCAAGGAACTGCCAGTCCCCGGTGATCCGCTCTGCGCTGGAATAAGGGGCATCACTCGTAAGATTGCTCCTGACAATGGAGAAAAGGCTGTCATACAGGCCGCATTTGTCGTACAAAGCGTCGAAACCAACCTCGAAGGCATAGTACCTGTAACTTGCCTTGTCGTATACTTCTGCGATGAATTCTGCGTGGTTGTACTCTTCCCTGGTCTTCTCTATGATGTATTTGATAGCCTCGCGCGGGATCATTTCCACCATGTCGCAGCGGAAGGCATCTACGCCCAGGCTGCACCAGAACTTCAGCACCTGGACCATTTTATCCCAGGTGGCCGTGTGGAAGTCGCAGTAATTCAGCTTGACGGTGTCGTACCAATCAGTGTCTGACGGAGAATCCGTAAATGCGTTTCCGGAAGCCTTGGCGGGATACTCTTCATAAGAAGTTTCTATAGGCAGGTGAAGCTCCTGGCCGGGATAATAGTAGAAGTCGTTCTCCGGTTTCCAATGAACCGATACGTCGTCGTTGCCACCAAAGAAATCGGAGCAGCAGCGCGCCATATGGTTGGGAATAAAGTCCAGGATGACCTTCATTCCGGCATCGTGGGTGCGCTTAACCAAACGCTTGAACTCATCCATTCTTTTTGACTTATTGTCAGCAAGATAAGGATTGACATCGAAGTAGTCCTCGATAGCGTAAGGAGAGCCGGCATTACCCTTTACCCAGTCATTTTTGCCGTCCGCATGACGGATGACTCCGGTATACCAAACGTAACCCACATGAAGGGTTTCGTGAAGGTATGCGAGCACTTCCTTGTCGAAGTTTGAGAAGTGCCCGCTACCGTTATCAGCAAGACTGCCGCCGACTTTGAGGGCACCCTCTTTGACAGAGGGGTTCCAAAGTCGCGGCAGCACTTGGTAAATTATAGCTTTTCCAAGCATGGTTTACCAATTGAGGATCTTCATGAAGTCGTAATCCTCTGGATAGGGAACGTATGCTTTAGCAGCCTCGTAGTCTTCGGGAGTAATGAACTGGCAGATGTGGATGAAGTAGTTCTGTGCAGTTCCACCGTTGATGTTGACCCTGCGCGGAGGAATCTTTCCGTCTGCGCCCTGAAGGTCTTTCAGGTACAGAGGATGAGAATAACCCTCGTGGTCTACATATACCATGCAACCGGTTTCTCCCTTCTGGTAGAGTTCATAAACGCCCATTGCAAGCTCTGTGCAGTAGGTAAGATCGAAGGCGATAGGATCCTGGCAGCGAACATCGTAGCCAATCTCTACCGGACGGGTCTTAACCTTAAGGCCGATCTTCTTGAATTCCTGCTCGAGAAGGTCGTTGAAAAGCACTGCCTTTGAAATCTTGCCAAGCTCCGGGTGACCGTGCTCGTCGTAAGACATATGAACGCCAGTAGCTTTAATCTCTTCAGGATCAAGGTCATGGAATACGCCCTCTGCTACAACTACGGTACCGTAACGGATACCCATGATCTTACGCTTGATAATAGCTGAAATGGCAAGCTTTACAATCTTGTCCAGGCAGATTCCGGTCTTATTGAACATTTCCGGGATGATGGTCATAGGGCAATGTGTAGCCTCGCCGATACCAAGGGCAAGATGGCCTGCTGAACGGCCCATTGCAGAGATGAGCAGCCAGTTGCCGGATGTGCGTGCATCCTCATATACTGTGCTGGCGATGTGAGCACCCTCATTCTTTGCAGAATTGAAACCGAAGGTAGGTGTGTTGTTAGGAAGAGGAAGGTCGTTGTCGATGGTCTTGGGAACGTGGATGTTCCTGATGGGATACTTCTTGTCCTCCAGGAATTTAGCGATTCTGTTAGCGGTAGAAGCGGTGTCGTCGCCACCTACGGTAACAAGGAGCTTGATGTTGTTGTCCTTGAAGAGGTCAACGTTGAAATTCTTCTCAAAGTCTTCCTGGGTAGGTTTGAAACGGCTCATTTCAAGATAAGAACCGCCACGGTTGAAATAATAGTCTGCCCTTAGGAAGTCAAGATCTTCGTAGCGGGGGTTCTTGCTGAAGAGTCCTGAATAACCGCCGTGAAGGCCGATTACGCGGAAGCCATTGCAAAGGAAGGTTTTGGCTACTGAACATACAACAGCGTTCATGCCCGGAGCGGGGCCGCCGCCACAAAGGATAATGATTGAATCTTTCATGTTGAAATATTTATTGTTTAATAACTTACATTTTAGTTTTATCGTACAAATTTACACAATCATGTTGAATTTATACAAATGTTTTTTATCTAAATCGTTTTGAGACAATAAGATAGGAAAATAGGACAATAAATTGTATTTTTTCTCAAATTTATGCTTAAATACTGGCGTTTTTTGACTATTTTTGTAGTTTGAGCGTATTGCACAAAAATGGAAAAGAAAGAAGCCGAAATACTGATTCGCCAGTTAAGGGAACAGATTGAAGACAACAGCAGGAGGTATTATGTTGATAATGCCCCCGTTATAAGCGATTATGACTTCGATCAGCTGCTGTACCGTCTTGCCGATCTTGAAAAGCAGTTCCCGGAACTGGACAGCCCGGACTCCCCTACACATCGTGTCGGGAGTGACCTTTCAGTTGAAGGTGGCACCCGTTTTCCCCGCAAAAAGCACAAATATCCCATGCTGTCCCTTGGCAATACTTACAGCATCCAAGAGGTAGAAGACTTTGCGGCACGTGCAAATAACATTATAAACACCTCATTTACATATAGTTGCGAGCTTAAATTTGACGGTGCAGGTATTTCCCTTACATATCGTCACGGCCGTCTTGTGACCGCCCTTACCAGGGGCGACGGAGTGGTTGGGGACGACGTTACCGTAAACATCCGCAAGATAGCCAACATCCCCCATACCCTTAAAGGAAGCGGCTGGCCTGAAGACTTCGAGATAAGGGGTGAAATACTTATGCCCTTCAGCTCCTTCGACCGTCTTAACCAGGAACGCGAGGAAGCCGGGGACGAGCCCTTTGCAAATCCGCGCAACGCCGCATCCGGCTCCCTTAAACTGCTGGACAGCGATGAGGTAGGAAGACGTGGCCTTTGGTGTACGCTCTACCACATCCCCAACCAGGATATTCCCGGCTTTGAAGGCCACTATCAGGCCCTTGACGCCGCCGCATCATGGGGACTTCCGGTTTCTGACAAGCGCAGGCTTTGTTCCGACATCTCAGAGGTAATGGACTACATTAACTACTGGGACAGCGCCAGAAAGGAGCTTCCTTACGCCACTGACGGCGTTGTAATAAAGATTAACTCCCTGGAGCATCAGCGCGAGCTTGGCTATACAGCCAAATCTCCCCGCTGGGCCGTAGCATATAAATTCAAGGCAGAAGAAGCCCTTACTAAGGTGCTTTCCATCGATTATCAGGTAGGCAGAACGGGTGCAGTTACGCCCGTTGCCAACATGGAGCCTGTTTTCCTTTCCGGCACCATGGTAAAAAGAGCCACTCTGGTTAATGAGGACTTCATTAAATCTATGGATATCCGCATCGGAGATACGGTTAAGGTAGTAAAAGGTGGAGAAATCATTCCCAAGATAATTGGTGTGGCGCTGGAGAGCCGCCCTGCGGATGCACAGGTGCCTCACTTCCCTACCGTTTGTCCTGATTGCGGTACTCCTTTGAAGAAAGAAGAAGACCAGGCACGTTGGTTCTGCCCCAATGCTACAGCCTGCCCCACACAGATCAAAGGCCGTCTGCTGCATTTCCTGTCCCGCAAGGCCATGAATGTTCTGTGCGGCGAGGCAACTATCGATCAGCTGTATGAAAGAGGTTTTGTACGGCGTCCTTCAGACTTTTATCTATTGACACTTAGGCAGTTGATGTCGCTGGAAGGCTGGAAGGAAAGAGCTTCGGAACGCTTTTTGGAGAGTATCGAGGCATCCAGAAAGGTAAGCTTCGACCACGTCCTCTTTGCCCTGGGAATAAGATATGTGGGCCAGACTACTGCGGCTATGCTTGCCCGCAGGTTCGGCAGCATCGATGCTATATCAAAGGCAAGCTATGAAGAGCTGTTGGCTGTTGAAGACGTCGGTGAAACCATAGCAAAGAGTATAGTGGAGTACTTTGGCAATCCGGCAGAAATAACTGAGATAGAGAGACTTAAAGAGGCTGGTTTGCAGTTTTCCATGGAAGCGGAAGAAGTTAAAGCCTCAGATGTCCTTGCCGGCAAAACTATCGTGGTTTCAGGAACCTTCGCCCTGTCCAGGGATGAGATGAAGGCGCTTGTGGCTTCCCATGGCGGCAAAGCTGCTTCCGGAGTGAGCGGCAAGACGGACTTCCTTTTGGCCGGCGACAAACCAGGCCCGGAGAAAATCAAGAAAGCGGAAGAACTTGGAATAAAGATAATTGGAGAAGAAGAATTCATGGCCATGATAGGTTCTGTCAAGGCCGATGAAAAAGAGGAAGAACAGTTCCCTACTGATTTATTTGGTGGTACAATATAATACATGCGGTTATGAAAGTATTCGACAGCAGCGACTTTGAACTTATTAACAGGGATTTTGAGTCCTTGATGGAGTCTGTGCGCAAGCGATGCGAGAATCCGGACGAGGTAGCCGTCGTCAAGCGAGCCTTCGAGTTCGCCAACGAAGCCCATAAGAACGTCAGGAGGCGTTCCGGCGAGCCTTACATCCTTCATCCCATCGCCGTGGCAAGGATAGTTGTGGACGAAATCGGTCTGGGATACAAATCCATATCCGCTGCCCTGCTTCACGATGTCGTAGAAGATACCGACTATACCGTTGCTGACATCAAAAACTTGTTCGGAGACAAGATCGCACAGCTTGTGGACGGGCTTACCAAAATCAAGAATGTATTTGAAAATCAGCATGATTATGCCGCAGAGGTAATCCAGGACAACTATGCCACCAGCGTCCAGGCAGAAAACTTCAAAAGGATACTGCTCACCCTTAACGACGATGCCAGGATAATCCTTATTAAGATGGCGGACCGCCTGCACAACTGCCGCACCATCGAATTCATGCCTGAGTATAAGAGGGACAAAATCCTTAGCGAGACAATGTTCATCTTCATTCCTATCGCCAACAGGCTTGGCCTGTACAGCATCAAGACAGAGATGGAGAACATTTGGCTCCGATATAAAGAGCCAGTTGCCTACAAGGATATTTCGGACCGGGTAAATCAGAAGATTAAGGACAGCGACAAGGAGATGGACGCCTTTGTAAAACCGCTTCGGGAGGCGCTGGAAGGCAAATTCGACTTCATCATCAAAAAGAGGGTCAAGACTCCTTATTCAATATGGCGCAAAATGCAGTCAAAGCATGTGAGCTTCGATCAGGTCTATGACCTATACGCCATCAGGATCATCTTTAACCACGATAAAGAATCGACCCAGACCGAAAGGGAGGAATGCTTCCACATCTACTCTATAATAACCAGCATCTATACAGCACGCCAGGACCGCTTCAGGGACTGGGTCAGCCACACAAAGAGCAACGGCTACGAAGCACTGCACTGTACGCTGATGGACAGCAAAGGCTTCACCGTAGAAGTGCAGATCCGTTCCAAGAGGATGGACGACATCGCAGAAAGGGGCCTTGCAGCACACTGGTCATACAAGAAAGACGGCTATATTTCTGACAGCGCCGGTATTGACCACTGGTTCCAAAAAGTACACGATACTCTTAACGCGCCTAACATGAGCTCGTCAACCGTTCTGGAAGAGCTCCATAACGAACTGATGTCCGGAGAGATTGTGGTTTTCACCCCTAAGGGCGCGCAAAAAATCATTCCGAAAGATTCCACTGTCCTGGACTTCGCATATCAGATTCATACTGAAATCGGCTACAAGGCAATTGCAGCCAAAGTCAATCTTAAAACTGTTGCACTGAACTTCATACTCCATTCTGGAGATATAGTGGAAGTCATAACTGCAGAACAGGCTACGCCAAAGCGCGATCAGCTTGCCTTCCTTCGCACCAGAACAGCCAGGAACAGGGTCATTGACTGGTTCAGGAAGGACTTTAATGCAATCAGGGATGAAGGTATGGAGCGCTGTGCCAAGGACTTCAACATGATTGGCATTGACGTAACCAAGAACTACCTGCTTGCAAAGCTGGCATCAAGGAAGGGCTTCAACAATGCCGACGAATTCCTGTTCTGGTACGGCCTTCACCTGCTTAAGCTGGCCGACGTTTCAAGCATCGCCGTAAGCCTTCTTAAGAATGAAGGGGTTACCGACAATACAGCAGTAATGGGTCACGAGATTGAGCTGACCAATGCCCTTGATTACGATGGCATAATCAAGATAGCAACCTGCTGCAACCCTATTGCCGGTGATCCTGTCATCGGATTCAAGAATCCTGACGACGGAACGGTGGTGATCCATAAGAAATCCTGCAAAGTGGCAGAGTTGGAAGCTGCTATGCACGGAGACAGAATCATCCTGCCGCAGTGGAGTAAATCAAGCCATCAGTACTTCCTGGTAAGAATTAAAATCGACGGCATAGACAAGATGGGTATGCTGAACGAGATTACCAGGTACATTTCCCTGATTATGGGAGTAAACATAAAAGCCATAACTATTGGCGCCAATAATAATATTGTAACCGGCCATATAGACCTTTACGTACACGACAGAGAGGTCCTGGAGGCTCTTATGAAGCACCTCCGCGGCATTAACGGCATCACTAACGTAGAGCGCCAGAACATTTCAATGCATGAATAAAAGACTGATAATACCCGCCATTCCGGTATTTGCGATACTGGTTTCCGTAATGTTCCAGAACTCCTGCGCCAATACGACGCAGGCCCCTTCCGGCGGCATGAAGGATACCATTCCGCCCATAATCGTCAATATCGATCCGCTGCCGGGCACGACAAACGTCCCCACGCACAAGACCACCATCAAATTCACATTTGACGAATATGTGGTAGTGAAGGAAGGCAAGAACATATTCCTGTCCCCTCCTCTTGACAAGGCCCCGAAATACAAGATCAAGGGAAAGAGCCTCCTGGTCTATTTCGATTCAGACCTTGACAGCAACACTACCTATACTCTTGATATTAGCAACGCCATAGCAGATAACCGTGAAGGCAATATGTATCCCGGCTATTCGCTGGTATTCTCTACTGGCCCCAAAATAGATTCCATGGTAGTTACCGGTACCGTCCGTGACTGCAATACTTTGCAGCCGATGAAAGGTGCTACGGTTATGCTATACAAGGACCTGTCAGACAGCGCCGTATTCAAGTCCAGACCCGTTGCTGCGGCAAAAACCGACGGCTGGGGCTACTTCTATATCAGAAATATAGAGAATACCGACTACCGTCTCTATGCCATTATGGACGAGATGAACAATAACAAGTACGACGTAGAGAGTGACAAGATTGCTTTTGTAGACAGCGTCATCCGTCCGGTCATGGTGGCTAGCGACCAGCTGCCGGAGCTGATGAAATACGATGTTTTGGATACAGTTCACTGCCAGGCCCGTAAAAGCGAGTACGAGCTTTACATGTTCCGCGACGAGGCTTCCCGTCAGCTTGTCAAGAACCGCGAGCGTACCGGAGACCGTACGGCCTACGTCTCTTTCATGGCTCCTGACGCCAAGATCGACTCTCTGTGGATAAGAAACGTGCCGCAGAACAAACTGATCATGGAGTTCAACGCCACCAGGGATTCATTGCTTATTTGGGTAAACGACAGACGCAGGCCTATGGATACCTTGCACCTGTTTGTGGACTATCTGAAATCAGATTCCGTAGGTGCGCTGGTTCCTTCAACCGAACACTTCCGTCTGGCCCGTCCGGGTGGAAAATACAGAAGGCCTGCAGCGGCTACCATCAAGCATGATGATACCATTTGCAAGCTGAAACTGACCGCAGATCCCGCTACAATAGAGAGAAAGGGCTTCCAACTGAACTTCGACTTCCCTATTATCTCCGAGGGCTTCGACAAAATGACCCTGACCGGTACCAATCCTCGTCAGCAGAAGAGCAAGGTTAAGTTCAAGGTAGAGAAAGATACAGCCAATATAAGGCAGTTCTTCATCAAGATCGACGAAAAGATGCTGCCCGGCTATGAGTACGAGCTTTCATTGCCACATCGCGAATTCAGGGACATAAACGGCTACTACAATGACAGTATCAAGACTAAGGTTTCCCTGCCCAAGGACGATAAGCTGAGCCAGCTTCAGTTTAACCTGACCGGGGTAAAACACAGGTATCTGGTGGAGCTTCTGTCAGAAAAGATGGACAAGGTACTTGATTCTTATACCGTAGATACGGACGGAGCTGTATTATTCCCCTATCTGAAGGCCGGCAAGTATTGCGTACGCCTTACCCAGGACAAGAACCGCAACGGAAGGGTGGATACAGGTAACTTGCTGAAACATCGCCAGCCTGAGAAGGTTAAATTCTACACGCTGCGCGACGGTTCCAATGTAATCAACATCCCCGAGGGTACGGAGATGGAGCAGAAACTGGATGTTGAAAAACTGTTTGAGAAATGATTAAACAACTGACAATCATATTTTTAGCCCTTGTGTCGGCAGTTAAGTTATCGGCACAGGATGCTCCGGACTCATTGAAAAGCATTCAGATAGAGTTCAGGGATACTGTTTCTACCGCTTATCTGGATACCGTCAATATAGACAATACCCTTCATCTGAACGATTATTCAATGATAGGTGTCAACTACGGAATAGGACGCGCACAGGCTGTTTTCAATCCACCCAAGGAACAGGGCAGCCAGACCATCCCCTCCTACTATGGCATCACTTATACCAAGTACGGCAAGTTCTTTGGCTACATGCCTTACTTCGGCCTGCAGATTGGCTTGTTCAGGGGTACGGACGGCTATGCCTTCAAACCCAACAAGGACGGAGAATATAACGTTACGGTAGAAGGCGCAAGGAAGGTTACCTACGACTTCATAGAGGTGCCTTTAGTGGCTCAGTTCCATATAGATACGCATAACTTCAAACTGCTTGCCGACGGCGGTATGTACGTCGGCTACAGGTATAAGATCCACCGTGAAGGAGACTTCAAGTATCCTGACCTTATGGACGACTTTACTGATTACGAGTATAAATGGGACTATGGCTTCAAGGCTGCAGCAGGTTTCGGACTTGTTTTCTCTCCCATCGAACTTCATGTCAAACTGAATATGAGATACGGTCTTGGATCATTCTACAAGCCGGATTACGCAGACAGGGAGTATTACCGTTTCGCTTATCCCTTCGACCTTATCCTTTCCGTCGGCATTCATTATCAGCTGAGCCGCCGCAGCGGAAAGACCAAGTCCCAGTTAAAAGAAGAAGCTAGAAAGATAGTATATGGCGAATAATACCATTCCGGTCAAAATTGGCCGAAACCTTATAATAGGAGGCGGCTGCCCCATTGTCATCCAGTCCATGTGCAACACTCACACGGACGATGTTGAAGCAACCGCACAGCAGTGCATCAGGCTATATGAGGCCGGTTCGCAGATGGTCCGAATCACCTGCCCCGGACGGCAGAATGTCCAGAACTTTATCGACATACGTAAGTATCTGACGGACAAAGGATACGATATTCCTCTTGTGGCCGATATCCACTTTTCGGCAGAGACGGCCATTGCCATTGCTCCTTATGTAGAGAAGGTTCGTATCAATCCAGGAAACTTCCACAAGGACCATGAAGAGGCCTGCCGCAAGTTTGCAGAACTGGTAAAAGTCTGCAAAGAGCACGGCACCGCGATAAGGATTGGCGTTAATCACGGTTCCCTTGGCCAGAGGATCACGACCCTGTATGGCAATACGCCGGTGGGTATGGCCGAGGCTGCCATGGAATGGCTTCGCCTTTGTGTGTTGAATGACTTCCAGCAGGTGGTTGTTTCACTCAAGGCCTCCAATACCATTGTAATGACAGAGGCATACAGGTTGCTGGCTGCCAAGATGAAAGAAGAAAATATGCGTTTCCCCTTGCACCTTGGTGTTACAGAGGCTGGAAACGGTGATTCAGGGCGTATAAAGTCCTGTGTAGGTGTCTCTACCCTATTGGAAGAAGGTTTGGGCGATACAATCCGCGTGTCGCTTACTGAGCCGCCGGAAAATGAGCTTTCAACTGCGGCTTATCTTGCCGCCAGATATGATGGCCGCCTTAGCTCTGAGCTTGTTTCCTTCAGGATTGAAGGTCGCACGGCCCGTGCCCACTACCAGTCATCTTCCCGCGAGCGCCTGCTTTGGGACGCGTCCTGCGACTTTGGCCGCATGTTGCTTCTGAAAGAGATTGATGACGTTGTCTTTGCCGGCACCTATGTCGATGCTAACGGAGAAACTGTCAATATAGAGGCTTCCGGTTTTGGCGAGTATCTGCAGAACGAGCTTTTGCAGGCCTGCCGACGCAGGTTCTACAAGCCGGAGTACATTGCCTGCCCTGGTTGCGGCCGTACCATGTATAACCTTCAGGAGACCTTTGAAGAAGTAAAGAGACGCACAGCTCATCTTAAGAATGTGGTTATCGCCGTTATGGGCTGCATTGTAAACGGCCCGGGAGAAATGGCGGACGCAGACTGGGGCTATGTTGGTGAGGGCAACCACAAGGTGACCATATACAAAGGAAAAACCCCTGTGGCAAGTCATATACCTGACACAGAGGCTCCTGATTTACTTGTATCCCTTATAGAAAAGGATCTACTTTAATTCTGCTATTACAGTTTCGCAGGCGCGGGTGAAATCTCCAAGTTTCACCTTGATATCTGCGTCAAGCGGCAGGAACATATCTATCCTGGAACCGAATTTAATGATGCCGCACTGCTGGCCGGCAGTCTCTATTGCACCCTCTTTAGAGTAGCAAACAATCCTGCGGGCGAAGGTACCTGCAATCTGCTTGAAAAAGATCTCTCCATACTTGCTTTTTATGGCAGTAGAAGAATGCTCGTTCTCTTCTGAGGACTTTTCCTTGAAGGCAAGCAGGTATTTGCCGGGATGGTATTTATAATAAGTAACCTCGCCGGTCATAGGCCAGAAGTTGGCGTGCACGTCAAAGAAATCCATGTAAATGGAAACCTGCATGCACTCTTTCTTAAGATATTCTTTTTCAAACGCCTTTTTAAGGATGACGACCTTGCCATCCGCTACGGATGATATAACCTTGTCGTTGCCGACGGCATTGCGCACCGGCACCCTGTGGAAGTAAACCACAAAGCATGAGAAGGCTACCAGCACCGCTGCGAGAGGTACTGATATCTCCCATATAGGAATGAAATAAATTGCAGCGGCTGCTGCCAGTAGAGCTGCCAGACAAACTTTGGTTATTGTTCCGTACGAATCTTTATCTATTCTCATAAATTCTTAAGTTACACGAGATTAAGCAATACCAGGTACAAAACACCTGCGGGGATTGCGAATAGTGAGCTGTCAAAACGGTCCAGCAGGCCGCCGTGACCGGGAATGATGCCGCCGGAATCTTTAACATTGCTGCTACGCTTCCACATGGATTCGAAAAGGTCTCCGTAAACGCCAAAGACACCCATGATGGCACCAAGGATTACACAATGGTAAAACTCGTAGCCAAAGAAGCCTGTAAGGCCCAGAATAAGACCGGCAAGCATGGAAGAGAATATTCCACCCCAGAAACCAATCCAGGACTTCTTGGGAGAGACCTCAGGGAAGAGTTTCTTGCCATACTTCTGGCCAAGGGAGATTCCGAATATGTAAGCGCCTACATCAGATGCCCAGATAATGATGAAGAAGCCCAGCATCAGCTGACCGGAGAACTCTGTTCCGTCGAATACCACAAAGTTTGACAGTGACAGCGGAAGTGCGATATAAATAACGCTGGCAAGGATGTGGGAAAAATCGCGGAAGTCTCCCCTGTCGTGTGAATACAGGGATGCAGCCATCAGTACGGCAAACGGAAGCAATGCTACCGCCATGTACTTGCCGGACAGGTCGAAGGCAAGGATGATGAAGGTTGACAGAAACAGGATCACACCGGTAATAATGGAAAGAACCCTGCAAAGAAGGAATTTCTTACCAACTGTCATGTGGTGGAATTCCAGCATCATCACAACAAGGATGAAGAGCATAAGGGCAGCGAAACCGAACTTGCTAAGCAGCAGGCCGGCCAGCATCACGCCAATGAAAACGATGCCGAAAATGCTTCTTTTTACGGTATTACTCATTTTCTGTTTCTGTAGGTTTAGGTTCTGCTTCAACTTCTGCTTCCGGCTCCTTGTCAGTTACTTTGGGGCCGAGGATGGCTTCAAGGTCATCCTGCATTATTACTTCCTTGTCAAGGAGCAACTTGGCTACCTTTTCAAAGGCATCATAATTATCTTTTATAATCTTTTCTGTGCGGGCATGGACCTCATCTACAAGATTGCGTACCTCCTGGTCCATGAGTTCAGCGGTTTTTTCACTGTAAGGCTTAACCAGTTCGTAGCCGCGGGCGCCGGTGGAATCATAGAATGACAGGGCGCCGACCTTGCTGCTCATACCATAATACTGAACCATTGCATAAGCCATGGTAGTGAGGCGCTCCAGGTCGCTCAATGCGCCGGAAGCGGGTTCGTTGTTGATAAGCTCTTCTGCCACACGTCCGCCCATAAGGGTGCACATTTCGTCCATCATAAAGGACTTGGACAGAATCTTACGCTCTGAGGGAAGGCTCCATGTAAGGCCAAGTGCCTTGCCTCTTGGAATGAGGCTAACCTTGAATACCGGATCGGCGTGAGGAAGGAGCCAGCCTACAACGGCGTGACCGGCCTCGTGATAAGCAGTAGTGCGTTTTTCTGCAGGAGTCATGATGGTGGAACTCTTGCGCTCCAGACCGCCGATGATGCGGTCAACCGCCTCCATGAAATCTTCCTGGGATACAAGCTTCTTGTTGCGACGTGCCGCAGTAAGAGCGGCCTCGTTGCAGACATTGGCAATATCGGCACCTGAGAAACCGGGGGTATGTTTTGCCATAACCTCTACATCGAAGGATGGATCCAGTTTGATGTTCTTGAGGTGGACATTGAAGATCTCTATTCTTTCCTTGAGTTCAGGAAGTTCTACGTTGATCTGACGGTCGAAGCGGCCTGCCCTCATAAGAGCTTTGTCAAGGATATCAGCCCTGTTGGTTGCTGCAAGTATGATAACTCCGGAGTTGGAGGCAAAGCCGTCCATCTCTGTAAGCAGCTGATTAAGAGTGTTTTCGCGCTCGTCGTTTGAAGAGAAGCCGGCATTCTTGCCACGGGCACGGCCGACGGCGTCAATCTCATCTATAAAGACAATGCAAGGGGCTTTCTCCTTTGCCTGGGCAAAAAGATCACGTACGCGTGAAGCGCCTACGCCCACGAACATCTCTACGAAGTCCGAACCGGAAATAGAGAAGAAAGGAACGTTAGCTTCACCTGCTACGGCCTTGGCAAGAAGGGTCTTACCTGTGCCGGGAGGGCCAACAAGAAGGGCTCCCTTAGGGATTTTTGCACCCAGGGAAGTATATTTCTTAGGGTTCTTAAGGAAATCCACGATTTCCATAACTTCCTCTTTTGCACCATACAGACCGGCTACGTCCTTGAAGGTTACGTTTACGGTGTTCTTGTCTGCAAGCTTGCCTGTAGAACGACCTACGTTAAAGATACCGCCGGGACCACCTTTGCCACCGCCAAGATTGCGGCCAACGCCGCGGAACATCATGGCCCACATGGCAATGAAGAAGCCACCGAAGATAATCCACTGGATAATGTCGCCCCAGTTGGTGTTGTTATTCTCCATTACAACCTTGAACTGACGGTCAGGCTGCAGGGAGGTGTTGATTTCCTCGAAGGTAGCCTCAGGGTCGAACTTAGAGGATACCATGAATTCAAAGTGAGGGGAACGGTCCGGGGCAACGCCACCGAACTTGTCCATATACTTCATGAAGCTGTCCTGGCGAAGGGTAACTGTGCCGGTAAAGTCGTTCCTGACAAAGTTAACCTGCTTGACATCTCCTTCCTGAAGCATTTGCTTGACTTCCGGCCACTGAACCTCTCTGATATTGTATCCCCTGTTGGAAAACAGCAGATAGAATATTCCCAGAATGAGGATAAGGTAGAACCAGGAAAAGTTTGCAAAAGGTTTTTTTGCTGTTTTCTTATTTCTACTAGCCATTTACTCTGTCTTTTTTGCTGTTTTCTTCTTGATGGTTGCCCTGAGTTTTGAAGCAGCCTTGGGTTTTACCCTTGAAGATGATTCTTCCTCTTTTGCCGGTGCGGCAGCCTTGGGTTCATCTTTGAAGCGACGCAGTTTTGCATCTGCCCAAAGATCTTCCAGACGATAGAAATTGCGATATTCCGTGAGGAAAATATGTACTACTACTTCTCCGTAGTCAAGTATGATCCAAAAGTCATTTTCAAGTCCCTGCATGCGCAGAACCTTCATTTCTGCCTTCTCTTCCATCTTTACGAGTACGTTGTCAGCGATGGCGGCAACGGCTGTCGTAGAGTCTGCGTTGCAGATTACAAAATGGTCACATATTGCGGTTCCTATACCCCTGAGGTCCAGGCTTATAACGTCCTGAGCCTTCTTCTCCAACATTGCGTCCGCGATGATTTTTACTGGTGATATTCTCATGTTTTCCTGTAATTTCTTATTTTTGCATCTACAAAGATAGTAATTTTATATTTTATAGCAATATAAAACGTATATGAAGGTAGTGTGGCATGACACTTTAGACTCTACTCAGGAAGAGATCAGAAGGAATATCGGCACCTTGGATAACATGTCCGTAGTTGCCGCTTTGTTTCAGACGGCAGGAAAAGGACAGCGCGGAAACAAATGGAGCAGCGGCCGCGGAGAGAATCTGACCTTCTCTATCCTGATACGTCCCGGACAGGATGGAATAAGACCGATATCAGCTAAAGAACAGTTTCAAATAAGTATAGTTTCAGCATTGTCTGTCAATGATTTGATTGAAGGCCTTGGCATTCACTGCCGCATCAAATGGCCGAACGATATCTACGTTGGTGACAAGAAGCTTTGCGGCATGCTTATAGAGAACCAGCTCTCCCCTTCCGGCATGGTGGAAAGCAGCATTATCGGCATAGGAATCAATATCAATCAGACCGATTTTCCGCCGCAGCTGATGAATCCAACATCAGTCGCAAAAATCACCCATACTACTTATGATATCGAGCCCTTACTGCAGGATTTCCTGGCCATTTTCACCAAACTGCTGGCAATGGAGCCCAAAACCTTGAAAAAACGCTATCTGGACTGCCTGTACCGCATGGGACGCAAGGCTGACTATGTGGATACAAAAACAGGAGAGCCTTTCTGCGGTACCATAATCGGTATTGACGAAGAAGCTCTCCTGAAGGTTGAAATGCCGGACGGCAGCGTTAAAAAGTTCGCCTTTAAAGAAATCAGCTATGTTTTATAGCTACGCAGGCTTCTGCCGGATTCTCTGCCCTGAAAACCGAGCTGCCGGCTACCAGGATTTCCGCTCCGGCCTTGGCAAGATCGGCTGAATTGCCGGCCCCCACGCCGCCATCGACTTCTATCTTGCATTTGTCTGCAAGACCACGCCTTGTAAGCTCTGCTTTAAGCTTTTCTATGCGCTCTATCGATTCCGGAATGAACTTCTGGCCTCCAAAACCTGCAAATACGCTCATAATCAGCACAAAATCAGCATCATCCAGATAAGGGAATACGTCCTCTACCGGGATGTCGGGATTAATGGCAAGGCCGGCTTTTACACCAAGGCCTTTAAGCTCTTTAAGCAGCTCTGAAGCGTTTTTGCCATCCAGACGGGCAGCCTCCAGATGGAAGCTGATCATGTGTGCTCCGCTTTTGGCAAAGCGTTGGAAGTAGTTCCACGGCTTCACTATCATAAGATGCACATCAAGGGGTTTGCGAGCCTTTTTTGCAATGGCATCTACAACAGGAAAGCCGAAGGAGAGGTTGGGTACAAGTATGCCATCCATCACGTCCAGATGGAAGATGTCGGCATGCTCGTTAACTAATTCCACTCCCGCGCCAAGATTCAGGAAATCTGCTGCCAGGATGGATGGGGCCAAAAGAACTGACATTACTTAAACTTTGTTACTACGTCTACAAGGTGCTTTACAAACTTTTCGTTAGAGGCAAGATCCAGCTTTTCTCCGGGGGCATGTACGAAGCGAAGCGTAGGACCGAAGGAAATCATATCCAAGCCGGGGAATTTCTCCAGGAACAGACCGCACTCCAGACCTGCATGGATGGCTTTGACCTTAGGCTCATATCCAAAGATGGATTTGTAGCTGTCGAAGCTCAGTTTCAGTATCTTGGAATTCATGTCCGGCTTCCAGCCAGGATAGGGATCAGAGCGTTTTGTCTTGGCTCCGGCAAGGCGGAAACATGCCTCTACCTTATCTGCAATAAGGTTTTTGGCAGAATCTACGCTACTGCGCTGGCTGGTGCAGATTTCTATCTTGCCAGGGGCCTTCATCTTAACCGATGCCAGGTTGTTGGATGTCTCTACAAGGCCGGGAATATCCTGACTCATAGCAAGTACGCCGTGGTGAACGGCAACCATTGAGGCAATAAGCTTCTTGGCTACAGCCGTTTCAATTGCAAATCTTGTATCGATTCCTTTATATGCTTCGATGCTGCCGGTAACCGCAGGGTCACTGACTGCAAATTCTGCCTTAAGCTCTTTTATAAACTTATTGTACCTTTCTTCAAGGCCTTTTTTCTGCAAAGGAGAAACTGCAATAACGGCCTCGGTTTCCCTTGCGATGGCGTTATGCTTGTTGCCGCCATCAATCTTTACAAGCTGGAAGTTGGTCTTCTGTCCCTCCTCATAAAGGAAGCGGGCCATCTGCTGAACGGTATTGCAACGCTCTTTGTTGATGTCGTCGCCGCTATGGCCGCCCTGGGCGCCGAAGATACGCAGCTTCAGCGTCTTGTAACTGGTTTTAACTGCTTCTTTCTTATACTTGAACTCTACCATTGTATTTACGCCGCCGGCGCAGCCTACGAACAGCTCACCCTCGTCCTCAGAATCAAGGTTGATAAGGGTTTTACCGGAAAAGAAGCCGCTTTCCAAGGCCATAGCTCCGTCCATGCCGGTTTCCTCTGATATGGTAAACAGACACTCCAGCGGTCCGGTGGGAAGATCGCTCTCCAGCAGGGCCAGACAGGCGGCGATACCAATGCCGTCGTCGGCGCCAAGGGTGGTATCCTTGGCTATCATCCAACCGTCCTCAATAACATATTCTATGGGGTCTTTGGTAAAGTCGTGATTAGAGCCCGCATTCTTTTCGCAGACCATATCCTGATGGGCCTGAAGCACCAGTACGGGTACGTTCTCCTTGCCTTTTGCAGCTTTCTTGCTGATAAGGACATTGCCGGTGGCGTCCTTCTTTGCGGGAAGGCCCAGTTTGGCGGCAAAATCCATCAAATAATTGGTCATAGGCTCTTCGTGGCCTGATTCACGGGGTATTTTTGTAATCTCCTTAAAGATTTCCAAAACTCTTTTTGCGTCCATATTATGTACTTTTTAAACGAAAAAATCCCCGCCTACCTGACGGAGACAAGGATTTTCTCTATATCATTAACATATTGCTTAAACTGCTTGTCAGTGGCTATAAGGTCCGCCACAGTTGAACAGGCGTGCATTACTGTTGCATGGTCTCGGCCTCCAAGTTCTTCGCCTATTGTAGAGAGCGAACAATTAATAAGAGTTCTGCTCATGTACATAGCAATTTGCCTTGCCTGAACTAACTGTCGCTTACGGGACTGCGAAAGCATGTCTTCACGGGTAATTCCAAAATAGTCGCAAACTGTCTTCTGCACGGCATCCATTGTAATGGAATAGCTTTCCTCGCCCACAAGGTTGCCGGTCACTTCCCTGGCCAGTTCAATGGAAATAGGCTTCTTTGAAAGGGTTGCATGTGCAACAAGAGAGATAAGTACGCCTTCCAGCTCCCTGAAGTTTGACTGAATCCTTGTTGCAAGCCAGTCAAGAACGGCATCGTCAATCTGTACACCCTCCCTGATTGCCCTGGATTTGAGCATCTGGAGCCTGGTTTCATAAGTAGGCTTGCGAAGCTGGGCGGAAAGGCCCCATTTCATCCTGGAGAGCAGGCGCTCCTCGAAGCCCTGAAGGTCTACCGGAGCACGGTCAGATGTGAAGATAAGCTGTTTTCCGTTTTCGTGCAGGTGGTTGAAGATGTTGAAGAGCGCATTCATTGTGCCCTGGCCGGCAAGATCCTGGATATCGTCAATAATAAGGACATCTATCTTCATGTAGAATGCCATGAAGTCAGTGAGCTTGTTGCGGATGCCGACAGCCTCCATATACTGGATCTTGAATTCGCTGCCTGTAACGTACAGTACGATGAGATCAGGATACTTCTCCTTTATTGCCAGACCGATAGCCTGGGCAAGATGGGTCTTGCCAAGTCCCGGGCCGCCAAAAAGGAAGAGAGGGTTGAAGGATGTTGAACCGGGCGCATTGGCGATGCTTTCACCTGCAGTGATTCCAAGTTTGTTGCATTCACCTTCTATAAGGTTGTCAAAACAATAGACAGGATTAAGCCTGGGGTTGATTTGAATGCGTTTGATGCCGGGGAATACGAAGGCTCCGGGATTACCGTTTGTAGGATAAGTATTTACGGTAACCGCTTTGTTGACGGGAGCCGATGCTTCAGCAGCGGGGAATCTCATTGCCGGCTGACTGGTAACGGGACGGACCTGATAGAAAAGTTTTGCATCTGCGCCGATAACGCGGTGCATGGTTTTCTTTATAAGGTCAAGGTAGGTGTCTTCAAGGTACTCGCGGAAGAAGTTGGTAGGAACTTCTATTGTGAGATTATTGTCCTGGATTGACACCGGGCGCAGGGGTTTGAACCACATATCGAACTTCTGAGGATCGATGATTTGCTCAATGATCCTCAGGCAGTTATCCCAAACGTCAATATGTCTGTTCTGATCCATGCTTTTTACCAGTCAAAAAAATCACCAAGGGATCGTAAAACGTTTTCCTCGATGACATTGCAAATGTGGTTGAAAAATTTCTTAAAAAAAACAAAAAATGCTATTGCTTTTGAATTATATTTTTGTTTTATTAAAGTAAACGAAGCCTAAAATCGCTATTTATAGAATTTCTTGATTTACAGATACTTATAAGATTGAATTTCAATAAAAGCGCAATTTACGCGATATTCTTATTTGGATAGATTCTAAATTAGAGTCCTGATTGTAACCCCTTGATTTTGAAAGATGAAAATCGTTTTATAGGGGCTGATTATCGTACAATTTCGACTGTATTTCCGTCTGTCTTAACAAGAAACGATTTCGGAAACGTTTTCTTGATTTTTTTGTGTTTTTCCCTGGCTTTTTTCAGATCTTTTTCCGTACCTATAATATATTTGTAAAGCTTGCCGCTCTTAACTATGGTGGGCTTGTATCCCTTGAACTCGGAGTCGTTCGCCTTGAGAAGTTTTCCCACAGCCATGATCTGGGTTCCGTAAACTGTTCCCTGCTCCCCTGTCTTCTCTGCTTTTTCTACCTTTTCTGCCGCTTTTTCCTCTGCCTTTTGCTCCTGCGGGGCGGCTTTATCCTCTTCTTCCACCTTTTCTACCTTCTCCACCTTTTCCTTCTCCTTTACCGGCAAAGCGGTCTCAACGCCGTCGAAACGGGTTTTATAGGTCTTGAAGGCCCTGAAAATGGAGGCCGCAATCTTATCCTTGCCCTCGTCGGAATTAAAGACCTTAAAGTCAGACTCGTTGGACAAAAAACCGCATTCTATAAGTACGGAGGGCATGGATGTGACCCACAAAACCATGAAAGGATTCTGCCAAACGCCCTTATCCACTCCGATAGGGCCTTTCTTCATTTCCCGCTGCACATCCTCGGCAAAAGTCAGGCTCTGCTCCAGGTGCACGTTCTGCATCAGGCTGAAAACCATATTGGACATAGGATCGTTAGGGTCGAAACCAACCGGTTTGTCGTCCTCTGAAGAAAATACCTCATTTTCTCGCTGGCAGATGCGCTTGTTGTTTTCATAAAGGTCCCTGTTCTTATCCCTTGACTGGCCCAGACAGTGGATGGAAAAGCCGCGGGCTTCCTTTTTTGTATGTGCATCTATGTGGATGGAGATGAAAAGATCAGCATTCGCCGTGTTGGCGATCTCTCCCCTTTTGGCCAGACTTACATAATCGTCCGTGCCGCGGGTCAGGACTACCGACACTTCCGGATAGGAAGCGTTGATCAGGCGGCCCAGTTCCTTTGCGATGTAAAGAGTTATATCTTTCTCTTTCAGGGTTTTGCCGCTCTTGTTCTTGCGTGTGCAGCCGCCATCCTTGCCGCCGTGACCGGCGTCGATGCATACAGTATTCAATTTATGCGAGTCCGGCCCCTGGGCGTGGCAAACGGGCAGAAATGGCATCAGAGTTGCAAATAATACAACTGAGATTATGATTGATATTTGTGAATGTCTCAAAATGGTCTTATCTTTGTAGGTTGCAAATATAACAATAAATACTGTAAATATAAATTAATGTCCATAACAAAAAACATACTAGGCAAAGCTGGCAGCAGATTCAGATACGTGATTGCCGCAGCCATGCTCCTTTTTGTTATGGGACAGGCAGTATCATACGCCCAGAAGCCCAAAAAGGGCAAAAAAATCTTCACCCAGGCCGTAGAGTATAAAAAGGACAGTGTAGTACTGTCAGATTCACTGCGCGCCATCAGAGACTCTTTGCACAGGGCGGATTCCCTCTTTAAGGCCGACTCTGCCGCAATGCAGAAGCACAGTTCCCTTGAATTCCCTGCTTTTTCTACCGCACGCGACTCTGTTGTGGATATTTTCTCTGACGGCCAGCGCAAGCGCCGCTATTACGGAGATGTGTCCGTCACCTATGGAGACATGTCCCTGAAGGCAGAGTACATGGAATACGACATGAAGACGGGCATCGTCCATGCTACCGGAATCCTTGATACCCTGACCGGTGAATGGAAGGGTTTGCCGGAAATGACCCAGGGCAAGGATACTTATAAGATGGAAGAGCTGCGGTACAACTTCAATACCCGCAAAGCCAGGATCACCAATATGATTACCCAACAGGACGAAGGCCTGCTGCAAGGTACCAGGATTAAGATGCTGGCAGACAAGTCCATCAGCATAAAAGGCGGCCAGTATACGGTCTGCGACCTTGAACATCCGCATTACTACCTGCATATGACGTCGGCGAAGGTGCTTACCAAACCGACCAGAAAAACGGTATTCGGCCCGGCATGGCCGGTAATCGAGGATATTCCGCTGCCGATAGCAATCCCCTTCGGCTTCATACCAAAACGGCCTAACAGGGCTACGGGCTTGCTTATGCCTACCTTCGGAGAGGAAAGTTCCCGAGGCTTCTATCTAAGGGATTTCGGTATGTACTTCGTATTCGGAGACTATATCGATCTGTCCGTTACCGGAGACTACTATACCCTGGGTTCATGGGCTCTTGACATAAATTCCAGATACAAAGTCAATTACAAGTTCAACGGTAACTTCTCCATACTGTATTCCAACGACCAGACCGGCCTTAAGGGTAGCACGGACTTCTTCCAGACCAGGAACTTCTCCGTTAAATGGTCTCACAGCCAGGACAGTAAATTCATACCCGGAACAACCTTCAGCGCTTCCGTGAATTTCTCCAGCCCTTCCAGCAGCCGATATAATTCAAGGTCGGTGACAGAGGCTCTGCAGAACCAGGCATCGTCATCAGTATCCTTCTCTAAGAACTGGGGCGGCAAATACAACCTGTCAGTGAACATGCTGCACAGCCAGAACTCCAGGGATAGTTCGTATTCCTTCACCCTGCCTAATATAACCTTCTCTGTATCAAGATTCTATCCCTTCAAGAGAAAGGCCAGGGTAGGTAAAGAAAAATTCTATGAAAAGATAACTTTCGCATATAATACCACTCTGGTCAACAGGGTTTCCTTCAAGTCGTCGGAATTTATGAAAGACGGCTTCCTGGACAAGTTCCAGAATGGTATGACGCATAAGTTTACCATCGGCCTGCCGTCATTCACATTGCTTAAGTACTTGAATTTCACGCCTAATGTCAATTATGGCATGAACTGGTACTTCAGGAAGAACGAGGCCGTCTACAACGAGGAAACAAACAAGGTAGAAACTGTTCAAGGCAAGCAGTTCGGGCATTTTGGCGCCACGCATGATTATTCTTTCTCGTTCGGAATGAGCACACGAATCTACGGTATGTTCAACTTCGGCAAGAATAAGAAGATTCAGGCTATCAGGCATGTCATATCACCGTCCATCAGCTTGTCGTTCAGTCCGGATAAAGCCACATCGTTCAACGGCTACAGGACCCTTCATTACACCGATGCATCCGGCAACGCGCAGGAGTATCAGTATAACATCTATTCCGGCCAGTTGAACTCCCCTCCCGGACGTGGAAAATCCGCCAACCTTGGTATAAGCATTGGTAATAACTTCGAGGCCAAGATCCGTGACCTGAGGGATACTACCGGCAAGGGTGTCAAGAAGATTAAACTGATTGATAACCTGAATATTACAACAGGTTTCAATCTTATGGCGGACTCACTAAAGATGAACCCTGTGGGCGTAAGTTTCTCTACCAACATTTTTGGCAAACTTGGACTTAACGGTAACTTGAACTTCGACCCGTATGCCATAGACTACAAGGGCCGCAAGTATAACAGGTTCCAGATTTCCGAGCACGGAATCCTGCATCCGCTGCGCTTTACCGGCGCCAGCTTCTCTATGTCCTATTCACTGTCCGGTGACGGTACAGTCAAGGGTAACGATGGTTCGAAGGTGCAGAATCAGGGCGGCCCGGGCAGCAATGACGGCAACCAGTCGTCCGCAGACTATTACAGAAGAATTTACTATCATCCTTTGACCGGAGAATACATTCCCGGCGGTTGGCTTTACTATACCAACCCCAACGTGCCGTGGTCTGTTAACTTCAGTTATAACTTCTCCGTATCAAAGAGTTATCAGTATACAAACAACCAGCTTATTGTCAATAACAGATACACCCAGACGCTTAACATGAACGGAAACATCAAGGTTACGCCCAAGATGTCTATCAATGCGACGTCAGGTTTCGACCTTATGGCAGGAAAGATCACCACGTCGCAGGTATCTGCGTCCTATGACCTTCACTGCTTTAATATTTCCGTGTCATGGGTTCCGTTTGGAAAGTGGCAGAGCTGGAGTTTCAGGATTGCCGCAAACGCTTCTGCATTGGCAGACCTGCTAAGATACCGCAAGAGTACCAGCTACTGGGATAAGATGTAAGAATCTTTTTGCGTATTTTGTTTTTCTTAGTATATTTGCACATCGTTATGGCTCCTTTCAGCATGATGCGCAGTCGCGCCAACACGGGGCCCTTCCGGTTTAAGATTATTAACAAATTTATTTCCAAATATTTATGCCTCATAGCCTATTTGAATTGAATTCCATGTCAGAAGAGCAGCTTAAAGAGCTTGCAAAAGAACTTGGAATAAAGGTTACGAAGAAAATGACGGCTGAAACCCTTGGCTACGCCATATTGGACCAGGAAGCTCTTATCCAGAGCAAGCAGCCGGCCAACAATAATGCACCTAAAAAGAAAGGTCGTCCCCGCAAAGAGCAGAAGAGCGCAGAGAAGCCTGTAGAGAAAGCCGCAGAAAAGCCTGCAGCACAGGAAACACCCGCTCAGCCGCAGCCTCAGCAGCCTCAGGCTAATCAGCCCCAGGCACAGGAGGCAAAGCCCGCCAAGAATCGCAGGGGCCGCAAGAAAGGCGGAGAAGAAAAACCTGTAGAGCAGGCAGCAGCCCCGGCTCCGGCTCCTCAGCCTCAGGCCAACCAGACCCAGGCTCCGCAGGAAGAAAAGCAGGCCAAGAATCGCAGAGGACGCAAAAAAGCCGCCCAGGCCGCAGAGGCAGTCGCTCCCGTAGCTGCACCGGCAGAAACAGAAAAGCAGGAGCAGGCCGCTCAGCCTCAGGCCCAGGCCCCCAAGGCAGAGCAGCACAAGCAGCAGGAGCAGCCTCGCCAGGAACAGCCCAAGCCCGTTAAAATAGAGTTTGAAGGCACCGTAGAGGCCACCGGCGTTCTGGAAATCATGCCTGACGGCTATGGCTTCCTTCGTTCATCGGACTACAACTACCTTAATTCGCCGGACGATATTTACGTTTCACAGCAGCAGATCAAGCAGAATGCCCTCAAAACGGGTGATACTGTCACCGGAGAAATCCGTCCTCCGAAGGAGGGTGACAAATACTTCCCGCTGGTTCGCATCAAATATATCAATGGCCGCAGGCCTGAATTCATACGCGACCGTGTACCCTTCGACTTCCTGACTCCCCTTTTCCCGGACAAGAAGTTTAATTTGCTTGGCCATGGCCACGAGAAGGACGATTCCTGCCGAATTGTAGACATGTTTACTCCTATCGGCAAGGGACAGCGCGGACTTATCGTCGCTCAGCCTAAGACCGGTAAAACAATGCTGCTCAAGAGCATAGCTAATGCCATTGCAGACAATCACCCTGAGGTTTATGAGATTGTGCTCCTTATTGACGAGCGTCCTGAAGAGGTAACGGATATGAAGCGCAGCGTTAAGGCAGAGGTGGTTGCATCTACCTTCGATGAGCCGGCAGAGCGTCACGTAAAGGTTGCCAATATGGTGCTTGAAAAAGCGCGTCGCCTTGTAGAATGCGGTCACGATGTAGTTATACTCCTTGACTCCATTACCCGTCTTGCACGCGCCTACAACACTGTTCAGCCCGCCTCTGGTAAGGTTTTGACCGGTGGTGTCGATGCCAACGCGCTCCAGAAGCCTAAGCGTTTCTTTGGCGCTGCGCGTAATATAGAAGGTGGTGGTTCCCTCACCATTCTTGCCACAGCCCTTACAGAGACCGGTTCCAAGATGGACGACGTTATCTTTGAGGAATTCAAAGGCACTGGTAACATGGAGCTTCAGTTGGATCGTACTCTGTCTAACAGGCGTATCTTCCCTGCTGTTAATGTGGTTCTTTCAAGTACCCGCCGCGACGACCTTTTGTACAGCCCGGATCAGGCCAACCGTATTTGGATACTCCGCAAGCTGCTTGCAGATATGAATCCTCTTGAGGCGATGAACTTCATGCTTGGTCTTATGGATACTTACAAGACCAATCAGGATCTCCTTGACAACATGAGCAAGGTTAGTCCAAGAGACTAAATAACCATACGCAAATGCATTATCTTGAGGAAGATACGATAGTTGCACCGGCCACCGTTCCTGGTACCGGTGCACTGTCTCTTATACGCGTTAGCGGACGGGCTGCAATAGCGGCCTGTGGCAGTGTTGTGCGCGTCTGCGGAATGCCATTAAGCGACACTCCCGGTGGCCGACTGCGCTACGGAGAAGTCTTCCTTGCCGATGGCTCCCTTCTTGATACCGTTGTGGTGTCGGTTTTCCGTGCTCCGCATTCATATACCGGAGAGGATTCCGTAGAGGTAAGCTGTCACGCTTCCAAGTATATTGTATCCACCCTTATAGAGATGTTTTGCGCGGCCGGCTGCAGGCTTGCCGGACCGGGCGAATTCACCCAGCGCGCCTTCCTTGCCGGGAAGATGGATTTATCTCAGGCAGAGGCGGTTGCAGATGTTATCTCAAGTAATAGTGCAGCATCGCACCGCGTTGCAATGAATCAGCTTAAGGGCGGGTATTCCAACGATCTTAAGTCTCTTCGCAGCCAGCTGGTAGAAATGGCTTCCCTGCTTGAATTAGAGCTTGATTTCAGCGAAGAAGAGGTTGAATTTGCCAACCGTGATCAACTTAAAGCTTTACTTCAAACAGTATCCGGCCATATAGAGAAGCTTATATCCTCCTTTAAACTTGGAAATGCCATTAAGAATGGTATTCCGGTAGCTATAGTCGGTCCGGTCAATGCGGGTAAAAGTACCCTGCTTAACGCCTTGTTAAACGAGGACAGGGCTATAGTTTCAAGCATCGCCGGAACCACCCGTGATACTATAGAGGAAACCGTCAATATTGGCGGAATTCTGTTCAGGTTTATTGATACTGCCGGCCTTAGGGAAACGTCCGAAGATATAGAAAACGAGGGCATCAAACGCTCTATAAAGAAGCTTTCTGAAGCTGAAATTGTACTTGCCGTTATCGACTTGACGGCTCCTCTTGAAGAGACTTGCGCTGCTGTTAAGGAAATCGCAGAAAAAGTAGATTTTACAAGTCAAAAACTTGTGATTTTGCTTAACAAATGTACTTCAGAAGGGGCTAACAAAAATGTTACTTTGATTAACAATATTATTACTAATATTAATAATCAAGTAGTTACACTTGAAGTGTCTGCGCTCGAAAAAATTGGCCTAGATAAGCTGGAAAACTTGCTGAAAGAGTACTTCGGAGCCTTAAATTTACAAGAAGATACAACTTTAGTCACCAATGTCCGCCATCTTGAAGCCCTGAAAGAGGCACGTAAAAACCTCTCCGCTGTTTCGCTTGGACTTCGCACCGGCTCCCCCACCGATCTGGTGGCTCAGGACCTTCGCGATGCCATCACCGCCATCTCTTCCATTCTTGGCGAAGACATCACCCCCGACACCGTCCTTCACCACATTTTCAAAAACCACTGCATCGGAAAATAAGAAACGAAAAGAAATGAAAAGCCTTGAAACAAGGATTCGTTTCATTATAGACATTAATATGTGTTTTCGATTGGGGGTACCCCAGTCATTGGATTATTCGTCAATACAGATAATAACTTATTGAATTAGTTCGACCAGCGTTTTCCGGACAGTCTCCCATGCAGAAATCGGATCGTACGATATTTCCGGTCGAAGCAATTTGACCGTATCTCCTGTGAATTCCGGATCCGCCAATTTCTCCTCCATATTGGCGACGAACTGCTTGTATGTCGGAGGCGTCTCCACTACGAAGCCGATATAGCGTTTATAACAACGAACCACCTCTTCTGGATTCACTTCTGCATTTTGAAGTGCATATGCAAGATCGAAAAGGTCGCGGCCTTTTTTTCGCTGATAAAGCGCGCGCATCTTTGTCCCAAGCAGCTCTTCCAGTTTGTAGGTGGTGAGATTGCATGAACCAGAAGCCCAGAGGCTTTCATAAGAGAAAGGAACCTTGACAAGACCGAGTTCATTGAAATGCTCATAGCAGTTAATCTCGACCTTGAGACGGATCTGAACAACCGGAGGGACCTCTGACTGAATTCGGAAAAGCATCGTATTATTGAAACGTTTGGGCTTGATGACTTTGTCCGGAAGATAACTGAGCACCTCCCCTAGCCTGAAAAGGATGGGCTTGATAGGTCCAGGATTAATCTGTACCAAGTCAATGTCCTCAGAATATCTTGGCTGAGGTGCAAGATAGAGCTTATGAAGAGCTGTTCCTCCACGGAAAGCCAGTTCTGATGCGAGGAATTCATCCGAGAATATGTCGGTCAAGGCTCGCGTGATGATGAGGTCCTGCTCAACATTGGCGATATCTTCCCAGGGAACCTGTTTGTTCCAGTGCGTAATAGCTGATCGAGGAATCATAAGTCGTCTATTTCTATTTCGGTATTGACAATGATATTCCAACGCTTGTCCAGAGTTGCCGCGTCGTCGTTCTTGCGGGTTGAGAGCCTGAACCGGTTAAGCTTGGGAGAAACTATCTTCAATTCATGGTAAAGATCATTAGCCTGCGATTGATTCATCAGGACATTCTCCATAATGTAGCCGAGCCGTTGAACGGTCGCCACAGTAGAGAGAGACAGTAGTCCGCTCTCTGCTGAACCCCTCCAAACCGTCTGTTCAGATAGTTCTTCAATCACAGTCGCTGCTCTTGAAAGGCCACCTATGTGATGCTCATATTGAACCAGATCAAGAGCCGTAAGTTCTGGACTTGATATGAGAACAGTGCCTGTCTCAGAATTTCTTTCCTTTAGAAAGCCGCATGGGATGGAGGATCGATAATTCCAATCTAAGCTCGTTTGTCTTTGCATTCTCACTTCAGGGGGCACAGTCATTATTGAAAACTGCTGTGGCCGTTGGTGCGCCGCACCGAGCAGCTCAGCCGCACTGAGCAAACAAATATAGTATGGCCGACTAAGATATCTCATTAGTTGGTCAATATAATACACAGGAGGGACCGTCCCCTTTGCCGCATAATGAGGCGGTATTACAACATAATATCCCTTGTAGGGCTGGGCAATGGCTCCGCTTTTGCGAAGACGATATAGGTCATTAAGAATATGCTGTTGCGTGAAAGAAGGAAATGCATCTTTCACGTCAGCATATGAAAATGATGGACGACCGTCAATTTCGCGATTATGTACCCATTCACGAATACTCATTTTCTTACTTTTGTTGCAAAGATAATCAATTTTAGATTATTCTATCACCAATAATAAGAAATGTTGTGAGACAAAGGATCTGCTAAGATTCTTTCTTTTTCCGGAATATGATTCAGAAGCCTGGTTATAGTAATAAAGAAGAAAGAATAACAATTCGTGGCACAATGAATGTAACAAGCGCGAAATCTATTTCATTGTATCTAATTGATTATTAGGCCTTTATTGGACAATATTTGTATCACATTATACGTAATAGCTTGATTATTAATACATTACATTTCCTGCATCGGAAAGTAGTTTATACCGCCCAACTATCTGATAATCAATGACACGCGCAAGATTTAATCCATTTTTGCACAACCACTGCACAACATATTATTATTGCATGCGAATAGAATGTCGATGAAACTCCGGTTAATGGTGTTTTCGGTTGTGCGCTCTTATGAGATTGCAGAAGGTTTCGTGAGAATACAGATTTGCTCATCTTAAGAATTCCGTCGGCGTCATCCCTGTGACTTTCTTGAATAGCCGGCTGAAATGGTGCGGATATTCAAATCCGAGCAAATCGGCAACTTCTCCGACATTGAGCCCTTTCATCAGGAAGGTTTTGGCCTGGTCGATGACAAAGGTGTGAATGTAGCCGATGGCAGTACCTCCCGTGGACTGGTGGATCATGTCGCCGAAATATCGGGCGGAATAGGCCAGCTCTGATGCGCAGTAGGACACGGTAGGGATTCCCTTTTCATGCTGCAGACCTTTGGAGAAATAATCTACCAGCAAGCGGTGGAAGCGTTTGAGGATATCGCTTTCGCCGCTTTCTTTTTGGGTGAGCTGTCTTAGGTAGATGCGCTGGCAATAGTCCAGAATCAGTTTCAAGTAACTGATGAGGATGTTTCTGAGCGAGAGAGAATCCTGGTTTTCCTGCATTTCTTTTCGCATGGTCACCAAGAGCAGCGAAATACGTTCCCATTCCTTGGACTCCATCCTTAGCCAGTCGGTGTCAAAATAGGAGAAAAACGGGTTTTCTGGTATATACAGTTCCGGAGACCAGAGCAGCGCCCATCCGTTGATGTACAAGGGCGTGCCGTTGTCTTCTCCTCCGCCAATCTGTCCCGGCGCAACGGCAATGATGGAGCTGTCGCCGACCAGAATGGATTTGGTGCCATAAGACAGATATTTAGGGAATTGCTGTTGAATGAAGAGACCGTAAACACCGTAATTGTTCAGACTGTTGCGGAACGGCGACACCTCGTCATAACTGATGAGCGCCAGCTGTGGATGAAGTTCCGGAGCACCCACATATTTGGCGTAGACATTGGGATTATCGACCTTCAGGATATTCTTCATAACACTGCAAAGATAGCAAAATCTGCGAAATTGGTATATAGTTAGCAAAAATATGTACAATTACTTGGACATCTCCCCGTACCTTTGCACTATGAAACAAAACGTAACCATAGCCCTTGCAGCGATGCTCCTGCTCGGCTGCAACCAGAACATGAATATGAATACCCTGACTCTCACCCAGGAATGGGACAAGACCTTCCCGAAATCCGAATTGGTCCATCACAGCAAAGTCACTTTCCACAACCGTTTTGGCATTGAACTGGCCGCCGATATGTACGTTCCCAAAGAGATTCCCGGTCAAGGCGGGAATGACGCTGTAAAACTGCCCGCTATTGCCGTGAGCGGCCCCTTCGGCGCCGTGAAGGAGCAGACTGCCGGCATCTATGCTCAGCATATGGCAGAGAGAGGTTTCCTTACGATTGCCTTTGATCCCTCCTTTACCGGAGAATCCGGCGGTGAGCCCCGCAGAATGGCGTCACCTGACATCAATACGGAGGACTTCCTTGCGGCCGTGGATTTCCTTTCGACAAACGAGTTGGTGGATCCGGAGCGCATCGGCATCATCGGCATCTGCGGCTGGGGCGGCATGGCCATCAATGCAGCGGCGCTGGATCCCCGGATCAAGGCAACGGTTACTTCCACCATGTATGACATGTCCCGCGTGGCACGTGAAGGCTACTTTGGCAGCACCGACAGCGAGGCCGCCCGCGACGCCCAGCGGCAAGCCTGGGCCTCACAGCGAACCGAAGACTATCGCACCGGTACCTACAAGCGGGCCGGCGGCGTGGTCGATCCACTTCCGGACGACGCCCCCTGGTTCGTCAAGGACTATCACGCCTATTACAAGACGCCCCGTGGCTACCACAAGCGCAGCGGCAACTCCAATGACGGTTGGAATGTCATCGGTACGATGTCTTTCATGAACCAGCCCTTGCTGGACATGGCGGGCGAAATCAAGACCCCCGTGCTCATTATCCACGGCGAGAAGGCCCACAGCCGCTATTTCAGCGAAGGCGCCTTCGCCAAACTGAAGGGCGACAACAAGGAACTCCTCATCATCCCCGGGGCAGTGCATACCGACCTATATGATGATGTCGCAGGAGTTATTCCCTACGACAAGATGGAGTCCTTTTTCAAAGAGAACCTGAAGTAATGAAAGCCGCTATACTCACATTCTTGCCTTACTCTCAGATCCGGCGCCGGTGCCGCGGTACTTGCTCTGGGCTGTGTTGAAGTTGTAGCGGACGGATAGTTTCACCTTCTGTGTGTCCATCATGTTTGTCTGCTTGATGGTATGGCTGCCGAAATCGGAATAGGCATTAAAATGTGCAGTACGTGTAAGGTCCTCTCCTTCAAGGCGCAACACAAGCGAACCGTCACGGAGCAGTGTTTTCTGCACGGCAGCCGTGAGGTTAATGTTCCAGTTGCTCATATAAAGGTTCCGGGAATAGCCGGGACTCATAAACACTCCTCCCAGTTCAAACTGCCATCCCCCATTCACAGTGACGGTATTGAAAAGCTGGGCAAAGAAGATGGGCTTATTGTTGAACGTAGTTACGCGTATGCCGGATGCTTCACGGGGATCCGGGGCATTTATCGTTAACCACTGAGGAAGAATACCCAATGTATAATTGATATTCCAGGGGCCTACGGTAGGGGTCAGGTTCACATATGCCGCCATCATGCGGAAAGGCGTTTCAATGTTACTGGGCTTCACCAGCACAACGCCTTCGTCGCCGTAAGGCGAAGACCAGGTGACAATGGCATCGTCGGTACGATTGTAATTAAGCATGACGGAGATGAACTTCCACACGGCGGTAAATCCTAGATTATGAGACAGTTCAGGCTGCAGCTGCGCATTACCGCTCTGCCAGATGTACCGGCTGTTATAGCGTATCGCACTTGACAGATTCCCATAATGCGGTCTGCTGGTTTTGGTGCTGTAATTCAGCATTACTTGGACAGGGTTCTGCGTTTTAGCCCCGATAACCCCCGCATAGGAAACGTTGGGGAACCAGTTGCCATAGTTGCGGGAAAGATTGTTGGCTGGGGTTACGGCGTCTTCATAGGCGTAATGCACATATTCGTAACGCACTCCGGCGCTGAACTGGCCCACACCGGGTACGAGGCAGCCGTAAGAAGCAAAACCGGCAATATTGTCCTCTTTTATGGCCGCCTCGGATGCAGGAATATCGATACCTTCCACCTTATAATTGTCCGTGCGGCGTGAGAAAGTCTCCTCAGTTCCGGCCTGCAGCTGGCCTATCCAAACGGGATAGGAAAGCACCGCCTTGGCGGCATACATCTTTCCCGTGTTGTTACTGGCGCTGCTGATGGCTGCGTCATCTGTCATTTCGCTGGCTTCGCTCGATACGGACTTGGAACTGTCATAGGTGCCGTAGTAGTCCAGGTTCACGTCGATACCCAGCTTTCCTGCGACGAGGCCGTTGTAATAGAGGTTGGCGCCAAGGTTATACGGCGGCCATTCCCCCATCGTATCATCCGATACCGTTTTGAGCTTGTCAATCAACGTCCCGTTCTCGAACACATTGTCGTTCACCTCCGTATGAACGCTGTAAGACAGATGCCTGCCCCATTCCACCTTACCGCCCAGGAAGTGATTGTCGGCCATCTGCCAGTTCACGCCGGCGTTGCCATAGAGGGAACTGCCGATGTGTTCGTTCAGGAGCGTCCCTTTGTTCTCGAAAAGCCAATCGGCGCCATCGGCCTTTATACCGAAGGTCTGTTTCTCCAAGTAGCTTTCCTGGCGGGAAGTATTTCTGGCATAATTGATTCCGCCGAAAAAGTCCAGGCCTCCCGTACGGTAGTTCACATTAAAGGCGCCGAAGGAATCATTCCCTTTGGCCCAGCGCAGGGACTGTGTATCTGAAGCATTCAGGTTGAAGCCGAAGCCGTCTCCCTGGCGCCGGATGGTGCGGATGCGCACCACCGCCCGCACCGTTGCATCATACTGGGCACCGGGATTGGTAATCACTTCGACGCTCTGGATCTCATTGCTTTGCAGGCGGTCAAGTTCCGTGCTGTCAGAGACTCTCCTTCCATTAATATATACAAGTGGTGAGCCCTTCCCTATCACCTCCAGTCCGTTCTGACCCTTGAGAAGCCCCGGCGTCCTGGAAAGCACGTCATTGGCCGATCCCGCATTTTCCAATACGGACCCCCGCACATTGGTTTGCAGGCCCTCCCCCGTGAGTTTGGTTTTGGGCATGACGGCGCTCGCCACGGCCCCTTCCAGCATTTGTAAATCATCGCAGAGGGTAATAACCGCGCCATCGACAGGATCGAGATACACTGTCTTGTAGCCCAGCATGGCCACCATCATGATGCCGTCCGTTTCGCTGGTCACTATATTGAAGGATCCGTCCTCCTGAGTCACCACACCACAAACTACGGTGGAGTCGGTCTTGGAGAGCACGGCCACATTGGCGTAAGCAACCGGCTCGCCATTTTCATCTACAACTTTTCCCCTCCAATCGCCTTTCGCCAGGCAGGGAAGCGCCATAGCAGCAATCATTAACAATACAATCAGCCGTTTCATAGTTTGTCCATATTATTTCGACTGCAAAGTTAGCGTATCCGGCGTTCCGAAATAAAAAACGATATGGACAAAAATGTGGACAATTGGGGATTATTCTTGAAAACTGGTTGGACATTCCGGCCCCAATGCTTACTTTTGCAATGAATTGAAACGGAACATCGATTATGGCAAGACCGGTTACTGTCACAAAAGAAAGAATCCTTTCCGCAGCCCTTGACCTGGTGCGCTCCGGAGGCCCTTCGGCCCTTACGGCCCGCAGCCTCTGTAAGCGCCTTGACTGCGGCGCCAACGCCATTTTTACCTCCTTCGGATCCATTCAGGGAGTCCGGGACGCTGTCCGGGAGGAAGCCCGGAAACTGTATCGGAAGCGGGTGGGCGACGGCTTTGCACTCAATCCTCCGTTCAAAGGCTTTGGCATAGCCTTCATCTGGTTCGCCATGGACGAGCCGTATCTATTCTCCATGATCATGGAACCGCAGTCGCAACCCGCTTCCTATAAGGATTACATTGATTCCCACATAGGTTTCAAGTCGGAGTGCATTTCTGCGATAGCGGGCACCTTCGGCCTGAATGGCAAAGATGCAGAAACGCTTTATTATCAACTCATTCTGGTGGCTTTGGGCCTTGCGTCAACCTGCACCGGCGGAAAAAGTCCGCTCACCATCCCGCAAGCCAGCGAAATCCTCGGCAAAAACGTCAGGGCATTTCTGATGGTTATCCACGCCGGGAACGACGAGCGGGAAGGATTCGTTCCGAACGCCAGCGAAGGTCCCGGCGGCGAAGTCGATTCCTATGTGCTCATGCAAGCTCTCGTCGGGCAGAATCACCTGCTTCAACAGCTCCGTACCAAGCCCCGCTTCATCCAGGATGAAGAATGGGCCGAATTGGAACGGATGCTCCGGAATTCATGCGACCTTACGCCCGAATCTCTCCGGGAAACGCATCACGATCTGACGAAGGGCGATATCCGCACCTATATCCTCTCGAACCTGCAATTCTCCGTATCCGAGCAAGCCATCCTGCTGGGGATCTCCCCTTCCTCTGTTACCAAAGCACGCCAGCGACTTAAAGCAAAACTGTTGCCTTGATTCGGTTTCGGAAATAAATTTCCTGCATCGGAAAGTAGATTCTGCGTGGTCAAACGCTGGCTGGATTCGTAAGAAATATGAAGATAACCGAATGTGCCTGGAAAGCCCACGACGGTCAGCAACCGGATGAATAAAATTAAAAAACGTTTATAACCTATAATAAAGAATACAACAAATAGTTAATTTAATGAATATGACAGAATGGGATAAGATGCAGGAGCATCAGATATACAATGATTTTGATGCAGATTTGTTCGACCTGAGAGTTAAAGCAAAAAAGTTGTTTAAAGAGTTTAACCGTACCGAGGACGAAGAAACCGAACGTCGTCAGGACATCATGCGAAGGCTCTTCAAAAAAATAGGTGAACGAGTGTGGATGGAGCCGAACTTTACATGTGAGTTTGGCAAGAACATCACCATCGGGAGTGATGTATATATCAATTTCGGATGCACACTCTTGGATTGCGGTCAGATAACGATAGGTAATAACACGTTGCTGGGACCTAACGTAAGTATGTATTCTGCCAACCATTCACTCGATTCCGCAGAGCGTATAGCAGGCGCCTTGATTCCCGAACCTATTACCGTAGGCAACCGAGTTTGGATAGGCGGTGGTAGCACTATTCTTAGTGGCGTTACCATAGGTGACGATAGTGTCATCGGCGCTGGAAGCGTCGTAACACATGATATCCCGTCAGGAGTACTGGCAGCAGGTAATCCCTGTCGTGTCATAAGAGAAATTACAGATAAGGACAAAGTCGGTTTTATTGTTTAGTATAAACAGAATTTCGTTCAGCAAATGAAGTGGACTGTATTATCTGTGAATTGGCAAAGAAACGCATCGCCATATTTTCAGATGTTTGCTTTTTCTTTTTTTGGCGGCAACGTCATTTGCTGATATTAGATTCTGCATCGGAAAATAGCAAGCCCGAGCAATCATTGCTGATTACCCGGGCAAGAGATTACCTTTCTATTTCTAATCTCAGGACTCTTATAGGTCTGTTCTCGCCTTGATACTGGGTTGCATCGATGCAGGTTTCGCCGGTGGGGACGAAGCCGCATTTCTCCATCACCCGACCAGAAGCAGGATTATCTACAAAGTGGCCGCTGATAAGCGATTTGATGTCTGTTGTCTGTCGGATATGGTCTAACATCAGTTGCAGAGCCTCTGTGCAGATGCCCTTATTCCAATAGGGCTTGGCCACCCAATAGCCGATGAGCGGTTCATTCTCACGGGCCGGCAAATCACACTCGCACGAAGGTCCGTAGCCCATAGCACCAATCGGCTCCCCCGTTTCCTTCAACTCGATTGCCCATGTGTGCAGCGCATCATTGAATACGGTGCGGATAATCTCCAGGCTCTCTTCCACACTCTGATGCGGTGCCCACCCTGCACGAGGACCGACATCAGGATCGGAAGCCCACTTGAATAGCGTCTCCGCGTCACTGTCTCGCCATGGGCGCAATATGATGCGATTTGTTTCCATAGCAGTTTTATTTCTTCCAGCGTTTTAGCATCGGGAAGTACTGCTGCATCATCTGCTTATACTGCTCTTTGGTCATAGGTACAGGAATATTCTTGTTAACCTCGTCCACAAACTGGGAGCAATGCTCAATCATCTCTTCCATCGTACAATCCTGCAGGAACTTACCTTCATGATAGCAGTACTGGCAGTAGTCGAAGTTTGTGCTGCCATCGGCATTGGTGCCACAGTCCTCGATACGGGTTAACGGCATACCGCAACTCTGGCAGAACTGCGGAAGCTGGCCCGGCTGGAATGCTTTCTCCTTCTGGGGAAAAGTGGCTTCGTAAGCCTCGAATGCTTCGGGATTCTCATCGGCCACGAAATAGCCCTTTGGCGGGCAGTAGGTTCCCTCACGATTGCCCCAATAGCCAGGTATCAGTTCTTGGGCCAGGAAATAAGGGACATCGGCTTCACGAGGCTCTGCGTGATAGTGAATCTTTATCTTGCTGGCAAGATCGAAGCCTGCGTGCTTGTAGAACTCGATGTTGCCCTCCATCTGCAGAAGACCAATACCCATTTCCTTTGACTTCTCTATCGCATATTGCAACAGCTTAAGGCCATAGCCCTTGCGCTTATAGTCAGGATGGATGCTAATGGGACCGAAAGTCCAGGAAGGGAACGCCGTTCCATCGTCAAGCATAATCACTGCCTTGGAGAACATCACATGGCCGATGATCTTGCCATCTTCCTCCATTACAAAATCCAATTCCGGGATAAAGTCGGGATTAGCTCTATACTGATTGAGTACATAATGCTCTAAACATCCGGGACGATATACGTTCCAGAATGCCTCACGCGTAAGGTTTTCAACCTCACGATATTCTTGTGGTTGTTCTAATCTAATATTCATTGTTGTTTATCCTAATACCACATCCAGGACCATCATCAGGGCGAAGCCGAGGGCAAAACCTATGGTGCCGATGTTTGAGTGGCTGCCCTGAGAGTAATCCGGGACTAATTCTTCTACAACTACATACAGCATTGCACCGGCGGCAAAGGCAAGCATATAAGGCATAATGCCAAGGATGGATGTAGCCAAAAGAAGTACCAATGCGCCGCCGATTGGCTCTACTATTCCGCTGAGTGCGCCGATGCCGAAGGCCTTCCAACGGGAATTCCCTGCTGCCCGCAGCGGCATAGAAATAATGGCACCTTCCGGCACGTTCTGAATGGCGATACCAAGCGACAAAGCCAAGGCACCAGCCATATTGAAATCCGCCGTCAAGGCACCGGCAATAGCAACGCCAACTGCCATTCCTTCAGGGAAGTTATGAATTGTCACTGCAAGCGTCAGTTTAGCTGTGCGAGACAGGCTGCTACGCGGACCTTCCATACTGCCGGAGGGGTGGATATGCGGGGTAATGTAGTCGATCAGCAGCAGGAATGCAAAGCCCGCCAACAGGCCGATAGTCGGAGGCACTACGGCAGCTGCGCCCTCCCCCATTTCGATGGCCGGAATGATTAGCGACCATACCGATGCGGCCACCATAACACCTGAAGCAAAACCAAGCAGTATCTTCTGCAGCAGAGCGGGCATATCCCGCTTCATAAAGAACACGAAGGCTGATCCCAGGGCCGTGCCCAGGAACGGAATCATTAATGCTGTAAATACCGGGCTCATCATAGGTTACAAGCTTTCCTTCAATATATCCGTGATATCCTGTTTCGTAAGGTTCAGATAGCCGGCGGGATATACGACGGTGGTTTCGGTTATGCCGGGAATCATATCAGGCGTTGCACCAAGCTCGCTGATAGTGAGCGGCAGGCCAATCTCCAGCATCCAGTCTTTCAGGGCTTGTAAGCCAGCCTGTGCCAATTCACGTTCGGTCTTACCCTCCGTTGGAATGTCCCATACATTGTGCGCAAAACGGGCAAATTTGGGCATTCCGTTTTCCATAGCCCTGCGATAGTAAGCCATCGATACAGATGCCAGCGCATAGCCGTGAGGAGCATGTGTCCAGGCCCCTACGCTATGGCCAATCATGTGTACCATCCAGTCCTCTTTCTTACCCAGGCCGATTAGGGTATTCAATGCCCATGTAGCCGTCCACATTATGTTAGAGCGAGCCTCGTAGTCCTGCGGATCCTTTACGGCGATGCGAGCAGAATGAACGACAGAGCGCATCAAGCCTTCTGCAAGGTAATCACTTGTATTGTCATCAAAATCAGAGAAATACTGCTCCATAATGTGGTTCATGATGTCGTAGATACCCGCCTTCATCTGGTCGATGGGCACGCTCATCGTGAACTTAGGGTTCAGTATTGAGAACTTGGGCATCAGTCGGCTGTCGAATACATGCCCCACCTTAAACGTATGCTCAGCATCTGTAATCACCGTACCGGCATTCATCTCAGAGCCTGTGCCGGCCATCGTCAGAATACATGCTACGGGCAACAGTCGCTGGTTGGCATCGGGCTGTTCCTGCTTCAGCCAGAACTTCTCCCAATAGTCGCCTTTGTAATAGACCGATGCTGCAACTGCCTTTGCGTAGTCGCATACGCTGCCGCCACCAAGGGCCAGAATCAGATCTACCTTGTTCTGTCGGGCAATTTTAACGCCTTCGTTCAACTTTTCAAGAGTAGGATTGGACATCACGCCCGGGTCCTCTACAATGGTCTTGCCGGCCTCACGCAGAATAGCTACTACCTGGTCATAGATACCGTTGCGCTTTACACTGCCACCGCCGTAGATAAGAAGCACCACAGGGCCGTAGCCCTTAAGTTCGTCCTTAAGGAAGTTTAAAGACTCATCACCAAAATACAGCTTGGTGGGATTGTAGTAAGAAAAGTTGCCTTGCATAATTCAGAATATCTAGTTCTCAAAGATAGTAATAATTGCCGAAAATTGAGTAACTATTCTTATGGATTTTCCAAATGATTCGGACAGAAGTTGGGTTATAGGTCATCACTTCGATTCAGCGGTGTAGTTTGTGGATATTTATTGCGCTC
>ONDR01000019.1 GCA_900316675.1 uncultured Bacteroidales bacterium
CTGCCTGGTCACCTTGAACGTAGAGATTGACGGGCAGGACGCCCCTATCTCAGTGGCAGCCGACCATAGCCTTGCCGGAACGATGTTCCGCAACATCAACACCCTGGAAAACTACACCATACCTGTCATAGCAGGCGGCACAACACAGATGCAGGTCCTCAAAGGCATTTACATGATAGCCTTTGATGCCGATGCTATCCTTGCCGACGGCTCAAGCCGCAGGGTAAGGTCATCCCAGTACAGTTCGCCCGAAAAGGCAGTGAACCTGACCGACAACAACTGCACCGTAACCCTTAAACTGATTGTATTGCAATGACAGGAAAGATAATAATATCCGCTTTGACGGCAGTGCTTGCAAGCTTTACCGCAGCTGGCCAGGACAGCCTTTTGGTGCGCCTGTACGATAAGGCGCAACCAATTAAGGCAGAAACGTTTACACCCGCACTTACTGACGTTTCGATGCTCTTTGTCCCCTGGATGGCAGGTACAACTACGGAAGCGCTTTACAACTTCAGCCGCCAGGGCAAGGCCGTTTTTACCCAGAACGGCAAAGGCCTTGACATGGGAGAATTCAAAGCATCTTCCCTTAAATTCCTTAGAAAGGACCGTGCTGTTAAAGGCTCCGTATCGTACCAAAGAGGCGTAAAAAAAGACGTATGCTGGAATACATCGTCAGACTATGAGCTTCTGTATCCTTACGTAATGGCTGACACCGTCGGAGGCAAGCTGCAAATGGAGCAGTACGCCTTTGCCGGAGCCTACGCCGGAAGCATTGGAGAATGGAAATACGGCATTGGAGGCAGCTACAGGGCACTTCACGAATACCGTCAGACGGATCCCAGACCCAGAAACATAACGTCGGACCTGAGCCTTAGGCTGTCGGCCGGCAGGGTGTTCGGTCACTATATCCTTTCTGCATCGGCATCGTACCGCAGATACCATCAGTTACAATCTGTAACTTTCCTTAGCCCGAAGGGGGCCAATACGGCCGAATTTCATTTAACAGGACTTGGAACGCATTATGCCAGACTTGCAGGTACCGGTACGCTTACCAACCTTCGTTTCAGGGGAAACGGCTTCAGCACGGCCATCCAACTGCAAAAAGATACGGCCGAGGGTCTGTCAGCATCGGCAGAATACAGTCAGTTCCAATATGTAAGGCATCTTCCAAACCAGAACGAAGTCCCCTATTCAAAACTGCTTACCCAGAACGTCAATGCATTTGCAGCATACAGGGGCAGAATCGGCGGCAAACTGCTTTACGGATTGAGGCTTAACCTTGGCTACGAGCTGCGCCAAGGAGACGAGGCAATTATTCCAAACACCATTGCAAGTGGAGCCGAAGGCCTGAAGTATCTAACACTGTATAGGAACAGGATGCCGTCGGCAGAACTGACCGGACTTGTACAAACCCAAGCAGCAGGAGGCACGCTTTCATTTGAGGCCGGAACCGGATACAATGCTTCCGATGCCGTACGCAAAGGTGCCGACAACCGTATGAAAATCCAGTCTGTCCGCGGCTTCGGTGCCCTTGGGCTCGCATTTACAAAAGGACGCATCATGACCGATGTCAAACTTGCCTTCGGCATGACTGCACACCCCGGTTGCAGCATCTTCCTCCCCTTACGGACGGAGAGGTTTTTAGAGAAGCACTACATTGCCATGTACGACAGGCTGAAAGAGAGTTCCTTCGACTTCCGCCTTACCGGCAAATTGGCCTGCAGCCTTGGCAAAATTGCCCTCACAATAAAGCCGGATGCAACTGTAATAAGATGGAACTCAGGCGCTTATGCGCTTACAGGAAGCATCGGCGCAGGAATAGAATTTTAATATAAAACAATATCATCATGAAACTTTACAAAACAATCATCCTGGCTGCAGCCGCACTGTTTGAGGTAAGCTGCAGCAACGATCCTGAAACCGAGCTGGAACTCACAGCCGAAAACATTCAGGTCAGCTCCGTAGGTGGCACTCAGACCTTCAACATTAACTGCAACGCAGACTGGACTATCTCTGTTCCGGCTGCAGCCGACTGGCTTACCGTAAACCCCACCTCAGGTTCAAAGAGCGCTACCATTACCGTTACCATCCAGCCTTACGAGGATGCAACCGGACGCAGCACCACCCTTACAGTAACTTCTGAAAACCTTGTAAGGTCCCTTTCAATTGTACAGACCCGTCCCGAGGTTCCTGCAGACCCCGCAGAACAGGTAGTTAACGTTCGCGCAGGAGCAAAAGAACTGACAATTGACGCTCCCCAGGGATATGTTTACAAAGTATCCGCTCCTAAAGACGGCTTTATCACCGTGGGCGACTGCACCAAGGAGTCCATTGTCCTGACAGTTGCAGAGAATGCAACCGGAAAAGACAGGGAGGCAGAAGTGCTCATCCTTACTACCGACGACAAAGAACTTGCACAGGTTACTGTAAAGCAGGGCTGGAGGTATGTAAATCCCGGCGACGTCCTGATTGAAGAGGTCTTCTTCACCGGAACTTTGAACGAGACCAACAGCACAGCCGTAGGAGAGCAGTACATCAAGTTCACCAACAACTCTGACGAGACTCTCTACATGGACGGTCTTATCTTTGCCGCAGAGAATTTCTTCTACAGCCAGATGACAAGCGTAGGCTCTTATTGGGCTCACCCCGAACTTGAGGATGCCATCTGCATCGAGAACGCTTACAGGTTCCCCGGAAACGGTACCGAGCACCCTGTAGAAGCAGGCAAGTCAATAATCCTGGCCCTGGCAGCACAGAACTACAGCGCCGACAACGCCAACGCAATAGACCTTAGCGGCGCCGACTTCGAGATTTATGAAGAGAACGACAGGTACCCTGACATCGACAACCCCGATGTTCCCAATGTTGACGTACTTTTCAAGCGTTCACAGAGCCTTACTTCACTTCACAACAGAGGATACGAGAGCTACGCACTTTTTGCACTTCCCCCGGCAATGACTCTGGAGACTTTCGAGGCAGAGTACAAATATGACGTAACCATCACCTTCTGGATGAATGGCGCTCCGCTGACAACTTCCCAGTTGCTTTCACGTGCTCCTACCGCTTACCGCATTCCCAACGAGTGGGTTGTAGACGGCGTAAACTGCGGTGTAAGCCAGTACTTCAACGCGCCCCAGTTCAATTCAAGCATTGATGCAGGTTACACCGGTTGCGGTACAGTGGACAACGACCAGACCCGTTTCGGCAAGAGCACAATCAGGAAGAAAGACGCAAAGGGCAAGCTTGTAGATACTAACAATTCAACAAACGACTTTACAGGAGATAGTACACCTTCATTGAAGAAATAGCTTAAAAAAATTTGTTATTATTTTCAAAATAATTACCTTTGCACTCCTATTTCCGCGCAAAGTGGATTTTGAATGAATAATAATAAAAATAGCATACAATGAAAAGAACATTCCAACCTTCAAGACGTAAACGCGTTAACAAGCACGGTTTCCGCGAGCGTATGTCCACTCCCAACGGACGTCGCGTTCTTGCAGCTCGCCGTCGTCACGGCCGCAAGAAACTCTCCGTTTCTTCAGAGGACCGCTTCTAGAAAATAAAAAAGTCCGCTGCACAAGCAGCGGATTTTTTTGTATTTTTGCAAAAACGCAGTACAATGGAGCAGTCAGACGAAAGATTCATGCGCGAGGCCCTTCTGGAGGCCAAGGCTTCCCTGGCAGAAGGAGAAATTCCCATCGGGGCGGTTGTGGTTTGCAAAGGCCGCATTATCGGCCGTGGACACAATATGACAGAGCGTCTGAACGACCCTACTGCGCATGCAGAAATGATAGCCATCACGGCCGCAACGGAGGCCATAGGCGGCAAATACCTGACAGACTGCACATTATATGTTACCGTCGAACCCTGTCCCATGTGCGCCGGTGCACTTAACTGGGCCCAGATAAGCAGAATTGTCTACGGGGCATCGGACCCCAAACGGGGCAGCACACTTTTCTCCCCTTCCCTCTTCCATCCAAAAACAGAAGTAGCAGGCGGAGTGCTTGCAGATGAATGCGGCACCCTTATGAAGGAATTCTTTAAAGAGAAAAGATAAGTTTACTTAACGACCATACGGTCTACGCGACGCGGCAGGCTGGTCATAATCTCGTAAGGGATAGTGCCCAGGATGTCTGCAAGTTCAGATGCGGTAGGATCATCCCCAAAAATAGTAACGACATCTCCCACGGCGGCGTCCGTACCGGTAACGTCAAGCATGCACATATCCATGCAGATATTGCCGATTGTGGGCACCCTCTTGCCGCATACAGAGAAAGTGGCATTACCGCGGCCCAGACGGCGGTCGATTCCGTCTGCATAGCCCACCGGAATGGTTGCAATCTTGGTACCTCCCGGTGCGACGCAACCCCATCGTCCATAACCGATTGTTCCGTCTTCCGGCTTCAATTCCTTGATCTGCAATATCTTGCATTTCAGCGATGCCACAGGTGACAATTGCACCCCGGGCAGGCAGCTAATTCCATAAATACCGATACCCAGGCGGACCATATCGTACTGATACTCTGTGAAGCGCTCTATGCCGGCAGAGTTAAGTATATGATACATAGGCTTATAGCCAAGGGTCTGGGTGATGCGCGCCGCACCCTCGTCAAAAAGGGATATCTGGCCAAGGGTAAAGGCATCCTCGCGCGGGTCTTCGGCCGCAGCAAGATGGGAATAAATGGACTTGACCTTTATTTCATGGATGCTTCCAAGCGACTGACAAAGCTGGTCCAGCTCTGACTTCATGAAGCCAAGACGATGCATGCCTGTATCCAGTTTGATGTGGACGGGATAATCCTTGATGCCGGCCTTTGAAAGCACCTTGCGTATCTTGGTAAGGGCATACATATTGGGTATGCCGGGTTCAAGACGGTATTTGATGATATCTTCGTAGGCATCCGTGCCGGCAGTCAGCACCAGGATAGGAAGGCTGATACCGGCTTTACGAAGCTCTATTCCTTCTACCGGCAGCGCTACGGCCAGGTAGTCCGCGCCGGCCTGCTGCAGCATTGCTGCCAGTTCCACCGCACCGTGACCATATCCATTGGCCTTCATCAGCACAAGGAGTTTAGTCTTAGGCTCCAGTTTGGAACGGAAATAGGTATAATTTGCAAGAAGGCCGGATGCACTGAGCTCCAACCTTGAAAAATCGTTATTCCTTCCAAATTCGTTCATTCCTTTCCAATTTGGATGTAAAGATAGAAATATTCATGGAAAACTGGCATATTTTTAGTAAGTTTGTATGATTAAATTTTAGAATTATGATTTGGATAATTATTGGTGCTATATTTCTGCTCAGCCTTCTTGTGCAGCAGACTTTGAAGAGTAAAATGAAGAAGTATTCAAAGGTTCCTACCGGCCTTACAGGCGCGCAGGTTGCCCAGAAGATGCTTCAGGAAAACGGCATATACGACGTTACCGTCAATCGCGTAGATGGCTTCCTTACAGACCACTACAATCCCGCCACTAAGCAGGTAAACCTAAGCTCAGACGTTTATAACGGCAACAACATAGCCTCTGTATCCGTCGCTGCACATGAATGCGGCCACGCCCTGCAGCATGCGAAGGGTTATGCTCCCCTCAAGATGCGCAGCGCCATGGTTCCTGCCGTTAACTTTGCAAGCTACACAGTTCAGTTCGTGCTTCTGCTTGGCGTGCTTATGATCAATTCTTTCCCGGCCCTGATATGGATAGGCATAGGCTTGTTTGCCCTCACTACCCTGTTCAGTTTCATCACCCTGCCGGTAGAGATTAACGCCAGCGCACGTGCCGTCCGCTGGCTGGAGAATGCAGGCATCACCACCTACGAAACCAAACCCATGGCCATCAACGGCCTTAAGTGGGCAGCCTATACATATGTAGTAGCAGCTCTTGGTTCACTTGCTACGCTCATCTACTACATAATGATCGCTCAGCGCAGATAAAGGCAGGTTTTTAAAAAAATTGCTATATTTGCAGGACATTTCTTGAGGTATGGTGTAATGGCAGCACCAGGGATTTTGGTTCCCTTAGTAGAGGTTCGAATCCTCTTACCTCAACCACTAAATTCTAACAACCTGTCTTTCAGACCAATACCATGAATCACGCTTACATTTTCCTTGCCGACGGCTTTGAAGAAGTTGAAGCCCTGGCTACGCTGGACGTACTCCGCCGCGCAGGCGTTTATGCCCGCACTGTGTCCATTTCTGACAGCTTCCACGTTACCGGAGCACACGACATCCAGGTAATAGCAGACTACACTTACGAGATTTTCTGCGCAGAAGAAGAGGAGCTTGACAGCAGTGACGTACTGGTCTTCCCCGGCGGCATGCCCGGGTCTTCAAACCTTGCAGAAGATGAGGACCTGATAGATCTGATGAGGGACCATTATTCCCACGACGGCATTATTGCTGGCATCTGCGCCGCTCCGGGCCTTGTTCTTTCGCAGAACGATGCCTCCCTGCTGAAGGGCAAAAGGTTCACCTGCTACGATGGTTGTGAAGCGCCCATGATAGAGAAAGGTGCCATTTATCAGGCTGTTCCCGCAGTCAGCGACGGCAAACTTATCACAGGCAGGGGTCCTGCCTTCGCCCTAGACTTTGCTCTTGAAATAGTAAAGGCTGTAAGAGGAGAAGAAGTTGCCGCAAAAGTCAAGAAAGGGCTGCTTCTTTAAGATACAATCGACAACATTATACAGTAAACGCCGGATTAATTTCCGGCGTTTATTATTTCAAGCATTTTCTTAAGTCCCGGAGGATCAAGCCTGCGGCCCAGTATGGTGCCGTCTCCGTCGATCAGGAACATGCATGGCGTAGCCAACACGCCGAACTTCCTTTGGAAATCACTCTCGATCTCAGGGTCCCAGAAATCTTTTACCTCGATGATGCCATTTCCTTCTGCCAGGGCGGCGAAGTGCTTTTCGCGCCACTTCTGCCATGCATCGGCATCCGAGCCGGCATAGAAGGCAATAAAGTCAAACGGAACACCCTTGTAGCCGTTGAAATACTCTTCCAAAAGAACAGACTCCGCCTTGCAGGTAGAGCAAGAGGTATTAAAGATGAACAATACCTTATAACGGCCGTCCGCGGGAAGTACTTCCTCCGGCTTGGCATCGTCCATAGGCGGATATGCCAGCAGCGACGGGGCCTTCTTTCCTATCAGGGACTGACGGTTGAAGTCTGCATATACGCGGGCGGATGCAAGTTCAGAATAATCCCTGAAGCTGACCTTACCAGGCACGAACCAATTGTCAGTCAAGTATATAGCTACAGCTTCATCGCCCATCAAGTTGGAAGAAATGAACTTGCTGTAAAGGTAAACTGCTATATGGTTGCGGACTAGTGAATCGGATGCAGAACTGATAAGGAAGTCGCACTCCTGGTATTTCTCTTCCGGAGTGATGAACTTCATTGCATCCAGATACTGGTCAAGTTTGCTGTCCAGAACTTTGAGTTTTGCATCCTTAACGGTGTCTGCCGGGGCTTCCTGAACAGCAGGCGCAGCCGGGGCCTCCGGAGCAGCATGAGCCGCAGTGGCGGCCGGCTGCTTCAGCACCTTGTGAGAGCAACCCATCAGCACGCAGCAAAACAGTATGAGACTAAAAAAACGCATTTCTAAACTTCGTCAGGCAGTTTAACGCCCTTGGGCAGGAACAGTGACGTGTCACCATGATGTTTGAGCAAATCGCGTACCGCAGAGGATGAAATATGGGCGAACTCCTGAGCTGTAGGAATTATCACGGTTTCAATTTCCGGGGCCAGAAGACGGTTTGCATCGGCAATAGAACGCTCTGTCTCGAAGTCAAGCATATTACGTACTCCCCTGACTATCACGCGGATATCAAGCTCACGGCAGGTGTCTATAGTAAGGTTGTCGTACTTGATGACGGTAACGCCTTTAAGACCGGCAACAGCCTGGCGTATTATATCCATGCGCTGGTCCATGTCAAAGAAGCCGCGCTTGTCCTGATTGATACCCACGGCAACTACTACCTCGTCAAACATAACAAGGGCCCTTTTCAGTATATTCAAGTGGCCTGCGGTAAAGGGGTCGAAGGAACCGGGGAATAAAGCCTTATGTTTCATATTATTATGCATTACAGCCTCCAGTCGATGGGAGCTTTGCCCTGCTGAGCCAGAAGCTGGTTCGTTTTTGAAAAATGACGGCAGCCGAAGAAGGCGCCTCCTGCCAGGGGCGACGGGTGCGCAGCCTCCAGCACATAATGCTTGCTCTGGTCTATAAGCTCTTTCTTGGCGCGGGCGAAATTGCCCCACAGCAGAAAGACTACGCCATTGCAATTATCTGATATACATTTTATTACAGCATCCGTAAAAAACTGCCAGCCTATGCCCTTATGGGAATTTGCCAGACCGGCCTCCACCGTAAGTGAAGCGTTAAGCATTAGCACTCCCTGACGCGCCCATGGCTCAAGGTCCGGGCTGCCGGACATCCTGATGCCAAGGTCGGACTCAATTTCCTTGAAGATATTAACAAGGGACGGCGGCGCCTTTACGCCCTGAGGCACAGAGAACGAAAGGCCCATAGCCTGACCGGGACCGTGGTATGGATCCTGGCCAAGAATCACCACCTTCACCTGCGGCAAAGGGGTAAGCTCAAAGGCCCTGAAAATAAGACGGCCGGGAGGATATATGGTCTTCCCGGCAGCCTTCTGCTCATGCAGATATTTTGCGAGATTGGTGAAATAGGGTTTGTCGAACTCGGGAGCGAGTGCGACAGACCAGCTATTCTCAATCTTTACGTTCATTAGAAGATACCTTTTATTACGTCGTCAATGCTATCTACATATACAAAGGTAAGACCTTTTACGTAGATTTCATTGATATCTTCGATATCTTTTTTGTTTTCCGAAGAAATAAATATAGTATGAACCCCGGCACGCTTAGCTGCAAGTATCTTCTCTTTGATACCTCCAACCGGCAGCACACGGCCGCGCAGGGTCATTTCGCCGGTCATGGCTATGCCCTTCTTGACGCTCTTTCCGCGGAAGGCAGATACCATGGAACTTACCATTGTAATTCCCGCAGAAGGGCCGTCCTTGGGCACGGCGCCTTCCGGAACGTGAAGATGCACGTCCCTCTTGGCGAATTCTTCTGCCGTCAGTCCGGTAACCTCTGGATGAGCCTTGATATACTGATACGCGATCTGTGCACTCTCTTTCATTACGTCACCAAGGTTTCCGGTGGTGGAGAGCACACCCTTGCCTTCGCTTACAGAGCTTTCTATAAACAGGATCTCTCCTCCCATGGCCGTCCAGGCAAGGCCGGTAACAACTCCGGGAAGTTCATTTCCATCCTGCTTGTCATGGAAGGCTGTAGGCAGGCCAAGGTACTCCTTAAGCTCATTCTTTGTAATTGAATAAGGGAGTTCCTCGTTCATAGCTATCTTGCGGGCAGTGACGCGGGCCAGTTTTGCAATCTGCTTTTCAAGGCCGCGGACGCCTGATTCGCGGGTATAATCGTCAATTATAGCCTCCAGCGCACCCTTGTCCACCTTGAGCTGGCCACGCTTCAGGCCATGCTCTTTAAGCTGCTTGGGCAGCAGGAATTTGCGGGCAATCTCCATCTTCTCTTCCTCTATGTAGCCCGTAACGTTTATCATCTCCATACGGTCCTGCAGGGCAGGCTGGATGGTGGATGTGGTATTGGCCGTAGTTATGAACAGCACCTTTGAAAGGTCGTAATCGACATCCAGATAATTATCGTGGAAAGCAGTATTCTGCTCAGGGTCAAGGGCCTCCAGCAATGCAGATGAAGGGTCTCCCTTGAAGCCGTCGGCGCCAATCTTATCAACCTCGTCCAGAACAATGACAGGATTGCTTGTTCCGGCCTTGTGGATGGCGTTGATAATACGGCCCGGAAGGGCTCCTACATAGGTTTTACGGTGACCGCGGATCTCAGCCTCGTCGTGCACGCCACCAAGGGAGATGCGCACATATTTGCGGCCCAGCGCCCTAGCAATTGACTTTCCAAGGCTGGTCTTTCCAACTCCGGGAGGGCCGTAAAGGCAAAGGATAGGCGACTTCATATCCCCTTTAAGTTTAAGAACTGCAAGGTATTCGATTATTCTTTCCTTTACCTTCTCCAGGCCGAAATGATCTTCGTCCAGAACCTTCTGGGCGTGCGTCAGGTCCATATTATCCTTGGACACATGGCCCCAGGGCAGTTCAAGGAAGAACTGCAGGAAGTTGTACTGAATGCTGTATTCAGGAGCGGAAGGATTGAATCTTTCCAGCTTGCGAAGCTCCTTTTCAAAGGTAGCCGCAACCTCTTTGGGCCACTGCTTCTTTTTGGCCTCATCCCTCATGCGGGTGAAGTCTTCTTCGTCGTCCATACCAAGCTCTTCCTGAATGGTTCTGAGCTGGCTGTTAAGGTAATACTCCCTCTGCTGCTGGTCTATGTCAGACTTAACCTTGGAATTGATTTCCTGCTTCATCTGCAGCACTGCAAGCTGGTTGCGAAGCAGGGTAAGGAGTTTCAGTCCCCTTTCCTTAAGGTCCGATATTGACAAGAGTTCAGCCTTGCCCTCGAAGGAATCCAGTTCCACAGTCGTGGCAACAAAGTTGACCAGGAAGCTGAAATCTGTAATCTCCTTGAGCGCAGTCAAAGGATCAGCTGCACCCAACGGGCTCTGAGCCAAGAACTTAGCCGTATCTTCCTTAAGCATATCTACAAGCAGAGGAATTTGCACGTCATCGGCGGCGGGCAACTCTTCCTGCAGGTAGTTTACCATGCAGTCCAGGTACTTATGGTTAGTCTTGAAGACCTCTACCATCAATACCCTCTTGAAGGCCTGGAGAATTGCAGTAGAGGTTCCGTCAGGCATTTCAAACACCTTGATAACCTTTGCAATGACTCCGTATCCTGTAAAGTCGGACAGGCGTGAAGGACGCTCTGTCTCTACGTGTTTCTGGGGGCAAGCCGCAATAAAGAGGTCTTTCTTGCTGGCCTCGTTAACAAGGGCAAGTGAAGCCTCGCGGCTGACCATTACCGGTGCGATGGTACCGGGGAACACAACGGTATTCCTTAAGGCAAGGACGGGCAAAGTACCCGGTAACTCCCTGTCATTCAAGCGAACTCCACCATCAGCGGTAACGGAAATTATACTCATTTCGGCAGATCCTGCCGGAAACATCATGCTGTTATTCTTAAAATCCATATCACAAATATAACACAACTCTGCCAATTTGTCATGAGAATGGCAAATAATTATCCATTATTATATATGGTCAATCTCCGTGCCACAGAAAAGGCCTGACTTTTCTTCATAAAAAACATCACAAAAAAATGGTATAACAGTTTGATATATAAAAAATTTGACCTACATTTGCAACCCCGTTCCGAAAAACGGTAATTATTAGATAGTTAAGTATTTAAAATATAGTTAATCATGACAAAGGCAGAAATTGTAAATGAAGTAGCAAAGGCTACCGGTATTGAGAAAGTAACTGTTCAGACAGTAGTTGAGGCTTTCATGGAGAGTGTTAAGGGTTCTATCAAGAGGAATGATCCCGTTTACCTTCGCGGTTTCGGCAGCTTTATCATCAAGCATCGCGCAGAGAAGGCAGCAAGGAACATCACCAAGAACACTACCCTTACAATTCCCGCTCACGATATCCCCGCTTTCAAGCCGGCTAAGAGCTTCGTTAATTCATTAAAAAAATAATAACTTAAATTTTCATCACAATGCCCAGCGGTAAAAAGAGAAAAAGACATAAAATGGCAACGCACAAACGTAAAAAACGTTTGCGCAAGAACAGACATAAGAAGAAATAATTCCGTGTCTAGCCGTTTTATAAGCTAGTCAGTAAAGGGGCTGTCCCGGTAAAGTATCGGCCAGCCCCTTAAAGTTTTGTCAGAGAATGGACACAGAAGAGAAGGATCTAATCGTAGACGTAAGTTCGACGGAAGTCCGAATAGCCCTGCAGGAAAACCACAGGCTTATCGAACTTAACAAAGAATCCGGAGGGGAGCATCAAATCACCGTAGGTGACGCCTATCTTGGAAAAGTCAAGAAGGTAATGCCCGCCCTTAACGCGGCCTTTGTCGATATCGGCGACGAGAAAGAAGCTTTCATTCACTATCTGGACCTTGGTCTGTATTTCAACGCTTTTGACGAATTCGTTCGCAGAACAAATCCCAATGCAGACGCAGCCGGCATTTACAGCCACATCAAACTGGGCCCTATCCTTGAAAAGGAAGGCCGCATTGAGAAAGTGCTTACCCCCGGCCAAATGATTCTGGTTCAGATAGTTAAGGAACCGATTTCTACAAAAGGTTCGCGTCTTACTGCAGAAATTTCATTGGCAGGACGAAACATTGTACTGCTCCCCTTCGCACAGAAGGTTAGCATTTCCCAGAAAATTTCTTCGAAGGAAGAAAAACGCAGGCTTGAAACCCTGGTAAGCAGCATACTGCCCAAAAACTACGGAGCCATCATTCGTACGGCCGCCGAAGGCAAGAATGCCGCAGTTCTGGTTGCAGAGGTAAATTCGCTCATCGCAAAGTGGGAAGACTCATGGGCCTTGCTTTCAAAGTCCAAGGAAGTCAAGAAACTGTTCAGCGAATACAGCAAGACCACAACCATACTCAGGGACCTGCTAAACGATTCATTCTCTAATATTTACGTTAACAACGAGCGTGAGTACGAAGAGATCCGCAGGTACATTTCCATCATTTCTCCGGATCAGGAGAAGATAGTAAAACTGTACGACGGAAAAGAACCTATCTTCGACCACTTCGACGTTACTCGTCAGATTAAGAGTTCCTTCGGAAAAGTTGTTCCCATCAAGCAGGGAGCATATCTGGTAATAGAATCTACGGAAGCTTTAAATGTAGTGGACGTCAACAGCGGCATACGTGCCAAGACCAAAGATCAGGAAGATAATTCCTTCGAGGTTAACAAGTACGCCGCAGAAGAGCTGGCCCGCCAGTTCAGGTTAAGGGATATGGGTGGCATCATCATTATCGATTTCATCGATATGGAGAACCTGGAGCACCGCAACGAGCTTTACAAATACATGGTAGAGCTGATGCAAAGCGACAGAGCCAAACACAACGTGCTGCCTCTTACCAAATTCGGTCTTATGCAGATTACCCGCCAGAGGGTAAGGCCGGTCACTGAGATAAACACAACGGAGCAATGCCCCATGTGCCACGGAACCGGAAAGATTGCATCAAGCCTGCTGATAGACGAGCAGATAGAACGAAAGCTTGCGTTCTATGTAAACGAGAACGGTATCAAATCCCTTACTCTTAAGGTGAACCCTATTCTGGGAGCCTACCTGACAAGAGGCCTGTTTTCTTCTTTTATCGGGAAATGGAAAAGGAAGTACAAATGTAAGATCAACCTTGTAGAGGTATCAGATTTTACTGTTCTGCAAAATGAATTTTACAACGAGAAAGGAGACCTGCTGCAGTAGCAGGTCTCTTTTTTTTATTCTTCTTCCTCCGGCATGTCGTAGGCGTATCGGCGCCATTTATCAAGCAGTGCCGTCATATCTGCCGGCAGAGGCGAATCGAAACGCACTTCCTTACCCGTACGGGGATGTACAAAACCAAGGGTCTTGGCATGCAGGGCCTGCCTGGGACAGATCTCAAAGCAGTTGCGGATGAACTGTTTGTACTTGGCATAGATGGTGCCGCTGCGAATGTCGCTGCCACCGTATTTTGCATCATTGAAGAGAGGATGGCCAAGGGAATTCATATGCACCCTGATCTGATGAGTGCGGCCTGTCTCCAGATGGCATTCAACCACTGTCACAAAGCCGAAGCGCTCCAGTACGCGGTAATGGGTGACAGCATGCTTGCCAATCTCTGAGCCTTCCGGATAAAGCTTGAAACGTGTCCTGTCTGCGGGGTCGCGGCCGATATTGCCACGCACCGTGCCGGTATCTTCCTTTATGTTGCCCCAGACTACTGCCACGTAGGTTCTTTCAATTGAATGCTCAAAAAACTGGCGGGCAAGATTAAGCTGGGCATCGTCGTTTTTGGCAACGACCAAAAGGCCTGAGGTATCCATATCAATACGGTGCACAAGCACTCCCATACGCTCGTCGTCCTCCCCTGCCGAAGTCTGGGGTTTGAGGCCCAGATGGAAGGAAAGGGCATTTACCAAGGTGCCGGTAAAGTGACCGTGACCGGGATGAACCACCATTCCGGCGGGCTTGTTAACCACCAGAAGATCTTCGTCCTCGTAAACTATATTAAGTGGAATATCCTCCGGAAGGACCTCGAAGCCACGCTTCTCGTAAGGCATCATGAAACGGATCACGTCTCCCGGCCTTACTATAAAATTGGCTTTGACTATCTTTTCCCCTACCCTTACGTAGCCGTTCTTAATGGCCATCTGCACCCTGTGACGGGATGTGTTTTCCAGATGCCCGGACATGAACTTGTCTATGCGCACAGGCTCCTGGCCGGGATCTACCGACAGCCGGAAATGCTCGAACATTCCCTGCTCTTCATCCTCTACAAGGAGATCGTCTTCCAGTATGGGATCCTGGGCCATTATTCTGATTTTTCCAGTCTGAAGTAAAGGGTAACGTCCTCTCCGATAAGGATGGGAACGTCTCCGGCAGAAGGGTTCTGCTTGTAAACCACAGCATCAAGGCTGTCCGCGTAGGTTTTGATATTCTTGTCGAATACAGTCCTGCGCACGTTCAGGGAATAGTCGTGAATAACATCAACGGCGCGCAGATACTTGAGTCCCATTACGCTGGGGATACGAGTGGTGTTGTCGTCCGGGTTAAGACCCAGTTCAAGGTCAATGCGAGACAAGGTCTCTATCATCGTGCCAGGTTCAATCTTCCTGCCACGATACTTCTGTTCAAGAACATTATTAGTGGCGATATCCTTTACATAAACCAGCCTGCCAAGCGTAAGGCCACGGGACTGAAGTTCTGCCTTTGCCTGACGAAGCGAGAAACCAACCAGATTGGGCATGCTCACCTTCTTGGGATTGACGGCATTGATTGTAAGATATACCCTGCGGCCCTTCTTGACCTTGCCGCCGGCATTGGGGTTCTGGCTGTACACAAGGCCACGGCCGAACCTGCGGATGTATACGGAATCGCCAATTTCTATGCGAAGGCCGGCGTCATCCGCACTGCGAACGGCATCCTCTACCGTCATGCCGGTAAAGTCCGGAACAACCAACTCTTTACCGTGTTTGGTTATGCCGCCAAGCAGCAAACTTGCAATAAATACTATTACAAGAAGAGCAGCCACTGCAAGCAGAAGATTCTTTACAATCCAGTTGCCCAGTATCTTTTTCGCCTTCTGAAAGAAGTTGTCGACATTATTGTCCTTTGAACCAGTAGCCATAACAGTATAAACTTTTTACCGGAGTAACCATTTAATCATTCCATCCGCAAAAAGGGACAAGCCAATAAGTATGACGATGATACCGGAGATCCTGTTTATCCAGATCAGGGTGATCATCTTGAAACTGCGGCGCAGGCTTGCGAACAGCATGGAATAAAAGAACCAGTAAACGACGCTGCCCGCTGCAATTGCAAGCAATATAGGCAGGACGGTGAAGTCGTTCCTGGCAACCTCTACGTTAAAAATAGCGAACAAGGTGAAAATCACCAGAATAGCGCCCGGGTTGGAAAGGCCCATCGCCACGGACTGTACAAAATCCTTAAGAGTATAAGTGTGTGCACTCTCTTTCTGAAGGTTGCGGAAAGGGTCCTTGAACGTCATTACAGCACCAAGGCCCACTACAATGATTCCTCCAACTATAAGGATGACGATTTCGTTCTTAGCAAGGAAATTCTCTGCTATCGCGAATGCAAAAATAGCGATGATAGAGAATACCGTATCCACCAAAGTGGCGCCCAATCCGGTAAGGAAACCTGCCAAGTGTCCCTTTGACAACGACTTATGTATCACAAAGATAGCAATAGGTCCCAAAGGGATAGAGGCACATATGCCTATAAGGAAGGCTTTTAGAATATCCATTAACATATCTTTGCAAAAATAACACTTTTCCTTGAAATATACTATATTTGTACCGATATGAGCCTTAAAAAGCATACTCCGGTCATGTTAGTGCTGGCATTTGCCACAGCGCTGCTGATGTCCTTGCCATTTCTGGTCAACGGTCTCGGCCCCCTGGCCCTTGTCGGACTTGTACCGCTTCTTTGTCTTGACAAGATTGCATCGGACCTTAAAGTCCGCAAGGTTTGGCTATGGCATTACGGCACATTCACGGCTTGGAATGCAATTACTGTGTGGTGGATATGCAACGCTACCCTTGGCGGCGGACTGTTTGCAATCCTGGCCAATGCGGCGCAGATGTCCGTGATCTGGGCTCTTTTCAGGGCAAGCAAAAAACTGCTTCGCGGCCTGCTGCCTTACATTTTCCTGATGGTGATGTGGATAGCTTGGGAGCATTGGTACTTCGATACCCAGATATCCTTCCCCTGGCTTGTGCTGGGCAACGCCTTTGCCAACAACACCAACATTATCCAGTGGTACGAATTCACCGGCACGCTTGGCGGCTCACTATGGATTTGGGCCTGCAACCTGTCTGTATTCGGGCTTCTGGTTTCTGCGGCCGAGGGGCGTTTCGCCTATTGGACGGCATGGGCCAAAAGGTACTGTGCGGCAGGAGTGTTGCTGCTTTTCGCCGGCCCCATCGTACTGTCGGCAATTGTATATAATAACAGGAAAGCCGATGCCGCAAAAGAGCAGCTGGATGTGGTTATCGCACAACCGAACATCGATCCCTACCATAAGTTCGTATCGATGAGTCAGGCCCAGCAGAACGGCATCATCGCTCCGCTGATTGAAGAAGGACTGGCAAAAACAGATACGGCGGCCAAGGTGGTGATGGTACTGACCCCGGAGACCTTCACCAGGTACGTCCCCACCAACTATCCGCAGGAAGACAATACCGTCAAGTTTATAAACGCCCTGGCAGCAAGACGCCCCGGCACCAATGTCATTCTGGGAGCCGCAACAAAGACATACTATTTCCAGAAGCAGGCGCCTAATATACTGGCCTGGCAGGCCGGAGAAGGCATTTGGTTCAACACCCATAACTCTGCACTGATGCTGGACGGCACGGACCGCAGCCAGATTTTCCATAAATCAAAACTGGTCCTTGGAACGGAGCTTACCCCCTACCCCAAGATCTTTATTCCGCTGGACAATTGGTTGGGCGGATATATGGCAAGGGACGTTGCCCAGGATGAGATTTCGCTTCTGGATGTAGTGAGCAGGGACGGGGCCAAAATTCCCGTAGGCTGCGCCATCTGCTATGAATCCATATACGGAGAATACTGCACCGGCTATGTACGCAAAGGAGCCAGGGCCCTGACCATCATAACCAACGACGCCTGGTGGGGCGATACTCCCGGCTACAGGCAGCACTTCAGCTATGCCCGCCTGCGCGCAATTGAGCTGCGCCGTGACATAGCCCGTTGCGGCAACACCGGCATATCCGGCTTCATCAACAGTCTTGGAGAAGTTGAGGCCCGCGGCCCTTGGATGGAGAAAACCGTCCTCACGGGCAAGATAGCCCTGCATGACGACATTACCTTCTTTGTACGGACCGGCGATGTTATAGGCAGGATTTGCGGCCTTATGTTCGTATTGCTGCTCCTTATTCTTATAAGCCGCCGATTCATTCCCAAAAACCTGAGAAAATAACTTATGGAGAACGCCCTTTACGACAGAACCCGCCTTCTTGTGGGTGACGACATTATGCAAAGGTTCAAGGAGGCCAAGGTTATTATCTTTGGTCTTGGAGGTGTGGGCAGCTGGTGCGCAGAGGGGCTTGTCCGTTCCGGCATCTGCCACCTGACCATAGTCGATGCAGACAACGTCAACCCTACGAATCTTAACAGGCAGCTGATGGCAACGGTCAAAACAATTGGCCGGCCAAAAGCCGAGGCCCTGCGCGAAAGGCTGCTGGACATTAACCCGGAGGCGGAAATTACCGCCATCCAGGAGGTCTATTCAGACAAGACATCAGACAGCTTCGATCTTGAATCTTACGACTATATTATTGACGCCATCGACAGCCTGAAGGATAAACTCTACCTTCTTGTAACAGCCAGCCGCGCCAAGGCCAAACTGTTCAGCGCCATGGGTGCAGCCTGCAAGGTAGACCCCACAAAGGTTCGCGTGGCAGAGTTCTGGAAGGTTCGCGGCTGCCCTCTTGCCGCCGCCATCCGCAAAAGGATGCATCAGAAAGGCATAATGCCGGACAAAAAGTTCTACTGCGTCTACGACGACGAAGTCCTTCCCAACAAGGGTACCGTCCGCGCCGGCAGCGGGGATATCGACAGCCCGTTGGACGCAAAAAAAGCTGTAACCAACGGCTCTACGGCCCCGATTACAGCTATTTTTGGAATGACGCTGAGCGCCCTTGTGATCAAAGATCTATACTATAAGGACTAGAAGCGCGGGGGACGTCTGCCGCCGTGGCCACCGCCCATGGGACCGCGCGCATTCTTCAAGTTACCAAAGTTTCCGAACCTGAAGGTAAGTGATACCATCACATACCGGCCAAGGGTGTTGTTGATTGACTCCAACCTGTAGTTGGCAGTATCTGTAACAGTAAGGTTCTTTGCCTTGTTCAAGAGGTCGTAAGCCTTAACGGTAAGGGTTACTGCATTGTTGAAGAGCAGCTTGCTTACCTGGGCGTTCAGGATGAACTGGCTGTCCTGTGCTACGGTATAGCCGTTGTACCAGTTGTACCTTGCATCGGTAACGAAGCCGAAGCCTGCAGGCAGGGTGATATTGAAGCTACCGTCAACCTGGTTGTTCCATGTTGTGCTGGCCTTTACGTTTCCGTAAGAATAGCTGGCCTTGGACATACGGGTACGGCCGCCGGCAGAAATCTCAAGGTTGGTGATGCGGTAAGTAAGCCTGATCCTTTCCATTGCAGTGTAACTGCGGGTGGTATTCTGGGCAAACTCGCTTGCCTTCTTAAGATTGGGGAACTTGGTAAAGAATTTATCGTAATAGAACTCACCCTTTTCTGCATCGTAGTACTCGCTCATGTCAAGGGCATTCTTGCCGATGAATGAAGAGGACTGGCTGTAAGAGCCCATCGTCATGGAGAAAATAGTGAAGTTGGACCTTGCGATAGGAGTATTGATAAATAGACGTGCACTTGCGCTGTAAGAGTCTGAACCATTGACAGGCAGGCTGAACTGAGCGGCGTTGGTGCCGGCCCATGTAGCGTTTACTATAGGGCTCTTTGTCATGCTACCATTGAGGTTCAGGTTGATGGAAGTGAAGGTCTTCTTGTTGGTAAGCCTGAACTCGCCACGAAGGTTGTGGTTGAAGTAAGGCTTTAGGTTGGGGTTACCGAAGCTTACGTTAAGAGGATTGGTATTATCCGGAACAGCCATGAGCTGTGAGGTAGAAGGCTGTGAGGTACGGCCAAAGTAGAAGAGCCTGATATTGGTGTTCTCGCTAAGGTCTGACCACATCATTACCTGAGGGGACCAGTTCACAACCTTGTTGTTATACTCGCGGCCGTTGGTCTCATTGTGAGTATCGGTAGGATTGGCGCTTACACCAACCTGGAAGTTGAAGTTCTCTTTCTGATACTTGATGTTACCGCCGATGGTCTGGTTGTAGTAGCGGTTAAGGACGCTGTTACTGTAGTTATCGTCGCGGGTCTCGCCTGTACGGTTGTAGTTCAGGTGCTCTGCATCAAAAACAGATACGGCGCCTGAGTTGTAAGTATCCTTGTCCGATGTATTTTTGTTCCAGCTGAGCTGGTAGTTTGCCTCCAGGTAGAAGTTCTTGCCAAGGGGTTCAGTATAGGTCACACGGCCGGAGAGGCTGCTCTGGTTGCGGGTCTGATGGAACCTCTGGTTGACGATGGCAGCATCGGCAACGTCGCCGTTGTTGTCGTAGGTGTTGGTAAGGCTCTGGTTAAAGCCGTCCAGTTTGTTCTTGGAGAAGCTGTAACGGAAGTTGGCGGAAACCGTCCTGCCGGGCTTTCCAAGTCTCTGGCGCAGAAGCAGGAAGCCGCTTGCAGAGAAGTTATTGTTGTCTCCGGTGGTATTGGTGAAACCGTCGTTCTTTCTGGTCACCGTACCGTTAAGATTATCATAATAAGTATCGAACGGAGAATACTCGTGATAGTCGCCCTTACCAAAGTTGAAGCTGGGCTGGAAGAGCAGAGAGGTATTCTCTGAGAACTTGTGCTCCATACGGGCGCCAAAACGGTGGCCGTAGCTGTTGGTATTGTTGAAGCCGTTAAGGTTGTTGTAGATGAGGTCGTAACCGTCCATGTGAGTGGTCTTTACGCTGGACTCTTCTACATGCTTGCGGGTAGAGTTGTAAAGGTAGTTGCTACCAAGCTCCATCTTGTCGTCAAAGAGGGTGAAGTTGCCGTTGAGGCCGCCCATCCATGAGGTAGTGATACCATTGTTGCCACCAAAACCACCCTGGCCACGGCCCATTCCGCCACCGCCGCCACGCATACCCTGCATCATGCTTCCTGCAAGGTCGTTGAAACCACGGTTGTTGGTATTGTTGCCGTTAAGGATAAGGCTGAGCTGGGTCTTTTCAGTGAATTTTCCAACGAAGGCAGCACCCTGATAACGATAGTCGCCGTTGTCAGTCTTGATGCTCTGACCGCTTTCAGAAGCCTTCCAGTCATGTCCGCCGCCGCCCATCACATTTCCAAAGAGGCCTTTCATCATACCGGGCATGATGGAGAGGTCGATGACCGTCTCTTCTTCACCGTCGTCGATGCCGGTAAACTGGGCCTGCTCTGACTTCTTGTCAACAACCTTTACCTTGTTGATAATCTTTGCGGGAATATTCTTTGTGGCAAGCTGGGGGTCGTCCAGGAAGAAGGTCTTGCCGTCGATGGTTATCTTGTTAATGGTCTTGCCGTTTGCAGTTACGGTTCCATCCTCGCTGATCTCCACGCCGGGGAGTTTCTTAAGAAGGTCTTCCAACATGTCGTTATCAGTCGTCTTGAAGGAGGTTGCGTTATACTCTATGGTATCCTTCTTCATGATAATGGGGTTACCGGCTGCGGTGATGCTGGCTGCATCAAGCATCTGCCTGTCAACATCCATCTCCTGTGCGCCAAGGTCCTGGTTCTTGCCCTTTTCTACTGAAAGCTGCTTTACAAATGCCTTGTAACCAAGGAGTTCTGCCTTGAGGGTGTAATTACCTGCAGCTACGCCTTCTATCTTGACAGAGCCATCCTCGCCGCTGAGCACATACTTGGAATGCTTGGTCTCCCCTGTTTTTGTAAGGGTGACGGTAGCAAAGGATACTGCTTCACCGGTAGAAGCGTCCTTGAGTTTCAAGGTGATAGTTGAACGGGACTGAGCCAATACGGCTACAGGAAAAAGAAGGAGAGCCAAAACTACAATGGCTGTTCTCTTAAAAAGTGTCATACTTGCGTTGTTTCAAAAATACATCGCTTACTTAGACAGACTATACTACGTATAGTTTAAAACAAAAATCAAAAAATTATTTGATTCTGTCAGGATTATTCTTGATGAAAGATTCCCAACCCTGGGAAGAAGATGCGGATGCAAGAGGGTTGGTGCTTTGATAGAAGTGGCACATGGCGATGGCAAGGGCATCGGTGGCATCCAAATGACGGGCGTCAAGCTTGACGCCAAGGGTCTTTTCCAACATGATCTGCACCTGCTCCTTGGAAGCCGCGCCATTGCCCACAATGGCCTCCTTGGCCTTTCTGGGGGCATATTCATACACCTTGATGCCATATTGCAGGCCGGCCATCATAGCTGCGCCCTGGGCGCGTCCCAGTTTCAGGATAACCTGTGCGTTTTTGCCGTAGAATGGCGACTCAAGGGCCATTTCGTCCGGCTGGTAATTCTTGCAGACCTCTGTTATGCAGTCGTAGATAGCTTTCAGTTTGTCATAGGGATCTTTGTCTTTACGCAGGTCAAGGACACCCATGTCTACGTATTCTGCCTTGCGGCCTGTTACACGGATGATCCCGAAACCAAGCAAGTTGGTTCCGGGGTCAATTCCGAGTATGATTTTTTCTTTAGTCAATGCGATCGAATCCGGTGTAAGGCCTGAGGACCTCCGGGATCTCTATGTAACCGTCTTTCTGATTGTCTTCCAGCAGGGCGGCTACCACTCTTGGCAGTGCCAGTGAGCTTCCGTTAAGAGTGTGGCAAAGCTGAGTCTTGCCATTCTCGTCGCGGTAGCGGAGGTGCAGGCGGTTGGCCTGATAGCTCTCGAAGTTAGAAACTGAAGAAATCTCCAGCCAGCGGCCCTGTGCTGCTGACCAAAGCTCGAAGTCGTAGGTAATTGCAGAGGTGAAGCTCATGTCGCCGCCGCAAAGACGAAGGATGCGGTACTTGAGTCCGAGCTCGTTTACAATACCCTCTACATGTGCAACCATCTGATCCAGAGCAGCATAGCTATTCTCCGGCTTCTCTACGCGAACGATCTCGACTTTGTCAAACTGATGCAGACGGTTAAGTCCCCTAACGTCCTTGCCATAAGAACCGGCCTCGCGGCGGAAGCAAGGAGTGTAAGCGGTAAGCTTCTGGGGGATGGCCTCGGGGGCAAGAATCTCGTCCCTGAAAATATTGGTTACAGGAACCTCTGCGGTAGGAACAAGATAGAAGTCGTCAAGACCGCAATAGTACATCTGAGCCTCTTTGTCCGGAAGCTGGCCGGTACCGAAGCCTGATGCAGCGTTAACCATTACAGGGGGTTCTACCTCTTTGTAACCGGCAGCGGTATTCTTGTCAAGGAAGTAGTTGATAAGGGCTCTCTGGAGACGTGCGCCTTTGCCTTTGTATACAGGGAAGCCGGCACCGGTAATCTTGACGCCAAGGTCAAAATCAATGATGTCGTACTTCTTTGCAAGTTCCCAGTGAGGGAGGGCGTTTTCGGGGAGCTGAGGCTCCGGGCCGCCCATCTTTACAACTACGTTGTCCTCTGCACCTTTTCCTTCAGGAACAAGGTCGCAGGGCATATTGGGAAGGAGTACAAGCTTAGCTTCCAGCTCCTTGTTGTTTTCATCTGCCTGTGCAAGAAGGTCGTTTGACTGGGCCTTGAGGGCAGCAACTTCTGCCTTTGCAGCCTCTGCCTCTGCCTTCTGGCCCTGCTTCATAAGCTGACCAATCTGGGCGGCATACTTCTTCTGCTCTGCCAGAAGGGCATCGCTTTTGGTCTGAAGAGCCTTGCGGTTGTCGTCCAAGGCAATGATTTCCTTAACCAGGCCGGCAGCATCGAAGTTCTTGACTGCCAGCTTCTTGATTACAAGCTCCGGGTTCTCACGGAGCACTTTCAGCGTCAACATAACTTTTGTATTTAAACAAAAAGAGGACGCACACGGATCCCGAGTGCAGTCCTCTTAATTTCTTTCACCATACACGGGACCTTAGTTCTCAAAGGGAACTACGGACACGTATGATTTGTCGTTTCTCTTGCGGGTGAACTTAACGGTACCGTCAACGAGTGCGTAAAGAGTGTGATCCTTACCCATACCTACGTTAGTATCAGGGTTGTGAACTGTACCCCTCTGACGTACGATAATGTTGCCTGCCTTTACAATCTGACCGCCAAACTTCTTGAGGCCGAGTCGTTTGCTTTGTGATTCACGACCGTTCTTAGAACTTGATTGACCTTTTTTATGTGCCATAATTAATTCCTCCTCAAATTGTTAAGCGATAGCATCAACACGAATCCAGGTGAGCTTCTGACGGTGACCGTTCAGCTTCTGGAAACCTTTGCGACGGATCTTCTTGAATACGAGCACCTTCTTTGCCTTTACATCGTCGGCAATAACGGTAGCCTTTACAACGGCGCCCTTAACATAGGGAGCACCAACTTTAACTGCACCCTCATTCTCTACGAGGAGCACTTTGTCAAACTCTACGGTCTCGTCCTTCTTTGCAGCGAGCCTGTTGACAAAAATCTTGGAACCAGCTTCTACTTTAAACTGCTGTCCAGCAATGTCTACAATTGCGTACATTGTTATAAAAAACTCTTAAAGTTTTTGAACCGTAAGCGTCCGTTCCCTCCCGGGCGGATCTTTATGAGCTCATCGGTCATAAATAATATATGGAGCAATTACTGCTCATCCAAAAGCTGCAGATGCTGTACATAGATAGCTTTCTGCATCTGGATTCTCTTCTTTACTGAAGGCTTTTCAAAATTCTTCCTGGCACGGAGCTCACGAATGGCACCGGTCTTTTCAAACTTTCTCTTGAATCTCTTGAGAGCTCTCTCAATATTTTCGCCTTCTTTTACAGGTACTATAATCATCTAATTTCCACCCCCTTTTTCTATAGCGGACTGCAAAGGTAGAAATTATTTTTGATTTACAATACTTTAGCCCTCAATTTTTTTAATAAATTCTTCCATTCCGACCGATGCTACGGCGCAAATCTGCTTGATTCGGCCATCATACACCGCAACTTCTTTAGGGTCAATCAGATAAATGGGGATATGAGGGTCTGCGTACCTGTACAGTCCGGCGGCCGGATAAACCTGCAGCGAAGTGCCCACAATCAGCATGATGTCGGCCTTCTCTACTTCTTCTATCGCCCTTTCAATCTTGGGGACGGATTCGCCGAACCAGACGATGTGCGGACGCAACTGGCTGCCGTTAGGAGCCTTATCTCCAAGGGCGATGGTGCCGTAGCCGATATCGATAACCTCTTTTTCAGAGAAGGTACGGTCATACTCCCCTACCTCCGGACGAACTTTCGTGAGCTCCCCATGCAGGTGGATAATACGGGTGCTGCCGGCCCTTTCATGCAGATTATCAACATTTTGCGTGATTACCGTAACATCGAACTTATCTTCCAGAGAGGCGATCAGCTTGTGGGCCTTGTTGGGCTGTTTATCCTTGAGTCCGGAACGCAGATCGTTGTAAAAATCAATCATCAAGGCTTTGTTCCTGTGCCAGCCTTCTATGGAAGCAACTTCCTGGGGGTCATACTTGCCCCAGAGGCCGCCGCTGTCACGGAAAGTGTCAAGGCCGCTTTCGGCGCTTACACCGGCGCCGGTGAGTACTACGAGTTTTCTTTTAGTTGCCATGGCTAAGCTTCTCCAAAATAGTATTTACGAACCCAATACTCGAACAGAGGGTCGGTTATAACCGGCTCGTCGTTGGCATCGAAGTAAATGATTTCTTTTTTCATCAGGGCTTCCTTGAGCCTCTTTACATTGGCGGAACTGTTCATATTGTACTGCCTGATAACTTCAGACGAGCTGAAGCGGGTGTTCCCGTCAAGTATTGCCTTCAGCAGGCTTATCTGGAAGGTAGTCAGGCCTTCCATGATGGCAAAGAACCGCGGCTCATGAATGGATATGATGATGCGAAGTGCATCCATCAGCATGGATTCGACAATGTAACCTCTTGTCAATGAGTCACATATAGCCATAAAGTGGTTGATGTACCACATGTCGCAGCGGAACAGCCTGCAGACTCCGTGAAGCAGGGATCTGTCAATTTCCTTGCCGCCCAGCATGAAGCCCTTATGAATATAGTCAATGATAACCTTTTCGTCGGGAGGGACGACGGGAACCGTAGTCACCATACGGTAGAACCAGTTTGTATGACGGAAAACCTGGTCCATCGCATTTACCATCGAACCGCAGAAAACAAGGCTGCATCGGCCCGGAACCTCATTATCCTTGATGTCTTCTTCCATTATGCGGCTCAGTATGGAGCAAATCCTGTGGCCTTCTTCTGGCAGCAATACATTCTGGAACTCGTCCATTATAAGGATGAGGTTTGTCCCCTTGTCCTTGCTTATCTTGAACGGCAGGGAAAGGACGGCCTGGATGTCATTGTCGTCAAGCTCCCAGTTAGCAGACAGGATTATATCCTTTTCTTCATAGGCCCTGCGGTCAAATACCCAGTGCGTACCCTGGAAGTACCTGGTAATCAGGTCTTCATACTCTCCGGGAGATACGGCTACAGCACGAAGCACGGTGCTGCCGTAACGGGACAGGAAGGTCTGCCCGTCGCGGATGTTCACAAGGTTGAACTCGCCTACCGTAAACTGGAAGCCCTTGATGCGGATACTCATCAGGGTTTGCTGAATCATGGAAGACTTTCCGCTTTTTGGCGGAGCATACACGGCCACGTGTTCTCCCTGCTGTAAGAGATTACCCAGAATTGAACACTCTTTTTCATGGCCGAGGAAGTTCTTCCCTGTTACCTGGCGGTAGTAAATAAAGGGACTTTCCATATTTATTTCCTATTAATAGAGAAATCTCTGCTAAACTCCATTTTGCCTTCTGCGTTGAAGGTTTTTATCTTGATAGGACCGCCCTGGACACATTCAACCTCCATTCGGCGGGCATCGTCGTTTACGATAATAGGATAATTGTTGCCCATCGATCCGGCCTCGTACAGCATGAATTCATGGATATCGGCACCTATCATAAGGTCGATGCCGGCCTTGTTCAGGAAGTCCGTGAAATGATGGTGCAGCCAGCGCTGGATAAGATAATCCTTCTTGTCCGGATGATCGAACATAGGCACGTGAAGAATGCAAATCTGAACGGGTGCGTCTTTGAATTCCGGTTCAAGAACGGCTTCGCGGGCCCATTCCAGCTGGTCGTTCAGATACTCCTCGTACACCGTACCGCCACTGAAAAGAATAGAACGTTCCTGGCCGGTTTCTCCTGCATCAAAGACGATGAAGGCTACCGGACCCTGGCGGAAGGTGTAATAGAACGGCGCGGGCGTAGAGTTGGGATAGATCTGCGCAAAGAGCTGAACGTTGTCTCCGCGGCCCTCGTGGTTACCCCTTCCAAAGAAGAGAGGATGTCCGTTCGCAACGCTTCCAAGCGGCTGGATGGCATATTTTACCGCAGAGTCCAGTACATAGTTTCCAGCAGAGGTGATATCTCCGTTAAGGAAGATAAAGTCCGTTGCTGCGGAATCGACCTGACCGGCCAGAGCTGCGTATTTGTCAATACGCATGTGGATGTCGTTAAAGACAGAGAAGCGGCAGCTCCCGGCTTTGGAATTCAGGGTACGTACCTGATGCCAGTCCCCCTTATAATAATCCCCGAACTTGGGTTTGCGGGCGTTTGAGCCGTCCGTCAGGTTCTGTCCGCATACGCGGTACTTAACCACCTGGCCGGCGTTCAGTCCACCCAGTGTAATGCTGTGAAGACGTCCGAAGATACGCCTGCCAGCAAAGGTTTCATACTTTTGGGTGCCGTCTTCCAGTTCAAGGAAGGCCATTCCGGGAACCTCGCTTGTCCAAAGAATAGTCACGGAATTCTCACGCGTATTGCATACCCAGGGTCCCACTTTGACGCCCTGAGCCAGGCACTCGGCAGCCAAGGCCACTGCCATCAAAACCAAAAACAGACGTTTCATGTCCAAATGCTTTTTCTAACAGATTTGTTTATCTGATTACCTGGGTGAAGACCGGGTCGCGGTCGTTTTCTACCAGCACGTAAACCTTGATTTGGCCGTTTTTATCATCGGCAGTGAAAAGGTACTCGACGCCTTCCGGAACGGTGCGGGACGCAGCTTCCACGGCAGTGGCGTTAATCATCGGATATGAACCGACAGCAGCATCAAAAATGCCTGCCTCCTCCTCTGATACAGCATGGCTTTCAGAGAATTCAGGAAGAGGGGTATATTCACCGGCGATATAGCCTCCGGCCTTCAGGAAGCGGTCGAGTTCTGCGGGAACAGCATCCATGCGGGCTGCACGTACGCCATATCCAGGAAGGATTTCTGCCTTGGGAAGTTTCTCTTTCAGAGCCTTTTCACTGGAATCAAGTCCGCCGCTACCGAAGGTGCAGAACGGGACAATCTTTTTACCGCTGAAGTCCGTTGTCTCCAAAAGGGCCGCAACAGGCGGAGCATAAGTACCGAACCAAACGGGATATCCAAGGAAGATTACATCATAGGAATTGATGTCAGCCTTGACCGGCTGGATTTCAGGAAGCACATGCTCTTCCATCTCTTTGCGGCAACGATCTATGGTTGCGCCAAAGTCTCCGTCGTAAGGATTGACGGCAACAATCTCCTCAATGTCTGCACCAAGGGCAGCCTGAAGCTGTTCTGCTACGGCCTTTGTGTTTGAGGTCTGGGAATAATATAGGACAAGAGCCTTCTGAGATTTGTCCTGTGAGCAGGAAAGGGCGAATGCTGCCATAACCAAGGATAGAAATATCTTTTTCATTGAACAATAAAATGTATCGTTTGCGCCAGTAATAACAATAACGTTTTTGTTACGCAAATATAATTAATCTTTTTTAAAGTTCAATTAATCATCGGCAAGTGCTTCTTTTCAAAATATCGCTTGCGATATAAAAATAAAGTTGTATATTTGCATCGTGAACGACATAAATAACAACTAAATATTTAAACATCATGGATAAGAACAAATCAATCCAGGCCCTTCAGGCCTACGCCACCGGCTTCGCAGCTCAGGGTCTCTCCAAACTTGGTGAGAAGTATGCAGAACTGCTTGTAAAACAACTGTAAGATGGCAAAGATATATGACTTCAAGGCCCTGAACAACAAGGGTCTTGAATTTGACTTCGCTCAGTTTGAGGGCAAAGTTCTCCTGATTGTAAACACCGCATCCAAGTGCGGTTTCACTCCGCAGTACGATGGCCTGGAGGCACTGTACCAGAAGTATAAAGACCGTGGACTGGCTATCGTAGGCTTCCCCTGCGACCAGTTTGCCCATCAGGAGCCCGGCTCCGACGAGGAGATTGCCGAGTTCTGCCGCATCAACCACGGCGTCACCTTCCCGCTGATGAAAAAGATAGACGTGAACGGTCCTGAAGAGAGTCCTGTCTATACCTATTTGAAATCGGCCGCTCCCACCGAAGAATACAAAGGTCTTAAGGCAAAAGCAACACACAAACTGCTGAAAGGCCTTAGCAAAAGCGTGGAAAAGGATAGCGACATTCTTTGGAACTTCACCAAATTCCTGATCAGCCGCGACGGCACCATCGTCAAACGCTTTGCTCCCGTTGCCGAGCCTGCCTCTTTTGAGAAGGATATTGAAGAAATGTTATGATTGAAGAAAAATTCAAACTTGAGAACCAGCTCTGTTTCCGGCTTTACACTGCTTCCCGGCTGATAACCCAGGCGTATCATCCCCTGCTGGGTGAGCATGGTCTTACTTACCCTCAGTATCTGGTGCTACTTGTGCTGTGGGAGAAGGATGAGCAGCCGGTAAACGACATCGCGAAACGCCTGCTGCTGGAGACCAACACCGTCACTCCCCTTCTGAAAAGGATGGAGGCCGAGGGTATAGTGACCCGCAGCAAGGGCAAGAAGGATGCCCGCCAGATGATTGTGAAGCTAACGAAGAAGGGGCGTGACCTTCAGAAGAAACTGACCGATGTCCCCGAGACCGTCGGCAACGCCGTCATCTGCGAAAGTGTAACTCCGGAAACCGTTCCAGGCCTCTTCGGCATGCTGGATGATATCATCAAACAGCTTAAACAATAAGCAAACATCTATTATTATGAAAGAAAAAGTATTACAGGCAATGCGCGAATTCGGCGCACCCGTGAATGCCGGGGCTTTTTGCGCGGGCAATGGGACAATTATCGAACCATTTTTGAAGATCTCGACGCTATATATCTATTTGTTTTACAGCTCAAAGACTAATCTGACAAGAAGGCATCCAGACTTCCTTTAATCACGTCATGCTGAATTTTTTTAGAGACTTGTAAAAGTTCGGGGATATTTGTCTTAACGGTGTTGAATATGCCTTCAGCATCAACGTCTCCATATTCGTGAGACAGGAAATTACGCATCCCAAAGACGGCAGGCCAGGGAATAGATGAGTATGTTTTGAAGAAGTCACTGCCACAAATGTTGCGGATCTTGACGAGACTTTCGGTTATATATTGGAGGCTCATTCCGCAGGCACGGAAAACAATGAGCCCGGAAGTGCTGGAGACAAAGTCGTCGGGCGCATTAATGTCCTTGCTCATTTCTAGCAACAGGTTCATCTCCTTTAATGCGGCATCAAGCAGGGAAAGAACGCGTTCTTTTTTAGGATACATAGATGGTCTCCTCCTTCAGACGACAGGCAAATTTTTCGGGAAAAATAGATTTGGAAGAAACAAGGTCTACGTGTCTTCCGAAAACGGTCTCCAATTGGCTTGCAATGGTGGAGTATAGAAATAAATCTGGCTTTGAGAGCGTAATGATGATGTCGATATCACTGTCTGCACGCCCTTCATCCCTGGCAAAGCTTCCAAACAAACCGATTCTTTCAATTCCAAAAGCCGACTTGTTGCATAAATAGTAAACTTTAAGCATTGATAGTATCTGATCTCTTCCCAGTCTATTGCCACCTCTGACATCCTCATAATGTACGACGGCCTTATAACCAAGGGCATCAAGTACACGAGCGTACGTGGCAGGACTTCCAAGCTTTCCGCTCTCCATTCTGGATATCTGTGACTTGCTCATACCGGCCAATATTCCCACCTGCTCCTGAGTCATTCCCCTTGACTTTCGCATCCTTTTTATAGATTCGTTCATATCCATTTTTTCGCAAATATAAGAATAGTTTAAGAAATATGCAACTTATTTATAAATTGTTCGACAGGGGTTAGAGGTGGAGTCCCCAGCCGCAAACGAAAAAAGCCTGGCGTGAAGCCAGGCAACTAAAGTGCGGGTGAAGGGACTCGAACCCATACGCCGTAGGCACTAGATCCTAAGTCTAGCTTGTCTACCAATTTCAACACACCCGCGAAACCTTCCGGAAGGCAGTAACACGTGCCCGTCGCCGAAGGTAGCCTTGGGAAGCTGCTACAATCTGAGTCCGAAAGGGTTGCAAAGATAGTACAAATTTTTTATTCTCCAAAGCAGCAGCCAAAGGCTCCGCAGTTTTTGCCTCTTCCGGCTGCGCCGGCTTAATCAGCAAGGAATCTCTGACAAGGGAGTCTCGTACCAGAGAATCCCTCAGCTCCAGGGAATCATTGGCCACAACCATTGAATCCATCTGCTTCAGCTGCCATGAACTCAAGGTATCGGCAGTCTCTACTTCGGCACCCGAAACAGCCACGGCAGAATAATCCGCAGACTTGATGCCGGACATCTCAGATCGGTTCTCTTCAAGCGCAAGAGCCACACCCTTATCGAAAATGGACCTTATGGATGTAAGCAGATTCCTGCGAGCCGTATCAAGCTGTCTTGTATATACAGGAGTGTCGATCTTCTTGTACTTGGCACCGCCGAAGCGAAGCTTCCACTTGTCAAAATTACCCTTTATGTTAATGCCGAACTTCCAAGGAATCGGGGACTTGAGCACACTCAGATGGTATTGGAACGAGCCGTCAAAATTCTGCAGGCCGCCCAGGGCCAGCTTATACCTGTCCACCGTAAGGTTGAACGGGAATATCTCCATCTGGTTATCCCCTATTATGCCGCGTACGGACATTTCGTCAATGGCGCCGGTCTTCTTGTTCTTAAACAGTAACAACTTGGTAATCTTGCGGATAGCCTTATTCTGCTCAATTGTCAAATTATGTCCGTTGATCTCCATAAGACCGTTGATGGTCTCCGGAATAAAGTTCATGTTTGTATCCAGGGCCGATGTGGCTGCGAACTCGCAGTCCAGTTCGCCCCTGAATGTTTTAAGCAGCGGCAACAAAGTATCTACCTGAGGGATCATGGTAATAACCTTGTCCGCAGTAATCTCGTTCAGGTTAAGGTCAAAGCCGACGCTCAGATCCTGACGGCTTCGCGAAGCATAGAAGCCCTCCAGCGATATCTTGCCCATGTTTGAAGTAGCGGTTGTACCGGAAAGCTGCAAACACCTGTCCTTCATCAAGATCTTAGATTTGAAGGAATCTATGATCAACGATGAATACTTGATAGTATCGCCGGTCACGGCGATGCTTACGTTAAGGTTTGCAGGCACCACAATGAACGGAACATGAGCCGCACTGTCATCCAATTCCATGGTAACCACAGTGCTCTCTGAAAGCTCGTTTTCTGAAACCACGTTGTCCTGAGACTCATCGTACCTCTGACCGGCATCGATGGCCGCAATTAACTCATTGGCATGCAAGTATTTAGAATGGACGTTCAAGTCTATCGTAACCTTACCGCGGCCGAGCAGTGCGCGACGCAGTCCGGTTATAGAAACATTGGCAGCGACATCTGACTTGCCGCTCTTTACGCCCACGCTGTCTATCTTGACCTCATTGTTGTTGAAGCTGCCCTGAAGGCCGGACAGGCGAGTCCTAAGCGGGAATGAAGGCGTAGAAGCAAAACCGCGCTCAACATTAACAAAACCGTTAATCTCCCACTCCCTGAAGTACTTAGCCAGGGACTCATCCAAACGCAGACTGATATCCTGGCTACGGAAGGCCTTGTCTTCCTGCTCGTACATTGCGGCTTCGCGGCTGTAACCTCGGCTTCGACGGTCTCCGTACTTCTGACGCAGCATCTTGCGGAACAGGGAATCCCTGGGCACACCGGGCCAGATTTTCTGCAGCGAATCCAGCATCTTTTCCCGGCGGCTGCGCATCTGCGACGCAAAGCGGCGCTTGCCATTGGTGGAAAGCTGAGCTTTACGCAGACCCACGGCCTGACGGCCCTGGCGCAGGAACAGCCCCTCGTTATCGGAAGAAATGGCCACATAGCCGGTCTTTCCGCCCTCGGTCACTTCCTTCTTTATACTTATATAGTTACGGCTGTTACGCAAAGCTACAAACAGGGAATCCTCGCCAATCATTGACAGACGGTTGGCATGAACAGAGGCATCGACATCGCTGATAGCCACATCCATAGACTTGCCCCTTATCTTCATGACCGGGCCCATAGCGGCATAGACACTGTCTATCTGGCCCTCGACCATGAGCATCATCTGGTTAATGTCTCCCCTCTTGCGAGGCTTCTTGGTAAGCTGGACATCCATCTTGCCAAGATATGCAAACATTGTACTGTCCTTAATGGTGATGCCGTCAGACACAAGATAGCCTTCCAGATTGGCTCCGGCAAAGTTTCCGGGACCGAATTCAGACAAACGGGCGCTACCCTTCAGTTTGGCATCCACCCTACCCTGAGCCGTCATTCCGTCAGGCAGGAAAGTATTCAGTTTTTCCAGGACAGCAGAGGCCGATGCGTCCATAGTCAGCAGCGGATCCGCTCCGGTAAGGTTCTTTGCCGTTCCCTTGCCGTCCAACTTGATTCCGGCAAAAGCCACGGACAGTTTGCCGGCATTGGCAGTAACTACGCCTTTCTTATCTGCAGTGAATTCTATATCTGCGGCGATGCGTCCGGCTTCAGGCACATTCGCATGCGAAATTTTTGATTCCGGGATCAGCAGATGTCCGGTAAGTTGCGGCAGTCGCATGGGGTCGAAGGCCATGACGCCGTTACACTCTACATCGAACGACACATTTGCGTCCGATTTAAGTTTCCCCGCCTCCGGACCGATCAGCGGTGCAAAATCCTTAAGCAGCTTCTGCACGTTACATGTATCTACAGACGCCTTTGCGCGTATGCCAAGGCTGTCTCCCATAAACTCCAGATCACTCTCGCCCTTAAGCGACAGCGACGCCAGCTTCAGGCGTAAGTGCTTGATACTTATTTTGTCAGGAGTATAGTCCGGGAACTTCAAAAGGGTTTCCAACTTTATTGGAAGCATCATCCTGCCGCTGCCACCCATTGCCAGGAAGGTTCCGCCCTCAGCTGTAATATGATGGTAGCCATGACGCCTGTCGATGTCAAGATGCTTGAAGCCGGCAGATACCGTATCGGTTGCCGTTCTACCGCTGACGAAGGTGCTGTCAATATCTACAAACAGCTTCGCATGCAGCGGCTTTCTAAGTGCGATTGTTCCGTCGATGTCTATATTGCGGCTTCCAAGCGCGCCAAAAAGCGTATCCGCCGTATTGGTATATACCGCCATTGTCCGGCCCTTCAGGCCGATATGATGCAGGACGACGTCCGCAGGCTCGCCTTCTTCCTCTACCGCAGTGCTGTCTGCAGCGCTATTCATAAACTTGAATACGTTCAGGTTGGACTGCGTACTGTCGAACTGACGGACAAACACACGGCTGTCCTTCATTACGGCCTCGCTTATAGAAACCGTCCCTTTTATCAGCGCTATGTAAGAAACTGATACAGAAATATTTGAAAAGCTGGCAAGAGTATCGCTCACCTCTCCCCTGCCGGCCTTCGCCAGGCGGTTCTGAACACCCGGCAGACTGTCGTAGGCTGCCCATTTTTCATGCGGATAGGTAATGGTCAGGCTATCAATCTCTACCCTAAGATTAGGGAAGCTTTTTATTGCCGATGCCCTGATGTGCGCAAACTTTACATCCGCGCCCTCAATAACCTCGGGCAGGTATTTTTCCGCCGCAGCGCGCAGGAAATTTTCTGTGAGCATAAGCTGCAGCACTACCAGCAGGACTACCCAAAGCACTACGATGCATATACCCAGCACCTTCAGTACCTTGAGCGCCTTTTTCAATATTTTCTTGTAGTCAACGTCCATAAGTCCGCTGTTTATTTCATTCTTAACGGCTGGTCTTCGTAGAGGCAGAAGCGTTTTGCCTTGCGAATCCACTTCTGTTCCTCAAGCTTAACGTGTTCGCGCAAGTCTGTAAAAGAGATTTCCCCGGTAATGAATGAGGCCATTACGGGGTCTGAAAGCTTCTTGTAGAATTCCGGATAAACCTCGAACTGAGAATACCTTTCGCTGAAGAAGCGAACAAGCTGAAGGGTATGAAGCAGGGAATGGTATTCGTAGCCCGGAACCAGCATGATCTGGTAGCCGTAGCAACGCTCTCCCTGATAGCGGCCGGCAGCGGGAGTGAAGGAACAGGTACGCATCAGCACGCCCTCCGGCATGGGAATCTTGTCCATGACGGGCTTGATGAACGGCGCACCGAAGTATTCGTACGGACGCGATGTTCCGATACCGGGCGTAATTGATGTGTTGTTCCACAAACCGCCGCCGCTGTACATCAGGGACGTGAACATTCCCGGGATGTCAGATGCCGGGGCGATGGTCCAGGGCAGAAGCTGCCTGGTGGCGTCGCTGGCATGGGCGGATATGACATGGAGCGGAAAGGCCGCACCAATCTCGTTGTAATAAAGCGTACAGAGCTCCCCTAGAGTAAGTCCGTGACGATGAGCCACTTTGGGCACGAAGTCCTCACGGTCGTCGGTAGGAATTGAGCCTTCCACAAAGCGGCCGGACGGGTTGAAGTGGTCCACCACGTACAAGGCCGGGGCATCATCGCCCATAGTGGCCAATACCGACATCAGGCGAAAGACGTCCTTTGTATAGTTGAAGTAACGTGCTCCAACGTCCTGAATTTCAACCACAACGGCCGACAGCCCAGCCAACTGGCCGGCACCGTCAAACTGAATGTGATTGGTGCCGGGTGTCAGCTCTGCGTCTCTGGGATTCATGACCAGGCCAAGGTTGCCGCGCTCTGCAAAGAGCTGATACATATACCTGTCGCGGTACGTATCCCAGCAGTTCTGGGTACAGAAGCATCCCACCTTGCCGTCAAGCAAGGCCTTGTCTGTCTGGTCTTCCAGCGGTGTGGTTCTAAAAGAGAACATTACTTACCGTTAATAATATTCTGTGCTACCTTAATTACCTCATTACCAAGGGCTTCTGCGTCCTCCATAGTATTAGCCTCGGAGTAAATCCTGATGATAGGCTCTGTGTTGGATTTACGCAGGTGTACCCAGGTCTTGTTGGCCTCGAAGTTGATCTTTACGCCGTCGATATCATTGATATTTTCCTTTGCGTAGATAACTTTGAGCGCGTTCAGTATCTTCTCAATAAGAGCGCTGTCACTGAGCTGGATCTTATTCTTGGCGATGAAGTACTGGGGATAGGTTTTCTTAAGCTCGCTGACCTTCATCTTCTTATGGGCCAGGTTGCTGAGGAACAGGGCTACGCCTACCATAGCATCGCGGCCGGCGTGGATGGCGGGATAGATGACTCCTCCGTTGCCTTCACCACCGATGAGGGCGTCAACCTTATGCATAAGGGTGGTTACGTTAACCTCTCCTACTGCGGATGCATAGTACTTGCCGCCGTGCTTTTCGGTCACGTCGCGCAGGGCGCGGGTGCTGGAAAGGTTGCTTACAGTTGCGATGGGTTTGCCTTCCTTCTCTGCGATTTCGCAAAGATAATCGGCCACTGAAACAAGGGTATATTCCTCTACGAAGGGTTTTCCATCCTCCTGAATGAAGGCCAGACGGTCTACATCAGGGTCTACGGAAACGCCAAGATCAGCTTTTTCCTTAACTACGGTCTCGCAAAGATCAACAAGGTTTGCGGGGAGCGGTTCGGGGTTGTGAGCGAAGTCTCCGGTAGGATTGCAGTTAAGACATATACATTTAACGCCCAGGCGCTTAAGCAAGCGGGGCATGATAATTCCGCCAACAGAATTCACAGCATCTACAACTACGGTAAACTTAGCGGCCTTGATAGCCTCTACGTCCACTGCAGGCAGGGCCAGAACGGCATCCAGATGTTTGTCGGTGAAGTCTTCTTCCTCTATTGTGCCAAGGTTATCCACCTCTGCGAAGTTGAAGTCTTCTTTCTCTGCAAGGTCAAGGACAGCCTGACCTTGAGCGGCGGTGAGGAATTCGCCTTTGTCGTTCAGGAGCTTGAGTGCATTCCACTGCTTGGGGTTGTGGCTTGCAGTTAGGATGATTCCACCGTCGGCATTTGCAAACAGAACAGCCATTTCAGTGGTGGGAGTAGATGCGAAGCCGCACTTCACCACATCAATTCCACAGCCGATGAGGGTTCCTACCACCAACTGTTCTACCATGCCGCCGGACATACGGGCATCTTTTCCTACTACGATCTTATACTTTTCCCCGTTAGGCCTGGGCTTGCGCTGAGGCAGTGTAGCTGCGTAAGCGGCAGTGAACTTGACAACGTCAATAGGAGTGAGAGCGTTACCGGGCTCTCCACCGATGGTTCCGCGAATTCCGGAAATTGATTTGATGAGTGTCATTTTCAAATAATATTAAAATGAGTAACAAATGATTTACAAATTTATTGAAAAAATTTGGAGAGACAAAAAAAATACCTATCTTTGCAATCCCAAATCAAAAATGCTGGGTTCGTATAACGGTTAGTACTCGAGATTCTCAATCTCGCAATAGGAGTTCGATTCTCCTACCCAGTACCAAAAAACATCGTCCGGCCGTGTCCGGGCGCTTTTAATCTGGATGTGGCGCAGTTGGTAGCGCACCTGGTTAGGGACCAGGAGGTCGAAGGTTCAAGTCCTTTCATCCAGACTAAAAAAGGCCAGCAACTCGCTGGCCTTTTTTAGTCTATATCCGCTATCTAAAACAAATACTTGTACTAACCATCAACTTGACCTTACACGGTTTCCCTTCATGAAAAGCAGGAGTCCAGCGTGGAGCCCTTAAGGCGGCCCTCACATACTCTAACATGAGCGATGTTAATTCATTACCACCTATCCGCTTATACCCTATTATTCTACCATCCTCTGATAATAAAAAAGCCACGGTTACTCTAGACTGCGTTTTATCAACTCCCTCAAAATCCATGGAATTAATAACCCAGCGATTAAAGTCCATATCTGTCCCGCCATTGAAAAGAGGTTTATTATCACATAGCAGGTAATCGACAGCTTCTTTCCAATCCTTTTTTGACGCGCTTAATACAAAACCATCTGCCGGACCAACATCAAACTTGCAAGTAATTCGGTGCCAATTCTCAACTGCGCTCATCCATTTGTAATGCTCACGCTCCCGGGTTAAACTCAGAGTCCCTTTTCTCTTATCCTCGGTAGAATAATACAACGTAAACAGATAATCACCGGGATGGAGTTTAACACCGAAGCTGCCGACATAAGCATCCGTCTTTTTTCCAGGCGCCAAAGGAGGCCTGTCCACAAACGTGGTACATATCGATCCGCAGCGCAGTCTGTCGGATTCTCCGTTCTTTAATGAAGAGAAATAGCCCCAAAAGTATCCTGAAAGCCATTCTCCATAAAGAGTATCACGACTCTCGTTAGACAAAGAGAATACAGGGCCCAAACCATTGGTCCTTGATTCATAGCAGAAATACTTCAATTTAACGTAAGGAGATGGATTGGAATACTTAGTAATTAGAAAATGTCCTTCGGACGGTTCAAGACCGATGGTTGCATTCACCAAGTATTCTTCTCCTGTCAAATCAAAGAAGCGTTCCAAAGACTCACAGCCGATTGACTCCCCTTCGACAAAAACAGATAAACGATATTTTCCAAGCCGCTTCAGAGGATAACTGATGCATGTGTCTTGGACGCTGCTTTCAAGAAGAATGGTAGTCGAGCCATCCGGTTGGCTAAGCTTCAATACGTTTCTAATAGGAGAGAAACCTTTCTCTAAAGAAAAATCAAGCTTAAGGTTGCACTGCCCATACAGCGAACCTATATGGATTAATGCTATGATGATAGTGAAGAAAATTCTTTTCATATACAAATATAATAATTCTTCCGGATAAATCAACAGAACAATCATTACCCCTATGCTCTCCCTCATGAATCAACTTGCATACATCCATTTTAGTTCCCTTTTTTGGTAAACTTTTTCAGGACGACACACGCTACTTCCACACCAACAACGTGGTGCAGCTTGCACTACTTCCACACCCTACTTTGCAACTATCTGGGAATCAGGGGCTTAGAAAACGCCCCGTGGAAGTAGCGACAAAATTTTCCAGCTACTTCCACGCCTCGATTTTTCCGCCAGTGTAACATGCTGATAATTAAGCTATTACAAAGGCGTGTTTTTGGGGGCGTGGAAGTAGTAAAGGCTGGAGTGGTCGATTTTTCCGCCTTTGCAACACGCTGATAATTAAGTTATTACAAAGGCGTGTTTTTGGGGGCGTGGAAGTAGTAAAGGCTGGAGTGGTCCAAAGGAGTCAAACATCCCTAGAACAGCAGGAGAGCATCAGGAGAGAATCCGAGGAATGCTGTTGGCGATGTCGTCCTCAAAAACGAGCTCTGGATGCGGTTTTTGAGGACGAAGCATTGTTGTTTCTTGCCTTCGTGATTAACGTATTTTTAAGTTGTTGTCAATCAGATAGTTACAAATCTACATGAGGATATTGCAGACACTAACGACACGTTCGTAGGCAGGCACCGCCGACTCGCGGAACGTGGCTCGTCGGCTACCGGCCGGGCG
>ONDR01000008.1 GCA_900316675.1 uncultured Bacteroidales bacterium
TGCCGGCCTGATATTCAAACTCGCCGTATTCCACAGCGTAATCAACCTGGTTTTCACGAGTAGCCCGGTAAAGGTCTTCATCCGCATCGGATGCATACTAGTATAACATCTTTTAAATAAATGGACTTTATCCTCTCCCTATAGTATAATATCTATATACCCTTGAAGGGAGGCAGATTACTATGGGGAGAAAAGCAACTACAATTAGCCTTACAGCGCAGGATCGAAACTATCTCGAGGCACAAACCCGCGCCCGTACGATTCAAGCACAAACTGTTAACCGTGCAAGAATTCTTCTGCTTAAAGCAGATGGCACACCCATTGATGATATCGCCGATAAGGTCGGAATCAATCGCAAGAGTGTTATGCTTTGTATCAACAAGTATCTCGAAGGCGGAGTAGAAAATGCTCTTTTTGATGCACCCGGACGAGGACGCAACACCGAGATCACTGATGATGAAAAAGCATGGATCATAAACATAGCATGCCAAAAACCGGTTGACTTAGGCTATGCTGCCGAAACCTGGACTTATGCCAAACTGACAGAACACATAAATAAAAATGCGGAGGCAGCTGGCTATATAAGGCTTTCAACAATACATAAAAGCACCATACATACTATACTTGATGAAGCAGATATAAAACCATTTCGCATCAAGTATTACTGCGAAAATCGTGATCCTGATTTCGACAGTAAGATGCATAACGTATTACTGGTATATAAGCAACTGTCAATGCGGTTCGATGAGGATGGAAACCTCATCCCCTGGGAGGAAGATGGTACAACCATTCATGTACTTTCGTATGATGAGAAGCCAGGGATACAGGCTATCGCAACTACGTCAAACGATCTTCTTCCGGATGAAAAGCACAGCACAGTCAGTCGGGATTATGAATACAAGCGTCTTGGAACTCTTTCGCTGCTTGCTGGGATAGATCTTCAAACCGGAGAGGCAATTCCGATGGTAAGCGAAACTCATAACAGCAAAGATTATGTTGAGTTCCTAAAGATACTTGATAAGAAATATCCCAAGGGTGATAGAATCCGCATTGTGCTTGATAATTTAAAGGTACACACTTCCGAAGAGACAAGAAAATATCTTGCATCAGTCTCAGGAAGATTTGATTTTGTATTCACACCTAAGCATGGTTCCTGGCTCAACATGGTCGAAGGGTTCTTCAGTAAGATGACCAAGCAGATGCTACGTGGAATACGCGTTAATTCCAAGGAAGAACTTGCCGAGCGAATCTATCTATACTTTGATGAAGTAAACGCAGAGCCTGTAGTATTCCACTGGAAGTACAAGCTTGATGATATTGATGTATCGGAAGAGATCATCACCGATACGCTACCACTTAAACAGTCCAGTTAATTGGAGGACGCTATACTAGTTGCATCAAACACTTTATAAATCTTGTAAGTTGTCGTTCCTGTCGGAGCCTGTTCTGTAGTAGGAAGAGTGATAGTGATGGATGCGTTTCCACCATTTCCGCTGTCAACTGTTGCAGCGAATACGCTTGTGCTCATACCAAGTACCATTACCATAGCAATCAGCAGAGCGAAGATCTTTTTCATTTTCTTCATGATCGTTTTCCTTTCTGTAAGGTGTCCCTTCCGGACTTCAGTATTGTTTCTTCAGCCCAAGCAGGGCTTTTCTTTTTTGCTGTTTAGACCACAGCCGGTCTGTATCCGGGCTGTCCCTCCGGCAGCTCGACAGATATTCCATCGGGACAGTCACACATTTCGTTGTCTATTGCGGTTTCAGTCTTCGGCGCTAGTATTTTCGTCGAGATCAGAGGCTTATGTGTTAACCTCCTTTCTCCTGCGCCTCATCCTGAAACAGTATACCAAAGCTGCACCAAGCATCAGCGCGATGCCGCTCAATGTATAAATCAGGGTTCCGGGGCCGCCGCTCATCGGAAGTTCAACACCTGGATTGTTCCAGACCCGAATCTGCCAGGTGTTATTATCCTGTCCCGCTGCCCAATAAGTATTACCTTTTTGGTATACATATGACGGTTGACTCGCCTGACTGGCCGTAACTCCGTCATTGGTAACAAATATCTTGACAGCCGATGTCGCCAGATTGTATCCGGCCGGGGCCTGTGTCTCAATCAGACGGTATTCTCCAACTGTTAAATTGCCTAAAGCCAATATTCCGTTTTCACGTGTCGTGCCGGATACAACAGCTGCAGCACCTTCATTCACTGTACCGGTTGTATCATTATAATCTTCTGCCTTATACAGAGAGAATGCCGCACCGGTCGTGATAGTATTGAACCCTTCATCTGTTTTCCAGATTGACACTTTGAACACTTTTGAGTTAGTGACCGTGATCTGATACAGCAGCGATCCGTTATCCTGAATTTCCGTTGTTAACTCGGCTTCCTCCGGTGCATTTGCCTCAAGAGCAACTCCCCCAAGATCGTTGACAGTAAATGTGATATAACCTGACAATGTCTGATATCCGGATAATGCCGCCGTTTCCCGGAGCTGATACTTTCCGGCGGGTAGTGTATTGCCAATGACGATCCCGTCCGCACCGGAAATCAGGTTCTCATATCCTGGATACGGGTTCGGATCCCATGAATGAACACTGCCTACAACGATCTCCCTGTACAGGCTGAATTTCACACCTTGAAGCGGTTGTCCGGAGCCTCTGTCCATCTTGATGACCTTGAAATCATACGGACGGTTCTTTACCGCTATGGTCACAATGTCCGTGCTTTGATCTGTCATTACGGTATAATAGTTGCTGTCAACACCTGTAATACGAATAGTATCGTTGTTCAGAGTAATTGTCATCGGTGCTTCCAGTCCGTACCATCCCTGTGGCGCAGATGTCTCTGTCAGATGATAGGCCACGTTTTCCCGCAGAAAAGCTTCGGTGATCAGACCGTCCTCACCGGAAGTATAGGTTCCGATCAGGATATTATCATCCCCATAAGTCAGTGTGAATACCGCACCTTCAAGAGCTTCTTGCCCATCCCACCTTGTCTTCTTAATGATAATGCCAGGCCTGTTGTTCGTGACCTCATCCACCCGGACATTGCTGTTTGAACTGACTTCTCCACGTTCATATTCCACTGTATATGTGAATGAAGATGATTCCGTATCACCTGCCTGTTTACCAGACAGTGTAACAGAACCCTTGTCCTCCAAACGATGCAGCTTGGAATAATCCGTGACTTTTCCGTTGGAGTCTACCACCGGATTATCCAGCTCGACCTCGTATATCACATATTTGTCAAAATCTTTTATTCCCTCAACAGGCAGATGATTATAATACCAGTATAGTGTCGTTGTTCCATAAGCCATCTGCATAAGGCTGCCTTCAACCGGCTGCCAGTTATTATTGCTGTCTTTATAGAAGATACCAAAGTACACCGGATCACGATCAGACATAAAGTCGGCATCCGTCCATGTCTTATTGACACGAAGACCAAATCCCTTTATATTCTGTACTTCGACATGCGGGGGGTTATCGCTTGAGACCGAATCTGTCACGCCATCTGCCGCATCCGTATAAACGGCTGTATTATTATAGACATATTTCAGGAATGAGTAGCCATCCGGAATCTCCCAGGGACGCTCAACTATTTTGAACTTGGTGCCTGCAAGAAGTTCCCTGATTTCAATGGTGTAACCAACCGGTATTTTTGAAATGCTGCCATTCATTGAGGTATGGAATGTTGCAGATTTCTGTTCATCGTCTGTAAGTTCATCAAAATTGTTTTTTCCGTCTCCCAGAGATAGCAGCCTTTGCTGTTCGACGCTCCAGTAGCAGTAATTCCCGGATGCATCTTTGACGTGATAGGTATGCATGCTTGCCGGTGAACTATCAATATCCCCGCTGTCAGTTGCCAGATACAGTCTGAAATCAAACGTTGTGTTATCTTCCGCTTCGCTGATTTCCCGTTGTCCGGTGACATCGAAAAGTTTCTTTGTGATCGTGAGATTTGTGATAGCATCCGGATTCACCTTGTTGTCATAAACAACACGTGCCCGTTCGTCAGTCGTCGCATATCCAATTCCGAAATCGGCCCTTTCCGGAACCGGGTTGTTCTGGTCATCTATAACACCGGTTCTTATGGTCTCGGCATCGTTCGCTTTTACTTCCTGATATACAGATGTATTGACACCGCACTCGATAATCCTGTAATCATATAGTTCCGTACCTTCCGGGAAGGTATCCGTCGGGAAATTGATATCCACTGTCTCGTCCGGTTTCAGGATAAAGACATCATTGTATGTCTTCCCGGCAATCTCGAAAGAAGGCTTATATGTACATGCAACCGTCGTATCCTTGTAGAACACATAATCCTTAACTCTTGTTGGATCGTTGGCTACGGAATTCGAAAGGTAAATGGGCTCGGATACCATATCCCCGGTCTTCGTACGATAGATGATCTGATAAGGAAACTCGGCAAGCACCGTCTCTGTGGTTTCTACTCCTGACAGCTTTTTACTAAGCTGCACGGTTCCCGGCTTAATAGAGGCCAGGTTAAACCGCATATGAAGGTTGGAAGAACCGGCACCACGTTCCATGTAATAGATCTTCATGGTATGCGTGGTATACGGCTTAAAAATCTCGCCATCAAATATTCCGTTTAAGTAGGTCTCAACCTCCTCATCTGACACGCCTTCATTACGGCCGCGGTAGTTCGCTTCGAAAAGCGCTTTCAGCGATGTAATAGTACCGTTAACATTCACGACACCGGTTCTATAGTTAACAGAACCCGGAATTGCGCTATGGATACCGCCCAGATCAAGGATCAGTTCCCCATCGACAAATAACCAGAAATCATCATCACCGGTGAATTCATAGATAATATCATGACCCCAGTCATCCAGACCGTTCGGGGTCTGTGTGAAGGATGCGGTCAGCTCCATTCCAAAATAGGGGTTCACGTTTCGTCTGTTAAGCGTTCCGTTGCTGTGATAGTCGGGGGTGAAGTCCAGTATCTTGTTAACGAAGAGGGCTGCACTCACTTTATCCCCATACAATGTTTTGGTAAGCTTAAGGTTTATGTTTGTTGCAAATGGAACCTTGTAGTCGTAGTCCAGGGCGGATTGTGAGCGTACAAGATAGCTAAGCAGCGGATCCCTGACGTCGTCTTCTGTGAAAACATGGCTTTTTAGTTCCTTATCCAGCCAGTAGCTGGGAACCAGGTCATAGACGGACGGCTTGTAATCTGTGAACCAGGTAGTCTGTATCGATGCGGAAATTATCAGGCCCAATTCCGGCAGCTGTGTATCTGCCATCAGGTTGGTAGTGAGCGAAGTATGCTTGTTGCCGTCGGTCCTGTTGTAAACGCCTATGTAGGGATAGTTCTTTCCGTTAAGGGTGACTGATGGCCTGTAGTATTCCGGGACGCTGTTACTGTACCTTGTTATAAACCATGCTCCGTTAAGGGTAAAGCGGGTACGGATGCTCTTGAACCTTTTTGTGCTTAGGGTGAATTCCAGACCTTCTTTTATGGTTCTGCTGCCATTGGTGGTAATGCCGTACGCAAGCAGGTTGGTGTCCAGTGCATAGGGTATGTTTTCAAGAGCAGGAGGGCCTGTAAGGGTGTTTTTGTCTATTGCGGACTCATTGTAGTCCTTGCTTATTACGGACGTTACGCGGCTGCCGTTGCGGAAACCCGAACGCATGTTCTCCCGGAACCAGTTTACAGACAGGGAGAAGTCGTTCCAATGTGCGTCAAGTCCTACTTCCCATTTAAAGTTGCGGGCTACTCCCAGCTGGTAGTTTGTAGGATCCAGCTTGAATACAAGCATGTTAAGACGCCTTAGGTTTTCTTCCTGCGGCCAGTAGTTTAGCTGGGTGATGTCTCCGTAGATGGGCTCCGGGAACAGCATGTCCATGGTAGGGAACTTAACGTGACTTCCTGCGCCACCAAAAATGCCGATCTCCATTTTATGTCCGGCGATGACAGTATGAGGCAGCTGCAGGCGCATGTTGCCGCGCGGATCAAGGAAGGCTTTGCCGTTAACAGAGTACTTGTTGCCGGGGCCGACAAGCATGCTTGCGCGCAGGCCCAGTATGTATTCCAAGCGTACGTCTCCTATCCTGACGATGGCATTATCCTCTGCGAAGGCAGAGATCTGGTGCTTGGCCGGGATGGCAGAGAAAGCCCTGGGACGTACATTCATTGTGGCAGAAAAAGGCCTTTCCCTGTCAAAGACGGTTCCTTTTCCGTAGTTCTTATCCATTGTCCAGTCGGCTCCTGCCTTGAGCTCATGGCCACCTTTTTTAAGGCGTACAGTGCTGCTTGCGAAGGCATAGAAAGGCTGTCCGTCAACAATCATGGAAGCCTCGTACCTTGACGGCAGGGCAATGGCATCATGCTCACCGGGCTCCAATGCGGTGGAAAGGGGGAATACGGTACCCAGAACGACATACTTCCATCTGTCAATCTTGTCCTTTTCGTAAGTGACGGAAACCTTTGTGGTCCAGCTTTTAAACAGTGACTTTCCATCCTTCGAGGCAAGTGTAAAGTCTGCACCTGCGGCCCATTTGTTATAGGAAGATTTATAAGTCTCTATTGGGCCTTTTGTTCCAAAGTCAAGGTCCTGGTCCGATTTTTCTTTGTCGAAGGAGCCGGTATAGTCAAGGCTGGCGTTGAGGATGAATCTTAAAGCATCTGATTCCCAGCGTCTTCCGCCACGGATGCTTCCGGTAAGGCGATTGTAGTTCTGGCGCGGATTGCGCGGATCAGCCTTGCTGTCCAGGAAGTTGAGGCTAAGATTCAAGGTCCTGCGGTTAGCCTTCTGACCCCATTCAAATCCCTTGCTGGCATAGAACAGCTTGCTCTTCATATCTGCCTTGAAGCGAGCCCTAATGTCGTTTCCGCCCTTTCTGCGGTTAATCTGGATAAGCCCGCTTGTAAGGTCGCCGTATTCTACGGAGGCAATGCCTCGTACAACATCGACGGACTCAATGTCCTCTGTAGATATGGTACGCATATCGGTGCCCAGGTTGACAAAACTACTGCCCAGGTTGGTTGCGGCCGGGGTCGACTGCAGGTTGGCGTCGTTCCCAACAGGCTTGCCATCGATCATGAACCTTGTTCCAAGGGCCGATGTGGCGTAGTCGCTGCTAAGTGAGCCGGCGGCGCGCAGATTAACCACTTGTGGGGATCCGAAGGCCGGGTCCGATGCCTTGCCGCCCGGCAGTAGTTCTATGATGTCGGTAATGCTGGAGGGCTGGATGTGCTTGATTGCTTCTTCTCCAATCTTGGAGCCTGTGGTCAGGCCATGCGATTCAGTTGCCGTTATGACAACTTCGTTAAGCAGTTCAATATCCTCTGCCATCCTGTAAACCTTGTCTGTCCTGATAGGGGAGACAAGATCCAGATAGCCTATGCATCTGATAGTAAGCTTGTTAGCTGATGCGGCCTGTTTTGCCGGACTGATGCTGAATTGTCCCAGGCTGTCTGTAATAGCCCAGCTGCGGGAGTCTAACACCACGCTGGCCCCATAGATAGGATTACCCTTAAGGTCTGTTACTTTTCCGTTTATCCTGTTTTGGGCCGTGGCCTGAATAGCCGTGATGGCTAAAATAATAATATATAATGCGTAACGTCTCATTTTCTGGTGCAAAGTTACCTGCGCCGGTTTTCTCCGGCAATCCCATGTAATACGTATTTTGATACGTTACTATATACCAATAAGTGATTATTAATCGTTTTGTGTTGTTCATAAAAATTGGTATATTTGTAAAATCGCAGTTTGAATAGTCAATAATTGCTATAAAGTATGAAGAAACTCATCATCATCGCTGCTATGTTTATGGGCGTAGCGGCATTCGCACAGAACCAGACCGCAGGTGGCGGAATTTCTGCAGACCTGCTGAAGGAAATCTCCAAAGGCTATGAAGGAAACGCCGCAGACAAGGCCCTTCACAATGCCCTGAATGCAGAGCAGATCACCAACCTGGCTTTCTGCCCTGAGAACATCATCAAGACTGACAAGCATTTTTCTAACGAGGTTGCAACCAAGGGACGCACCAACCAGAAGTCTTCCGGCCGTTGCTGGCTCTTCACAGGTCTTAACGTGCTCCGCTCAAAAATGATTGCAGAGTACAACCTGGGAGCCTTTACTCTTTCTCATGCCTACCTTTTCTTCTATGATCAGCTGGAAAAATCAAACCTTTTCCTTCAGGGCATCATCGATACAAAGGACCTTGCAGACGATGAGCGTCAGGTTGATTGGTTCTTTGCCCACCCGATTGGCGACGGCGGCCAGTTCACCGGCGTTTCCAACCTTGTGATGAAGTATGGTGTAGTTCCGTCAGAGGTTATGCCTGAGACTCTTTCTGCAAACAATACTTCCGCTATGCGCGCACAGGTTTCCAACTATCTGCGTGAGTCCGGACTTCGTTTGCGTCAGGCATGGAAAGATGCATCCGCAAAGGATAAGAAGAATGGCAAGGCTGCCCAGAAGCTTCAGGACATGAAGGTAGAGATGCTTAAGGACGTTTATCATATCCTTGGCCTTTGCCTTGGCGTTCCTCCCACAGAATTCACCTGGGCTCACTACGATGCCAACGGAAAGTTCGTATCAGAGAAGACTTACACTCCCAAGGGCTTCTATCAGGAGTTCATCGGCAAAGACCTTGAGAACAATTACGTTATGGTAATGAACGACCCTTGCCGCGAGTACTATAAAGTATATGAAATCGAGTACGACCGCCATGTTTATGACGGACAGAACTGGGTTTACATCAACCTTCCTATAGAGCGCATCAAGGATATGGCAATTGCTTCCATCAAGGATAATACTGCAATGTATTTCTCTTGCGATGTGGGCAAGTTCCTGAGCCGTAAGGATGGCATCGCAGACATGAACAACTTTGACTACGAGTCATTGATGGGCGTTAAGTTCGGAATGAACAAGAAAGAGCGCATCCAGACCCATGCCAGCGGTTCAACTCATGCCATGACCCTTATCGCAGTTGACATCAAGGACGGAAAGCCCGTTAAGTGGAAGGTAGAGAACAGCTGGGGAGATACAGGCGGCGGAAACATAATCATGACCGACGACTGGTTCAACGAGTACATGTTCCGTCTTGTTCTTGAAAAGAAATATGTTCCCGAAGACGTTCTTAAACTCTTGAATGAGAAGCCTATACGTCTTCCCTCATGGGATCCGATGTTCCTTCCCGAGGAATAGACTTCCGCGCCGGAACAAGAGCAATGAAGTAACCGATCACCGCCACGCTAATGGCGGTGATTGTTATATCTGTCCACCTGATAATGACGGGATAGCTGCTCATAGAGAAGTCTCCGGGCATCTTTATGAAGCCGAACTGCTGCTGTGCCCATACCAGAAGCAGGCCCAGGACCAGTCCTGTTACCATGCCCAGAAGGCTAATCATCCAGCCTTCCAATACAAAGGTGCGGCGGATTACGGCGTCCCTTGCACCCAGGCTGCGGAGCGTCTGGATATCTTCCTGCTTTTCTATCATAAGCATGGTAAGACTGCCAAAGATGTTGAAGGCTATGATGATGACTACAAAGATGAGTATCAAGTAGATAGCGGCCTTCTCTGAGCGCATCATCTTGTACAGGGTCTCGTTCTGCTGGAAGCGGTCCTTAACTGTCAGCGGGCTTCCTTCAAAGCGATTCCGGATCTGTCCGATGATGGCGTTTTTCTGCTTTTCCGTAAGGCTTTGGTCCAGCCTGATTTCCAGCGCGGAAACTTCTCCGTCATTGTAGCCCAGCAGCTCTCTCATAGAGCTTAGCTGAAGCAGGATAAGGGAATTGTCGGTATCCGTTGTGATGCTGAAAAGACCTGCAGGCCAGACTTTTACGCTGCGGAGCGATGCTGCCGGGTTGCTTACCGATATGTTTTTGTCCTTGTCCGGGAAGAATAGGGTAGCGGCCTTCATGAAGCGGTGGTTGATGCCCATCCTGTAGGCAAAGCCTACTCCTACCACGGCTTGCGGTATGCTTCCCTTGCAAAGGGAAAACTCACCATCAACCATCTTTTCTCTTACCGTCGATGTTGCGGCGGCCAGGCTGTCAATGCCCTTTGCCGTAGCCACGCCGTTGTGGCCGTCGTAGTCGATGAATACGTTCTCTTGAAGCATGCCGCAGACGCTTTCAACTCCGTCAAGGCTGTTCAGCCACAGAGCATCATCGGCATTGGGAACAAAAACTTTTCCGGTTTTTGGGGAGATAAGAATATCGGCTTCAATGCTGCCGAGTGAATCGCTCACCAGGGCACTGAAGCCGTTATAAACGGATAATATTACTACAAGGGCTGCCGTTCCAATAGCCATCCCGGCGGCGCTGATCGCAGAAATAATGTTAATTACATTATGGGATTTCTTGGCGAACAGGTACCTGAGGGCTATTTTCAGTGGCAGGTTCATTTCTTTAGAAGCTCGTCTATGTGCTCTGCATAGTCAAGCGAACTGTCCAGCATGAAGGCCAGCTCGGGAACTATCCTGAACTGTTTTGCCACAATGCGGCCAAGTTCTCCGCGGTAAACCTTTACGTTGGATTCAAGTATCTTCATTACCTCTTCTGCCTTGGCAGAGGGGAAGATGCTTACAAAGACTTTAGCCAGGCTAAGGTCAGGGCTCACGCGAACCTCGCTGACGGTAACCATCGCGCCGGCGGTGTGGGCCATTCCCTTGCTGCGGATAATCTCTGCAAGGCTTTTCTGTATTTCCCGGGCTACTTTAAGCTGGCGGGTTGATGCAGGTGCTTCCATACTACGCCTCTATGTGAATGAGATAATAATTCTTCTTGCCTTTCTGTGCAAGTATGTATTTGCCGTCGATGATGTCCTTTTCTGTTACATCGTAGGCAATGTCGGTCACCTTGTCCTTGTTGATGCTTACTCCGCCGCCCTGAACCATCTTGCGGGCCTCGCCCTTTGAAGGGAAGAGGTCTGTCTTAACTGCAAGCAGGTCAAGAATGTTGCAGGGGAGTTCGCTCTTGCTGAGGCTGCCGCTGGGAACGCCGCTGAACACTGCCAGGAAAGTACGCTCGTCAAGGCTCCTGAGGGCCTCAGAGGTAGAGTTTCCAAAGAGCATCTGTGATGCTGCAACGGCCTTGTCGTATTCTTCCTGTCCATGGCACATGATGGTGATTTCGCGGGCCAGTACCTTCTGGAGCTCGCGTGCGCCGGGATTCTCGCGGTGGCGGGCGATAAGGTCTTCGATTGTCTGCCTGTCAAGCATGGTGAAGATCTTGATGTAGCTCTCTGCGTCCTCGTCGGCTACGTTAAGCCAGAACTGATAGAACTCGTAGGGGCTGGTCTTTTCTGCGTCAAGCCAGATGTTTCCTTTCTCTGTCTTGCCGAACTTGGTGCCGTCGGCCTTGCGGATAAGAGGGCAGGTGAGTGCGAAAGCCTCGCCGCCGTCCATGCGGCGGATAAGCTCGTTACCGGTGGTGATGTTGCCCCACTGGTCGCTGCCGCCGAACTGCAGGATGCAGCCCTTGTTCTTCCAGAGCCAGTAGAAATCGTAGCCCTGCATAAGCTGGTAGCTGAATTCGGTGAAGGACATACCCTCGCTTGAATCGCGTGAAAGGCGCTTCTTCACTGAATCCTTAGCCATCATATAGTTGACGGTGATGTGCTTTCCGATGTCGCGGATGAAGTTGATAAAGGTATAGTCCTTCATCCAATCGTAGTTGTTAACGAGCTCTGCCTTGTTGGGTGCGTCTGAATCGAAGTCCAGGAAGCGGCCAAGCTGTGCTTTCAGGCAAGCTACGTTGTGGTTGAGGGTGGCTTCGTCAAGAAGGTTGCGTTCTGCGCTCTTCATTGAAGGGTCGCCAATCATTCCGGTTGCACCACCTACAAGAGCGTACGGCTTGTGGCCGCAGTTCTGGAAGTGCTTGAGTATCATAACGCTAACCAAGTGTCCGATGTGAAGGGAATCGGCAGTAGGGTCAATACCCACGTATGCGGCCTGGGGGCCTTCCATCAACTTTTCTTCTGTGCCGGGCATCATGTCCTGGATCATTCCTCTCCAACGGAGCTCCTCTACAAAATTCTTTACCATATTGCGTTTTAATTATTCATCAAATATATTATCCTGCAAAGGTAGTAAATTATTAGTAATTTACAGCATCGTCAAGCTTAAGGGCGGTGCGGATTGCTTTTACGCACAGGTTATTCAGCAGGAAGAACACCAGGAAGAAGGCAAAGGATATGACGGTTTGCCACATGGTGGGCAGGTACTGCATGAAGGCGAAGAAGTCATACAGCCCATGGAACAGCACCGGAACGATGAAGGCCAGTGCCAGGTACATCGTCTTCCTGTATTTTGAGAACAGGTAGAAGGAGTAGAAGTAGCCCATTATTACGGCAAAGCCGAAGTGCCCGGGAACTGCTGTGAGTGCCCTTACTACGCCCGTTGCGTAAACATATTCTGTTGTGTACGTGGGAATTAAGTCCATGGCGGCAAGGACGTACCTGATGTTTTCAGCTGCGGCAAAGGCAAGGCCTATGCATACGGCGTAGACTATTCCGTCCATGAATTCGTTTTGGCGTTTGCGCCATTTGAAGAAGGCCCAGAGGATTATTATTTTAACGAGTTCTTCCGGGATGGCCGCACCCACGAATGCCATGCCAAGGCAGTCTCTCCAGTTGTCAAGACTAGACGGAACAAGCCCCAGTTTTGCGGCTGAAGTTTCCAGAAATATGGCCATAGGCAGGGTCAGAAGGCCCATCAGGAATGCCAGGATGAGTTCCTTTGCCGGCTCCGGACGCACTTTGTCCCTCCAAAGAATGAAGGCCATCAGTATGATTGCCGGAAGCAGTGCTAAAAGTATGTATAAAATGTAGCGGCCGGTACTGTAAACGATGGATTCGGATCCCAGCTCCGAATCGATGAGGTATTCTTCCATGGTTATTATGTGTTTAGAATGGTTTCTCGCCATTCCGGCTAATAGCTAAAATGGCTATAGTCTTAATTTTCATATATCTTAAACGTTTTTATGCAATTATATGCAAATATAAAAAATATTACTTAAATTAGCAGAAACTAATACTTAGTGATATGAGTGAAGAGAAGAAACCGCAGATTCCAGAGAAAGAGAATACTTTAAGGATTGAAGTATCTAAATACAGCTCTTTTTTAAATATACTTAGTGCTAAGTGGACACGTGTCATCTGGCTTACCTTTATTGCTTGGGTACTTCTGTTTGGCATTCTTGCATGCGTGGCAATAGTGATTAAACGTTTGTATCCGTACAGTGATATTACCACGAATGCAATGGGTGCTACTACTATTAAGAGTGAGAAAAACGAGGTTTCTTACTGGCTCTTGAATACAGCCTCATTCTGGTCATCTACTGGTATAACCGTAGAAAAGGGTGATGTGATTACTGTGCGCTCTTCCGGTAAATTCAATACCTCAATTCATCACACATACGACTCGGCAAAAGAGAATAAAAGGCTTAAGGATAAATGGGTAGGAGCAGAAGGAGAACCGGACATAGAAGATGAAAACAGTAGTTCTTATCAGCGTAGGCTGTTCAGGATGTTCCCGTCACTGCCTACCGGGGCACTTGTAATGCAAGTTGCCGCAAATGAAAACGAGCTAGCTGATACCCCAAGTGATTCGTGCGCCAAGAAGGAAAATTTCTACTTCATCGGTGCTGAACGGCAGAATATTTACATCAATAATCCGGGTACACTATACTTTACCGTGAATGATATCGTCCTGAATTATAAGACAATATTCGGAATGTTGAATAAGACAATAAAAGAGGATAAGAGTATTACTAATGTATTAAAGGAATCAATGGATAAAGAGCTCGGTTCTAAAAAGACTCTGAAAGATTCCATTGAGACGATGTGCAAGTACTATAAAAAGATATATAAGGGCGAAATTGATTATTTGAACGAAAGAAAGGAAAATAGTAAAATTCGGAGCATTATCAGTGATTTGAAAACTGCGAATAGGGAAGCATTTAGTTATGAAAACACCAAATCCTGGTTGTTGGTCTATGACAAATTCAATACTATTAAGTTTCCTCAGCGCATAATCAAGAAAGTAGATTTATTGCGGTTTTATATCGAAAAGAATGATAAGGAAGATGCGAGGAAGGTGACAGAAGAATTGATTAGTGAGATGGAAACTGACAGGGTCGCCGGTGGCTTAAAGTTGGGGATAGCGAAGTATGGATTCGAGACTGTTAATGAACTGGAGTATTACTATCGTACTAATTACAAGGAGGCCTGGTATGATGACAATGTCGGTTCCTTCCTGGTTGTGGTTGAAAAGAATTCGAAGAAATAGTAAGGTATGAAACGGGATAAAGATGATATAAATAAACTTACGGATGGAATTATAGGCTGGTTCATCCGTGAGGGGCGTCCTGGTAAGATTACCTTGGATAGTGTCAGCGTGTCCGATTCACTGCTGACGGCGCCTGAGCATGAAGAAAAGGAAGGAAAGACAAGGTGGGAGAAGGTAAAGAACTTTTTTATGCTGGCGTCCTACAAGCACGTAAAACTAATCTTCTCTGTTTTGTCCGTTGCTCTTTTGGTTGGAGCTGTCCTATATTATACCTCCAAATTCTTTACGGACGTTGTTTTCCATGAGAACAAGTTCTATGCGAATGAACAGGGAACGTTCATCTGTAAAAAATCTCTTGACCGAGAGTTCGCCTTTTTCGTGTTTAATACATCGGACGTATGGGCGAATCCAGGTATTCAGATTAACGAGGACGATGATTTAAGGATAAACATATCCGGCGGGTTCAATTCGTCCATAATGTATATGCTGGATGCAGCAAAGGCTAACCAAAAGCCCAAGTATCTATGGGTGACAAATGGGTTTAACAAAAAGTGGAATTATTTAAACTGGGCGCTGGAGTATTGCATATCAAGAGGAAGCGGTAGCGAAAATAATAAGTTTGATTTTGGAACCGTTATGTATACAATTCAGCCGGAAAGTTCTGATATCTCAAATCATCCATACCGCGTTCCGCCGGGGGATATTTTGGCTTGGTCTCCTGGAGACAGGAGGAGATGGTTCAGCGGATCCAGGGCATTTAATAAATTGAATGAAACCGGCTATCTGTACTTTACGGTAAATGACTTGGCTTTTGATGAAATCCATAACGGTCAGGATGTAGTTCCGCTTAAAGAGGTTATAAGCTCTTACTATGATAAGTATTCCTTAAACTTGATTGTTAGCATAAAGATTAAAGAATTATTGATTAAGACTAAAGAAATAATTATTAAGGATTCTTTGTCTTTAAAGAACTATATCGATAATGTTAATGAGGAATTCAGGCGTCTGAAGAAAGAACAAGGCTACGTCCAGAAGGACCCTTTTGCTTTGTACAAGGATAATCTTGGCCAGTTGATGGTATCAGTTGAGATTCAGCATAATTCTCCCAGATGGTTCTTCAAGCCGATGATGGCCTACCGCTGCTTTGAAAACAACCTGACGGAACTGTGGGATGACTCGGATATGGCCTGGGTCTTCAAGTTGTTTGTGACACTGTTCTATATAGTGCTGCTAACCTTCCACGTAGCGTTTACGTTCGTGGTCAAAGTGCTGCAAATCTTTATTGCTGTATATCTGGTACTACTGGTTCTCAGCTTGTTCTATCGGCTATTTCGCCTCTGTCGGCCGATTCTCTCTACCACCGCATGACAACAGTGATACCACCGGCAATTTATCAAGATTAAAGATTATGGAACCAAAAAAGAAACTTCATCCGCTGACTAGTATTTGTCTTATCCTGACGGTATTGTACTTTGTGGGACTGGGCGTTGTGAATGCCGTGCTCGCTTTTGATGCTCCCGCATTGCGGTTGCCCATGGCCTACAAATTCTTTACCTATCTTATTATCGCCGTTTATTTTTACAGTACTTCCGAGGCTGTAAAGTTCTTGATTGGCAAAGATACAGACTACCCGCTGTTCTTTCTGCTTCCGATCGGCGTGTTTATTCTTTTGACTGTATTCCAACTGATTAAGTTTGGAATGCCTCTGGACGACCTTTTCCGCGGCGCATCCCTTCATGTAGCCTTGCCGTTGGCATTATGGGGCCTGATCCACTGGTCTTTAAAGCTTAATGTCAATGACGGTAAACAGTCCGATCCTGAGGCGGATTAAAATGTAAACTGTAGATTATGAATAAAAGTACCTTCCTTAAGTTGGCAGAGAGCAGGTTCTCTTGCCGCAAGTTTACATCGGCCGGCGTTGAGCAGGGCGACATCGATCAGATTCTGCAGGCGGCTATTGCCGCTCCTACGGCTATGAATAAGCAGCCACTGCACGTGTGGGTGGTTAAGTCTCCGGAGGCCCTTCTGAAGTTGAAAGAGGCAACGCAGTACACTTACGACGCTCCGGTGGTGTTCATGGTTGGCTGCGATCCTTCCAAGGCCTGGGTGCGCAAATACGATGGAAAGAATGGGGCAGAGGTAGATGCCGCCATTGTTGGTACGCATATTATGATGGAGGCTGCAGATCTTGGGCTTGGCAGCGTATGGGTCGGCTCCTTCGATCCTGCAAAGATCAAGACCCTGTTCCCGCAGACGGCCGGCTATGAAATGGTAGCTCTCTTCCCGGTAGGCCATCCGGCCGTAGAGACCTCGTCCTTGCATGCCGTCCGAAAGCCCAAAGAAGAATTCGTATCCGAGATTTAAATTTTGTTGTCAAAATTTGATTTTGTTATCAAAATGCGTATCTTTGTAAAAAATGATACGTATGGAAACTGTTGCGAAAATACAGACAGGGCTTAGGCTTACTCCAATGCTTCTTACAAAACTTAAGAAGAACGCCAACAAGGAAGGTAAGACTTTCAATAGGTATGTAGAGGAGGTTCTGGAACGTTCGGTTATGTCAGATACGCCCAAGTTGAATCGGGAAGACTTTATTCCTGACGATGATTTACTTTCTCTTGGTAAAACAATTCCGGCTTTTACCCAGGAAGAGATTGATAGGGATCCAAGGTTGTCTTGCATTTTATCGGTATGAAAGTATTCTTGGACACTAATGTCTTATTAGACATACTGATGGAATCCCGCCCTCGCCACTATGATTCCGTTACTATACTCAAAATGGCGGAAAAAGGCGCTATCGATGCATATATGTCGTCACAGTCTATTATAGATGCTTCTTACGTCTTTTCGCAGAACGGCAAAATGCCTGTATCTGTTTTTAAGAATGCTCTTCGCAGGATTTTAAGCATTGTAAGGATTGTACCTATAACGGGAGACAATATTAAAGCGGCTATTCATAGCCAGAATGAAGATTTTGAGGACGCTGCCCAGTTGGATTGTTCACTTGATATAGGAAGCGATGCTATTGTCTCCGCTGACAAAAAAATGGCGGAATTCAGTTTCCCGGTCTATCCTCCGACTGTTTTCTGTGACTTTATGTTTGACAGAGAATAAATAATTTGAAAAATTTTTAAAATTTTTGCAACGTTTTAACAATAACCTGCATCTATGTAGTAGGTTTAGGTTTTAGTACACGTTAAATCGCCGGAGTTTTCAAGCAATTGAAACCCCGGCGATTTGATGATTTATAAGCGTCTTCCTAGAAAGAAAGAGCGATTCCGATGAAGTCCTCTGCCTTAAGAGCAGCGCCACCGATGAGGCCGCCGTCAATGTCAGGCTGAGCGAAGAGCTCCTTAGCGTTTGAAGGCTTGCAGCTGCCACCGTAAAGGATGGTGGTGTCGTCAGCAACCTGTGCACCGAACTTGTCTGCGAGTACCTTGCGGATGCAAGCGTGAATCTCTTCTGCCTGCTCTGCAGTAGCGGTCTTGCCGGTACCGATGGCCCATACAGGCTCATAAGCTACGACGATGTTCTTCATATCTTCTGCGGTGAAGTTGTAAAGAACAGCCTTGGTCTGTGCGGAAACAACATCAAAATGCTTGTTAGCCTCACGCTCCTGGAGGTTCTCACCAACGCAAAGGATAACCTTAAGACCTGCTGCAAGAGCAAGCTTTGTCTTCTCTACGAGTTTCTCGTCGGTCTCTCCGTAGTACTGGCGACGCTCTGAGTGACCAAGAATGGTGTACTGGCAACCAACGGAGGTAAGCATGCTTACGGAAACTTCTCCGGTGTAAGCGCCTTTCTCTTTGTCTGCGCAGTTCTGTGCGCTAAGTGCAACGCGGGTACCGTTAACAACGGCAGCAACGGGAGCAAGGTGAGTGAAAGGAGTGGCAACAATAAGACCAACCTCTGCAGGAACTTCAGCAGCTTTTGCTACAACAGCCTTTGCAAGCTCTACACCTTCCGGAACAGTGGTGTTCATCTTCCAGTTTCCGGCAACGATTTTCTTTCTCATAATGACTTTATGTATTAATTATTTAACATCCTGTTTTAGAGCCCGCAAATTTAATCATAATTCCGAAAAATCCCGTATCTTTGAAAATCAAAAACGATTCAACATGAAACTATCCAATATAGAGCTTGCAATTGAGGTGGCCGAACACGGTGCCGAACTGGTCAGCCTGGTATGCGGCGGCCGCGAATATATGTGGAATGCAGACCCCGTTTTCTGGAACCGTCATGCACCAATCCTCTTCCCGGCGGTGGGCAAACCCTTCAACAAAGAGGTTCGCATCGGCGGTAAGGTCCGCCCCATGGGCCAGCACGGCTTCGCCCGCGACTGCGAATTCAAAGAAATCGGGCCCGGCCTGATGAGAATGATCGATGACGGCAGTCATGCAGAGTCCTATCCGTATAAGTACATACTTGAGGCGGAGTATCGTCTTGACGGCAGGAAGGTCATCATTACCTGGACTGCTAAGAATGTAGGGGAGGAAGACATGTACGCCCAGATTGGCGCCCATCCCGGCTTTATGCTGCCCGATTACAAGCCCGCAGACGAGCTTCACGGCTACATAAGGTATTACGACAAGGAGGGCAGGGCGGTTAGCCCCGTAGAGATATCCGAATTGGATGGCGGTAACCGAGTGCCTCACGCAGCACCGGTTCAGTTCCCGGCCGAGATGCCTGTCAAATCCGACACCTTCAACCGCGACGCCCTTATTTTTGAGGACGGTCAGGTGACCAAGGCTGTGCTTTGCGACAAGGAAGGCAAGCCCGTGCTGAGCGTTGACTGCCCCCAGGCCCAGGCTTACGGCATATGGGCTCCCAAGAAGGAAGGCTGTCCCTTTGTATGCCTCGAACCCTGGTGCGGAATCTGCGACGCTAAGGACTATACCGGCGACATATCAGGCCGAACCTACGTTCACCGGATCGCGCCCGGGGACAAGTACACGTTTACGTATATTATCACAATCGAATAACAAAAATAAAGGAGCCCTTTCGGACACCTTTATTTTTTGTCTGATTGAAGCTTATTTTGCAGCCTCTACAGAAGCCTTACGGAACTCTTTGAGATCTTTCATAAGTTCAAGAGCAACCTTACGTGCGCGAGCACCTGCAGCCTTGTTACCCTTAACTACCTGAGCGTCTGCGTTAACAGCGAAGAGTTCGCAATTAGCTTTAATTTTCTCTACGAGAGCTTTCATGATTGTGTTGTTTTAAAGGTGAATACTTTTTTAACCGTCTGCAAGTTAAGATTTTGCATAAATAAATGCAAGAAAAACGTTTAAATTTTGCAAAATATTCAAGCGAAATAAGTAAAAAATGGTATTTCTAATTACAAAAATGCAACTTATTCTTTCGTATTAACGGTGTTCATGGCTCTCTGGGCAGAGTCTAGAGCGAATGTCTTGACCCCTCCAATCACCTTTTTAGCCAACTGAGGCAGTGTTTCGAGCTCTTCCGGAGACAGTTTTCCAAGCACAAAATCTATCTGTTCTCCGTGTTGAAAATTGTTACCTATACCCATTCGGATTCTGGTGAATTCGGAGCTTTCAAGCGTGGCGATAATGTGCTTTAGACCATTGTGTCCTCCGTCGCTTCCGCGGGTCTTCATGCGAAGGGTTCCGAAGGGCAGGTTAAGGTCGTCGCAAATGACCACAATCTGCTCTATGGGAATGGAAAGCTTGTTCATCCAGTAGCGGACTGCATTGCCGCTCAGGTTCATGTATGTAGAAGGTTTAAGCAGCCAGAACTGGCAGCCTTTGAAGTTTACGCACGCAACGTCTCCGTACCTTTCGGTCTTGAACACGACATCGGCGTCCCCGGCCCATTGGTCAAGAACCATAAAGCCCATGTTATGCCTTGTCTGCGCATATTCCGGGCCGATATTGCCTAAGCCTGCTACAAGATACCTCATTGATACGTCAACGCTTTGCGGAGCTTCTTCCTTTTTAGTTTCAAAAGCCGCCTGCTGCTCTTTGTGGGAGCAAAACAGGCGGCATAAAAATTTAGCAAGTGCCATTATTACTCAGCTGCAGGAGCTGCCTGGGCGCTCTGGCGGGTAGCCTTAACGCCGCAGATGATGGTGGACTTAGGGTTGAGGATGGTAATATCCTCATACTTAAGGTCACCTGCAACGATGTTCTCGCCGATACCAAGCTTGGTGATGTCTACATCAAGCTGGTCAGGGAGGTTCTTCATAAGAGCGCTGATGCGAAGCTCGCGTACGTTCTTAACGAATTTACCACCGGCCTGAACACCTGCTGCGTGTCCTGTGATGTTGAGCGGCACCTTGATTGCGATGGGCTTCTCTTCGTTTACCTGGAGGAAGTCTACGTGGAGGCAAACGTCCTCGATGGGGTGGAACTGAAGCTCGTGTACAACTGCTGTGTACTTCTTGCCGTCAAGTACAAGGTCTACGATGTAAGATGCAGGAGTGTGGGTAAGACCCTTGAGATCCTTGGCATCAACAGTGAAAAGAACGTTCTCAAGTCCAAGACCGTAAAGGTTGCAAGGAACGAGACCCTGTGCGCGGATAGCCTTGATGGCTGCTTTGTTGCCAACCTGACGAAGCTGGCCCTTCAACTCAAAATGCTTCATAATTAATTGATTTAAAATGTGTTACTCAGTCTGCTAAGGGCAGACCCCATTGCACCAAAAGCCCTTTGGCTTTTAATTGGGACCGCAAAGTTAATGAATATTTTTTTATATCCTACTGTTTTTCAATAATTTCCATTCCCTTGCGGATAGCCTCTTCGTTCATCGGGATAAGGTGATGATGACGCTCCGGAAGAGTCTTGCGCAGCGCCTTAAGGACGCTCTCAATTGAAACTACCGGATGAATCTTGAGCAAGCCGCCCAGAACCATCATATTGAACACCTTGATCATATTGAGCGCAGCGGCTGTATCCATTGCATCGATACGGTAAACGTTGATATCCTTGCGGGTAGGAGGAACATTGATTCCGTAGCCGTCGTAGATGAGCGTACCGCCTGGCTTAACCTTAGACTCGAACTTCTCCAGCGAAGGCTGGTTAAGGACGATGGCTGTGTCGTAGCTGCTGAGGATAGGAGAGGAAACGGGATCGTCGCTGACGATAACGGTAACGTTTGCGGTACCGCCGCGCTGCTCCGGGCCGTAAGCCGGCATCCAAGTAACCTCCTTATCTTCCATAAGACCTGCGTAAGCAAGGATCTTTCCCATTGAGAGGACGCCCTGTCCTCCAAAGCCTGATATGATAATTTCCTGTGTCATAGAGCTTTCTGTTTATTAACCGTTATCCTTGAGGTCTCCCAGCGGGTAGAACGGGAACATGTTCTCTTCCATCCACTTGTTTGCTTTGTCAGGAGACATTCTCCAGTTGGTATTGCAGGTAGAAACGATCTCTACCAGGTTGGAACCCTTGCCCTGCATTGAGTACTCGAATGCCTTCCTGATAGCCTTTTTAGCCTTGAGGATGGCAGCTACGCTCTGAACGGACTGACGTGTTACGTAGCAGGTACCCTGCAGACCGACGGCGATATCGGCCATCTTGAGCGGATATCCGTGAAGCTCCGGAACGCGGCCGTAAGGGCAGGTGACGGTCTTCATGCCAAGCAGTGTGGTAGGAGCCATCTGGCCGCCTGTCATACCGTAAATGGCATTGTTGATGAAGATGATGGTGATATTCTCACCCCTGTTCAGGGCGTGGATGGTTTCTGCCGTGCCGATGCAGGCGAGGTCTCCGTCACCCTGATATGTGAAGACAAGGCGGTCCGGCCACAGACGCTTAACTGCGCTTGCAACTGCCGGAGCACGGCCGTGTGCGGCCTCCTGCCAGTCTACATCAATATATTTGTAGGCAAAAACGGCGCAACCTACAGGAGAGATTGCAATGGTTTTGTCTGTCATACCCATCTCTGCGATGACCTCGGAGACGAGTTTGTGCACAACGCCGTGGCTACAGCCGGGGCAGTAGTGCATAGGTACGTCATTAAGCAGTTCCGGTTTGCGGTAAACGATGTTCTCCGGCTGCATTATTTCTTCTTTTGTCATAGCGCTCAGGGTTTAGAGGGTCATTTTCTTGATTTCTTCTACAACTTCCTCGGGCTCCGGGATGATACCGCCCAGACGGCCGTACCACTTGACGGGAACCTTGCATTCAACTGCCAGGCGGATGTCTTCTACCATCTGGCCTGCGTTGATTTCAAGAGAAAGGATACCTTTGACCTTCTTTCCCAGTTCTGCGATGCGCTTTGAAGGGAAAGGCCACAGGGTGATAGGACGCAGAAGGCCAACCTTGATGCCCTGTTCGCGGGCGATGGAGATAACCTTCTTAGAGATACGTGCTGCGCTGCCGAAGGCAACGATCAGATAATCTGCATCTTCTGTCATGTACTCTTCGTAGCGGACCTCTTTTTCCTGAATTACTTTGTACTTGGCCTGGAGGCGAAGGTTTACCTTCTCCATTTCTTCAGATACAAGTGCAAGTGATGTTATGACGTTGGGCTTGCGCATGCCGATGCGGCCTGTAGTGGCCCAGGGGCACTCTTTTGCAAGCTCTTCTTCTGTACGGCGGGGTTTGAAAGGAGGCAGTACAACCTTTTCCATCATCTGACCGATGGCACCGTCGCTCAGTATCATGGCCGGGTTGCGATAGCGGAATGCCAGTTCAAAGGCAAGGTCTACGAAGTCTGCCATCTCCTGAACCGATGCCGGTGCAAGGGTTATAAGCTTATAGTCTCCGTGGCCGCCACCCTTGACGGTCTGGAAGTAGTCTGCCTGGCTGGGCTGGATGGTTCCAAGGCCGGGGCCTCCGCGGGAAACGTTAACAATAAGGCAGGGCAGCTCTGCGCCTGCAAGGTAAGAGATGCCTTCCTGCATAAGGCTGACGCCCGGTGATGAAGACGAAGTCATTACTCTCTTGCCGGATGCTGCGCCGCCGTAAACCATGTTTATGGAAGCGACCTCGCTTTCTGCCTGGAGAACTACCATGCCGGTGGTCTCCCAGGGTTTTTCTGCGGCCAGGGTTTCAAGTACCTCTGACTGAGGGGTAATAGGGTAGCCAAAGTAACCGTCGCAGCCGCAACGGATGGCGGCATGGGCAATGGCCTCATTGCCTTTCATCAAGGTGATTTCTTTCTCTGCCATGATTAATCCTCCTTTTTACGGTAAACGGTAATACATCCGTCCGGGCATACTATTGCGCAGGATGAACATCCCGTGCAGGTGTCTTCCAGGACGGTTTCAGCATAGTTGTAACCCTTTTGGTTGACGTTCTTTGTCGTCAGGGCCAGCACCTTGAAGGGGCAGGCGACAACGCACAAGCCGCAGCCTTTGCAGCGCTCGATGTCTACCAGGGTAGCTCCTTTCATCTTTGCCATATATCCTTATGTTTTAGTTGTTGTGTTCCGTTATTCCTACACACCGGTGTGTAGTTTTCAAGGGTTGTATAAATCTTTATGGTAGAAGGACAGTATGTTGTTGGCAATCTCCAGGGCGCCGGCGGCGGGGGAGTCCGGATTCATCCGTGTGGCCTCAAGGTAATTGTTGATAGCCATTTGCCAATTGCCCTTCTTGCGCCAGGCATTGCCAAGCAGGTAATAAAGGTAGTCGTCCATTTTGCCGCCTTTGCTGCGCCAGGCCTCGATTTCTTCTATTGCCTGGTCAGCTTTGTTCTCCTGCAAAAGCTTTTCTGCCCGGTCTCTCATTTATTTTTTGTCTACGAACAGGCACCAGCCGTAGGTATCTTCCTCAAGGCCTTTCTGGATGCCGATGATTCGGTTGTAAAGCTTGCGGCTTATCTCTCCGCACTCTTCTCCGTAGCTGAAGCTGCGGGTAACTACATCGCTTTCAAGAGTCTCCTTATCGTCGATGCGGCTGATAGGAGTGATTACAACGGCTGTTCCGCAGGAATTGACTTCGTCGAAGGTGGCAAGCTCATCTACCATTACCATTCTGCGCTCTACTTTGAGGCCGAACTCCTTGGCTACTGTGCGAAGGCTCTTGTTGGTGATGGAAGGAAGTACGCTTGAGGAATCAGGGGTGATATAGGTGTCCCCTTTGATTGCGAAGAAGTTGGATGAGCCGAATTCCTCTATATGCGTATGGGTTGCGCTGTCAAGGAACAGGAGCTCACGGTAACCTGCGTTGTGGGCTACGTTGTAGGCATGAAGGCTCTGTGCATAGTTTGCTCCAAGCTTGTATCCGCCGCTGCCGTGGGTTGCGGCACGGTCGTAATTGCGGGACAGCACTGCGGTACCGGTGCTGAGGCTCTTTGCTCCGGAATAAGTACCTACGCCAGAGCACATTACTACAAACATCACATCCTTGGATGACTTGATGCCAAGGCCGGGGTTGATGCCGAACAGGACGGGACGCAGGTAAAGCGAAGCGCCGCTCTCGTACGGAGGGATGTGCTCCCAGTTGGCCTGGATGCATCGAACGCACATGTCAACGAACATCTCTACTGAAGGGTAGGGCATGTCCAGATATTTTGCGCTGTTAATCATTCGCATAGCGTTTTCTTCCGGACGGAAAAGACGGACTTTGCCGTCAACGCCCATGAAGGCCTTTGCACCCTCGAAGCAAGAAGGAGCGTAGTGGAATACTCCGGCAAAGCAGTGAAGGCTTAGTTCAAAGTTGGTGCTTAGCTCCGGTTCTGTCCATACGCCGTCAATGCACTTTGCGGATATGATAGCGTTTGTAGCATAATAGCTGAAAGATCTTTTTGAGTAATCTATGTTGGCCATGTTATTAAGATATGTGTTTAATCTTCAATAATTCTGTCTTTGTTGTATGTATGGATTTTGGTTGCGCCGGCAAGGATGATGTATCCGTTTTCTGCCAGTGAACCAAGTTCGTTCTCTCCGGGATAAACCTTGACCGGGGCAACCCAGCTGACCTTTTTGGCGATAGCGTCAGTAATGGTCTTGCTGTATGCAACGCCGCCGGTAAGTATGATGATATCCACTTTTCCGTCTACCACCGCACCCTGGGCTACGATATACTTGGCGATGTTAAGCACGAAGGCCTTCATGAACACTACGTATTCCGGGCGGCCTTCCTGGGCGCGCTGCTCTACGATGCGCATATCGTTGGTGCCGAAGTATGCTACTGCACCGCCGTGGCCGATGAGCTTTTTCTTTATTTCTTCTTTGGTGTATTTACCGCTGAAGCACATATCGATGAGCGGATAGGGAGGGCAGCAGCCTGCACGTTCCGGGGTGATGGGGCCGTCGCCGCCAAGGCCATGGGATGTGTCGATAACCTTTCCGCCCCTGTGAAGGGAGATGGTTACTCCGCCGCCCATGTGGCAGATGATGGCCGTGGTGTCTTCTGCCTTGCGGCCGGTGTCGCGCAAGTACTTACGCATTATAGCCCTGGTGTTGAGGGCATGGAAGAGGGTGTTCCTGTGGAATTCGGGGATGCCTCCTACGTGGCACTCCGGCAGCATTTCATCTGCCATCGGAGGGTCAGCAACGTAGGCTATGCATTTGCCGAAGCGGGCCTTCAGGCCTTCCTTCTCACGTTTGGCATTGATCTCGTTGGCAATGTCGTCCCCTATCAAGGCGCTCAGGTTGCAGGCATGATTGCCGTCGCGGCTGGAGGAAAGGACCTCCCTCATATCGTCGTTGACATTGTAAACGCCGGTTATGCAGGGGGTGAAGAGACCTCCGCGGCACATGACAATGTCTATGTCTTCAAGTTTAACTCCAAGGTCCTTGAGGGCGTCAAGAATGGCTTTGGTGCGCATCTTGTCCTGCTCCATTACGTTCTTGAACTGTGACAGCTCTTCTACACTGTGCTCCAGTTTGCGGTCAAGGACAACTTCTCCGTCCACGTAATAGCCGAACTTGGTGGTGATGGATCCGGTATTGACTACCAGGACGTTACCCACCGGGGCCTTTCCGTTTATATTCTCTACTATCTTCATTGGTTCAGGTATGGTGTTGCCGGTTACTGTTGTTAGTGTTTCCAAATATAACCATTTATCTTGGTTTCACCAACAATTTTTTACAAAAATATGTAAAATGATTATTTTTCGTAAGTAAACAGGGCCGTAAATCCAAATTTGTCAACATCAAAGGATGAGTCGTTCCAGCTGTTTGTTCCGAACGGAGGACGGTCGTAATCCCTGATGGTCAGCTCCATCTTTCCGCCTTCGACAATGCGGAAGCTGATATATGCTTCTCCTACATTGTTGATTTCTTTGCTGAAGGCTCTGTTGGCGGCGGACAGTTTAAAGAATATGCTGCTGATGCCATTTTCCATTGCTGTATTTGAACCAGCCTGACGGCCGTCGGGCCTCATGTTATAAGGCTTGCATGATACAAGTTCCGTCTTCCTGAAGAAGTTGCCAAGATCTCCTGTGCCGCCCGGCTCCAGGGTGGTGGTTGTAATCTCAGAACCATCGGTACCTGTGGCGGTCTGCGACTCTATGTTAAAGTAGAAGTTGGCATTGCTCAAAGGCAGGAGGGAAATATCGTCCCCTGCGGCGGCGAAGGCGGCCTTAATTGCATCCTCGTCCGCGAATTTTTCAAAGCGCCAGCGCCCTGACAGTTTGTAGTTGCCCTGTACGGAAAGGCTGAAATCCTTGTTCGTGCCGGGTACGAAGCCGTTGTCCGATACATTATCGATTGAAAGCTTTGCATTCTTCAGCGATGACTGGACATCCATGGTCTTGACGGCCACGCAAACTTCGCCCTCGTTGCTGCCTTTATTTATGATGACGCCACGGCTGTCGGCAGAGCCGTCCTCTTTGCAGAAATAAAGCAGGCTTGCTCCGTCGCCGGTAAGTATTACCGGAGCGTACATCTCATTGGGGGCCGTCCAGGCGTCGCCGCTCTTGGATCCGCTGAATTTGACTTTTACGTAGTAATGCTCAATTACATTGCCCTTCGTCCCTACGAAATTATAGGTGAGTACCTCTCCGGGGCAGGTGATGGTAATGGTGCTGCGGTTGCCGGGTTTCAGCTTTTTAGCGTTGTCCAGCGCAACCTTTATTACCTGACCCTGGGTCAGGTTGATGTCCGTTATGGTGATGCTGGCTACTGTGCTTCCGGCGGCAAAGGATACGCTTTCTGCAGATACTGAGTAGTCAGTGCCCTTGGTGGCGGTGCCTTCAAACTTGAGTCCTACGCTGCACTCCTTTTCTGCGGGTGAGCTCAGAACGATAGGAATTACCACGTTGCCACCCATGTAAATTGTATTGGTGCTGGTGCTGAAGTCTACGATGGGGGTGCTTCCGCTTCCGCCCTCGCTCTTGGAGCATGAAACTGCCAGAACAAACAACAATATCGGAACTATATGCTTCATATGTTAATCAATTGAAAATGCTTCTATCTGTGAGTTGATGCGCTCCAGGATTTGGAGCTTCTCTGCGCGCAGCTCTTCTGAAATATCTACCTTGTAATAGTGGGGGTTGATAAGACGCCTTTCTGACGGGCTGAAGTGCATAAGGGTATCCTTATGGAAGTCTTTCTTCTCTTGCAGGGTGTGCGGAACCTCGCAGCGCTGGCCGTCCTTGATTACCGGCAGCTGCAGGGCCCTGTAGGTATATGAACCGGCCTCGAAGGTTTTGTGTTTGAAGCGGTCCTGCTCGTCGTAAATGGTGAACTCTTCGCCGGCCTCGATGCAGCGGGAGGTATGGTCACCCCTCATACAGGTGACATCGGCCTTGAACCTTTCACCCAGGGCCGGATCATTTACAATGATGCGGAAGGTGATCTGGAAACCGGGGTTGATCAGTTTGATGGTGTCCTCTGACCTTTTGAGAACGGGCTCTCCGCCAAGCTGGACAAGCTTATAAACGTTGCCGAAGCAGGGAGCCGCCTTGCTGGTTGCGATGGCATCACCCACGCCGTAGGAGTCAATTTTTGCACCCTGGCGCTCCAGGTCGCTGATAAGATACTCGTCCAGGGAATTGGTGGCGAATATCTTGCAGTTCTTGAGGCCGTGGGCGTCCAGAGTCTCGCGCACCTTTATGGAAAGGTAGGCAAGGTCTCCGCTGTCCAGGCGGACGCCGTAACCGTAGGGATAGTTGTCGTCAATTCCGTTCTCTTTGAAGGAGCGGATTGCGTTGAGCACGCCGCAGCGCAGTGTGTCGTAGGTGTCTATAAGCAGGATAAGGTTTTCTCCGCGGTGAGTGTTGATGTAGTCGCAGAAGGCCTTGTGCTCACCCTCAACGCTGCTGCCGTACGATGTTACAAAGCTGTGGGCCATTGTTCCGGTAGAGGGGACTCCGTTAAACACGCCGGTAAGGATGTTGGAAGTACTTGCGCAGCCGGCAATGATGGCGGCCTTGGCACCGTATGTAGCGGCCCAGGGACCGTGTGCGCGGCGTGATCCGAATTCGCTTACGGGGCGCTCAGTCGCCCTGGTGACGCGTGAAGCCTTTGTGGCCACTGCCATCTGGTGGTTCATTATGCACAGCATGGGGGTTTCCAGCACCTGCGCCTGGACCAGGGGAGCTTCCACAATAACCACGGGCTGGTTGGGGAAGGCGATCTCTCCCTCTCTCATTGCGTAAACGTTTCCGGTGAACTTCATGGTGCTCAGGTACTTGCGGAAATCCGCATAGGCGTCGCCGGGAAGGAACTTCTCATAGAAGTCTTCCGGCATCTGGCCAAGGTTCATGACCATTTCAATGACTTCCTGTGTGCCGCTTACCACAGCCCAGTTGTTGTTCTCGGGTGCTTTACGGTAGAATAGGTTGAAAACGGCAATTTCTTCTGCTTTTCCGCAGTCCAGAAAAGACTTTCCCATAGTGTACTGGTACTTGTCAGAGCAATAAGAATAGTATTTATCCATTACCAAATATATTTTCATCTCAATAATGCAAATATAAAACATATTTACTAAATTCGCAGGCAGAAATTCATATTCTTTATGGAAGAAGTATTAAAGCAGCTATTCGAGAAATATACCGGGCAAAAGGTGGATGAAATTACCGAGTTGAACTCGTCCGGAAGCAACAGAAGGTACTTCCGCCTCAGGGGTGGACTCGTGTCCATCATAGGCGTGATAGGTACCAGCCAGGAAGAGAACAACGCATTCATCACCCTTAGCCGTCACTTTGGAGAAAAGGGCATCAACGTGCCAAAAGTCTTTGCCGTAAGTAACGACGGGATGGCCTACATCCAAGAAGATCTTGGGGACTCAATTCTTTATAATGAAGTGTCTCACGGCCGTGAAAGCGGGGAGTATTCTTCCTACGAGCGCAACCTGCTTTGCAAGGTTGTAGAGAAACTGCCCAAGATACAGTTCAAAGGCGCAGACGGCCTGGATTGGAACGTCTGCTACCCGGAGCCTGCCTTCGGCGAGCGTATGATTCTCTTTGACCTTAACTACTTCAAATACTGCTTCTTAAAGGCTACCGGCCTGGACTTTAACGAGGTTCGTCTGCAGGACGACTTTGAAAAGTTCAAGGAAGACCTTCTGGAAGACATGGGAGAAACTTTCATGTACCGTGACTTCCAGGCCCGCAACGTAATGCTTAAGGACGATGTTCCTTACTTCATAGACTTCCAGGGCGGCCGCAAGGGCCCTATCTACTACGATGTTGCATCGTTCATTTGGCAGGCCCGTGCCCGTTACCCCGAAGACCTGAAGGAAGACATGCTGTCTGCCTATCTCCGTTCCGTAAGAACTTTCCTGCCAGATCTTGACGAGGCTCATTTCCGTGAGAAGCTGCGCCAGTTCGTGCTGTTCCGCAACCTTCAGACCCTGGGCGCCTACGGTTTCAGGGGCTACTTTGAAAAGAAGCCTCACTTCCTGGCCAGCGTTCCCTTTGCTATTGACAACCTGCGCCGCCTGCTGCGTAAGCCGTTTGACAAGTATCCTTATATGAATGAGGTACTTACAAAGCTTACCCGTATGCAGCAGTTCTACGAGATTGCAGAAGACAAGCGCCTGGAAGTCAGCATTTACAGCTTTGCTTACAAGAAGGGCATCCCCGTAGATTCCAGCGGCAACGGCGGCGGTTATGTCTTTGACTGTCGTGCCGTTAACAACCCCGGCAAGTACGAGTACTATCGTCAGTTCAACGGCATGGACAAAGAGGTAATCAAATTCCTTGAGGACGACGGAGAAATCCTCTTCTTCCTTGACAACGTTTACCGTCTTGTAGATGTTCATGTTAAGAGGTTCATAGAGCGCAAGTTTACACATTTGCAGGTTTGCTTCGGCTGCACAGGCGGCCAGCACCGCAGCGTTTACTGCGCAGAGCACCTGGCCGAGCATCTTGCCAAGAAGTTCGACGTCAAGATAAAGATTACCCACAGGGAGCTGGATATAGAGAAGATGCTCTAAATTATGAAGGCTATGATATTTGCGGCCGGTCTGGGTACCAGGCTTAAGCCGCTTACGGAAACCTTACCCAAAGCGCTTGTCCCGGTTGCGGGCAAGCCTTTGCTGTTTCATGTAATGCAGCGTCTGGCCACCTTCGGCTACGATGATTTTGTAGTTAACGTGCATCATTTCCCGGATGCGATAATTAAGTATCTTAAGAATCCGGATGTGGCTGTAGAAGGCCGAAGGATAGCGGTTTCGGACGAGCGTGCACTGCTTCGCGAGACCGGCGGCGGCATTCGTTACGCCCGCCCGCTCCTTGAAGGCAGCGGCAGCTTCCTTGTGCATAATGTTGATATCCTTTCAGACATTGACCTTGCATGGTTCCGTGCCCAGGCCCGCCCGCAGGCCATCTCTACCATACTTGTGAGCGAGCGCAAGACTCAAAGGTACCTGCTGTTTGACGACGACATGCGCCTTGTAGGCTGGACCAACCTGGCTACCGGGGAAGTGCGCAGCCCGTACGGAAACATCGATGTTCAGAAATATCGTATGCTGGCCTTTTCCGGCATACATTGCATGTCGGACAGCATTTTTGATGCCTTCGACAAAGAAAAAGTCGGTGACAGATTTCCTATCATCGACTTCTACGTTTCGGTTTGCGACCGTTATCCGGTTTATGGCGTCTGCCCCAAGGAACTTCGTATCCTTGACGTGGGCAAGGTTGATACCCTGGCTAAGGCAGAGGAGATGCTTCGGGAACTTCAGCAGGAATAAGCTCGAAGTTGCCGTTAGGCGTGCTCTGTATCTTCCTGAATCTCAATACTACCAGAATGACTATGGCCAGGCAAGCGGCCAGGATTGCGTAGTACATTGATGCGGGCATAATCTGCTCCCAGGAATCTGCGCTTTCATCTATACCTGCGAACTGGCCAATCACAAGTGACAGGGTATTGTTCGCAAAATGCATCAGAATTGTAAGCTTAAGGCTTCCGGTTTTGTAATAAACGTAGCCGAACAGGCAGCCCATAGAGAAGGCCGGGATGGCCTGCCACGGGTTCAGGTGGATGATTCCAAAGATTGCCGATGTCGCAATAATTGAAGCGGCAGGGGAGTATCCAACCTTTCCGTTAGAGCGCTTGCAGTTAAGCAGGCCTCGCAGTAAAATACCTCTGAGCAGCCATTCCTCTAGAACTGGTGCCAATATGCTTACACAAATGAAGCAGATAAGGAAATTGCCACCTACAAGGGACTGAAGGGCGGTTTTCCAGCTGTCCGGGACCTCGGGCAGGAAGGAATTGACCTTGTCCATAATGAAGCCCATCGCCCAGGTGCCAAGTATGCAGAGCAGACATGCAAGCCATGGAGTAATGCTTTTGCTGATGGTGTTGTCTACCTTGTAGCCATTCTCAAAATACATGTTCCTTTTGCTTATCAGGCTGGAAACCAGGAACGGGGGAATAAACATAATCGGGTAGGTGATAAGCTGCTGGTATTCCAATCCAAGCGAGGGGACCGCCATCAGTACGGCATAAGCCACCAGTATGGAAACGAACAGGCCCGCAACCAGCCATAATAACATTACAAAGGAATCTACAGCGTCCGGAACATGCCATGAAAAGCTGTTCAGAATGCTGTAGTTTGCATGTTTGCCTCTTTTTAAAAATGCCATGATTTATTTGTATAAGGGTGTAGGATATACGCCTTTGTCGCAGAGCTCCTTGAACTTGGCAACAACGCCCGGACGGTCTTCCTTATAGGTTACGCCGAACCACTTGCTGTCAGTTGCAAGAACCTCGCACTTGTCGCCGCCGGTCTTGATCATGCAGTCAACAGCATAGGGAATGTAGAACTCTTTCTTGAGCTCCTGACCATACTTTGCAAGGAAGTCCTTGAACATAACTTCGCTCTTTTCGAAGTAATCAGGGGTGAAGCCCCACATGTTCATTGAGCAAAGGTCCTTACCCTTAATCTCTACATGTGTTGCACCGGTTGAGGAGTTGTCGCCGTAGATTTTGCCATCGGCCTCGCGGGCTATGTTAAGGTGCTCTATTACGTCTGTAAGCTGCTTGTCAGCATCGTAGAAGCAGATTCCGCGGGATACGCCGCCGGATTCTGAAAGGGTATTTTCAAGGGCGAAGCCAACGATGCAGTATTCGCCTTTTGTGTTCTCATGCTTGCGAAGCCAGTCTGCAATAACCTTGAAGGAGTCGCGGCCATAGAAATCGTCGCCATTGATTACTGCGAAGGGCTCCTTGATAACGTCCTTGGCCATGAGCATGGCGTGGGCGGTACCCCAAGGCTTCTGCCTTTCGGGATTATAGCTGAAACCGGCAGGAATCTTGTCAAGTTCCTGGGTTACGAAGTCGAACTGAAGGGGAGTGCCGTCAATGCACTTTACGTTTGCGTATTTCTTGTGAACAGCGTCCTGGAAATCTTTGAGGAAGTATTCCCTTACGATGTAAACAACCTTACCGAAGCCAGCCTGAACTGCGTCGTAAATTGAATAATCGATGATGGTTTCTCCGTTGGGGCCAAGAGGATCCATTTGTTTGAGGCCACCGTAACGGCTGCCCATACCGGCAGCAAGAACAAGGAGAGTAGGTTTCATTTTCTTATGAGTTTTGTTAAAAATTTTTCTATTTGTCTCCAAATTTAACTACTTTTGCGAAAACGACAAAATTTTACAGCATTGGATATCAAGGCTTTCATAAAGAAGTACGTGTTCAAAGGCCGCATCAAACAGGCCTGGAACGGCCCGCATCGCGGTTTCTACCGTTATGCAGCCGTAGCTACGGGCGTGGCTGCGCTGTATATATTGTTCATCAGCAATGACAACATTTTCCGCTGGCTTGGGGCCCGCAGGGAAATAAGCCGCCAAGAGGCGGAAATCCGTCATTATACCAAAGAAAACGCTAAGCTGGATCTTCGTATCCAGCGTCTTTCCACAGAGCGTGATACCCTGGAGGAATTCGCCCGTGAAAACTTCCGTTTTGCCGAACCCGGCGACGATGTTTTCCTTACAGAAGAATAAAAACAGGCCCCGCAGGGCCTGTCTTTTTTTCTAGTATGTCCAGGGAGTCAGAGCTCGCAGCTCATCTTTAACTGACTCGGCCACGTCAAGACCTTCTATAAAGTCTTTGATGGTTACCTCGTCCATCACTGAACCTGTGCGAGTAAGCTGTTTCAGGGCCTCGTACGGATGAGGATAAGCCTCGCGGCGAAGTATGGTCTGGATGCCTTCTGCCACAACTTCCCAGTTGTTCTCCAAATCCTTATCAATCAGTTCTTTATTAATGCTTATCTTGCCCAAGCCTTTAAGGGTTGAATTAAAGGCGATAAGGCCGTATGCCAGCGGCATTCCAATGTTGCGGAGCACTGTTGAATCCGTCAGGTCTCTTTGCAGTCGGGAGATGGGAAGCTTCATTGAAAGGTGGGTAAGAAGGGCGTTTGCAAGGCCCAGGTTGCCCTCTGCGTTCTCGAAGTCAATAGGATTGACTTTGTGCGGCATGGCGGAAGAACCAACCTCTGTTTCTTTAACCTTCAGACGGAAGTAACGCATTGAAATATAGCTCCATACGTCCCTGCAAAGGTCAATAAGGATAATGTTTATGCGACGCAGGCAGTCAAAGATGGCTGCAAGGTTGTCGTAGTGCTCTATCTGGGTTGTAGGCTTTGAGCGCTTCAGGCCCAGGCTGGCGGTAAAGTTGTCTGCGAAAGAATCCCAGTCAACATCGGGATAAGCGGCCCTGTGTGCATTCAGTCCGCCGGTTGCGCCGCCGAATTTTGCCGGGAAGCTAAGAGCCATAAGCTGGTCGTACTGCTCCTGAAGACGGGCTACAAATACTGCCATTTCCTTACCCATAGTGGTAGGAGTTGCAGGCTGGCCGTGAGTATGGGCCAGCATTGGAATATCAGCCCAACGCTCTACAAGGCCTTCCAGAACGCCGATGATTTCCTGAATCTTGGACTCGTAGCCGCCCTGCTCAAGGGCATCCTTCAGCATAAGAGGGAAGGCGGTGTTGTTGATATCCTGGGAAGTCAGTCCAAAGTGGATGAACTCCTGGTATTTCTCCAGTCCAAGGGTCTGGAATTTTTCCTTGATGAAGTACTCAACAGCCTTGACATCGTGGTTGGTGGTAGCCTCAATCTCTTTGATTCGAAGGGCGTCGTCGTCGCAGAAACCTGTTGCAATGGCGCGTATGCCTTCTTCCTTTTCAAGGGCTCCGTCAAGCTGCGGAACGCCAAGCCTGCAAAGTGAAATGAAATACTCTATCTCTACCTGGGTACGGTAGCGAAGAAGGGCTTTTTCAGAGAAATACTCCTTGAGAGGAGCTGTAGTTGCTGCATATCTTCCGTCAACCGGAGAAATGGCTTCAAGTGCGTGAGGATTCATCATATTTAGTTTTCTATCAGTTTCTTATAAATGGATATGGTGTTGCGGGCATCCTGTACGTCGTGCACGCGAAGCACGGTTGCGCCCCTTTCCAGGGCTACCATGTTAAGTGCCTGCGTAGATGCCAGAGTGTCTTCTGGCTTCTGGCCTAACAACCTGTAAACCATACTTTTGCGTGAAAGGCCTACAAGGATGGGACGGCCCAGCTGCTGCAGTACGTCCATGTGGTTCAGCAGCTCGTAGTTCTGCTCAATTGTCTTTGCAAAGCCGAAGCCCGGATCCAGATACCAGTCCTTGATGCCTGCCTTATCTGCCTTGGCTGCAAGGTCCTGGAAGAATTGCAGAACCTCTGCCACAACGCCATTAGGATAGTCAGTAAGCGTAGCCATGGTCTCTGGCGTTCCGCGCATGTGCATCGCAACGTAGGGGAGTCCAAGGCGGCCTACGACAGTCAGCATCCGCCCGTCAATTGTGCCGGCGGAAATATCGTTCACTATGAAGGGGCCGATCAGGTCGTAAACCTTCTCTACGACGCTGGAATTGAAGGTATCTACGGAAATAGGAGTCTCCGGAGCGGCGTTCCTAATTACTGGTAGGGCGGCCTTAAGGCGTTCCCATTCGCTTTCAGCATCGATGGATTTGCTTCCGGGTCTGGTAGAGCATGCTCCAACGTCCAGGATGTCAACTCCCGAACGCAGCATCTGCTGAACTGTAGCGCGTATCTTGTCAAAATCTATACAGCCGTCGGGGCCAATCATCCGGCTTCCCGGAAAGAATGAATCGCTTGTAATATTGACGATTCCCATTACCTGTATATTATTCTGCATTTTCACTACAATGTCTTTTTTCTATATGTGTAAAGGGACAGGAAAATTGCCAGGATGATGAAGGCGCTCAGATAGAGTCGTCCCGGCACCGATGCCCCTGCGTACAGGGTTCCAGGCTCTTTTGTGGCGATTTCCTGCATTTTGTTATCTGACGGCAGGCTGGCTGCGGACCATTTTTCCGCTATTAGTCCTTCGTCTAATAGAACCGCTCCTCCGTTGGACCGGTTAAATGTCATAAGTACTTTGTGGTCAGAGCAATACGCAACCATTAGCAGTTGCAGGCGCTCTTCGGTAGGCAGGGTTTCAAGCATCTGTTCCAATGTTTCAGGTGCCGATGCTGCCAGCAGTATGGGTCTTATTCCCTTGCCTGCGGCCGATTTTAGAAGATGTGCGGCCTCTGTCCAGTTTGTAGGCATCATCGCCTCTGCATCGTAAACAGAGACGGCCATTACCTTGCCGCTTAGCAGCAGGCTGTCGCAGACGCTTCCGTCCGGTGCTGAAACTGGAATATAGTTGGTCGGGGTCTTCTGCGCCTCGACTTCTCCGGCGCGGACAAAGGTCCATGTAGAGTCCGGAAGGGCGTCAAGGCTGAACTCTTTCTGCTCTCCGTCCTTCTTGTATATAAAGCCCGGCTCTGCGGCCTTGGCAGAGGGGAAAGGGCGTGTAGTATCGTACAGCCTGTCGCCTTCTACAAAGTCCGTGAAGTCCCACAGCGGCAGGAAGAAATTGCTGTAAACACCTATGCACAAGGTAATTGCACCAAGAACGCCAAAGACGCTCTTGAATACCGATGTCTTGGGTAGGGGAATGAAAGCCACTGCCACCAGACCGCACAGAATAAGGTTTTTAATGAAAGTCTGGGCGTTGGTAAGGTGGATGGCTTCTCCAAAGCAGCCGCAATCCATCTGCGGGTTGGCAATGGTAAGGATAAGGGTAATCACAGTGAAGAAGGCCATCATGCCAATGGCTGTCTTGGCTGCAAGGCGGCGTAAGGCCCCGCCAAGAAGTGCCAGGCCGGTAAGCGCTTCCAAGAGCGAAATGCCAAAGCCCAGCAGCTGTGATGTGCCGCTTATAAAACCAACATGGAAGAATTCCAGGTAACTGCGAACTATAAGGCTGGTGCCTACCGGGTCAATCAGCTTGAACAAGCCGGAGGCAAAGAAAACCAGACCAATTATTATAGTGCAGATACGTCTCATATGCTATCTTCCGGAAAGTACAGGGTCAACTACAGCTTTGATTCGTTCGAAGATTACATCCTCCGGCGCCATGTTTCCCTGCTCGTCTGCGCAGTTGACGCGGATGAATTTGTCGTCAATGGCACATTGCTCCAGGTAAACGTCGCGCACGGCTTTCTGGAAGGCGATGCTGGACTCATGGATGTCCGATGCCCCTGAGAGGTAGTTCCTGTCGCTTCCGACGCGAGCTTCGTTAAGGCTCTTTTCTACAAAAGAGATAGGGACGTCCAGATAAAGGTTCAGATCCGGTACAGGGAGCTGGAAGTCACCGTATTCGGTGTTGAATATCCAGTCCCGCAGCGCCCGTTTCCGGGATGCATCGGCAACCTTGGCACACTGGTAAGCGATGTTGGAATATACATATCTGTCCAGAAGCACGGGGATGCCGGCGGCAATCTTTTCCTTCATCAGCGGGCCTGCGCCATGCCTATCCTCTGCGTAAAGCAGGGCTACCAACTGCGGATGAACCTGCTCGTTGGAGCCGAAGTCTCCCCGCAGGAAGCGGCTGATAAGGTCTCCGTAAACCGGAGCGTCGTAGCGCGGGAAGTGAATGTATTCAATCTGCCCGCAACGCTCCGTCAGATACTCGCGCAGTTTCCTGACCTGGGTGGATTTTCCCGCCCCGTCCAGTCCTTCAATAACAAACAGCATCTTAGAGTGTCCTCTTGATTTCTACTATCTGGAAGGCCTCGATTACGTCGCCCTCCTTGATATCGTTGTAGTTTTCTATGCCGATACCGCACTCCATGCCGGCGGGAACCTCCTTGGCATCGTCTTTACCGCGGCGCAGTGAAGCAAGCTCTCCGGTGTAAACCACAATGCCGTCGCGGATAAGGCGGACCTTGGTGTTCTTGGTCATCTTGCCTTCCTTTACAAGGGAACCGGCAATTGTACCAATCTTAGGTATCTTGAACGGCTGCTTAACAATAGCGGTAGCAGTAACTTCTTCTTTCTTCTCCGGCTCAAGCATACCCTCGATACCGTCCTTGACTTCCTCTATTGCATCGTAAATAACTGAGTACAAGCGAATTTCGATACCCTCTTTCTCTGCCATGTTGCGGGCATCGGAGGAAGGACGAACCTGGAAGCCGATGATAATTGCATCGGATGCGGTGGCCAGCATGATATCGGATTCTGAAATGGCACCCACAGCCTTGTGGATAACATTTACGTGGATCTCCTCTGTTGAGAGCTTGATCAGGGAGTCTGACAGAGCCTCTACTGAACCGTCCACATCACCCTTGACAATGACGTTAAGCTCCTTGAAGTTGCCAATTGCAATACGACGTCCAATCTCTTCCAATGTCATATGCTTCTGGGTCTTGATGCCCTGGATGCGGATGAGCTGCTCGCGCTTGTTGGCAATTGCCTTAGCCTCTTTCTCGTCTGTCATCACGTTGAACTTCTCACCTGCTGAAGGTGCGCCGTTAAGACCAAGTATGGAAACAGGGGTGGAAGGACCGGCCTCTGATACCATCTGTCCACGTTCGTTCAGCATGGCCTTGATTCGGCCGTAGTAGCAACCGCTGATCACCATGTCGCCCTTGCGAAGGGTTCCGTTCTGGACGAGCACTGTTGCAAGATAGCCGCGGCCCTTGTCCAGTGAAGATTCTATCACAGCACCTACGGCAAGCTTGTTGGGGTTGGCCTTCAGATCCATCATATCAGTCTCCAGCAGAACCTTGTCAAGCAGTTTGTCTACGTTGATGCCCTGCTTTGCGGAAATCTCCTGGCACTGATACTTACCGCCCCAGGCCTCTGTAAGGATGTTCATCTGGGACAGCTGCTGGTAAATCTTTTCAGGCTGGGCGCCCGGCTTATCTATCTTATTGATCGCGAATACCATAGGTACGCCTGCTGCCTGTGCGTGGTTGATGGCCTCTACGGTCTGCGGCATCACTGCGTCATCTGCGGCGATGATGATGATGGCAAGGTCCGTGAGCTGTGCACCACGGGCACGCATTGCGGTGAAGGCCTCGTGGCCAGGGGTGTCCAGGAAGGTAATCCTGCGGCCTCCGGGAAGCTTCACATTGTATGCACCGATGTGCTGGGTAATACCACCGGCCTCGCCGGCAATTACGTTGGTCTTGCGAATATAGTCAAGCAGGGAAGTCTTACCATGGTCTACGTGACCCATAACGGTAATGATAGGAGGACGGGTCTCAAGGTTGCCGTCGTCCTGGGTTTCATCTTCCTGCTCAATTTCCTGGGTGAGTTCTGCGGTTACGAATTCCACCTTGTAACCGAACTCTTCTGCAACAAGTACAAGTGCCTCTGCATCAAGCCTCTGGTTAATTGAAACCATAAGACCAAGGTTGAAACATGCGGTGATAACCTTGTTTACAGGAGTGTTGTTCATAAGGGTGGCAAGGTCGTTTACGGTAACGAACTCGGTTACCTTCAGTACCTTCTTTTCTGCCTCTGCCTGCTCGAACTCTTCCTGCATCTTAAGGCTGGCTGCCTCTCGTTTCTCTTTGCGGTACTTGGCGCCGAAGTTGCTCTTCTTGCCCTCGTTCATCCTTGCGTAGGTCTCTTTAACCTGCTTCTGGATCTCTTTCTGCATTTCCTCGGCCTGAGCTTCGGTCATTGCGGGTTTGAAGCGCTCGCGGTTCTTCTTTTTGCCGCCGCCCTGCTCCTGCTTACCCTTTCCGGGCTGCTGCTGGGCCTGCTTCTGGCCATTCTGCTTGTCCTGTTTCTGCTTCTTGCGGTCTTCGCCTTCTACCTTGGTGACATCAACCTTCTGGCTGCCACCTTTGATGCGCTCGCGCTTTTTGGCCTTCTTAGGGTCGAACTGTGAAAGATCAACCTTACCAAGAACCTTGATGCCTCCGGTCTGATTGGCGGGAGCTGTCTCTTCAGGAGCGGCGGTTTGGGGTACCTCCTGTTCAACAAACTCTTCTTCCTCTTCTTCCTCCTCCTCTTCTTCCTCGGGTTCATCTTCCGGTTCGGGTTCAGGCTCTGCCACGGGCTCGGGTTCGGGCTCAGCTACGGGCTCCGGCTCCGGTTCAGCTACAGGCTCTGCCACGGGCTCGGGTTCGGGCTCTGCCACGGGTTCGGGCTCGGGTTCAGCAACAGGCTCCGGCTCGGGTTCGGCCACGGGCTCTGCAGGAACGTTTCCGGAAAGGCCGGTGTTCTTGATAATTGTCTCGCGTACAGGCTCTTCTTCGTCGAAGTCTTCCTCGTCTGAAGGCTTGCGGGTGTTTTTCTCGATGATTTCCTTCATCTTGATGTCAACCCTTTCTGCGTCCTGTTTTGCGCGCAAGTCATCTCCGAACTTCTTCTCCAGTGCGGGAAGGAATTCGTCAGACACCTTTGCGTTTGGATTAAGGTCTACGTTGGCGCCCTTCTCGTTAAGGAAGTCCACCAGCGTCTGAAGACCAATGTTAAACTGTCTTGTGAGTTTGTTTAATCTTATTTCCGCCATTTATTATACCCCTGTAAATTAATTGTTTAACTCTCTATTATTCAAACTCTGAGCGAAGGATCTTGAATACTTCCTCTACGGTCTCGTCCTCAAGGTCTGCACGTTTTGCAACGTCCTCGGGAGTGAGAGCCAGAACGCTCTTTGCGGTGTCAAGACCGATGCTCTGGAGTTTCTCAATGATCCAGGCGTCAATCTCGTTGCTGAAGTCTGCAAGCAGAACGTCCTCTTCTTCTGAGCCGGCCTCGTCCTTGGGTGCTTCTCTCCAAACCTCAATCTCACGGCCTACCAGCATGCCTGCAAGCTTGATGTTGCAGCCACCCTTACCGATACCTTTCTTAACCTCGTCGGGGTGCATGTAAACCTTGATCTTGTCTTCGGGAGAGTTGCCCATATCGATGTTGGTAACCTTTGCAGGGCTAAGTGCGCGCTGGATAAGGAGCGGAACATTTGAGGTCCACTGCAGCACGTCGATATTCTCGTTACGAAGCTCTTTTACGATGCCGATGATGCGTGATCCCTTTACGCCGATGCAGGCTCCGATAGGGTCGATGCGGTCGTCGTAGGACTCTACGGCAACCTTTGCACGCTCGCCGGGAACGCGTACCACCTTCTTGATGGTAATGAGGCCGTCATAGATTTCAGGAACCTCCTGCTCGAACAAACGGATAAGGAAGTCGTCTGAAGTCCTGGAAAGAACAATATAAGGAGTGGTGTTGTTCTTCATCTCTACGCTCTTGATGATAGCCTTTACGGTATCATTCTTCTTGAAGCGCTCTCCGGGAATCTGCTCTGCGCGGGGGAGACGGAGCTCGTTGCCATCCTCGTCAAGGATAAGAACTTCCTTAGACCAGGTCTGGTAGATTTCTCCGGTGAAGATTTCACCTATCTTTTCGCTGTACTTGTTAAAGAGATTGGCTTTCTCTATATCCATAATCCTGCCCTGAAGGTTCTGGCGGATGTTAAGGATACCGCGGCGGCCAAAGTCCTTGAGCTCTACTTTACGGGTGAAGGTTTCACCAAGCTCATAATCGTCTTCTCCCATTGCCTTAAGGTCTTCAAGGGAGATCTGGGTTGCGGGATCTTCTACTTCTTCTACAACATCAAGGTTCTGATAGATTTCGCAGTCTCCTTTATCTACGTTGATGATGACGTCAAAGTTGTCTGCGCTGCCGAAGGTCTTTGCAATCTGGGTGATGAATACATCCTTGAGCACACCCATCATGACCGGACGGTCGATGTGTTTTTCGTCCTTGAAAATCGCGAACGCGGTTTTAAGATCCAGTTTTTCTTCTGCCATTTTATTATGTGTTTTTAATTATTAATCAATTGTGATATAATATGATACGCTGTTGACTTCTGAAAGGGGGAATTTCTCTGTGAGAACCTTTTCTTCTTTCTTTTTCTTGCCTTCTACGGCCACCTTCGCAGTGTGACTCAGGGTGACGGATTCTTCGTCAGCATCGGTCAGTTTTGCAAGGAACTTGCGGCCGCCCTTAAGGCGTGCCTCTACCAGGCTGCCGATGGCTTTGCGGTACTGCTGCAGAACCTTGAAAGGCCTGCCCAGGCCGGCTGATGCCACGGTCAGGGAGTAGTCCTCTGCGTCCTGATCCCAAAGTTCGTGGAAAGCTTTGTCAATTGCCACGCAGTCTTCCATCTGCACGGTGTCCTCCTTAGATTCGATCTCGATTTCTACGTCGTTATCTGCAGAAACCGTAACGTCCACAAGGAAGCATCCGCAGGCTTCAACTGCGGGAACGATTTTTTCTTTAATCTCTTTAGAAGTCATAACCAAATCAATAAAAAGAAGATAGGAACCCGTCCGGCTCCTATCTCTCTCTCGCGGTGCAAATATACGAACTTCTTTGTAAAATACAAAAAATAGGTTACTTTTGTAGTCTAAAATAGCTTGATATAAAAATCTGATAATGGAATTTAAAGCAGAAAACCTGGCCAAATTGCTTCGTGGCACAGTAGACGGGGACCCCAAGGTAACCGTAGACGGCTTTGCCAAAATAGAACATGGCAAACCCGGTAAGCTGTGCTTCTTCGCAAATCCGAAGTATGAGCAGTATGTTTATACCAGTAAGGCGTCAATCATACTGGTAAACAATGACTTCCAGCCAAAAGAGGCGGTTTCCGCCACAATGATAAGGGTAGAAAACGCCTATGCTGCTGTAGCTGAACTGCTCAAATATGCATCGGCACAGAAGAAAAGAAACCGCAGGCATCGTGCATTTACCGCAAGGTGGCACTTCTCTACCAAATTCGGCAAGAAGGTTTATCTTGGAGCAGGTTCATATGTAGGCCGCCGCACCGTTGTAGGCGACTTTACAAAGATCTACGAAAACGTTTACATCGGCGAGGACTGCACAATTGGCAGCAACTGCATATTCTATCCTGGCGTAGTTGTTTATCCGGGCATGAAGATTGGCAACAATGTCATTGTTCACGGCAATGCAGTAATCGGCTCCGACGGCTTCGGCAACGTGCCTCAGCCTGACGGCACCTGGGAAAAGATAGAGCATCTTGGCAACGTGGTGATTGGCAATAATGTAGAAATCGGTGCCGGTACTACAATTGACAAGGCAGAGATGGAATCTACCATTATCTGCGACGGCGTCAAGATTGATAACCTTTGCCAGATTGCTCACAACGTAGTGGTAGGTGAGAATACGGTTATGGCTGCCCAGTGCGGTATAGCAGGTTCTGCAAAAATTGGCAAAAACTGCATCCTGGCCGGTCAGGTCGGCGTTGCAGGCCATATAGAGATTGCCGACAACACTACAATCGGCGCCCAGGGTGGCGTAATCGGCAATATCAAGGAACCCGGCCAGACCCTTCTTGGTTCGCCGGTTATTCCTATCCGCAACTACATGAAGAGTTACGCTGTTTTCAAACGCAACGGTCAATAGCATGTTTTTTGATATATTCAGTTTTGTTTATATCTTTGCATGCTAAACCAGTTGTAATGAAACAACATACTTTAAGGAATTCATATACTTTTACGGGAAAGTGCCTCCACACAGGGACGGTTTCCCGTATTGTTATTGCTCCCGCGCCCGCTAACAGCGGAATCCGCTTTAAAAGGGCTTCTGACGGGGCAGAGATTCCCGCACTTGCCAGTTATGTAACATCAACCGCCCGCAGCACGACGCTGGGTAAGGACGGTTTTTCTGTCCAGACCGTAGAGCATGTTCTTTCCGCTCTGTTCGGCCTTGGCATTGATAACGCAACAATTGAGGTAGAGGGCGTAGAGATTCCCATTCTTGACGGAAGCGCCAATCCTTATGTCCAGGCAATAGGCTCCGATGGCCTTCAGGAACAGGATGCAGAGCGCAAATTCCTGGAGATTACAAAGGAGATTACGGTTACCAACGACAAGGGTTCCTGGGTAAAGATCACTCCCGCAGACGAGCCTTCGTTCGATATTACCGTAGACTTCGGCTCAAGGGTCCTGGGCGTCCAGAAGGCTTCCTTCGACGGTACGGTCAATTACGCAAAAGAGATTGCACCCTGCCGTACCTTCGTATTCTTCCATGAGATAGAATTCCTCTTTGCCAACAACCTTATCAAGGGCGGGGACGTAGACAACGCAATAGTTATTGTAGAGCATCCGGTTACGGAGGCTCAGGTAGATGCCGTTGCGGCCAAGATGGGACGTACCGGCATGTCCGTTCGTCCGGACGGTTACCTTAGCAACCTTACCCTGCACTATCCCAACGAGTGCGGACGTCACAAACTTCTTGACCTTATTGGCGACCTGAGTCTTTCAGGCGGTCCCCTCAAGGCTAAGATTACCGCTTACAAGCCAGGCCACGGCATCAATACCCAGGCTGCGGCAGAGGTTCTTAAAAATTTGAAAATCAGTTAGTTATGAATAAGATACATCCTATGGCATCCGTTAGCCCCAAGGCTATTCTGGGTGACAACGTAGAAATTGGTCCTTACGCATTCATTGACGACGACGTAAAAATTGGCGACGGCACCATTATCCATCCCCATGCTACTATATTCAAATATGTTACTATGGGTAAAAACTGCGAGGTTTTCCCGGGAGCAGTAGTAGGCGCCATCCCCCAGGACCTGAAGTTTGACGGAGAGGTTACCACCGTAGAGATTGGAGACCGCGTTACCATTCGTGAGTGCGCTACCGTAAACCGTGGTACCAAGGCTTCCGGCAAGGGTGTTACCCGTATCGGCGACGATACCCTGGTAATGTCTTATGCCCATGTGGCCCATGACTGCAACATCGGCAAGCATTGCATCCTTGTCAGCTATGTAGGTGTTGCTGGAGAGACTGACATCGACGACTGGGCTATTCTGGGCGGCAATACTATGGCTCACCAGTTTACAAAGATTGGCTGCCATGCCATGATCGGCGGTTGCTCAAGGGTAATCAAGGATGTTCCTCCGTACGTTCTTTGCGGCCACGAGCCTATCAGCTATGTTGGCGTTAACATCGTGGGTCTGCGCAGGCGCGGCTTCTCTGCCGATGTTATTCGTACAATCAAAGATATTTACGAGACAATATATTATTCCGGCTACAACGTAGCAGACGGATGTGCACAGGTAGAACAGAGCTTCCCTCCCAGTGAAGAAAGGGATAATATCCTTAGCTTCATCCGCGCTTCCAAGCGTGGTATCATCAGGGCAGGGGACAGCGTGGCCCGCGAGCGCGGCCCGGTAGAGTAGTGCTGCTCTCCACTGCATTTTTTCCGCCTGTTTCGTGGTTTGCGGCGGCAGCTAAGGATTGGGGACGTGTAGTCGTCACCAATCCTTCTTCCTTTTGTGACGTTTACCTTGAGGCGCACGAGAATTTCCAGAAGCAAAGTTACCGCAACCGCTGCATCATAGCATCTGCAAACGGCCCTGAGGCTATCTCTGTGCCTGTTCTCCACGATGGCGATATCTTCCATACTCCCATTACAGAGATTCGGGTGGATTATAAAGATCAGTGGGTTAAGAAGGCTTGGCGGGCCATCGAATCGGCCTACAGCACATCGGCCTACTTCGAGTACTACAAGGATGACATTTACGCCATCCTTTCTTCCGGAATCCCTACTCTCTGGGATCTAAATCTCCGTATCATCGAATTTTTCATTCAAAAGATCCGTCTGGGTATCCATATTGTCCCTACGGAGTCATATGCTTCTGCCGGCAATGCCCTTGATTATAGGAATGTGATACATCCCAAGAGGCAGAATACTATTCTGAAAGATTTGGATATGGAAAAGCCATACTTTCAGGTCTTTGCCGGAAAATATGGCTTCCAATCAGATTTATCTGTAATGGACCTCCTCTTTAACGAAGGCCCCCAGTCACTTCTTTACCTGGTTCCCTCTCTGGATTAGAAACGCCAACCAAAGGTCATAACCACGTTCCAAACGTTTGAAGTGCAGGTGATTACAGGCGAATTGATACCGTCAATGTAATTACCGTAAACATTCAGGTAATTCTTGGGAAGGAAGTTGCCCTGAACTGCAAGATCGCAGAAGAAAGAGCCTGTAGAGCTGTAACCGAAACCGGCAGATACAGTGTGCCTGGTGGCATCGACAGCCTTCTTTGTACCAATACCCTTGTATTCGTATTCAGGAGAAGTGGTCATGTTGTAACCAGCGCGGATCGCAAACATCGGGTCCGGTTTAATCTCTGCACCAACCCTTACCATGTGGCTTCCGCCGGTAAAGTTCTTGATATTGCTGTTGGCATCGTTGAAGGCGGAGTGGTCGTGGCCCTCGGCCTCGCGCAGACGCATTGTGCTGTAATCTGTGTACTCATAGTCAGCGCTGATTACACCTACGCCAAAGTTGAATGCCGCACCAATGTTGAACCTTGCGGGGGTCTTGACATTGTACTCATAATTGCCCTCCGGTGAGTCTTCAGAAGCATTGTGCTTGTTTGTTGTGTAGTAAATGTCTCCGAAGTTCTGCCACTTCTCTTTGATGTTGATAATGCCCGGAGTCTGTACGGCTGCTCCAATCCTGAATTCGGGAACCGGAACAAAGATGAAGCCGAACTTTCCGTAGGCACCTGCGCCCTTTGCTGAATACCAGCTGCCCAGAGTCATGCTGTCAAAGTAATCGTCACCGTCGTCGAAGGGAATGTAGAAGTCGTTAGGGTTAACGGCAAACTCTTTATAATAAGTGTCTGAATTGTATTCCAGTGCGATGATGCCAAGGTTGGCACCAAGGTAGAACATATCAGAGAGGTTGACGGCGGCGTTAATGACCATGTCATATTTGTAACCGGATGTAACCCTGTTCCAACGCTGGTCCAGGAGGCCTGCGGTACCGATAGAACCGTCATTGAAGATGGTTTCGGTTGCACCGATCCACTGATCGTCATAACCGCCATAGGTTGTAACCATGCCTGTTCTGGCGGCAACTATATCTTCCCAGTTGTAACCCTGATTATAGATGTCCCTGTTATTGAAGATATTCTTGTATCTGTTGTCACTGAAAAACAGGGACTTCTCTCCAAGGATAGAGGTTTCTGCATTTATACCCCTTGCGTCAATCTGGCCCTGGTAGTTTGCAGTACCGTTTGCAATAACGCCGAAGGCTACGTTCTTAACTGTTGAATTGTCGTCCGGAGCCCAGGCTACAACCATACCGAAGTTTGGCATGGAAAGCCTTGTCCTATTGGCTTTAATGACGTAGGATTCATTGTTTCCGGCCAGTCCGGGAGCAGGGTCGTATGTTGCTTTGATGCCGGCAAGTGTAAGACCGGGAGTCAATGTAATCTGTGAATAATTGTTGATTGCGGATCCTGCAGGGTTGATGCCGATGGAGCCCAGATCTCCGCCAAGTGCGGTAAAGGCGTTACCCATGGCCATACTTCTTGCAGTACCCTGATACTCGTTGAATGAGTATCGTAGTGCATCTTGCATATCCTGTGCAAAGGCAAGGCCTGCCGATGCAAACAAGACTGCTGCAATACTGGTGATTTTTCTCATTTCAGTTATGTTAAATTAGGTTAAATATCTATCTACGATGGCTGCTGCCTCCGCTGCGGCTGCTTCCGCCGCCGGATGAGCTTCTGCTGCTACTGCTGCCGCTTGAAGAACTCCTGCTATAGGAACTGCCGCTGCCGCTTGAAGAGCTTCTGCTATAGGAACTGCCGCTGCTGCTGCCGCTTGATGAACTTCTGCTGTAAGATCTGCTGCTTGAAGAGCTCCTACCTGAAGAACTGCCGCTAGAGCTTCTGGTTGAGTAACCGCTTCTGCTGCTACCGCTTGAACGGCTTGAGCCGCTGTCACTGCTTCTGTAGTTAGGAGAAGCTGCGCTCCTGGTACTTCTGGAAGAAGAACTGCTGCTTCTTGTGGTAGCACTGTTGCTTCTTGCGGTAGTACTGTTGCTTCTGGTGGTGGCGCTGCTGCTTCTTGAAGAAGTGCTGCGGCTCCTGGTGGCAGTGGTGGAAGAAGCGCTGCTGCGGCTAGTGCTGCTGGCGGAACGTCTTACTGTAGAGGCTGATGACCTTGCAGAGCTTGCACTGCGGGTACCTACGCTTCTGGTGGAAGCAGAACTTCTTGTAGTTGCAGAACTTCTGCTGGTCCTGGTAGAGGCGGTAGACCTGGTGCTTAATGCATTGGTGCGAGAATAGCTGCCGTTGCGGTTTACGCTGCCAGACCTTGTGCTGACTGCACGTCCGGTCCTGTCAGTATTGGAACGAGCGCCCCAATAACGGTGTCCGTTGCTATACAGGTAATGTGAGCCGGAATGGTTCCAAATGTGGCTTCCGCCTGCATACCATGCGCCGTGATGAGGACGGTAGTGAGGACGACCGTAGTACCAGCCGTAGTAATAGCCGGTGTGCCAAGGGTCTGCCCAAGGACTGCGCCAGCCCCAACCGTAATCGTAAATGCCGTAGTAGCGCCAGGGATAGCTCCATCCCCAATCCCATGCGAGATCCCAGTAGAGGTCCCAGGCGCTGTAGTGCCAACGGTGGTACCAGCTACTGTAACGCCAGGGCCTGTTGTACCATGAATATGTGTGCCAACTGGCGTATCTCCATGAATCCCAGGGGGAATAACCCAGCCAGATGTCAACGGAAGGGGAGTTGTCCTCAACTATGATAGTTGTATTTCCGGATCCATTGACCACCTTAACTTTTGCGCTTTCCGGGATGAAGAGTTCTTCGTCACCGGAAGCCAGATATATTTGGGAGTTCCTGGTGTCTGTTGCAAGAACCATTACGTCGTCATTTGCATCGGTGGCGACGGTAAGGGTGTTTTCAACACTTGAACGGCCTGTGTAGATGCCGTCCTGATACTGTTGCGAATTAGCGTATCTTGCGCCGGTTCCGCAAGAGGAGATTGCAACTGCGGTTGCAAGTAAAAGCACGATTCTTGTTTTCATGGCTGTATCTCCTATTAAATATAATATAAAAATTGTATCTTTGTGCGCTGTATTTTGGTACAGTTTTTAAAAATACCAGCAATAATCGTACCTAATCACGGATTTTTGAATAAATATCCAAAAGATAATTTAATTTTTTCGCACATATGGCAGATCAGTTAACAAAAAGGGCAGATAACTACTCTCAGTGGTACAATGACTTAGTGTTGAAGGCAGACCTCGCAGAGCAGTCTGCTGTAAGAGGTTGCATGGTCATAAAACCTTACGGCTACGCAATCTGGGAGAAGATGCAAAGGATACTGGACGACAAATTCAAGGCAACAGGTGCCAAGAACGCATATTTCCCGCTTTTCATTCCGAAGTCTTTCTTCAGCCGTGAGGCAGAGCATGTGGCCGGCTTCGCAAAGGAGTGTGCCGTTGTTACCCATCACAGGCTTATGAACGACCCTAACGGCAACGGAGTTGTCGTAGACCCTGAGGCCAAGCTGGAAGAAGAGCTTATAGTTCGTCCTACATCTGAGACTATTATCTGGAATACATATAAGAACTGGATTACTTCATGGCGTGACCTGCCCATCATGTGCAACCAGTGGTGCAACGTGGTTCGTTGGGAAATGCGTACCCGTCTTTTCCTTCGTACCGCAGAGTTTCTGTGGCAGGAGGGTCATACGGCTCACGCTACGGCAGAAGAGGCTCAGGAAGAGGCAAAGCGCATGGTTCATGTATATGCAGACTTCGCCCGCAATTATATGGCACTGCCGGTTATCATCGGCCACAAGAGCCCTAATGAGAGGTTCGCAGGCGCGCTTGATACTCTTACTATCGAGGCCATGATGCAGGACGGAAAGGCCCTGCAGGCAGGTACATCCCACTTCCTGGGGCAGAATTTTGCCAAGTCCTTCGACGTTACATATACTGACAACGAGGGTAAGCAGCAGTACGTATGGGCCACTTCATGGGGCGTTTCTACCCGTCTGATGGGTGCCCTTATCATGGCTCACAGCGACGATAACGGTCTTGTACTGCCTCCGGCACTGGCTCCTATCCAGATTGTAATGGTTCCTATCTACCGCAAGCCCGAAGAAATGTCAGCCATCCTTGAAAAGATGGAGCAGATCAAGAAGAACCTTGAGGCAATGGGTCATTCAGTAGAGATTGACAGCCGTGACAACCTTCGTCCTGGTTTCAAGTTCGCAGAATGGGAGCTTAAGGGTGTTCCTGTACGTCTGGCCATGGGTCCCCGTGATCTTGAGTCCGGTACTGTTGAGGTGCATCGCCGCGACACCCTGGAGAAAGAGACCATGCAGCTTGACGGCATCGAGGCCCATATTCACGGCTTGCTGGACAGCATTCAGAAGAATATTTATGACAAGGCCTTTGCCTTCCGTCAGGCTCACGTAGAAAAATGCGACAGCTGGGAAGAGTTCCAGGAGAAGATCGGTACCGGCAAGTTCCTTCTTTGCCACTGGGACGGCACTGCAGAGACAGAGCAGGCTATCAAGGACGCAACAAAGGCTACCATACGTTGCATCCCTGTAGATAGCTTTGTCTGCGAAGAAGAGGGTAAGGACATTTTCTCCGGCAAGCCTTCAAAGGGCAGGGTAGTGTTCGGTATCGCTTACTAGGTCATCGTTATTAAGAATAATAATATGAAGAAGGTATTGCTTACTTTGGCGGCTCTCTCTACTGTAGTGGCCGCCATGGGTCAGGAGGATATCAGGACCCTTACGGCCGAGGCCGCTGCGGCTGTCGCCCAGGCTCCTGAGAACACGGCTCCGGTTCCTAAACCCGTTTATTGGACAAAGTCTGCAATGACGCAGCTTAACTTTGTGCAGAGCTCCTTCACCAATTGGGCGAAGGGTGGTAACAACAACATTGCGGTAAGTGCATACTTCGACATCAACGCAAATTACGCAAAGGACGACGTCGTCTGGAAAAACCGCCTGCAGATTGACTACGGCCTGCTTTATTCAGAGGACAAACCCATAATCCAGAAGAACAAGGACCGTATCCTGCTGGAGAGCACCTTTGGCTACAAGGCTACCGAGCACCTGAACTATTCAGCTACTTTTACCTTTCTGAACCAGTTCTCTGCCGGTTATGTGTACAAGACACCAAGTGCGCCTGCTGACGCAGAGGACGGCTGGACTCCTTCAAAGGCTGACTGGAGAGCCGCCCGTGTACTTAAGTCCGGCTGCTTCTCTCCTGCCAACATCACCTTGGGTCTTGGTCTTGACTGGAACCCCAACCAGTGGCTTTCCGTCAACTTCGCCCCTGTTACCGGTGGTTTTACAATCGTGTCCAACAAGAAGCTCCGTGCAAATTACGGAATGGACCAGAAGGACGACGGCAGTTACAAGTCTGCACGCTTCGAGTTCGGTGCCCAGGTAAAGGCTGCTGCCAAGATCCTGATCAACGACAACTTCGAGGGTTCAACACAGCTCATACTGTTCTCTAACTACCTCAAGAAGCCGCAGAACATCAGGGTTAACTGGGATAACCGCCTTATGTGGAAGGTGGCCAAGTACTTCTCTCTGAACCTTACTACCAGCCTTATTTACGATGATCAGGTGCTTATCACCGACGATAATCATCCTGCCGGCCATAAGGCAATTCAGTTCAATGAAGCTTTACAGTTTGGCTTTACCTACACCTTCTCTTCAAAGAAATAAATAATGGTACTACTTGCAGTCAGCGGTGGCATCGATTCCATGTATATGGCTGCAACCTGCCATCTGGCTGGGTTGCAGTTTGCCGTAGCTCACTGCAACTTCCATCTGCGTGGTGCTGATTCCGATGCCGACGAGGCCTTGGTTCGCGACTGGTGCGCAAAGGCCGGCGTACAGTGCCATGTGAAGGACTTCGATACTGCCGCCTATGCGGCAGAGAACGGCGTCAGCATAGAAATGGCGGCTCGGGAACTGCGTTATGCATGGTTCGCGCAGCTGTGTGCCGGTAACGGCTACGAGGCTGTGCTTATCGCCCATAATGCCAACGACAATGCAGAGACCCTTCTTTTGAACCTTGTGCGTGGCACCGGGCTCAAGGGTATCTGCGGTATGGCAGAGAAGTCGGAAATGGTCGCCGGGGGCCATAGGTTAACGGTTTTAAGGCCTCTTCTTGGCGTAAGCAGGGCCCAGATTGCATCATTTGTTGCAGAGAACAACATTCCTTTCCGCGAGGACAGGACCAATGCCGATGTGGCATATAAGCGCAATCGCATCCGTCATCAGGTCCTTCCGGAACTTGAGGCGATGAATCCTTCAGTTCTGCAGACCCTGGCCCTGGATATGGCCAACTTCCGCGAGGCCGCAGCTGTGGCTGATACTTATTACGGTGATTTCCTGGCTTCTGTCGGCGTAGATGATAGGGCAAAGGTGATTAGCGTTCCTTTAAATGCCTTAGCCTGCGACAAGCACTGCAAATACTTGTTATTCAGGCTGATGGAGCCGTATGGCTTTACCCGCTCTGACATTGATGACGTGGCGGCCCTTGTGGCCGATCTGGTTAGCGGCAAGCGCTTCTATGCCGGGACTATGGTGGCTTATTTCACAGCCACAAAGCTGGTGATTGCACCGTCTCCGGAGCCCTGGGCTCCTGTTCAGGTGGCTGGGCCGGGAAAATACGTTTGCGGCGGCAAGGAGGTGATGGTTAGCATAGAGCCTGTCCCTCAGAACCTTGTCCAAAACGACGGAAGCGTGCTGCTGGATGCCGACAGGCTTGGGTTTCCCTTTGAATTAAGACCCTGGAGGGAAGGGGACTGGATGTGCCCGCTGGGCCTTGGCGGCAAAAAACGCAAGCTCAGCGACATATTTGTGTCGCTGAAGGTTGCTGCCCTTGAGAAGGATGCCGTAGTGCTGGTATCTTATCCCGGTCAGGAGGGGAGAGTGGCTGCCATTGCCGGCTTCGGACGCATCGACGACAGCCTTAAGGCAACATCGGCAACAAATACTGTTATCCGCATAAAATAATGAAACAAGAGGTTCAGAAGACCAATGTGGCTCGTCTGCTGGATGTGGCAGGCATTCCGTATTCGCTCGTACCTTATCAGGTGGACGAATCCGACCTGGCCGCCGCACATGTGGCAGAACAGTTGGGGGAGCCTCTGGAACAGGTATTCAAGACTCTTGTGCTGCGTGGAGACAAAAATGGCATCTTTGTTTGCGTTATGCCCGGCGATATGGAAATAGACCTTAAGGTGGCGGCCAGGATCTCCGGAAACAAGAGCTGCGATATGCTTCATATGAAGGAGCTTCTGCCTACTACCGGCTACATCCGCGGAGGCTGCTCGCCAATTGGCATGAAAAAGCTTTTTCCTACCTATATATATGAAAGCTGCCTGCTGTACGATTACATTTACGTGAGTGCCGGCATCCGTGGCCTGCAGCTTAAAATTGCCCCACAGGACCTGATCGACTTCGTCGGCGCAGGAATTTATCCTTTGTAGCCAAAAAAACTTGAAAAAACGCTTGCAAAGTCCAAAAATTTACCTACCTTTGCAATCCCATAAACGATGGTGCTGTAGCTCAGATGGTAGAGCAATGGACTGAAAATCCATGTGTCGGCAGTTCGATTCTTCCCAGCACCACTAAAACAGGCCGTAGGATCCCCTACGGCCTGTTTTAGTGGTGCTGGCACCTCTTATCCCCCGCCGCTTCGCGGCTGCCCCCAGGGGCAGGGGGAAAGGATTCCCCCACGCGGCTGCGCCGCTCCTCCTTCGGTCGGCCTTCGGCCTCCGAAATGATTCTCCTGATACTTTATTTGTCGTTCATACTCCAATGGCCATAAATAGAACGTGACGTTTGCTATTCATCTGTTTTTGCCACTCCTCTCGGCAGGAAATAACGTTCCTTCACGAATAAGGATGCACCAAGGGCCTCGTTGCCATAATAGCCACCTACACGGTGCAGCGTTTCGGTGTATGTCAGGTTAAGCAGCAGCACTTTGGCAAGTTTGTCATCCGGATTCTCATTAATATGCCTCGCATAATCTTTTGCCACCAGAAGCCGGGCATTGTCATACAGATTGTCCGGTATTTCCGAATACGTCGAAATGCCGAAGACGCCCTGCTGAGCATACAATCTCCAATCCACCCAAACCTCCAATAGATATTTGGAATACTGGCCAGCCTCAATTAGTTCTCCGAGATAATCGATTCCATTCTCTTGACCGCAGCAGGCCATTTCGCAAGCCAGGATACAACGTTCATCAAAATCTGTTGCCTCTACATATCGTTTCTGTAACGAACTACGCAGATTCTCCAATGCCTCAGTTCCGTAGTCCTCGTTAACACGGATCTTCTGTATCTCAGCAATGTCCTTAACATATTGGCTCTTGTCATACAAGGTCCAAAAGTCTTTCTGAATAGCCTCGATATCTGCTTCCGTCGCATAATCCGGGGTATCATAAGGCACGTTTACAAGCTCGCCAAAGAGATGGGCCATCTTCTCGCGCTCTGTAGGCACATAGTCAATGGTCTTAAGCATCTTAACCAATTTCTTTGCCTTGGCCACGCAAGTGCTGCTTCGGAATGCTAGCTGGTACTCATTCTTCAGCATCGGAAGTCTCCCTCTGACGGTGTCCGTGGTCAGGGAATCCCCGATGTTTGTGTTTTCCCGCTCAAAGAGTTCCTCGGCATTCACGAACCGCCGTAGGAACGCAGCCTTATTCCACCGTTCTGCGAAGGATGCAAGAAACGGCGTTGAAGTATCACCTGTGTAATAGCACCCATCGAGGTATTTTGCGTTTGCTTTACCAAGCGCATTCTCTCCGGAAGCCAACGAGCACATGGCTTCCAGGCTTTCGCGCCCGGTAAAAGTCACCTTCGGCTCATAGGGCACATCCGGAATAGTGGCAAAGGAATCATCCGAATCACCAGACGACGCCACTTTATCCTCCGCCTTCTCTACACCCCACTCCGGAGACCGTTCAATCATGGGTACAGTTCTCTTGCTGTTCCTGCTGCCACAACCGGCAATCAGAAGCAAAGCCAAACCCAATAAGAATGTGTTATATAGGGTATTCCTTCCCATAGTCAACGTTTGCTTACGACATTACTTTCTTCTCGCCGGGAGTCCCAGTCTCGATTTGCGGATAGAGTGAAAGCCCTTCCTTTTGTTTTGCATCCATATCATTGTAGATCTTGCTCATTCGAGCCTGAGACTCTTCAATGATGCTGATATACCTGGGAAGGCAATCTTTGAAATGCCCATACTTGTTCTCAATGGCGGTAATCTGGAACGCAATTCCATCCTCTTCCTCGCCGGTAAAGAGGACTTTTCCCATAATAAGTTCGTCAGAAACCTGGTGCGCAGCCTTGTGCATCAGATCCATATCATACTCCTTGTGATCCAGGTTGTAGTGCTTCATCATCACCAAAACCGGGAAACGTTCGGCATCGATGGCATAGTGTTCACCCTGTGCCATAAACGTAATCCAATGCTCGTCTGCATCGGGGACATATCCGTTATAACGGATGGCCTCCATGGCCGTTTCCTTATCCAGCTGATGGGCATCAACATCATCGACAGCCACAGGAGCCGGCGTGTTCTCACGCTGCTCTTTAAGCCATTTGATATCTCTTTCCAGCTGCTTATAGTCCTGGCTCTTTACTACATACAGGGCCAGCAACACGGCTGCTACGATGGAAATAAACGCAATAACCATAATCAGTCCACTATTTTACAGGTTTCACCGTAAGCGGTTTCAGCCCTGACAGCATCCAGAATCTTGTTGAAGATTCCAGGGAACGGACGGGCTACTCTCTCGGCCATAGAACGAGGGATTTCTTTATAGAACGCTTCCGCAATGCCGCCGGTAATACAGGCAAGCGTATCACTGTCTCCGCCGAGGGAAACAGCTTTGCGCATAGCATCTTCGAAGTCCGTTGAGTCCAGGAACGCGATGATAGCCTGCGGGACGGTTCCCTGGCAACTGGATTCCCAGTGGTAGATGGGATGCCAGTACTCGTAGGTCTTGTGAAGGTCGTAACCGTATGTCTTCTCAATATAGTCGCGGATTTCCTTCTTCGTCTTTCCATTTCTGGCCATCCAGATAGCGGCGGCTGTAGACTGGGCGCCTTTTATCCCTTCCGGATGGTTGTGGGTGATGGCCGCAGAGATAGCTGCCACGCGCTCAGTCTCTTCCAGGGTGTCAAAGAACCAGCCCACAGCACTCACACGCATCGCGGAACCATTACCCCAGGAGCCATAAGGATGGCGGCCTGTTTCGGACTCATAAGGAGCCTTTCCGTACTTATCATCAAAATTGTACAGTCCCTCCGGATAGAACAGCCACGTATGGAACCCGCCGCCGTATCCGCCCATGGGACAGGGACACTTTTCCCCAAACATAACCATGATGTCCTCAAGTCCCTGGTAGGAATGCTCTTTATCCTTGAGCAGCCAGTAAGCGACAGCCATCGTCATTACGCTGTCATCCGTATAGGCGCTGTTGCCCAAGAACAGTGTAAAGTTATAGTCTTTCGTATTATGGAACTCATAGGCCGAGCCTATGGTATCTCCTGTAATTGCTCCTAACATAGTTCTTGAATTATCTGTAAAGTTAATGAAAAACGGCAGGCTTGCCGACTGCCTTTCACGCCTAACAGAAGGCAGGCCCTTGTTGCCGTTATTAGTGTTTGATGATGAGCTTGTTGTTTTGGTTGTCAATCGTGATAGTCCCAAAACGCTCCATTGCACTTTGTCCCAGGAGAAGTGGAGCCTTCTGGCTCTTCACCACTGAGGCGTCCACGTTATGAAGCACAGCGTCGCCAATCTTGACCTCGCGGAGCGTGATAACGGTGCCCTCATTGATCTGGCCGTTGGCCACCTGATAGTAGCGTTTCCCTTTGATGTCCTTTTCGGCCAGGTATCCGTTCTTGAACATAAAGTTGGCTTCTACTGAGGAGATTGTGACATCAGAAGCCCCGGTGTCGAAGATCATCTGCAGGGCCAGGCCATTAATGTCGCAGGGAATCTCGAAGGTGCCGCCAGGATTGCGCTTGACGGCAATCTCGATAACGGTCTCCTCCCTCTCCGGCATCGCCAGCTCGAACTCCTTCAGATAAGCAGCATGCTTAGCCTCGTACTCCTCAATCAGGGCTTTGAACTCCGGCAAGTCACGTACAGCATCCATATCGTCATCCAGGCGGATGTGAGAGAAGCTTCGATAACCCTTCTCGAAAGAGACACGGAGAGCAGCAACGGACTCCTCCAGACGCCCCATCCTGGAGTAGAGGCAGGCTTGGTCATAATAGTGGCCTGCATCCTCCGGATCGGAAGCAATAATCTTGTCCATCCACTCCTCTGCCTCTTTGTCACGGCCCAGGAAGTGCAGGGCATACTGGCGACAGCTCCCATTCTCGGCAATGGTATCCTTCTGGATGACCTCCTCAAAATCAGCATCCGCTTCGACTTTATTACCATCCAACAGCAGGAGCTCGCCACGCATAAGATAGAGGTAAGGATAGTCCTCGGTCATCTCAAGGCCCAGGTTATAATCCTCAAGTGCCTTCTTACGATCTCCCTTCATCTCATAGCACCATCCACGCTTGTAGTAGGCATAGGCTCCGTCAGGGACCTCCTCAATGGCGGCGGTGAAGTCCGCGATAGCAGCATCGATATCACCGGAGAGCCGGTAATAGTCACCACGCTGGCAGAGACTGCGCCAACTCGGGTCTTTCTCCATTGCTTTGGAGATGTCGGCGATGGCGAGCTCATTGAGCCCCAACTCACTGTAGCAGTCACTCCTGTAGAAATTAATCTGGTCATAATGGCCAAACTCGGCTTCCAGGTCATCATACGCCCTCACGGCCTCTGCATACTGATGCGTCGTCTCGTAGAACTGGCACAGGAATGCCTTCCACTGGAACGGGCTTTCGCTCTTCTTGGCACGGGACTTAAGACTTGCTTCTGCATAGTTGGGACGCTTGGTCAGAACCTTCAAGATGGACTCAGTATTGGCATTGTCATTCTTATCGAACCAGTCCAGGGCGGCATCGATGGCCTTGGTGGTTTCACCTAGCTTGTCATAGGCCTTCATCTTGAAGCGATACACTTCGGAGTAGTCGGCATCCAATTGCTGGCATTTCTCCAGAAGCGCAATGGCCTCCTTGTATTGCTCGCGGTCGATCATGTTTCGGGCAAGACCCACCATGGCACCGCAATCGGCCTCATCTTCGGCCAGCATCTCTCGATAGATAGCGTCAGATTCATCCATCTTCCCCAGTTCGTGCAGACATTGAGCATAGTCGAAACCTATGCTGTGGCGGTTATCCTTGTCGTCTTTCTTCGAGAGGTCGTAAGCCTTCTTAAAATTGGTTGTAGCGTTTTTGTAATCCCTTGCGTCATTGTACAGGTATGCCTTCCACCAGTAGAGGGTGGACATGGCTGTTCCGCTCTTCTTGGGCTTATTGACTTCAATGGCGTGATTAATCGCCTGCAGCGCACTGGCCCGGTCATTCTTGTGACGAAGCAGGCGGACGCGCAGGACAAGCGCATCCACATTGTCCGGAGTCTCCCGGAGCTGCTTGTTCACAAGGTCCAAGGCCTTGGCCTCGTCCTTCTCCTCGTTCAGGACCTCGTAGGCCTTCTTGAGGTTGTAGTCGTTGGCGGTGTTGTTCTTCTGGGCGTACACGTTGCCGCTGAGAACGATTGCGATAATGGTTGTGAGAAGTAATACAGTTTTCCTCATCTTTTTGATTCTTTTATATGTTAGTCTATGTTCCAATAGGCATCAGGATGTCCATCAAATGCTTCGCGGTACGGGTCGTCACCCTCTACCCAGTCTTCGCCAAAGAATTCGCGAAGCCATTCTTTTTCGTAATCGGGTTCTTGATCTTCGTTGTAGTAACTCATCTTTTTTTATTTTAAGGTTCATCCTTTTATGTCATTTATTGGTCAAGGTAACCGGTTAATGGCTAGTATTTCTTCGCTTTATCTCGTCAAAGAATCGTTTCTCAGTTTCATCGATGATATCCAGGTAAATGCTCAGCCTTTGTGCAAATGCGCCAATACAGGTTTCGATTGCATTAACTTGAATAATGGCCCGATTAGCTGGATTACCATCAATATGGATGGAAGCCATTGCCGTATCAAGAGAAACGGCTTGTGCTACATCCCTAAGGACGTTTGTTTTTTCCTGGAGCCCCTCGAGAGATGTTTGCTTAACGACAACCAGTACAGGCAATTTAGACGTATGAATTGTGTATTCCTGGTCCTGGTAATTGAAAATAATCCAAGGCCCTTTCACAGTCGATGATGTCCCGTTCCGCCGCAGAAGCGTGACAATAGACTTTACGCTTATTGGTGCCTGATAGTCTGCATTAGTCTTGTTCAACCGAAAAATGCTTACTGTCAAAGCAATGATAACTACAGCGAAAAGTAGAATCAGATTCAGTGTCGCGGTCTCAATCATTATCCAATAATCTTCTTTACCCCTTTGATGATTGTTTTGCCGATCTTCCTCTCCAGCCCTTGCTTGGTTGTAGGTATTCCTGTCGCTTTGGCAATCTTGCGTTTCAGCACATCAATGCCTATCGCCCTGCTGGGAGAGAAAGAGGTTCCGGGTAATCCTAATATCTTCATCTTTGTTATATGTTATTAAATACCAACGTTTCTCCGTTTGTCGTTACTTGAATCTTTTGGTCTCTGTTCAGTTCTTTGTTAAGAACTTTAAGTGTTAACTCGTTAACGAACAGGTCATTGATGGTCCTTTTGACCGGTCGAGCTCCGTATTCCGGGACAAAGCCTTTCTCTGTCAGGAAATCAATCGCCCTGCTGTCGAACTCGATGTCAAGTCCGTTCTTCTTAAGTTTAATGCACATCCTGGCCACTTGTAACCGGACAATCTTCTCAATCTCTTCTTTCCCAAGAGGCAGAAACATTACGATTTCATCTATACGGTTGATGAATTCGGGAGCCACCTTCTCCTTCAGTTTCTGTAGAACCATTTGCTTCGCATTCGCAACATCATTTTGTGAATGACCTCTCTCAATCAGTGTCTGGGCTATCGCGCCAGCTCCCATATTGGACGTCATGATGATGATTGTGTTTTTGAAGTCAACGACACGTCCTTGTCCGTCCGTCATACGGCCATCATCAAGAACCTGTAGAAGAGTCTCAAACACCTTGGGATGTGCTTTCTCAATTTCGTCAAGCAAAATGACACTGTAAGGCTTTCTACGGACTGCCTCAGTCAATTGACCACCCTGATCGTAGCCGACATATCCAGGAGGCGCACCAAAGAGTCTGCTTACACTGAATTCTTGCTGATACTCACTCATGTCAATACGGACAATCATTTCCCTACTATTGAAAAGATATTCCGCCAATACTTTGGCAAGTTCCGTCTTCCCAACACCGGTAGTGCCAAGGAACAAGAATGATCCTATGGGCTTTCCTTCATCTCCGAATCCCATCCTATTTCGTCTGACAACGCGCGAAACTGATGAAATCGCGGCATTTTGTCCAATTACGGCCTGTCTGAGAATACTTTCCAAGTGTAAAAGTTTTTCGGACTCGTCCTCACTTAGCTTGTTGACAGGGATACCCGTCCACGCATGGATTACCTCCCTTACATCATCTTCATTGAGCGATGATTTTAACAAGGCAGACTCAGAATGGTTGATTTCGTCAAGTATCGCGTCTATCTCACTGTTCAGAGAGTCAATCTCTCCCCGCAGGGAAACTGCGGTTTCATATTGGCCAGATCTCTCAGCCTGTTCAAAATTGGTCTTAGCTCTTTCGAGGGCATCTTTCTTCGCTTGAAGATCCTCAAACCTCCTTCTCTCGTTCTGCCACTTGGCGTTGAGATCGTTTTCCTTTTCTCGCAAATTGGCAATTTCCGCGTCCAGTTCACTTAAATCATGTGGATCTTCGTCTTGGCGAAGAGATTCCCGTTCCATCTCTTTTGAGCGGATCTGGGCGGATAGCTCATCCAGTTCAACCGGGACGGAGGAACGCTCGATGCGCATCTTTGCCGCAGCCTCATCAATCAGATCGATGGCCTTGTCAGGCAGGTATCTGTCTGAGATATATCGCTGTGACAGTTTCACTGCAGACACAATTGCCTCGTCCAGAATCTTAATTCGATGGAATGCTTCAAATCGGGACTTGACCCCTCGCATAATCGTTATGGCATCATCAGTGTTCGGTTCCTCGACATAAATCTTTTGGAAACGTCTCTCGAACGCTTTGTCGCTTTCGATAAATTTGGTACACTCTTCGATTGTCGTAGCACCGATTACCTTGATTTCGCCCCTCGCAAGCTCTGGCTTTAAGATATTTGCAGCATTCAAAGAACCGCCTGCTCCAATAAGCAGGTGCATTTCGTCAACGAACAATACAATGTTCGGATCGCTTTTCACATCACGGATTACTTTTTTCAGTCGCTCCTCAAATTCACCATGCTGACTCGTCCCCGCGATGAGGGCGGAAATATCCAGCGAATATAGCTTTAGTCCGGCCAATTCTTGCGGAACATCGCCTCTAACAAGGCGATGAGCCAGCCCTTCAACAATCGCAGTCTTTCCAGTCCCTGGAGCGCCAACCAGCATCGGATTGTTTTTTGTTTTCCGTGAAAGGATCTGCAGGATTCTACGCACTTCGTCATCGCGACCAATGGCTGGCTCAATTTTGCCTTCCTCAGCAAGAACAATCATGTTTTGGGTATACTTGCTCAATGCTCGCAGGCTTGTCCGCTCCCTTTCCAGGTGTTGTTCTTCATGAGTGATGTTGCCATTTCTAAAAGCAACGACTGCCTCCTGAGTTCGCGCCCTTGTAATTCCAAAAGAAGCCATAATGTCTCTAACTGCCCCAGGGGTCTCGACAAAACTCCAAAAGATGTGCTCCAGGGCCACAACGGAAGAACCGTTCTCGGAAGCAATGGATAAAGAGTTCAACAAAATCCTCTTAATACTGTCAGAGAACTCCGGACGCTCATTCGGCGAATGATCTAATGACCGCATCGAGTCACTAATCGCCTGGCAAAAAGCCGTCTTAACCACTCCCATCTCCTGAAGGAGGAAAAATACCATATCTTTACCTTCCTGGATTAATGAGACCATCAGTACCTGGTCCTCCACCTGAGCATAATGGCAGGAGACCGTCAGTTGATACGCGCCGCTTATGGTGGTGCGGGCTTTCTCTGTAAATCTGGAAAAATCTATCTGCATCTTTTCAATTGAATAAAGAACATATGGCTGCTATAGCTCCAATGATTGCCCAGTAGAGCAGGAGTTTGCCCACTGATTTCAGGCATCCGCCAGCAACGCTTTCTGTCGTGTTGGTTGTGTTTGTAGTTGTACGTGTAGTTTGAGGGTATGTGGGGTGTCCATATATCTCCTTCTGGGGCTCTTTCCTAGATTCCGGGGAGCCAATGAACTCCCCGGTCTTTTCATCGTACCTGTAGGCCATGTCTTATTGATTGAGATCAATGTTACTGGCCATTGCATTGATTTCCTCTTCACCGTCATCGAGAACGATATTTCCGGAGCAAATTGGGCAGTGCTCATCCTTGTTCACCTTCACCCCATACCAGCGAAGAATGGAAGGTAGCTGACCTGCAGCAGGGAAAGGCTTCCAATTGGCATAGTGCCTGTCTCTTCTGTTTGCCCAGAGATAACAATCGTACGTCAGCTCCTCTTCAAGTGAAGAGATTCCGGACTCTTTTCCTCTGGAAAGCTCAACCAAAGCGAGTTTTACCATAAGGTTGCAGATGGGCTCGATGTCGGACGAAAGACCTACCTGAACCATCGCTTCAGCATCCTCTGCCGAGACATATGCTGCAATTCTCCCGTCACGCCTGGCGGATGCAACATCAGATATCTCCTCTTCCTGAAGATTGCCGGCTCCGACTACGCAGCAGTAACAAGGACCACCTGGGCGATAGCGGAATACATCACCACCTTCCGCACGGGTTATGGCTCTTCCGAAAATGCCGACTTTGCCCTTTTCGACCAACGCACCGGAAATGTTGAATCGACTAGTGTTATTGTCCGTTGCACAGATGACAAGGTCCGCTTTCTCAACCTCCTCATATAGAAGAGGAAGGTCCTCGTTGATGTTGACCGGGAACTTTTCCACTTTTGCATATGGATTCTTTCCGAGAATCGCCTCTTCAATGACATTGGTCTTGAGGCGGCCAAGGTCGTGAATCGTTGCTGTGTGACGCGACAAGTTGTGAAGCTCGACGCGGTCGAAATCCATCAGGGCAAAGTGCCCGACGCCGGCCTTTGCCAACTCGATTGAGATCTGGGAGCCAAAACTTCCAAGGCCGATGACAAGCACCCTCTTATCGCGAAGGATATCGACCTCAAGGATACCTTTGGAGCGAGAGAACAGGTTCTCTTCAGAAGGTACAATGAACGCCTCTGCTTGCGCCCATTGACGAGACTTAAGCGGGCGCAGGCGATACCAGACCTCAGGTCCATCTTCGGTCAGAAGGACACAGAAGCGCAAGCTCGAGTGACTCAGACCGTTGATGGCGTTACGATCCCGGGTACAGAAGCCCGGGAGACGAAGTTCGCCTGGGAGTTTCTTTATCTCGGGCTGAAAATGAATGTGGAACACTTCATCCGAGTCAATTTCTTCCACATAGGCAGGGACTTCTTCCGCAGAGCCGAGAGCTTCTTCTGCGCTCTTCAACTCGTCCTCTCTGAGGTAGACCATTACGTGACCACTTTCAGAAGCGAAACCTCCTTCCGTGAACTTCGTAACGGTTTCTCCATTGGACGGGCTGTATCCTCTGGGGACTGTGCGGAACTCGCCTGAGGCAGGGTCGTACACCAAGTCTGTGCCCGATGTTGCGGGGTTGTAACCTTCTTCCCGAATGTTTTCTGCTAAATTGTTAAGTTGATTCTCGTTCATTTTGCTTTAAGTTTTTGATATTGTATGGTTTGATTATGCTTGATGATTCAAATAATACTGTATTTCTTTCCCGGTACGAAGGTGAGCTTCGTACATCTCCAACCAGAGGCGGCACTTGATGAATACCTTGTAAAGGGAGACATTCGGAGTCCAAGAACTGTAACCATAGTGGCAGATTCTTGTCCAGCCATGCTCACTGTCCAGGGTATGCATAGATGCGCTGCACCCTCTCATCTCAAGCCCACTCTTAGTCTTCAGCATCCGAGTGACGAACACCTTGGGGATTGACATCGGAAACTGGGACAGGTCAAAGTGCAGTGTATACAGGTTCCCGCTGTTAGTGCGCGCCGCCATCTTGAGAGTCGGCGTGGATGTGCCGATTCCTTCAAAGCAGTACCAGGAATTAGGGAGTTTCCTTCTGAGAACACCAAGTTCTGCCTGATATCGTGCGTTGTCCATAATTGTTAAAGGTTTGAATAGTAACGAATAAATGATTTCAGAATATCTCCGGAGTAGATCCAATCTACGGGATTCATCAGGACTACCTCTTTATCGAGCCACCGGCTCACAACAGGCTTCCTCTCCGGGAAACCCATTGGGAAAAGAATGTCCTCCGACCAGCCCTTTCCCCGGCGGTTGACACCATGGCTAAAGATATGTACCCTGGATTCAGGGTCAAGTTTAATGACCGTCTCAATCCCAGCCCCATTTCGTCCCTGAAGGTATGCAAGGATGTCTCTCAAAGCCCGATTATTTGCCTTTTCTTCCAGCCAATAACCGGTCTTATACATAGGCTTTGATGGACTTGCATTATTCAGGTTGGGATCACGATGACTTGCCGCCTGCGTTCTGGGCATCACAAGATCTTCAGCCATCAGTCTGTCAGCGGGCCGCCTGATTGGACTGTCAGAAAAGATTACATCCCAACGGCCGGCGATATAGTCGCGGCTGTTGCAGGGGAAAGGGTTAAGGGTTGTGCTTATGCCGTCGCAGTTTCCTATACAAAGCAGAAAGCGGCCAAGACCTTTCTCGCGGATGGTGTTAATCATGGTAGAAGCATCATGCCCGCTGGGGCGTGCAAGGCCCAGCTGATGATGGGAATGCCACTCCCCAATATGATGGAGCCCAAAGTAATCCTTCAGTTTTGCCCCGATTCTGGTTAGGTACTCGATGTCCTGGTTAAAAAATGCGGCTTGGTGGTTGGCATTTCTTCCGGGACCGATGGCATAAAGCACTACAGGCGTACCGGATTCTGTGTAGAAGCCGAATAGCTGTCCACCGGTCTCTATCGAAGGATAATCAAGGATGCACCTGGAGATGAAGTCCATCTCGCTCTTGAAGATAACTGCATTTCCGTTTCCCGTATGCTCTACGCAAGCGGGTATGGTGTATCCGGGCTGGGCTGATGCCCCCGCCAAAATGGATTGGAATCTCTTTGTGTACTGGAGGTGTTTTCTCCTGAATCTGTTCTTTGCCATTGCTTTTATTTTATTCTTTAATGTCGGTATTTGAATGATGTAACCACACTAAGCGAAGGAAACCACTTTTGCCAGTCTCTCGCAGATCTGGGGATTGTCTGCAACAGAACCGATATATGACCTGATAGCGTCCTGAAGGGCGACTCGCGTAGCTGAAGCTGAAAGCCGAATTCCCTCATAACGATCGTCACCACAACCGGAGAGGGAAACGCTCTTGGTTCCGATAAGCCCAAGGTCTTTTCGGCTTGTTGTGGTCATCGGGAAACATGTCACGAATTCATCATTTATTTCCGAGATAATGGAAAAGTGCATCCCACCCATAGTGGGCACCTTGACGACATCGTATACATTCAACTTTGCTGGACACTCGGCGTAATCAGAATCCGTAAGTCTATTCCTATAATAGTGACAGGAGGCATTGTGCCGGACTTCCATCACCCGCCTTTTTTCGTTAGCCTTGCTAATCTGCTCTTCAATTCTGCGTACTGCGTCAAGGACATCTTCGAAAATGCCTTGCCGGGTCAAGAGATAGTTGATAACCCTTTGAGTCCTTGCTTTGAGCTTCGGGATGCAACCGTCCTCAGCAAAAGTGAGAATCGTAGATAAGTAGTCCACGAGACGAGGATTGTCCAGATCATTCTTCTTGAAAGTTTTCAAGAGCTTCTTGGCTGCGTATTTGGCAGCGCCCACATCGTATGTTCTTTCCATTGTCATAATTGTTTTGATTTCTACTTATCTATGTCACTATTCCGCTTTGGTAACCGGCAGAGGATGAACTTTTTTCCATCGGTCGGAATCCCTTACGCCGAGAAGGCATAAGGGATTTTCCCGCAGATGCGTTTGACATACTTGGCGGACTGCCTTCTCTCTCTGTATCGAATGTCATTACCATCTAGATTGTCCATCTGGTTATGGAGTTTTTGGCAAACGCGCTTCTCAATGATTCGGCGCACCTTGCGACGGGTGTCACCATCCTCTTCCTTATAGGATAGATCTTTGATGGAGCGCCCATCCATAAAGTTCAGAGACACCTGGTATAAGGAAGCGGAGCGCCGCTTTGCCAGTCTCTTGGTTGTTGAATAAACCTTCATCGTGTCGTTGATAATGTTTTTTCTTGTTTCCATTGCTTTGAGTATTAATTGTTCTTCACTTTCTTTATGCAGGTTTTCTATGTTGGTAACCGCAACCTGACAGAAAGAATTTTCATCGTGCTGCCGAAGGCCTCTCTCGCAGACTTGATAACTTCCAGACCACGGGAGAAAAGGGGAATAATCCTAGTAACGTCCTCGCAAGGAAAATCAACGCTAAAGAGAACAGTTTCATTCTCCGCCTGGACATAGACTCTCACATACCCCAAAGTCCTAACGGTCTCATTTGCGGCAATAAGTGGCGCGATGGGGTCTTGCCCATCAAGAGGACTTATGGAAGAGATGGTGAGTCTATCCCAATCAGAAATGAATGTGTACACTGGCTGTCCTTCCAGGATTGTTTCCACCATATTATTCCTGACCGTGGACTGGTAGCCCGTTTTTCTGAGCTCTGATAAGAGGTCTTGAAGATTGATTTGTTCTGCCATATTACAAGTGTTTTTGTCGTTTCGTACACTTGTCTATGACAAAAGGAAAAGGAAGTAACCGCGGTATTTTAATCCATTATTACGGGCAAGAAAGAAAAAGAATAGTTTAAAGTACTACATATCAGGCAACAAGATAAAAAGTGTTAAATTTGCATACCCATAAAAACAAGAACCAAGGCTCCCTCCTAACGAATTTGGAAATATGAGAAATACCTTTCCTTTTATTATGAGACGTATTATGGCAGTCATGCTCTTGGCGGCAGTGTCCTGCATATTGTCGTTTGCTCAAGAGGATTCCGAATACGACAAAATGCTTAAATCGTTGGACCAGAGCTATGCCTTTATGTCTATTATTCCCAACTACTCTTATACTGCCAGCGAGATACTTGAAGCGTTACCTAAGATAGAAAGTAAAGAAGGGAAATCAAGCTTTCAGTACTGCAAATGGGTTTATCGGTTGGCTGTATGCAAGTATAGAGACAATCGATATTCGGAGGTAATACCTATACTCGACGGTTTTATAAAAGATGACCTCGCCAAGAATCTTCAAGAGGAGGATCTTTTTCAGATGTACGATATTTTTATTGCGTCATTGGTAAGGGTTGAAGTTTTTCCCAGGGCTGAAAGATTATCTGCAGAGATACTACAAGAGGCCAAAGCTGCAAGCGATAAAAAGTATCTTGTAATGTCTCTTATACGTAGGTATATGGTTCGTTCAATAGATCCTGCTACACCGTTTGATGAACTATGGGGATTGCTTGATGAGGCTTTTAAGAATACGGATATAGAACGTTATTCTTATACTGGCTACGAATTACTTGATGAAATGCTAAGCCTGTCAGTTCAAGACGAAAGTACGGAGAAAATTGAATACGTGCTGGAAGAACTGAACTTACTTGCACGAAAAACGTCTGATATTAATACCGTCTGTGCTATACAAAGCCTCCTATATGATTACTATATAGATGATTATTTCGATAATCCAGGCCAGATAAAGAATATAATCGACTATGTAGAAAATCGGTACTATGAGTATTGTGGCAATCTGGACAAAGAGGCCAAAGAAAAGAATTCGTTAATTGTAAATGAAGTTCAGATTGTCGCGTTCAAATTCTTATTGAACTTATGGGACGATTACGCTGAAAAAATGGGGCTCTTGGAAAAAGACCACGAAGCCATCGAGTATAGCGATAAAGTTATCAAGGCGTTAACACAGGATGATAATGGCCTGTCTTCTACTAACGCAGAAAGAGTTGCACATGTTGGTGATGTCCTGGACGAGAAGTATCTTGCAAAGGCATATCTTAGAAAAGGCATACATCAAACTATTTTGGCGACAAAGGAATGGAATAAGGCTTCTTCAAGACCTGGTGGGGCCACCTTGGTTGATACTTTGAAGGTTCGTTCTGCTCTTGATTCGCTAAATCATAATTTTGATGCAGCGTTTTCTAGCTTGGAGTTCGATACTGACTACTTAATTGAGAATCGTCTTAAAACCATGAATGATTCGGATCGAGAGTATGCAATCAAAAACTATCGCACAGTTCTTAACACGGCCCTATATGGCGCATTCCTGTACCCAGAGAAGAAATACGTTCAAAACGCCTTTAACCTTTTGATGTTTTTTAAGAACCTGTTGCTATACTTTGAGAGAGGAGAACAGTCTCATCCACAAACTATAGACGATATACTTCTAAAGCCGAGGGAAGCCGTGATAGAATTCGGCTACTCGGATTATTATCGCGAATACTATGCATTTATTGTTTCTAATCCGTCTCATGATTTAGCTGTTGAGTGCATACCTGAAAGTTGGTTGAAAGAGTCGCTCAATAAGGGCATGATATATCGTAATCGAGATTTTTGCGATTCGTTAATGCAGTATCTTGAGCCACATATTGCTGAATGTGATGTTGTATATTACTCTCCAACCGGATTGCTTAGCACTATTAATCTCGATGCGATTTGCCGTCAATCCTCTTATAATCATTCCTTTATGCTTATTTCCTCCAGCAGGCAGCTATGTCAAATCGTGGAAGAAGAGCAGTACAAAACGGCTGCATTATTTGGTGGATTGACCTATGGAACGGGGAAGGAAGTACAGATAGATAGTACACGAGCTGGTTGGAATACTCTACCATTCTCACTCCAAGAAATCAACAGTATTCGTCATTCAATGGAAAACGGCAACTGCTCAACATCCATTTATTCCGGCAAAAATGGCACGGAGGAGGTCGTCAAAGGCTTTTCTACAAATAGTCCGAATATTATTCATTTTGCCACCCATGGCTTTTTTATGGATGACGGCGTGACCAATCCCTATTTTGATGATAGGCTCACGATCAAAACCATGAATCGTTCGGGCTTAATAATGTCAAATGGTCAAAGTGCATGGTTGGGGAATCCTGTCCCTGAGGGTAAGGAAGATGGTGTTCTTTTGGCTGGAGAGATTGCCATGATGGATCTTTCCCAGACGGATATCGTTTCGCTTTCTGCTTGCAATACAGGCCAAGGGGTTATATCTTCAGAAGGAATATTCGGATTACAACGGGCTCTGAAAAAAGCTGGAGTTAATACAGTAATTATGAGTTTGTGGAAACTCAATGATAGGGTCGCCATGGAATTCATGGATTGTTTTTACAAGAACCTTTTTGATGGTAAGAGTAAACATCAATCCTTTAATGCTGCAAGAGACCTCATATACGCCAACTACAATGGAGATCCTTTTTATTGGGCACCGTTTATTATGATGGACGGGATTGAATCTCGTTGAGAAATGTCTGACAATAATGGTAATCTACGACTTAAAATCTATTGACATATTTTTTAGCATCTCTGTTCGTCCCATACCGAAGAGATGAAAGAAGTACGCATATCAAAACTAATCCAGCATTATAAACGGCGCCCAATAGTAAGGGTCGTTATTGTACTCATTCCGGATAGTTTGTTGTGCTTTATTGAAGGAAGCGTACTTTGAGTTTCCCGAAAAGAGGTTTTCATAAAAAACATCCATGAACCTCATTGTCGCCTTGTCGTTGGTCCGCCAGAGCGTCATAATAATCGTATTTGCCCCTGCAATCTTAAATGCGCGTTGCAATCCATAAATACCATCTAATGAATCTTCTCCAGCAGCTGTATTACATGCCGACATAACGACAATGTCTGCAGAGCGGAGGTCCAAAACTGAAATCTCTTCCGAGAAAAGAATCCCATCATTCATCTTATCAAGAGAATACGGAATCTTATTTATTGCGTATGAGGCCCCACTGAATAATAGGCCATCTCGCTTGAATGCTGCTTCTTGACGTGAAATGGGAAGTCCTTCCCAATTGAGGTTGTCAGAGCTCAAGAGACAGGAGTGTGTGGCGATATGAAAAATATTTTTTCCCTCTGGATTAGATGTTATGCTCCAGTATTTAAAACTTTCTTCTACTGCTCGTTTTCCAGTAATCTGAAATACACCCTTAGGATTTGTCCAGGAAGCGGCAATGCGTCGGACCTCCTCGTTTGTATATGGCAAGGAACTAACTGAAACGCAGGAAAGAGTTCGCTCATCAAATCTTCCTCCAAAAACGAAACTGGCACCAACCGGTGTTTTCCATTCAAACATTTCCACGGGATATACTTTATGGTACAATTGCGATTCTTCCAGGATCGATTCTTGACTAAGGTCGTAATCCATTCCGCCAAAAAGTATAAGATTGTCAAATTGTTGCCGCTCAAAATCTCTTGGAATCACCAGAGTCGAAGTTACCCTATGTAATTGATACTTCTGACTAAGCAGATCGTTTGAAGGGTCTAGAAAAGCGTCAAAATTCAACTGGGCTAATTTTCCGTCACACGAATAGTATATATTGTCTCCTTCCTCTAAAAACGGAATGATGGGGTCGAATGTCTGTTGGCAAGCGAATCGCGCCCTCTCTCTATGAGAACTGGCATCTGGGTAAAGCCCATCAAGAATGCTTTCATTACAGAGTTCAACCAGACACGGTTTTGACCATCCTTTTCGGAGGACTAAAGCAACGTAATCTTGATACCTGGCGCCAACGCGTAAAAACTCTATAGCAACGTCATGGTTGCCCAACTGCTTTTGTACATCGCGCCATGAATAATGCATCGGAGACTCAACTGGGCTATAAGTCTGATAAAGCTTCAAGAATAGATAATTAGAATACCACGAACCTTCAGTCCCTTGAAGACGCAGCATATCGTAGTATGCACCATTCAATGCTTCGTCGTCAATAGAGCGTACGTTACGGGTCGTTTCAGAATCAATATCCATCAGAACATGCTTAGAGAAGAGAGCTGCATCATATAGAACATCTTCGTATGTCCCAACAGGAAGCTTAATCAGAGCATTGTAAGCACGAATTGTCGTTTGATTCTGTAAAGGCATTTGACGATCCTCGTATGTCATTCTACGAAGTTTCTCAAGGGTCTTGTCTCGAATAATGCCAGCTGTTTGAACCGTCAAATCATGTACTTCTTTTAAATCGCCTTCCGAAAAGTAGATTTCCACTAAAGAGGCCCATGGCATGAAGGCTCCATCCGGATCATAAATCAGCATGGCCTTGAGTGACTTTTTAAAAATGCCCTCCGCACGTTTAATGTCACCATTATTTATGCATCTTGTCCCGACAAAGTACCAGTAGTATCTTGGCCACGATTCACCCTCTTCAGGGATACTCTCCATCTTCTGGCTTATTCTATCCAAGGTGGAGAACAGTTTCTCCTCGTCATCAACATTCCAATAGGCCATCAATAAATCGGTGTATACAATACGCTCAATTTCATCCGCATCAAAAATCGTAGAACGAACGCTTTCGAAAGCCGAAACCATGTGCTCACAAAGCTGCACGTTGGTCAGAAGCGCATCATAGCCTTGCTGATTGTAAAACGCACGTACACCAGGTTGTCTTAGCCATATGCTGTTCAGATGGTACCTGCGGATTCCCTCTCGTTCACTTTTGAACGATATAGGTCTCTGGAAGTCATTAAAAACAGTAATACAGTCCCCGGAAAGGATTTTCGATTCAAGAATATCATTATAATAGCGCTCGAGAAAAATGGGGTCTTCATTATTCAAGGACATCAATTGCGTTTCGGTATAATCGGCCAAACTCAACATAAGCTGATATTTGGACTCAGAATACCGTCCCTGGTTCATAAGCGCTTCACACTCATCCCGTATACTGCTCAAATTCTGGGCTGAAAGGACACAGGAGCAAAAGAGCAGAAAAAACGTAATGATGCATCTTCGATGATTATTCATTCTCGGGACAATAATAATCCAAAACCTGTTTGAAGCCACGCGGTGTTGCCGGAAGAGAATCATAGTATCGCTGAATCCTTTCGATTAATTCAGCATCTGATAATCCTACGTTCCAGCATTGACAGAATGCATATGCTAGTCGCCCATAGTACTTGCCGTTAATGACTATCTCATAATTTGTTTGATAGTCCTTGCATGCGCTAATGCTAGTCCAAGGTCTGTCAAGCACCGACGACGTTCCTGAATCATGTTTTTTATGCACAGGAATGATAAAATCCTTGTCGACTCCACGGTAATACTCTTGAATATCTTCAGAATACACGTCACGGTCGCCATCTCCACTATGACAAGCATCAAGTAGGAGCAGCAAATGACCTCGAGGAGAAATTCTATTCGTAATGCTATGCAACAGAGCATTAATCTCGTCATCTATCAAATGATTCTCTCCTTTATACCCTCGCTGCCCATACTCCATCAACGCATCAAAAGGAATCAAGGCCTCATCCAAACCGTCAGGATCATCACCATTTAAGTCGGTAATCCGTTGGCCATGACAAGAGAAAAACACAATCACATTATCACCATTACGAGCAGCCTTTGATAATGATTGAAACGCCTTCCTGATAGAAGATAAAGTTGCTTTTTCATCGCGTAACTCAAGGATATTCTTTGGAAGGAAACCATTGCTGCAAAGAGCCGCCCTTACAAGGTCCAAATCGTTATGAGCGTGAATCTTATTCCAACCGCTTTCTGTCGGATAATCTTCTATTCCTACAAGTAAAGCCCGATTAACCTGTGCTGCGCAAGGGAACAGCATGTAGGCAAAGAAAGCGATGAGAATAATTTTCTTCATTTAGAACAGTTTATCTAATAAGTCTTTAGCCTGAGACTGATAATACCCCTCTCTGCTTGCGATGGCTTTTAACTTCGATTTTGCAGAGAAGTATTTCCATCTACGCAAATCACATACCGCATCCAAAAATTCCATTTCATCAATCTCTGAAGAATAATACTGATATTGATCGGAATCGGGAGATAAACCATCTCTTTGCTGTTTCTTATAATCAATAAGTTCCGATAACTCTCTTTGGGCCTCAGAATATTCTCCATTTAAAATCAGTTCGGTAATCGGGTCAGCACCCTTACTGGGATCATTAGCTATCTGGCAACCCATACCAACAGAATGAGCGTTATAGCTCAAGGTGCCAATAGTGCATACAAGGGCAAAACTACAGACAACTGCCAGACGAACAGCCACTCCGCTTACACGGGATAAGATAACAGATGGAGTACTCCTGCCTGAAATCTCTACCGTCCAAGGCCCCTTCATGGCAAACCATTGTCCCACTGATTTAAAAGCATGGTTTATTCGGTCTCTGAGAACTTGAAGCACACTTGGTTTTGGATCTTCAACTGAGACCCCCATCATCTTCAATTCATGTTCTACCCTGCTTAGTTCTTCATCTATAGCTCCCTCATCCTGAACCGCCATAGATGACTCTGCGAGTAGCTTTTCGGATTCTTCCAAGGCCATTCGCAGCTCAACCTCTTGATTGGCTTTATTGATAGAACGAGCAAGCAACCGTAAATCTTCGTACTGCTCTCGTAAAGCATCGTCAGTAGCCAAATCTCTCTCAAATGCAGCACGATCTTCGTCGGACATCCTGCCGAGAAGATACTCTTGAATCCTTTCGTATTGTTCTATTTCAGTATTCATAACTATCTATTCTTGAGAGATTTTCCAAGCCTTGTACATATTATCAAGAGTCTTTCGACATTTGAACCTCTTGGATTTTAGTGAGTCAGTATTAGCAAAGTAACCGCCAAACGCCTCTAAAATCTTATCATCGGACATCTTGTTATACCACGTATAACGAAGTAGCAACGTGCAGGGATAGCCCAATTCTTCATACTTCTTCTTAAGGAACTCAAGTCGTAATCGAATATTCTCTTTTTGTGCTTCTTCTCTATCCTCTAAGTCAAGAATGGGGGTCTTGACTCCACCGGAAATACGGTAGGCATCAGGCTGCTGTTTTAACGCCTCGGCAATCTTGTCGGTTTTTTTTACGCCGCGATATCCTTCGCGCATTTTATTTATTCCTATTGATATTACATAGGTAGAGAGAGAGCATCTCAGGCTATCCTCAGTAATCTTCCCATCAATTATTTGAGACCAAAGCTCTGTGATAGAATCTTGGTAAAGGTCCTGTAATGGCACCTTGGTTCCAGGATAATGCTTCGCAAAAAAAGCCATAAACAACACTCTACACTCTTCATATAGCTTTGTGAATGCAGTATTGTCCCCGGTAAAGATACTATTTAGAAACTGCTTGTCAATCATTGCTTGCGATGTAAATCATCTTAACTTACAAAGTTACATTTTTTGTTCCAGATTCCTTACAACAATCTATCATTTCAGCAGGATTAACTATCTTTGTGAGAAGAAGCCTATCCTGGTCGAAGGGCATCGAAATAACTAGATAGGCATAAAGAGATGGTGAGTTTCAGCCAAAAACTCATGTTTTATTTAATTTAATTTTAGTATTATGCGTATGCAGAAACAAAAAAGAATTTGATGAAGCGCCATCGGCTCTGCTCTCTCGCTAGCGAGTTTGCTGGTTGGTGGCCCGACGCTTTTATCAGTTTTAGGATTCATCCACAGCGTTGTCTGTCTGATAGATGCCGTTCAAGAAAGTAGAGACTAAAATAAAGATTGCTCCAGCTGGCCATCCGGCTGGAGTTTTATTATGATTCACCACTTTGTCCACCGCTGTCCACTCCGTCCACCCATCCACGGAGTGGACACCTTGTAAAAAGCGGGAGAAAAACCTGTACCAATCACCCGTAACCCATTGACCCATGCCTATGTATGGTGGTGCTATCAGCACCACTTGTAACCCGCTGATTTTCAGCGGGTTTTTGTTACCGACACGGAAGGCGTTTCAAGAACTACACGCCCATTTCCCAATGGGAGGCCAACCTTCAGCGAAGATCCGGAACATTTCTTTGTGAGCCACTATACTGATGGGTCGGCAGGAAGGCTCTCCACCAGTTTCCTGAAATCGCGAGCCCATCTACCCATCGGAAACAATCTACAGGTCCAGACTATTGGGATCTTTCAGGAACTGGATGACAGGGATGGTCACAATGCCATTTTCGTCGCGTTTGAGGCGAATGTTCTCTCCAGTAACGATAATCTTCTTGAAAGAGTCGCTGATAGCATTCAGGGAACGAGTCTCCTGTCGGACTTTATCCTCGTTAGGCATTTTCCATGCAGACTGAATGTAATAACGCTTGCTGCCCTTGTTTGCAACAAAGTCCACGTCCACGAGGCGTGGACATTTTTGTTGGGCGTGGACAAAAAAATAGCACCTCATCAATAGGACGGACACTGATGAGACCCTTGCGGGCGGGCAGAATGACACAGCTACTCTGCGGGTGCTATTAGATGAGGTGCGGGTTATTTGGAAAGGCTCAGACGGACCTCGGCCAGGCAGTTCTCGAAGCCGAATTCATCGGCCCAGGGCAGAAGATCTAGAGAAGCGGGTTCAGTCCCTTTCTCCAGATGTTCCTTTCGTAGAGCCAGATATTTCTCTGCCTTGAACAGTGGCTGGACGGCAAATAGCAGGTGGTAGTCCGGAATTACTTCCCTTTCTTTGGCAAGCAGTGTGGACGCTTCGGCGTTTTCAAGGATACTGGCTTTCTTTTCCCAGCAAGGGAAGACCTTTTCCTTCCATTTCTCGTCATCCATCCAGAGGTCGGCAAGAGCCACGGCATAGGCGTCGAATGCCAGCAGGTCGAGGCCCTTGAACTTCTCTTCCTTTATGTAGTATTCGTTCCGTATGTCGAAGAGTCGGTTCATGTCACTTTTCAGCTCGTCGATGCGGATTTCCCTAGAGAAGCGCTTGGCCTCCATGAAGATGATGGCTTTTCGGTCAAGATCGACAATAAAACCGTCGATATGGGCAGTCTTTGCCCTGGTGCGGTGACGGAGTTGGATTACCGGCAGCTCGGTCCAGGTGATGACGTTCCCTCCCTGCTGCTCATAAGCGTTGAGGAAGAAGCGGACCTGGTTGGATTCGTGGAGGGTACCGCGCCTTTCGTTCAGCGGCTTAAATTCATTCTCCCGGAGGATGAAGCAGTATTTCTTGCAATAAGTGTCGAATACTGTTTGGAGGAACTTTTTCATTCGTTTGGTATTTTGGCGTCACGTATTAGTATAACTCTGATGGAATCGTTACCTCTGGAGCGGAGCAGTTCATTCAAATATACGGGTCTTTCTATTCTCATATATTCCAATATTGTGACACTTTTGTCAAAAGTTTGGAAACAAAGATAAAATGTTCCGCTGATATTCGCAAGAATAATAGTAGATTCTGCAAGAAAAACCAGTCCCGGAAATGGGGCTATATTGGGGCTATATTTCCCGAACTGAGCTGAACTCCTACGGATAAATCAGTTCGGAATTCAGCTCAGGGTCATCGTCTTAACGTTCATTTCTGTCCGAAACGGTTCGGGATAGGTCGCTTTCCCAGCACCACAGTAACCCGCTCAAATCGAGCGGGTTATTCTTTTTATTCTCACTTTCATTCTCAGTATATAAATTAACCGCAAATTTTGCGGTTAATTCGCCGCAAATGTTTATCTTTGCAAAAATTAGATGAGCATATGTACATCCATCAATCAGATAACTGGCCTCATTTTACATGGGACAATGCAAAGATAACCGAGAAACTGCTCGCCGTTAACAAGGCGGCCGGTTATCTTTCCGGCAGGCTGAGTGCCATTGGCTTCGACGCAAAGCAGAAGGCCGCCGTGGAGACCATTACCCATGATATTGTTGCTTCTTCTGAGATTGAAGGCGTGTTGCTGAATACAGATCAGGTGCGTTCTTCTGTTGCCAGGAAACTTGGCGTGACCATCACGAATGAGACAGACTCATCGCGCTATATCGACGGTATCGTTGAGATGATGATGGATGCCACTTCCAACTTCAAGGCACCTTTGACGGACGACCGTCTCTTTGGCTGGCACAACTGTCTTTTCCCTAATGGCAGAAGCGGCATGATTGCCATCGACGTGGCCAAGTACCGCAGCGCCGAGATGAAAATTGTATCCGGCATGTTTGGGCGCGAGAAAGTCCACTATGAAGCTCCGGGACCGGAGAAGGTTCCCGGAGAGATGGCTCTATTCCTGGACTGGTTCAACTCTTCTGATACACCAGCCGACTATGTCAAGTCTGCCATCGCTCACCTTTGGTTTGTGTGCATTCATCCTTTTGATGACGGCAACGGACGTGTTGGAAGAGCCATCGCCGACATGGCGCTGTCCCAGGCCGACGGAAGCCCTATGCGATTCTTCAGTATGTCCCGCCAGATTAACAAGGACAAGAAGTCATACTATGATGTCCTGGAGCGTTCACAAAAACAAGGCTGTGACATCACGCTTTGGCTGGATTGGTATTTGGACTGCATGCTCAGGGCTATAGCCAACTCGGACGATATGCTCTCTGCTGTACTGAATAAGGCCTTTTTCTGGCAAACCCACGCCCAGGCGATAATTTCTGACCGTCAGCGGGACGTCCTCAACATTTACCTGGATGGTTATCCAGGCAAACTTACCTCAAAGAACTGGGCAAAGCATAGCAAAGTCTCTCCTGACACCGCCCTTCGTGATATCAAGGAACTTGAGACGCAAGGTATTCTGGAACCTCAACCCGGTCGTGTTAGGGATGTTAGTTATGGAATCCGCTGTAGTCAGGACATCCTGCTCATTCCCGTGCCTAACGACGAGGACTAAAACCGCATAATCTGCGGTTAATAAGCCGCATGAGACAATAATACACCGTATTATACCCAAATACACTTTATTCCCAGCACCACTTGTAACCCGCTGATTTTCAGCGGGTTTTTTTTTTGCTCACACTTTTGTTCACACTTTTTGTTTAAAATGCTTATATTTGTATGATTGTAAAGATAAACGCCATGAAACAAATCATCGCCGCCCTGGTGGGAGTCATCCTGGCCTCGGGCGTTCTGGCCCGGGGACAGGCCCCCGAACTGCAGCGTATCCCTTTTTCCGCCATTCAGGGCGTGAGTGTGGGCAATGCCCAGGATGATGCGGCGGGAACGGGAGTGACCGTCTTCCGGCTCACCGTCCCGGGACGCGCGGCGGTAGCGGTCTTCGGCGGAGGCCCGGCATCCAGAGAGACGGAGACCATTGCCCCGGAACGGAACCATCCCCTCAATGCACTGGTTTTCTCGGGGGGATCGGCCTATGGTCTGGCTGCTTCCGGAGGCGTGGCCCGCTGCCTGGAAGAGCACGGCGTCGGATTTGATACCGGCATTGCTCGGGTGCCCATCGTGTGCCAGAGCTGTATCTACGACCTGGGCTATGGCAGTGCCACGGTTCGGCCGGATGAACAGATGGGCCATACTGCCTGTGAAGCGTCATTTGCCGGGAACGACCCGTGCAGCGGCAATGTCGGTGCCGGTACGGGGGCCACGGTGGGCAAGGCAGCCGGAATGCAGCAGGCCCAGAAAGCCGGGATCGGTTACGCGGCTGCACAAATGGGGTCACTCCGGATAGGTGTGGCCGTCGTGCTGAATAGCTTCGGGGACATCTACTCCCACGGAAAGAAGATCGCCGGAATGCTGACCCCGGACCGCTCCGCTTTCGCAGATTCCTACACAACCTTGCTCCATACGGCGGGAGACAATCTCTTCACCGCCAACACCACCCTGGTGGCCGTATTCACCAACGGCGACTTCACGCCGGCCCAGCTCAGACACCTGGCGCAGATGGCATCAGCCGGACTGGCCCGCTGCATCGATCCCGTCTTTACCACCGCTGACGGAGACACGATCTATGCCGTTTCCGTGGGGGACGAGCAGCACAAAGTGAGCGCAAATCTGGACGCCGCAGGCGCACTTTCCGCATCTTTGGTGGAAGAGGCTATAGCAGATGCCGTATATTCTGCCAAAAACGGCTCTTAATCTATACCTTCGGCGCGAAGATATCCTTCGATTGCGTAGAGCGGAAGATTCTCCATCCAACCTTGGTCGATGTAGTTCTTCATCGAGACGCGGAGGCCTTTGAGAACTGGATGCTCGTCGATGTATGTCTTGAGCGATTTGCCCTTGACGTTTTCTTCAGCCTTGGCCTCTATAGGAATGACTCTTTTTTCTGTCTGGACGGCGAAATCTATCTCGCATTCTGACTCATTGGATGAGTGGTAGAATGTGGGGATTTGGATGCGGGCCAGCTGTTCGTTCACGTAGCACTCTGTGAAAGCACCTTTGAACTCCTTGAAGATGTTGTCGCCCACCAGTCTCTACGCGACTTCCACTCAAGTAGTTTTTCGTATATTTCTCTCTTTATATTACAAAAATACTGACGAATATGAGATTGTTTTTAACATAAATTCTGACGAATCACGGAGGTAAATATACATTTATTCCGACGAATACGGAAATGTTTTCAACAATAATTCCGACTATTTCTTCTTAAAAGCTTCCTCCATCTTCTTGATAGCGTCTTTCTTGAACTTATTCAGGTTGTTCTTCTACTAACCTTTCGAAGTTTTTCAGACCGACTTTATTCAGATTGTCCACATGAGCGAGTTCTATGCTAGAAAACACAATCCACTCTTAGAAAATAGACTCTTCCGTTTCGGTGGTGAGTAGTTCAAGTGCTTTCATTCCCATGA
>ONDR01000007.1:0-40003 GCA_900316675.1 uncultured Bacteroidales bacterium
TGTTGTATCTTCGCATCATCAATGTAAACCGATATCAGGACATCAATGTCCTAACTACTTATTGTTCAACATCGGTAAACTTATATCAGGACTAGACAGCGGGCTCGGCGGCTACGGCTCGCCGCTCGCCTGGGCTCCGGGAAAGGGCCCCACTCGCGGCGGCCGTCACCTGAAGGGCAGGGAAGGCCAAAGGGCATTGACCCACCGAGAGGCGTGGCCGCCCGTGGCCGCGTGAACGGGGGGACCGCTGCATTCTGCCGGTAGGCAGATGCAGTGGTGGGATGAGCACGAAGTGCGAACCGGATCGGTGGGTTAATGCCTTTGGCTGTACACAGAAAAAGCCTGGCCGGGGAGGTCAGGCTTTTATCTTGGGGATACCCGGGCCGGGTATGAGAGTCTTACTTGCTCTGCTCGATCTGAGCCTGGGCCGCAGCAAGGCGAGCGATAGGCACACGGAAAGGTGAGCAAGAAACATAGTCGATACCAATGCGGTTGAAGAACTTGATAGACTCAGGATCACCACCATGCTCACCGCAAACGCCGCATTTAAGCTCAGGACGACGGCTACGGCCGGAATTGATACCATACTCTACAAGCTTACCAACACCCTTCTGATCGATAGTCTGGAAAGGATCGATATCAACAAGCTTGTTACCAAGATACTCACCCATGAAAGTACCGATATCATCGCGGCTGAAGCCGAAAGTCATCTGGGTAAGGTCGTTGGTACCGAAGCTGAAGAACTCAGCAGCACGAGCCATACGGTCACCGGTAAGAGCAGCACGAGGAATCTCGATCATAGTACCGAACTGATACTTGATATTCTCCATCATACGACCCTCAACCTCTGCCTTGATACGATCGCAAATAGCCTTCTGGAAGCTAAGCTCACGAGCAGAAATAGTAACAGGGATCATGATCTCCGGCATAGGATGCTTACCCTCCTTCTGGAGCTCTGCAGTAGCCTCGAAGATAGCACGATACTCGGTTTCAGCAATCAGAGGGAAGCTAACGTGCAGACGAACACCACGGTGACCCATCATAGGGTTCATCTCGTGCAGAGACTCGCTGCGCTTCTCAACCTCTGCTACAGTAATACCAAGCTCTTTTGCAATCTCCTTCTTCTTCTCTTCTGTCTGAGGAACGAACTCGTGAAGAGGAGGGTCGAGCAGACGGAATACAACCGGCTTGCCATCCATGATAGCCAGAGTGCTCTTAACAGCAGCCTTGATGTAAGGCTCAAGATCTGCAAGAGCGCTGCGACGCTCTTCCTCGCTGTCGCAAAGAATCATCTTACGCATCTTTGCAAGAGGAAGCTCTGAATTCTTACCGTAGAACATGTGCTCGATACGGAACAGACCGATACCCTCTGCACCAAACTTCATAGCACGGGCAGCATCTTCCGGAGTATCAGCATTTGTACGGATGCCAAGCTTGCGGAACTTATCAACGATATTCATGAACTTGTTGAACAGAGGATTCTCTGTTGCGTCCATGGTGTCAATCTTCTCTACATATACGAGACCCTTTGCACCGTTAAGGCTGATCCAGTCACCCTCTTTGTACTGCTTAGGATCCTCGCCAAAGGTAACATAACCCTTCTCGAAGTTAATCTTCATGCTATCGCAACCAACGATGCAGCACTTACCCCAACCACGAGCCACAAGAGCAGCGTGTGAAGTCATACCACCACGCATGGTAAGGATACCAGAGCTGGCGCGCATACCCTCGATGTCCTCAGGAGAAGTCTCCTCACGGATAAGGATGGTCTTACGGCCTTCCTTCTGGGCCTGCATTGCAGCCTCTGAAGTGAAGACGATGGTACCTACAGCACCACCAGGTGATGCGGGAAGACCCTGTGCGGCAACCTTTGCCTTCTTCTCTGATGAAGGATCAAGGATGGGGTGAAGAACCTCGTCCAGCTGGGTAGGAGCAACGCGCATAACTGCGGTCTTCTCGTCAATCAGACCCTCGTCCAGCATGTCCATAGCCATCTGGATGGCAGCAAGACCGGTGCGTTTGCCGTTACGGCACTGCAGCATCCAAAGCTTGCCTTCCTGGATGGTGAACTCGATGTCCTGCATATCGTGGAAGTGGTTCTCAAGGTGCAGACGAATCTCATCGAGCTCTTTGTAAACCTCGGGCATAGCCTTCTCAAGAGAGGCAAGATTCTTGTTCTTGTCGCTCTTTGTAGCCTCGTTCAGAGGGTTAGGAGTGCGGATACCTGCAACTACGTCCTCTCCCTGGGCATTGATAAGCCACTCGCCATAGAACTTGTTGTCACCGTTGGCAGGGTTACGGGAGAATGCAACACCTGTTGCAGAAGTCTCGCCCATGTTACCGAATACCATTGACTGAACGTTAACTGCTGTACCCCAGTCATCCGGAATCTTCTCTATCCTACGGTAAGCGATGGCACGTTTGCCGTTCCAGCTCTTGAATACGCCGCCGATTGAACCCCAAAGCTGTGCATTTGCATCATCAGGGAACTCTACGCCAAGAACTTCCTTAACGCGAACCTTGAAGGCCTCTGCAAGCTCTTTGAGCTCTTCTGCAGTGATATCTGTATCTGAAGCGTAACCTTTCTTGTCTTTAAGATCCTGCATCATGCGGTCAAGCTGCTGGCGGATGCTCTGTCCGTCTGCGGGCTCGATGCCCTCTGCCTTCTCCATTACAACGTCGGAATACATCATGATAAGACGGCGATATGCATCGTAAACGAAGCGGGGATTGCCGGTCTTCTTGATCATTCCGGGGATGGTAGCAGAGCAAAGACCAATATTCAGGATGGTATCCATCATACCGGGCATTGACTGGCGTGCACCACTACGGCAGCTGACAAGGAGAGGATCGTTAGGATCACCGAACTTCTTGCCCATGATATCTTCGGTGGCCTTAAGGGCCTGGGCTACTTCTTTCTTGAGGTCATTGCTGTATCCACCGCCAAGTGCGTAATACTCTGCGCAGCACTCAGTTGTAATGGTGAAACCTGCGGGAACAGGCATGCCAAGCAAATTCATCTCGGCAAGATTGGCTCCTTTACCTCCAAGGAGCTCTCTCATCTTTCCGTTTCCCTCTGCGGTCTTGCCGCCAAAACGGTAAACTCTTTTCTTGTCTTCGAACATTTTTCTATATGATTAAATTAATTATTGTATCGTTTTAATGCGGTTTTTTAACAAAATGCAAATCTATATAAAAATTTTCATAAATAAAAGGAGATATTAAAGCAATTTCGCTGCCAGATCTGACAATTCGCTTCTTTCACCCTTACGCAGGAAAACGTGCTGGAACAGCTTCTGGCCGGTCATCTTCTCTCCAAGATGCGTAAGTCCGTTGCTCCACTGGTCCAGGTAAGGCTGGTCTATCTGGAAGATATCTCCGGTAAACACCATCTTGGTACCCTCGCCGGCACGGGTGATGATTGTCTTAACCTCGTGAGGGGTAAGGTTCTGGGCCTCGTCAATAATAAAATATACGTTGCCAAGGCTGCGGCCGCGGATGTAGGCAAGGGGAGAGATGAGCAGCTTTTCGTCTTTCAGGAAACCCTCTATGCGCTGTGCTTCCTTGCTGGACGGACGGTATTGAGCCTTAATTACGTTAAGGTTGTCCATGAGCGGCTGAAGGAAGGGCGTCATCTTTGACTTTTCGTCCCCCGGCAGGAAGCCAATTTCCTGATTTCCAAGTATTACCGTCGGACGGGTAAGTATGATTTGGTCGTATTTGTTAATCTGTTCCAGAGCCGATGCCAGTGCAATCAGCGTCTTTCCGGTACCTGCACCTCCGGTCAGCGATACCAGTTTGATGTCCGGATTAAGGCAGGCATCGATTGCAAACTTTTGCTCGTCGTTACGGGGCTTGATGCCGTACACCTCACGCTTGCGCACAAGGCCGATGCGGTCACGGTCTGCATCATAACGGGCGCAGATGGTATCCCCGTCCTTCTGCATTTTGAAGAGCTGGTTGGGATAGGGTTTCTGCTTTACCAGATCCTGCCACGGGGCTGAATTATCCTGCCCGTAGGCAATTTTTGCCACCGCCTCTGCCGGCGCCTTATCCAGCACAACCACCTCTTTTTGGGTGAATTCAACCCTTTCGTCCTGAATCTTGTCAGTCAAATAGTCCTGGGCTTCCATTCCGGCGGCCTTGGCCTTCATTCGAAGGTTAATGTCCTTGGTCACAAGAGCGGTGAAGCGGCCCTTGTGGTTGTCGCGTACCCAGATGGCCGTGGCCAGGATACGGTGGTCCTGAATGTCGTCCTTGAACAGGTCTTTAAGGGCATCGGGGAAGGGGTGGTTCGGCTCGATTTTTATTTTGCCGAGGTTTTTGCCTATCGGAACGCCATCGGTGCCGAACATCTTGCCGTTGGTGAGTTTGTCAATCTCCCTCATGAAGCCGCGGGCATTGTAGCTAAGGGCGTCGTTGCCCTTCTTGAACTTGTCCAGCTCTTCTATTACGGCAATGGGAATTACAATATCGTTGTCCTGAAACTTGCGGATTGCCCGGTAGTCGTGCAGGACGATGTTAGTGTCTAAAACAAATATTTTAGCCATATAAATATTTGGTTATCAGTTCCTTGTTTAATCTTCGCCTTCCGATGCGCTGTCCATCAGGGAAACCAGGATGCCTTTTAGGGCAGAGCCTGTGCGGGTCTCCAGCTCCAGGGGACCTTTTGTCCCGGAAAGCTGGCCCAGCGGATAATAGGCGACATCCTGAAGCAGCAGTTCTGCATCCAGGTAATCAAAGTCAAAATCCTTAATCTGAATAAGTACGCCGGGGATTTCTGCAAACAGAAGCTTAATAAGGTCTGTCTCTTCGCAGGCGCGCATTACGCTGGCGATGTCTGCCTTGAAGGCCTGTCCGGCAGTGAAGGATGACAGGGCCGGCATCAGGCCGCCGTCTGCTACGGGAACGCCTGCTACGGCGATTCCGTCTTCTACCAGCTCACGTACAACCTCGTAGCAATCAATGAAATAGTCTGCATCCGTCACGTCCGGCGACTTTCCGCCGTCTTTGCCGGTAGCCTGCGACAGCAGCGAGCCGCCAAGGCGGTGCTTACAGGTGTCGAAGGGTATGTAAACAATCCAGTCTCCTTTTGCTGCCAGGGCTTTGGCGGGGCATTTGAGAGCCTGGCCGATGTGTGCATCGTGGGAAATGAAAGGACTCTCGTCAAAAAGAGCCTCGTCCTGAGCGGACGATGCAACCTTGTCAAAAACAATATCAAGGCTGTTCCGGTCCGATGGGGTGTATTGGTAGCCGTAGAGCTTTATGCCAAGGGCGTCGATGTATTCGCAGGCCCAGGAAACGGACTCGTAGAAGGCTGCCATGCTGCAGGCCGGGCCCTCGTTCCAATGCCAAACGGCTTTGCCGCGAAGGTCTCCAAGCTTGAATCTGCCGTCGTGGAACAGAACCTGCAGCAGGGCCTTTGCTACCGCAAGGCGGCTAAGGGAACCGCTGTAAGAGAAGGGGAAACTGCCCCTGCTTGTATTTGCGACGGCATCTGCATAGGCCTTGGCCAAGAGCGGGTCAAAAGCATCGTTGGCAGGCTGGGGGTCTGCACTCTCGTCTATAATATCCTCTGCGCGGGCAGGGGACTGTATGGACGCGCCTTCATACACGACGGAAAGAATCTCGCGCGGGGAGGCTTCTGTTTCCCGTCCGTCAATAATGTAAAAGGAGTCTAGTGCAGATGCTTGCTTGGTCATTTTTCTTTCATTTGTCCTCAAAAATAAGTATTTTTGGGCTGAATTCAAAGAATTATGTGCGATTTAGAGTATAAAGAACTTCTGGACGACATTTTTGTAAGGTTCCCTTCTGTGCAGAATACCGGTTTCTCCGGCGATGCATACAAGCCGGGCCTGGAGCGTATGCAGGCTTTCCTGGCCCTGTTGGGGCAGCCGCAAAATGAGTTCAAATGCATTCATGTGGCAGGTACCAATGGTAAGGGTTCGGTTAGCAACATGCTGGCATCGGTACTTGGTGCAAAAGGCTATAAGACAGGTCTTTATACCTCTCCTCATATCCTTGATTTCAGGGAAAGGATGCGCATTGGGAAGGACCTTGTTCCCAAAGAATATGTGGGGGAATTTCTTAAAAAATGGAAGCCGGAATTCGAGCGCCTGGAGCTTTCTTTCTTTGAAATTACAACCGGCCTTGCCTTCAAGTGGTTTGCAGACAGCAAGGCGGACTGGGCCGTAATAGAGGTAGGCCTTGGAGGCCGCCTGGACAGTACCAATGTCATTATTCCCCAGCTTAGCATAATTACTTCAATAGGTCTTGATCACTGCGATCTTTTGGGGGATACCCTGGAAAAGATAGCCTATGAGAAGGCCGGTATTATCAAGCCCGGAGTTCCCGTTGTAATAGGGGAGCGCCGTCCGGAGACAGAGCCTGTCTTCCGCCAGGTTGCCGCCGGCTGCGGTTCGCCCCTTACCTTTGCTCCCGCCCCGGGGCACGCCGCTCTTGCAGAGCGAATGGATCTTCAGGGCGAATGCCAGCAGTACAATCTTGAAACTGTTCTGACCGCCCTTCAAATACTTGATATCCAAGAAGATGATGTGGTGGAGGGGGCTATTGCCAATACTGCGGACCGGATGGATTTCCATGGCCGCTGGGAGATGCTCTGCCGCAGGCCAATGACAATTTGCGATATTGGCCATAACGCCCATGCCCTGAGTCATAATTTCGCACAGCTTGAGCGGATGGTAGATAGGGATGGATATGACTGTCTGATAATTGTTTACGCGGTTATGGCAGACAAGGATTTAAGTGCGATCCTGCCGCTTATGCCCCGCTGTGCGCGTTACATTTTTACTACGCCAAAGGGTAAGCGAGCTCTGCCCGCTGCAAAGATTAAGGATCTTTTCCTGAAAGAGATATCAACGGGACAGATGTCCCATCCTCGGGCGATGGCAATCGACTCGGTAAAAGAGGCGGTGCTGGAGGCATTCAGGGAAGCATCGGCATACAATAAACCGTTGATTTACATTGGTGGCAGTACTTTTGCAGTAGCAGAAGCTGTTCCGGCAATAAAAGATACAGGCTATGAAAACCATGGTTAAACTTGCCGCCATTGTTGCGGCTTTTTTTGTTTGTTTGGGTAATGCCAGCGGGGCCCAGGCTCCGGAGAAAGACAAAAGCGGACATCAGCTGGTGGCGCTATGGAAAGAATACTACGCCGCCAAAGATGCTGACCGTCCCCAGACGCAACTTGCTGTACTGACTAAAATAAAGGCACAGGCTAAGGAAAAGTCGCTTGCATGGGACTTCTGGGATGCTGCCAGAACGTACACAGACGTAGCCATAAGCCGCAACTGGAAACTTCGCGACTCTGTGAACACTGCGCTTTGCACTGAGGCGATGGCCTTTCCTGATGCCATGGTGCCGTTTACGTATCTGCTTAATTATAAGTCAGATGAAGAGGCATTTAACTATGCCGTCAAGAATGCCGGGCATCTTAAGGACCATAATAATAAGGAGTTCTATAAGGACGACTACAGGGTGAAAGACTGCCTTAGCGAGTACTTGCCGGATTATATTAAGGACGACTACGAGTATTCCTTGTGGACCTTTTTCCTTGGTAATAACAGCAAGATAAGAAATGAGGCCCGGAAGAGCCTGGAGGGCATGATAAGCGAATATCCATGCTTGCCGTATTTCCGCTATCTGACTGCAACGCGGCTGATCTCCGGCTCGGACAAATGGAAAGAGGCCATGAATTCTGCAGCCGGCCTTTGTGAAGGAAAGGCTGTAAGCCTGTACCCTAAAGCCGCGCTTCTTTATGATAGATTACGTGAGCTGCAGAAGAATAAAAACGCTACTCCGCAGCAGTTTAAAGAGCTTCGTGAAGAGGCAGCCCGCCTTAACGTGACTCGCGTTACGTACGTCGGCAAAGAGAAAAAACTTGTCTCAAAGCTGACCACGTTTAAAGAAATATTTGAAGAGCTGGATTCAAAGGCTATCATTCTGTTTTCGTATCCGGACAAAGCTACAATATTGGTCAGGAACCTTAAGTCTGTGACCTTGACCATAGAAGAACCAAAAAAGAATGGCAAAGTCCTGTATAAGCAGGAGCTGACCAATACCGCGAATCGATATTATGTATATGATACTCTGACAGTTAAGCTTCCTGATCTTGGCGACGGAAGCTTCCTTGTAAAGGCATCCAACCCGGCCGTCAAAAATCCTGGCGAGAACACTCTTTCCCGTTACTCCTATGCCATGGCTTACAGGAAGGCCGATGCCGGCTTCGGATTCTTTGCTACAAACGCAAAGACCGGCATGCCCCTGAAGGAGGTGGAGTTCGTTCTGTCAGAAGATGATAAGGTTGTACGCACCGCAAATGTAAAAACCATCGACGGCTTTACTCCAATCCCGGAATCTATCGCCGCAGAATATAAACCCGGAAAGCATGAAGTCTATGTGCGTGGCAAGGATGCGGCAGGTCTTATGCGTCGCAGCCCGGACCTTTACTATTATGAGTACAATCATGGCAATGAAGACGTTTACAATGGCGGCATTTATCTTAATACCGCGACTTTCCGCTTTGGGGATGTTATAAAGTGCAAGATTATAGCCTTCAAATGCCTTAAGGACGGGAGTTATGAACTGTTGAAAGAGGGCGAGGAACTGGATGTGACCATATCTGATCCTTCATGGGAAGAGTTTGTAGATACTACCGTAACTATTACAAACCTTGGCTCGGCTGCAGTAGAGTTGCGTTTGCCGGAAGATGCCAAGAGCGGCAGATATACGGTTCGCGCCGATTATAATAAATACGTTGTCGCAAATGGGTATTTCTATTACGGAGACTATGTTCTGCCGTCTTACGAATGTAAGTTCGAAGAGCAGAAGAAGGCCGTGTTCCCTGGAGATACAGTTCATGTGAAAGGCACCCTTCAGAGCTATTCCGGCCATAAGCTCTCCGATGCCAAGGTATCCTATACCATAATGTCTTATGGTGATGTCCTGGGTAAGGGAGAACTCGCTCCTGATGCCGACGGTGTATTTGACATCCAATTCGTTGCGCAGTCACGTTATCATGGGATTACAGTCCATGTTACCGATGCTACCGGCGAAACCCTTGAATTCAAGACATCGTTGAATGTGGACGGGTCTAGATACATTCGTGCCGAGCTATTGAATGTTGACAAGAATATTTATGCCGGCGAGTCTGTAGCTTTTACAGGCGAGTCTGCATTCTTTGATGTAAAGATTACCAGCAACGGACTTCCGGTAGAGGCGGCCAGGTACAAGTTTACCCTTAGCGCCGTAGGTACGGATGGTAAAAAGGTACTTTCTGCCGGGGAGTCAGTTACCGGAGAGCCCTTGGAGGTGGATATGTTTGCCGTCCCGGACGGAGAGTATGAACTAAGGGTAGAAGATACAAAGCAAGACCGTTATAACCGTCTTGCCAATACCAGTATCTCTGTTGTAAAGTATTCCGGCGGTAAAGATGCTCCGGAGGGCGTAAAATATATCTTCTGTAAGGGAGAGGAAAAGATTAAAAGGGGAGAAGATATAGTCTTCCGCCTTGGCGGAGGCAAGCATCCTATTTGGGCTGCCGCAGAGCTTTACGGAGCGCAGAAGAAACTCCTTTGGTCAGGTCTGGTCTTTGTGCCAAAGGGCAGCGTGAAGGATTTCCGTATTGCATATCCTGATTCGTTTGGGGACGATGTCTCTCTTAACATGGTTTTCTTCAATGATTACAGCGTGAACAGATTGTCCGCTGATTATTATCATGAAATTGAAGATGTGTCCCTGCCACTTGAGGTAGTGCGGTTAAGTGAAGAAAGCCGTCCCGGTGCCGATGTTACCGTGGAACTGAGCACCCGCCCCGGCGCAGAGGCCGTCGCCTCTGTTTGGGACAAGGCTACTGATGCTATTTTCCGTAACCGGTGGGATAGGTTTTACAGGCAGGCGGTCAAGGCGGAGAGTGCTTCTGTCAGGACTGCTGTTGAGGAACCCAATACTTTTTATTACAGAGACATTCCTGTGCTGGAAGATTCTGTTTACGAACTGGCGTCAGAAGCCGTTGTGGCTTACGGCGTTTCAAATAAGAGAGTTGATATCAATGCTGCCGAGGGTAATGTCGATGGTATTGTAGATAGATGTGTCCGACTTGTCAGGGATCTTGAACCTATCACTGCCCGTGAAGACTTCTCTGAAGCCCTTTACTTCGAGCCCTTCCTGAAGGCCGATGCGGAAGGAAAGATCCGCTTTACTTTTAAGGCATCGGACAAGCTGTCCACCTACTATGTGGCAGTCTTCGCTCATGATAAGGACGTGCGTAACAACCTGGTTAAGAAGGAATTGAAGGTTACTCTTCCCGTGAAGGTGGATGTGCTTAAGCCGGAGTACCTTGTGTGCGGAGATAAGTTCACCCTTGCCGCCACGGTTTCCTCTATGGTAGAGGACAATATCCCCGGCCAGCTGACGGTTTATACCTTCGACAATCCGGACTACAGTAACGGCAAGCCCCTGTCCAGCAGGGTAGTGGATGCTGTTGTTCCGGCCGGAGGCGTATTCTCCAAAGATTTTGAGATTCCTGTGCCCGACGCCAAGGCACAGAACGCCCAGCTTTACATACTGGTTTCCTTCAAGGCGGAAAATGACACATCGGATGCTATGTTCTTCAAGGTGCCCATGCTTGAGCGCGCCCAGACCATAACCGAGGCTCACTCGGCAGTTCTTCTTTCCGGAATGGATAAGGAAGCCCTCCTGAACGAGCTACGCGGCCGCTTTACCGGCACCACTCACTTTGGCGCCGAATACGCAGAAATCAGCATTCTTGATATGGTGCGCGAGGCCCTGCAGCAGAAGCTTCAGGATCCGGGCAAGGATGTGCTTAGCCTCACGGAGGCCCTGTATGTCCGTACTGTCCTGGCCGGGATGCCCGGTCAGGCCGGGCATGACGTTACCGGGCATGACGTTGCCGGGCATGACGTTACCGGGCATGACGTTACCGGGCATGACGCTGTCATTGCCGGCAACGACCGGCAATCTCTCCTCAAGGACATCCTGGCTCTGCAGAACCCTGACGGCGGCTTTGCCTGGTTCAAGGAGTTCAGCTCTTCGCCCGTGCTTACGGCCGTAGTTCTGGAGCGGTTTAAGAAGATGGCCGGGCAAGACGGACCGTCATTGCCGGCAGAGGCCTGCAATCTTGCCGTCAAATACCTTGATAAAGAGCATTTTGAAGGCGATAAGCCCTGGTGGTGGGGCGGGCTGTCAGATGCCCAGTATATGTACATCCGCGCCCTGTATGCAGAGGTACCTTTCACTGCTCCGAAAACTGCCACCAAGAGGTTCGACGAGTTTAAAAAAGTGGCTAAGGAGTACCTGACTCCGGATAAGGCCCGCGGCCTTAACGGCTACATTATGGCCAAGGCGCGCAGGCTAAATACTCTTCGCCTGCTGCTGGCATCGGAAGAAGGATTGGCGCTGGCCAAGGCCTGGGGCATAAAGAAGTCTGCCAAGATTGAGGAGTCAATGAAGGCGGATGTGGCCTCGCTGCTGGAATACGCCGTCAAGCACCGTGACGGCGGCATCTACTATCCCAATGCCGTAATGCCTTGGCGCGGTCTTCTGGAGACCGAGGCCTATGCCCATGCCCAGCTGGCAGCCCTGCTGCCGGAAGTTGCGGACGGCATCCGCCTGTGGCTGATGCTTCAGAAAGAGACTCAGCACTGGGACGTAACTCCGGACTTTGTGGACGCTATCGCCTGCATCCTTGACGGAAGTAAGGAAGTGCTTGAAACAAAGGTGCTTACGGTAAGCAAGACCTACTGCAAGCCGTTGGAAGAGATTGTCGCTGCCGGCAATGGTTTCACTATCGCAAGGAGTTTCTATAAAGAGGTTGTAAAGGCGGACGGGTCTATAATAAATCAGGAACTGAGCCTTGGAGACCCCATCAAAAAGGGAGAAAAGATAGTAGCCCTTTACAAGATATACAACGCAGAGAACCGCAGCTTTGTGCGCGTAAGGGTTCCCCGTGAGGCAACGCTTCGCCCGGTTGACCAGCTGTCCGGCCGCATGGGCTGGTGGCGCCGCTTCCAGGGCTATAGGGACGTACGCACATCCTACACGGACTACTTCTTTGATTCGATGGCAGAAGAAAGCAGCGAGATTAGGGAAGAGTTCTTTGTTACCCAGACCGGTATCTTTGCCTGCGGCGTACCTGTCATTGAATCCCTTTACGCCCCGCATTACAGGGCCAATGATGGCTTTAAAGGCCCTATGAAGGTGAAAAATTGACGATTTTTTGATTTTTTTTTAAAAAATATTTGGAATTTCAAATTTCGGTCGTATCTTTGCAATCCCTTTCGATAAGGGATGCTTGGGAGCATAGCTCAGTTGGTTTAGAGCATCTGCCTTACAAGCAGAGGGTCGGGGGTTCGACTCCCTCTGCTCCCACAAAAAAAGCTGGCTTTTCGGCCAGCTTTTTTGTTGTTATTCGGAGATAATTGTTGATAGGGCCATTACTTCTTGTAAGCGTCTTTGAAGGTCTCCCAGTCGTAGTAGGGCCAGTTTGCAGTCTCAATGGGAAGGCGGGCTTCCTGACCGTTCAAAAGCACCTTGAACAGTATTTTGGGACTGTTCTCGCTCTTATAGAAAACAAAGTGGATATTTGCGCCCATCGGCACCTTGTGAAGCTGGCACCAGATAGGAAGATCGTCAGCCTTCTGCACGTCGTGTCCAAGACCATCCACATCAAGAAGCATGAACAGAGGCATGATGGTGTAGTCGTGGCCGAACCTTAAATCTGCGCCGGTGCAGCCATGGGCAATGCGGTCGTCGGCCTTGGCAATGATGTCGTCCAGGATGGACCTGTAGCCAAGATGAGTTTTCCATGCGTACCAATAGAACTGGAAGTTGTCTATCTTCCAAAGGTTGACGCGCTCTTCGGGGGTGAAGATGTCATAGAACTCGATGTCCGTATCAAGGCTCTTCATTCCGTTGGCCAAGAAGTAGAGATAAGAAACCAAGTCCCACTGATCCTTCTCTTTTACGGTCTGGTCCGGATCTTTGAAAATACGGGCCAGAATGGCCTTGGAATCTATTGTACGGGCGATGTACTGCTCCCAGGTCTCGTCAAAGGAAGGGGCTGTCTCCTTGAAGTTTTCGTCCCTGAAAGGGTTGCTCTTATCCTGGGGAAGGATGGCGGGAAGGTAGTACTTTCCAAAATACTCGAAGATGTCCAGCTTGGGGTTCTGCTCTTTAAGACCAAGGCAGAAAGAAGACATGGTCATTACGCAACGGGTAGAGGTTGATGTCCAGGCGCGGACCTTTGCTCCGTCCGGGAAAATCTCCGGGAAGTTGGCGTACATGCGGGCGGCAAGGTCGTGCTGCTGCTGCCAGCCTTTGCGGGAGAGGTCTCCTACACGGTAGCGAACGTCCGGATACAGCTTTTCAAAGCGCTCCCTGAAGTCTTTGCCAAGCTCTGTAAGATTGTCGGCATCCAGGCCCTTCTGAAGCTTCTTGTGAATCTTGTCGTACAGGTCGCTCTGCCAAGCGTAACGGGCTCCGTGGCGGCCGTAGTGGCTAAGATAGAAGGCCTTGTAGCCCTCCGGTGCAGGAGTAAGGGCCACGGGACCGGTGGGGCAGAGATAATCTGTTCCGTCCAGGTATTCCGGATGGTCCTGCAACTGCTGCATAATGTCGTACTGCTGTGCACTTGCACAGAAAAGGGCTGCCACAAATGCTGCTGTGGCCAAAAGAATGCGTTTTGTCATTGTATGTTTTTCTTTTGATGTTTTTCTCTGTATTCGCTGGGAGAGCAGTGGTAAAGCTGCTTGAAGCGCCTTGAAATGCTCTTGGTGTCACTTTCTCCCAGGGACATGGCAATGCCAATTACCTGCTCGTCGGTATCAACCAGAAGCTCTGCGAAGCGTCTTATTCTAAGATCCGTAATATACTGGTAGAGGGTCTGGCCGGTAACGTCCTTGAACCTTCTTTCCAAAAGGCGGCGGGACAGGGCTATCTCTTCCATGATATCGTTGACGGATATCTTTCTGGTGTAGTTTTGGTGTATGAATTGCACCGCTTTCTGGATCTGGACGTCCTGTGTGGCGTATGCGGCCGTAGAAAGGCGGCCCACAATCTTTACCGGGTGCAGCACGATATCCTCTGCCGGGGCGTCGGGGTTCAGGACCATCTTGTCTATTAATTGTGCGGTTCGATATCCTCCGTCTTCTATATCGACCTGGATGCTGGAAAGGGGAGCGCTAAGCATGGAGCAAAGGACGTCGTCGTTATCCACTCCTAAAATGGACACTTCTGACGGGACCTTTACGTCCCTGATGTCGCAGGCAGCGATAAGATTGGAACCCTGGTTGTCGTCGCAGGCCATGATGCCGATAGGCTTGGGAATGGCGTGAAGCCACGAGTCAAGCTGGTCTTTTTCATATATCCACAGCTTGTCAAGAGTCTGGAGCGTATAGGAATAAAGGGACTTTCCGTAGCCGGCAGCCTCTATCTCGCGGCGGAAGCCTTCCAGGCGCTCGTCGGACCAGCATACGTCCTTGAAGCCGAAGAAGCCGAAGTTTTTGAAGCCTCTGTCCAGATAGTACCTTGCTGCCATGCGCCCCTGGGCTTTATAATCACCGGTGATGTTGGGAATACTCTTGAATCTTTTCTTATAGTCCTGGGCCACGACGACGATGCCGTTCTTGGCGAACAGGCCCACATCTTCGTCTTCTTCGAACTGGCCAATAACGGCGTCCACCCCATTCTTGGAGATGAGTTCCAGGACTCCTTCAATGCCGAACTTCTTCTTGTATTCAGGAGGCATGCGGATTATGGCCCAGGGCTTTGTGTCCCGGGTATATCTCATTATTCCTTTAAGCAGCTTGTGCGGGAAGGATTCGGTAAAGTCCGATATAATAAGAAGTTTGTGCATATTAGTTTTTGTGATATGTGATTCCTATGCTGTCGTAGTAAGGATATTCGTTTTGTACGATGATGCTGAAGAACTTGTCAAAGTCGGTTTCAAAAGCTTCATCTTCTGTGCCGGACCACTCCGGAGCGGCGTTCCAGCCGCGTTCAAAGAGGCCTGCGGCCTTGGGGAATATGTAATATGTTACGTGGTCGAAGTTGCGGATGGTTTCTGTCCAAAGCTGGCCCTGGACGCCCAGGAGATAGCGTTTGCCCTGAGCTGAAAGTTTTGTCTTGCAGTTGATTGCGTAAGGCAGGAAAGAGAAGGATGTTTTCTCGCTTACATAGCCGGACCATGAATGGCCGCGCTCCAGCTTGCTGTTGTTGTAGGCCATGTCAAAATAGTTGTGCGATGCGTTTGAAAGCACAACGGGCACGCCGTCGTTGGCAAGGGTGTATGCCTGCTCTACGCGGCCGCGGGACACTGCCCAAAGGTTGATCATGAACAGGTTCGCCTTAAGCTTGTTGAAGGTTTCCGGCTCAAGGTGCTGGGCGACTTCCTGCCATCCGGCAAGCTTTACGCCCTTGTTTATAGCTATGTCAAGCACCTTGCTTATAAAGTAGTCCTTAAGACGGGTAGGGTCTGTCCAGCCATTGTCCGCCATAAGCTTACGGCAGGCGGGGGAGCCAAGCCAGGCTCCGTCCGGAACCTCGTCGCCACCAACGTGGATGGCCTCAAGCGGCACGCCGGCCTCTTTGTAAAGGGCGATAATGCCGTCGAATACGGTCTCTATGAACTTGTATGTACTGGGCAGGGCCACATTAATGGCATTGTCAGTATAGTCCTGTACCGATACGTATTTGGATGTATCTGCCGCTTCTGAAAGAAGGCAGGAGGCGTCTCCGGTGCGTGCGGCACGAACCTCCATGGACTTGATGGCTGCCCTTGAATGCCCGGGCGTGTCAAATTCCGGGATAACCTTAATGTGATGCTCTGCGGCGTACTTTAAAATCTCTACGAAGTCTGCGTGGGAATAGTATCCGTTGCCGGAAGTTGCGGTGTCATTACGGTCCGGAGTGGTGCAGTAGGTCAGTTGCAGTGCGTCCGGCTCTGTAAATGAGCCGTCGTCGTTAAGTACGGGAATGCCGCGGTAGGCGCCGTAAGCGGTAAGCTCCGGCAGGGCGTCGATTTCTACCCTCCAGCCCTCGTCATCTCCAAGATGAAGGTGCAGGAAGTTTACCTTATAGTGGGCAAGTATGTCTATAAGCTTCAATAGGTTGTTCTTGGTGGTAAAGTTGCGGCTGACGTCCAGCATAAGACCCCTGTAGGGCATATCCGGCCAGTCTGTTACCACTGCGTTGGGTACGGCCTTGCCTGCCGCATTGCGGCGGATGTTGTCAAGTGTGAGGGATGCATAGTATGCTCCGTCCTGATCTGCGGCCTCAATGGATACTTTTTCGTCAATTGTGATCCTGTACCATCCGGGCACCTGTCCGTCCACAAGTTTTGGCTCGACTGGAGCAACATCGGCTAGGGCGGTGCTGCCTTCTGCCGGAACGACAGACTTGAGTCGCGGAATAATGTCGTAGGCGTTTACGGCAACGGGCTTATATTCAAATGAATGCTTCTCTTCTGCCGGCAGGAAGATGTATTTTACATCGACGGGAACGGGCTTTTCTCCTTTCTTCTGAAGATAGAAGCCTTCAGGTGCACGGCATTGATTTACAAGTGCTTTGGCTTCATAAACAAGACGCATTGTGTCTCCTGCCTGGGCGAGTGGAGCAACGCGGTACATAGTGCCGCTTAGGTGAAGTATGTCGGCGGGGGAGCCATCCTCCATTTTAACGGGTGTGCGGAACTGGCTGAACCAGATAGTCCAGTCCGTGCCTTTGGGAGCATTAATAATTTCCATCTTATGGGTAGCCTTCTTGTTTTTGCTGTCCGGCTGGCCCTCTGTCCATACTATTTTGCACGGGCTCGCGCACGCGACGCACAGCGCGCACGATAATAATAGGTGAAAAATACGCATCATGCTAATAATCAATAATTTCTGATTTCCCATGCAAATATGGCTAAAAAATTTAAAACGTTAAAAAATTTTACGCAAATTGTACCATCAAATACGCAAAAATTTACACAAGTTTTTTTCTTATTTGATATTTTTGCGAAAAAACATACACAATTATGACAATAGGAATTGACATTGGAGGTACCAACTTGAGCTTTGGACAGGTGCGGGATGGGCAGTTGAAGCAAGTATTTTCCGTGCCGTCATTCGCCCCAGGGGCAACTCTGGAGCAGACCATGGAGTACATGGTGTCCAATATTCGCCGCATTTTTACAAAGGATACAGAAAAGATTGGTATAGGTGTCCCGTCCGTTGTGGATGTGGACAGGGGAATAGTCTATGATACCCAGAATATTCCTTCCTGGAAGGAAGTTCCCCTGAAGGAGTATCTGGAGGACGTGTTCAAAGTGCCGGTTGCCGTCAACAACGACGCCAATTGCTATGCCATGGGCATTTACGGAAAGTTCCCGGCCAATGATAAACCCAAATCCCTGGTTGCCTTAACTCTTGGCACCGGAGTGGGCATTGGTATCATAGAAAACGGCCGCCTGTTCTGCGGACAGAACTGTGGCGCCGGAGAGCTTGGCTGCCTGCCATACAAGGATTCTATCCTTGAAGACTACTGCAGCAAGAAGTTCTTTACAGGCAGTGGTTGGGACAGCAAAGAGGCATCCAAGGCCGCCAAAGAGGGTAACCATGACGCCCTGCTGCTCTTCGACGAATTCGGCAAGCATCTGGGCGCCCTTGTCTGTGCTGTGCTTTATGCTTATGATCCTGCCGTTGTGGCTTTTGGCGGCGGTATAGCCAACAACTATCCGCTGTTCTGCCAGTCAATGGAGAATTACCTTTCAGAGCATTTCCCTTATAGGAAGACCCTGGAAAGGCTTAAGGTTGATATTTTTACGGATAGTGACATTCCCGTAGTGGGGGCATCCCTAATATAGAATTATCATGAGAAAGTTATTGGTCCTTATGATGGCAGTTATAGGCCTCAACTGCTATGGCCAGGCTCCCGAATCGGGCTCACAGATAGCCCTTAAGGATAACTGGCAGCTAAAACGTGTAGGTGGAAAGGAAAAATGCGTTACCGAGGTTCCGGCTACCGTTGCAGGTGCCCTGAACCAGGCCGGCTTCTTTGGAGAAGGCCTGTTGGAAGGCAAGAAATATGCTTCCGTAGATAAGAAGATCTTCGACAGCCCGTGGTCCTGGACAAGCCAGTTCGAGCTTCAGCCCCAGGCCGGCCAGCACTGCCAGCTGGTGTTCGACGGCATAGGTTTTTATGCCGATATCTTTGTCAATGGCAAGCAGATAGCATCGTCAGACACCACTGCGGGTGTGTTTATCCGCAGGACGTACGACATAACTTCACTGCTTAAGAAAAAGAACAAGCTTGAGGTTCGCACCACCAGGGCTCAGAAGGGAGACCTGAACATCGGCTTCGTGGACTGGAACCCCCGTCCGCTGGACGAGAGCATGGGTATAGTCCGTCCCGTCAACCTTCACATTACGGGTGCCGTATCCATTGAGGATGTGTATGTTATCCCCAACCTGGATGTACCGTCCCTGGCTAAGGCTGATCTTGAGGTTCGCGTGACCATTAAAAACCTGGAAGACAGGCAGGTAAATGGCGATATCGTCCTGAATCTGCAGGATGCAGGGGAGGGGAAGGTTAAGTTTGAACTGGCCCCCGGTCAGACAAGGACCCTTGCCCTTACACCGGCCCAGCTTGCCAAACTGCACATCGACAAGCCCCGCGTTTGGTGGAGCCACGATCTTGGCAAACCTGAACTCTACAACCTTGCAACCACAATTCTTGTGGATGGAAGTGTTTCAGATAAGAAGGAAACCACCTTTGGCGTTCGCAAGATCGAAAGCCGTCTGGTAGGGGACCATTACCGCCAGTTTACCCTTAACGGAAAGGATATTCTTATTAAGGGCGCCGGTTGGACGGACGACATCTTCCTTCAGGATACTCCTGAATCAATCGCTCGCCAGGTGGCCTATGTAAAGGATATGAACCTGAACCTTATCAGGTTTGAGAATATTTGGGGTAAGGACGACACTGTATACGACCTCTGTGACCGTGAAGGCCTTCTGGCCCTGGTTGGCTTCAGCTGCCAGTGGGAATGGGAAGACTATTGCGGCCTGCCTGAGGTTAAGGGCTTCGGCTGCATCAACACTCCGGAGTCAGAGGATATGGCAGTCAAGTACTTCCGCGACCAGGTTATCCGCCTTCACAACCATCCGGCCGTGATTGCATGGATGACCGGCAGCGACCGTATCCCCAATCCGCGTCTTGAACCCCGCTATCTTGAAATATACGCCCAGCAGGACTATCGTCCTTACGTAAATTCCGCAAAGAGCCAGTGCAGCGACGTCAGTGGCTGGTCAGGCTCCAAGATGGAAGGTCCCTATGACTTTGTTGCCCCTGATTACTGGTATATTGACAGGGACTGCGGCGGAGCCTTCGGCTTCAATACTGAAACCGGAATCGGCGCAAATCTGCCCCAGCTTGAATCGCTTAAGCGAATGATACCTGCAGCCGAGCTTTGGCCGCTTTCAGACGCATGGTTCTATCATTGCACCGCATCCAAGTCGTGCATGAACAATCTGGACTTCCTGAAGGCCGCCATCGAGGGACAGTATGGCCCGGCTACAAGTCTTGAGGACTTCGTTCTTAAGAGCCATGCCGTTGATTATGAGGGCACAAGGGCTATGTTCGAGTCCTTCCGCGTTCGCGTGCCCAAGGCAACCGGCATCGTCCAGTGGATGCTTAATTCCGCATGGCCGTCACTTTATTGGCAACTTTACGATTGGTACGGTGTACCAACAGCAGCATACTACGGCACAAAGAAGGCCTGTGAGCCACTTCAGTTACTCTACGATTATGCCGACAGGAGAGTTTATGCAGTTAATGAAACGGCAAAAGCTGAGAAGTTAGTAGCCCGAATGAAGGTTTATGATGATTCGTCTAAACTCCTGAAAGAGGACAAGAAGCGCATAACCGTAGAGTATCGTGAAGTGGTGTCCGTCTTTAACTTATCCAAGTTTGACGGAAAGGCCGTCTTTGTTGATTTGACTCTTACCAAGGAGGACGGCACCCCGGTTGCAGACAACTTCTACTGCATCCCCGCCACTCTGAATAAATATAACTGGAAGAAGGCAAACTGGTACTATACTCCTATCACAGAGTATGCAGACCTTGGCTATGTCTTCAAACAGGCCCCTGCAGATGTTCATATGACCGTCGAGGGCAATAAGATCACCCTCACCAACAAGTCTGATGTTGTTTCTTACATGAATATTATCAAGGCGCTTGATGCCGACGGCAATCTTGTGGTACCGGCCGTATGGAGTGACAACTTCTTTGCTCTAGCTCCGGGCCAGTCCAAGACCGTAACCTGCACCACAGATGCCCGGAACGTACATTTTGAACTCTTTACCAAATAAGATATGAAACGCTTGTTCATTATTGCACTGGCTTTGAGCCAGGCTATATGTGCCTTTGCACAAGAGGATCAGGGCCGCGACCTGTCCAAATATGCCAACGATCAGTTCCGCGACGACGATAAGTATTCCGTAGAGACTCCTTATGCCACCGTCACCGTGAACCAGGTGCCTGTCGGTGAAATCAAAAACGTGATTTTCCTGATTGGCGACGGTATGGGTGTAGAGCAGGTAAGTACCGGTTGGGTGCTTAACGGCGGTCACCTTAACATGGACAACTTCAAGGTTGTCGGCTATTCCCGTACTTATTGCAAGAACAAGCTCATTACCGACTCCTGCGCCGGTGGAACCGCCCTCTCATGCGGCCAGAAGACCAATTATGGCTATATCGGCATCGATGCTGACCAGCAGCCTATGAAGAGTCTTCTGCATCTGGCCCAGGAAATGGGCAAGAAGACCGGTGTGGCAGTATCTTGCCGCATCAACGATGCAACTCCGGCAGACTTCGTATGCCATAGCCCCGACAGGCATGAAGAGGCCGACATCGCTCGCCAGTACGTAGGCAGCGGTGTGGACTTCATCACCGGCGGCGGCCGCAAGTTCTGGGAGAACCGCGAAGACGGCCGTGACCTTATCAAGGAGATGAAGGCCATGGGTTACAACTTCGTAGAAGACCTGGACGGCATCAAGAATGTGAAGAAGGCTCCGGTTCTGGGCCTCTTCGCCCCGCTTGACATGGACCCCGTTCTTGACCGCGGTCCCGTTCTGCGCGAATGTGCAAAGAAGGCAATAGAGGTCCTGGACAATGAGAAGGGCTTCTTCCTTATGATCGAGGGCTCCCAGATTGACGACTGGTGCCACAGGCAGAAGGTCGGCTACATGGCAGAGGAGTTCTTCGAGTTCGACAAAATAATCGGTGACGTACTTGAGTGGGCAGAGAAAGACGGACATACCCTTGTGGTTGTTACCGCCGACCACGCCACCGGCGGACTTACCCTTATTAAGGGCAGTCTTGAAGAAAGATACGTTAAGGTTCACTTCTCTACGAAGGGCCATAACGGTATCGTCGTTCCCGTCTTTGCATACGGTCCTCACTGCGAAGCTTTCATGGGCGTACACGAGAATTCTGAGATTAGTCAGATTATCGCCCGCCTCATGGGAGGTACTCTTTAGCTAAATCGTTTTTAATTTTTGCGCATTTTGTGTGTAGAAATACGCAAAAATTACCAGCGCTAAAAATCTAAAACGATACATTTGTACCGTCAAATACTCTAATTGCGTCAAAACTGTTATTTAGTTAATACTTATGGTTAGTAGGTCTATTACAATCTTGTCAACCTGTCTGCTTTTGGCACTAGGTTTTGCGGCTTGTAGCAAGAGTGCGGAGTTCTCAATTCCTGCGCCCAAGCCGGTAGATGAAGTAATACCGGATGACGACGAAGGCGGCGGTTCCGGTGGTGGTGGAGGCACTACCCCCGGAACCCTCTGCACAGATATCGGACAGACCCCGGTCATCCTGGCTTATTACACAGAAAATTCAAGCGATCTGCCTGATGTGACCCTTCTTACTCACATCAACTATGCGCATGGCCGCTTCAAGAATCCTTCAACCGGAGACGGTGGTATCGTCATTTCCGGCACCAGCCTCATGAAGCAGGTTATCGCTCTTAAGAGCGTCAATCCCAAACTTAAGGTCATGCTTATGATCGGAGGTTGGGGAATAAAGGCCGACGGCTTCTCCATGATGGCCCGCGACGCCGACAAACGTACTGAGTTCTGCAAGTCTGTAAAGAGCCTTCTGGACGAGTATGGTCTGGACGGCGTGGACATCGACTGGGAGTATCCTACATACTCTGCAGAAGGTACAGGAGCATCCGCAGCGGACAAGGGCAACTTCAACCTTGTACTGAAAGAGCTGCGTGAAACCCTTGGCACATCAAAGATTATCTCGTTTGCATCATCTTCAAGTGCAAAGTATGTGGACTGGCCCATTGCCATCCAGTACATCGACTATGTAAACGTAATGACCTATGATATGGGTGCGGCTCCCAACGGCCACAATTCTCCGCTCTATCGCTCTGCAAAGTTCAACCACCGCAGCTGCGACGAAAGTATCGAGCTCCATCTTGCCGCAGGTATCCCTCTTAACAGGATGAACCTTGGTGTTCCTTTCTACGGAAAGGCAGAGAAAAACCCTTCCGAGGCCAACAAGGTTTACAACTACGAGGTCAACTACAACGAGATGTACGACATCCTTCACAACAACTGGTACAAGAAGAGAAGTCTGGACGTAACAGGCAAGAACAACCGTGCCTGGGACGATGTTGCAAAGGTTCCTTTCCTTACGGATAACATGGGCCGCAACCTTCTTTCCTATGACGATCCCGAATCAGTCACCTGCAAGGGCCAGTACGTTGTAGAAAAGAAACTCCTTGGTGCTATGTTCTGGGAGTATCGCCACGACGACGATCAGCAGTCCCTGCTAAAGGCTCTGGTCAGCGCCGTTTACGGGAAATCAACTGTAATGGATGAGTAATAATACAATTAATAACAACAACTAACTCTATGAAACACAAAACAGTCCAATTGACAAGACTGGTTGTTGCAGGTCTCCTGTTCATGGGATTGTGCTCGGGTCTGTTCGCACAGAGCCGAGGCATTTCCATTAAAGGAACCGTCATGGACAACGATGGCCTTCCGGTCATCGGCGCCAGCGTGCTTGTAAAGGGCACGACAACCGGTGCGGCCGCCGACATAGATGGTAAGTTCTCATTTACCGTTCCCGGCGAGTCCACAGTCCTGGAGGTATCAGCCATTGGCTATATCACTCAGGAAGTCAAGGTCGGCAAGCAGAGGGATCTGACTATCGTCCTTTTGGAGGATTCAGAGTCCATCGAGGCTACCGTGGTCGTTGCTTATGGTACTCAGACCAAGGCTACGGTTACCGGTGCGCTTACGACCATAGACTCAAAAGCATTGGTCAAGGCTCCTGTAGCAGACGTAACCAACGTCCTTGCAGGCCAGATGCCCGGTGTGACCACCGTTCAGCTCAGTGGTCAGCCTGGTGAAGACTATGCAGAGATTTACATTCGTGGTGTGAGCTCGCTCAGCGATGGTGCATCTACCCCTCTCATCCTTGTAGATGGTGTAGAGCGTTCCCTGAACACTGTTGACCCTAACGAAATCGAGAGCCTGTCCATCCTTAAGGATGCTGCTTCTACCGCAGTATTCGGTGTGCGTGGTGCAAACGGTGTAATCATCGTTACCACCAAGCGCGGTGATGCAGGTAAACCCAAGATTTCTGTAAGTTCAATTACCGGTGTGCAGGTTCCGCTGTCCTTCATCAAGCAGGCAAGCAGCTACGAGTATGCCAAGTACTACAACGTATTCCAGTGGAACGATGACAACCCGGATCCCGGTGCTTACTTTACCAAAGAGGCCATCGAGGCTTACCGTACCCACTCCGATCCCCTTATGTTCCCTAACCTGGACTGGAGCTCGCTCATGTTCCGCAAGGCCTTCCTTCAGACCAAGAACAACATCAACATCTCCGGCGGTTCAGACAAGGTTCGCTACTTTGTATCCCTCGGTTACATGTTCCAGAACGGTCTGCTCAAGAAGATGCCCGGACTGAACTACGACAACAACTTCTCCTACGACCGTTATAACTACCGTGCAAACCTGGACTTCAAGCTCACCGGCACAACCGATATGAAGTTCAACATCAGCGGTGTGATTGGTAATACCCAGGAGCCTATTTACAATGCTGACAACATCTGGATGCGTACCATGCTGTGGTCACAGGCATTCTCCAGCCCTGGTATCGTAAACGGTTTCCCTATCACTCAGGTATCAGAGAACGCAGTTCCTGACGGTCTTACCCGTTGGAACGGTTTCGAGTATTGGTACGGCTACGGTTATCAGCAGAAGTACAAGACTTCGCTGAGCACCGACATGACCATTACCCAGCGCCTCGACTTCCTGCTGGACGGCCTCAGCGCCAGCATCAAGGGTAGCTTCGGTACCGATATGTACATCACCAAGAAGCACAAAGGTAGCGGTGCAATGAAGCAGACCATTGAGTACAAGTCCTGGAAGGACGGCTCCGGTCTTGATATGACTGACCCTGACTTTGACAAGACTTATCTGTTTGTAATGTCAGGCAGCAACTATCCGCTTTCTTACGACGAATCTACCGACAACGATAAGGATTGGTACCTTGAGGCCCGTTTGGACTACAAGCACAAGTTTGGTGGCAAGCATGCCGTCAGCGGTTTGTTGCTTTACAACCAGTCCCGTAACTACTATCCTGACTCATACGACTGGCTGCCCCGTGGCTATGTCGGTTGGGTAGGCCGTGCAACTTATGCATACGACGACAAATACATGGTTGACGTCAGCGCAGGTTACAACGGATCAGAGAACTTCGCTCCCGGTAAGAAGCGTTACGGTTTCTTCCCTTCAATCTCACTCGGTTGGGTAGCATCAGAAGAGAAGTTCATCAAGAAGCTTGGCTTCATCGACTTCCTGAAACTGCGTGCATCCATCGGTAAGGTTGGTAACGACCTTGGAACATCGTCCCGATTCATGTATATGGAAGGAATCTGGACAGAGGCCGGCACCTATCCGTTCGGTACCTCTGATTCCGGCGGCGTTCCCCGTTACAGCCTTGGTACTCCCGGCAACCCCGGCGTTACATGGGAGACTTCAACCAAAGCCAACATCGGTTTGGATCTGGAAATGTTCAAGAGCAGGCTGCGTTTCAATATCGACTTGTTCAAAGAGCATCGTACCGGTATCCTTATCTCTCCGAACACCCTTCCTTCAATCATTGCTACCAGCCTTCCTAACATGAACCTTGGTAAGGTTGACAACAAGGGTTACGAGATCGAGCTTGGCTGGCGTGACAATATCGGCGCCTTCCGTTACGATATCAACGCAAACGTAACCTTCGCTCGCAACAAGATCATTTACATGGACGAGGTTGAGCCTAACTACGACTATCAGCGCCGTACAGGCGGTTCTACCGGACGCTACAGCCTGTTCCAGTTCGAGCGCCTTTATCAGTACAGCGACTTCTACACCGACGAGAACGGCGTATACCGCGTAAGGCCTGAGCTTCCTCAGCCTAACGGAACCGTGAAGCCCGGTGATGCAATGTACAAGGACCTTAACGGCGATGGTATAATTGACGATGACGACCAGATGATCGACGGTTACCCCAACAGGCCTGAGTTCCTGTTCGGTTCCAACTGGAAGTTCGGTTACAAGGGCTTCAGCCTTAACTTGAACTGGATTGCCGCAACCAACGTCTGCCGTGTTTACAACGAGGACTATCGAGTTCCTTTCACCAACACCGGTCACCGCGGACTGCTTAGGATGTTCGCAGAGAAGTGCTGGTTGCCTGAGAACTGCGAATGGACGGAACCCCGTACTAACGGAACCCTGCCTCGTATGACAAAGACCAACTACAAGTGGAACGCAAAAGACTCCACCCTGTGGACGGTTGATGCTTCTTACATCCGACTCAAGAGCGCAAGCTTCGGATATACCTGGACAGGCGGCAAGTTCCTGCAGAAGCTTGGAATCAGCAGTCTTGGTCTTATGTTCACCGGTTACAACCTGCTCACCTTCTCTAAGATGAAGCTTCAGGACCCGGAGGCCAAGTCCAGCAGTTCAAATGGTGAATACCCGCTGGTAAAGACCTACAACATGTCAGTTAATATCAACTTCTAATCCCGGCAAGCTATGAAAAAATACATTGTAAGATTTATGTCAGTCCTGCTGGGTGCAGGAGCACTGATTGCTTGCGAAAGCCTTAAGCTTGGCGATGCCGGCCTTAGCAAGGCCCCGGAGACATCCGGTGCTACCGTAGATACCCTGTTCGCAACCCTTAAAGATGCAGACAAGGTTCTTGCAGAGGCATATTATTACCTTCCTTACGGCATAGCCTGTGACTATGACAACAGGATGGGTAATGACCAGCTGGAGGCCCTTACAGACCAGTATATCAGCAACAAGGTTACCGACAGTGACGGCCCTAACCTCCTTTATTATAACGGAGCGCTCAGCGCAAGTACAAGCATGCGCAAGTATATGGCCTACAACTTTGGCGGTACCTCCGACGACCGCGACTATTACGCAATCCGTTACGGCTGGCTGTTCCTTGAGAACGCAGACCGTATCCCCAACGCTCCTGCCGCAGCTATAGCACAGAAGAAGGCAGAGGCCAAGATGTGTATCGCAGTCGCTTATTCAAATATGCTCCGCTATGTGGGCGGTGTCCCGCTCCTGGATCATGCCGTAAGGGCTGATGAAACCATGGAGTATCCCCGCGCTACATTCGCAGAGACCGTAGATTACATTGTCAAGCTTTGTGACGAAGCTGCTCCGGACCTGCCCTGGTACACCAGTGCAACTGATGACGGCCGTATGACAAAGGCTGCCGCCCTTGGTCTTAAGCTTCGCGTGCTCTGCTTCGCTGCAAGCCCCACCTTCAACTCCAACACTCTCTGGAGGTCAGATGCAGACGAATATGTTTGCTATACCAACTACGACGCCAACCGTTGGAAGAGGGCAAAGGATGCTGCTGACGAATTTATGGCACAGCTCATTGGCAATGGTTATTACCAGATGATTCAGGCAGAACCCGACGGCACCGGTGTTATCAACCCCCGTGCATATCGTCTTGCCTATCGTAAAGGTTATTTCAACCGCGGAACCACAGAGTGCATCATCTCTATCCGCAAGAGCAACAAAAAGGACTATCACGACAGCATGATCAAGGATGCCGGTAACTATGGTAACGGCTGTACTCTTGATTACGTGAACAAGTTCGGCTGGGCTGACGGAACTGAATTCCCCGCAGACTTCGACTGGGAGAATCCTGACAGGGAGCCTTTCTTCAAGATGGATCCTGCAGGTACTCTTATCGTAGGCGGCCAGAGCTTCATGGAGACTCGTGACCCCCGTCTGTACGAAAACGTAGCCGTTCCCGGTGATATCTGGAGAGACGGTACCGTAGGCCGTGCTTACGACAACCACCGTTATCGTCAGCAGAACTGCCCCGGCTTCTTGCAGATGAAGTACATCCTTCAGCAGAGCACTGACCGTAACCTTCCTCCTCACTGGTGCATGATGCGTCTCCCTGAGGTTCTGCTCAACGCAGCAGAGGCTTACAACGAGTATGACGGCGCCCCTTCAGAGAAGGCATACGGCTGGGTTAACGCTGTACGTGCCCGCGTAGGACTTTGCCCTCTGCCCGAAGGCCTGTCCAAGGAAGAGTTCCGCAAGGCACTTATCCGCGAGCGTGACTGCGAGTTCGGCTTCGAAGAGGTACGTTGGTTCGATATGGTCCGCTGGGGCCTTACCGAAGCCTTCACAACCCCGCTTTCCGCACTTTCTTCAATAGGAAACAAGGATAGCGAAGCCACTACGTTCAAATTCAAAGTAAGAGCTTCATTCCCGTCCCGCAGCTGGTGGACAAACTGGGATACCAAGTGGTACCTTAGCCCTATCCCCACAGTTGAGATCAACAAGGGTTACGGAATGACTCAGAATCCGGGTTGGTAAACTAATAATTGTACCCGAAGATGAAAAGATTATACGCATACATAATTGTTCCTCTGCTCTTCATTGGCTCTTTCGCTTCCGCCCAGGAAGAGACAGGCCTGTCGCAGATGGACTCCATAGTGATTAGCAATCCTTTCCGGATTCGTGCTGCCCAGAATGCTGTCAAGAACGCCGACGTTTTTGACAAGAGCCCGGAAGTGGATATCGCTAAAGCCCTTTACGGCCAGTTCTCCGGCCTCCTTGTAAAACAGGGAACCGGCAGAAGCGAAGAGAATCAGTCTAAGCTCAGGCTTCACGGCCACAGCCCTCTGATTGTCATCGACGGCTTCCCTCGTGACATTTCAGACGTCACAGGTGTAGAGATAGAGTCTGTTCAGATACTTAAGGATGCGGCTTCTGCAGCGCTGTACGGCGTTCGCGGCGGCAACGGAGTAGTTCTCATTACCACCAAGCGCGGTAAGGCAACTCCTCTTAAGGTCACCGCTAAATACCAGTACGGTATGGCCAAGATGTTCCGTGCTCCTGAGTTCGCAGACGCTTACACTTACGGTTACTTCATGAACCAGGCCCGCGAACTTGACGGTCTGGCAGCCAAGTACACCCAGAACGAGCTCTACGCCCTTTACACCGGAGGTTATCCCTACGCTTATCCTAACGTAAATTGGTGGGACCAGGTATACCGCAGCCACGGTGACAACCATCGTGCTCAGTTCACCTTCAACGGCGGTAACCGCAACTTCCGTTACTTTGCAGCCATCGACTACATGAAGGACGATGCCCTTTACGTAAAGCCTACTGCAGACGACCGCTACAATGCAAAGGTTTACGACAACCGTCTTGGCCTGCGTGCCAATGTGGATGTTAACCTTACTGAGACCACATCCATGAAACTGGGCGTAATGGCCCGCCTTTCAGAGTTCAATACTCCTAACTGGAGCACCAGAATTGAAAATATCCTTTACTACCTGCCTGCTGCAGCCTTCCCTATCAAACAGGAAGACGGTACCTACGGCGGTTCTTCAATCTACGGTGCCAACAACCCTGTGGCTATTATGAACGAGACTGGTAATCACCAGTACTCACAGACCAAGGTTCTTGCGAACATGGTTCTGCGTCAGGACCTCAATTCCGTACTTCAGGGCCTGTCAGCCGATGCCAGCGTTGCATTCGACTATCTTGGTAAGATGACCGAGGTCTCTTCCAAGGAGTACCGGTACTCCGAGCTTGTCGGCCGTGTATATATGAACGGAGTCAATACAATGATCCGCACAGAGCAGAAGTATTACGGCAACAACTCCAAGAACGTATCCTTCGACCATTGGTTCAACAGCCTGCTCATGCGCTTCGAGGTTCAGGGCCGCATCAACTGGGCCGGCAACTTCGACAAGCATCATATTGACGCTCACCTGGCATACCGCCAGCGTTCTTATGTAGAGAACGAGCGCAATGCTTCTACAAAGACCCAGGAATTCCTTGGCTCAGTAAGCTGGAACTACGACAACAGGTTCTTCGCAGACCTTGTACTCAACTGTTCCGGTACTGCATATCTGCCCAAGGGCGACAGGTTTAAATTCTATCCCGCCCTTAACCTGGCAGCCATCGTAAGCAAGGAACCTTACGTTAAGGTTTACGGTTCCGCCGGCCTTTCCGGCGCCGACTTCGACATGGAGCATGAGCTCTATCGCCAGGGTTACGGCAGCAGCAACGGCCACAGCTTCTACTTCGTAGAGGGTAGCTCCTCTTCAGGTAAGGCTGAAGGAGATCTTGCAGCCCTTACACTTGCTCCTGAACTTTCCAAGAAGGCAAGCTTGGGCGTAGATGCCAAGTTCTTCAAGAATCGCCTTGCAGTTAACCTGGAAGGCTTCTACGAGCATCGTAAGAACATTCTTATCGAACCTTCCAACATCTCCGGTGTCATCGGTATCGGCGTAAGCGAGCAGAGCCTCGGGGAAGAGAAGTACAAGGGTGCTGATTTCAGCATCACCTGGGACGACAAGATAGGCAATGTTTCCTATGGCGTTTACGGCAACGGCGGCTGGCTTTTCAGCGAAGTCGTTAACGACGGTCAGGCATATCAGGCTTACGATTACCTCTATCATAAGGGTAACAAGGTCGGCCAGCGCTATGGACTCGAGGTTATAGGCATCTTCCAGAACCAGGTCGAGATCAACAACAGCCCTAAGCAGACCTTCAGCGACGTAAGGCCCGGTGACCTCAAGTACCGCGATCAGAACGGTGACGGTGTCATCGACAAGCAGGACGTTGTAAAGATGTTCGGTTCCTCCACACCTCTGTTCAGCTTCGGCTTCGGCCTGCATGCAGAGTGGAATGGCTTCAAGGTATTTGCAGACTTCCAGGGCGCTACCGGCGTTACCGTCAGCCTGCTCGATTCCCCGCTGTACCAGCCTCTAGTAAGTAACGGAACAATCTCCAAGACCTTCCTTGCGCGTGAAATCCCATGGACTCCCGAGAACGCCGACAAGGCTACCATGCCTCGTCTGACCACCCTGGAGAACAGCAACAACTACCGTGCAAACTCCCTTTGGTATCGTGACGGCTCCTTCATCAAGCTCCGCAATGTTGGTGTTTCCTACACCCTTGGCAAGAACCTGCTGAAGATTTGCGACGCTACCGTTACCCTTAACGCAACCAACCTGTTCAGCCTTGACAACATTCATTTTGCTGATCCTGAGCAGTTAGGCGCATATTACCCCAGTACCCGTGTCTTCTGGGCCGGTGTCAAGTTCAACTTCTAAACCGGGAAACGATATGAAAAAGTTATTTTACATTTTATCGACCGTCCTGATGCTTTCAGGATGCAACTACCTGGATTTCGACGAGACCTCCGGACTCTATAAGCGTGAAGACATGTACGCCACCTTCAGCAATATAAAGAGCATGATGACCAATATTTATGGTTACATGCCCAACAAGAGTATTGTTGATGTGGGCGACGCGATGCGTGAATGCGGCTCTGACGACGCCGAATTCGGCGATCCCGAGGCCAGCGTTCAGAACTTCAACAACGGCAACTGGTCAGCTCTTTCTACACTTGACACCAAGTGGAGCCTTTACAACGGCATCCGCAGTGCCAACGAGTTCCTTGAGTCCTATGAAACCATAGACCTGAGCATTTACCAGTACGACGGCAAATACGATCTTGAGATGGAACGTATAAAGTATTATCCGTTCCAGGCACGTGCGCTGCGCGCATACTTCCTCTTTGATCTTGCACGTCGTTACGGAGACATCCCCATGCCTTTGAAAATGCTCTCCATCGAGGAAGCAAACAGCATAGAGAAGACCCCCTTCGCCGATGTTATTTCTTTCATAGTTTCAGAGTGCGACGACTGCATTGCCAACCTTCCTGTTACTTACAACGGAATGCTTGACAACGAGTACGGCCGCCTTACCAAGGGCTTCGCAATGGCCCTCAAGGCAAAGGCCCTGCTCTATGCAGCCAGCCCGCTGTTCAACCCTTCAAACGACAAGAGCAAATGGCTTAAGGCCGCTGTTGCCGCACAGGATCTCATCGAATCAGGCCTTTACAGCCTTGATCCCGGAAAGAAGGTGAACAACATTGAATCTCCTGAGAACATTTTCCTTATCATGCGTTCAGAGGACTACAGCTTCGAGCAGTACAACTTCCCCGTACGCTTCACAGAAGGAAAACGTACTTATATGTCAGGTACCTATCCTACCCAGAACCTTGTAGATGCGTTCCAGACCAAGGACGGTTACGACGTAACGCTTACTGCAAACGGCTGGATTTGTGCGGATCCTGAATTTGACCCCAATAATCCTTACGAGGGTCGTGACCCTCGATTCGCAAGCACTATCCTTGCAAACGGTATGGCTTTCAAGGGTACCAAGATTGAGACCTTCGAGGGCGGAGCAGACTATTCTCCTACCCGCGCAGACCTTGGCACCGTTACCGGCTACTATCTTCGCAAGTATATTGAAGAGGATGTAAGCTTTGTTTCAGAGGCTACTGTTAAGGCCAAGCATCATTGGGTAGTATTCCGTTATGCAGAGGCTCTTCTGGCTTACGCCGAGGCTGCTAACGAGTACTTCGGAAGCCCTGATCAGACCGACGGAACACTTCACCTTAGTGCGGCTGCCGCCATCAATCAGGTTAGGGCTAACGCCAGCATGCCTGATGTAACGGCAACAAGCTACTCCGACTTCCAGGAGGCCGTAAGGCGTGAATGGAGGGTAGAGTTCGCATTTGAGGACCATCGTTTCTGGGATGTTCGCCGTTGGAAGATCGGCCCCAACACCCAGACACAGGTGGACGGCGTACACATTGCAAAGGTTGGCAACAAACTGGAATACAGCAAGATGACAGTTGAGCGCAGGACCTGGGCAGACAAGATGTACCTGTATCCGATCCCTCAGTCAGAGCTCTATGTGAACACAAACCTTAATCCTCAAAATACCGGATGGTAGCAGTTAAATCTGAAAAAACAAAAAGCTATATGAAAACAATATTCAAAACCGTAGCATGCCTGTCATTCCTGATCAGCTTTGCAGCTTGCCAGGAGCTTAAGATTGACACGCAGATGACTCCCGAGAAAGAGGCCGCTTCCATCCGCATGGAAAGCGACGTCCTGGAAGCATACACGATATCGGCTACGAATCCACAGCCTGTCTCATTCAAGGTTGCATCCAACACCCCTTGGACCATTACCCGTTCAGACAACGCAGAGTGGCTTGCAGTAACGCCGGCATCAAGTTCCATCTCCGGCCTTAACGTTGACGTAACAATTACGGCCGTAGAAAATACCACATACGAAGACCGCAGCGTTACACTAACCCTCGTTGGAGAGAAGACAGAAAAGACCTACTCTGTAACCATCACCCAGAACAAACTCGGCAAACTCTATGTTCAGCCGGTTACCGATAACTTCGCTTCAGCCGGCGGCAGCCTTCCTTTCACTATTGAAACCAATGTTGCATGGGAGGCCCGCTCAAGCGAGCAGTGGCTCACTCTCAGCGAGAACTCAGGTGTCGGTGACGGCAGTGTCATTACACTGGAAGCAACTGCAACTGAGAACGTTTCCATCGTAAGAAAGGCCATCGTAACCGTAGTGGCAGGTGAGGATACCGAAACCTTCGAGGTTACCCAGAAGGGTGTATCTCTTGACATTCTGCCCATCGATAATCCGGAGGTTGCCCGTGACGGCAACGGCGAGCTCATCCTTGACGTTGATGCTTCCATCGACTGGAAGGTCGAGTCCAGCGAGGAATGGCTTACCGCAGTGAAGACTGACGACGGCAAGATTAAGGTTACCGCAACCTTCAACAACAAGTTTGCTCCCAGAAAGGCAACTGTAACCCTGCTTCCTGTTTCATCCGCTTACGGCGACATCAAGTCAGAACTTGAGGTTACCCAGCCTGTCAACTTCAAGTTCGAAGGTAACTACGATATTCTTGAGGACGGTTCCATCAAGATTAAGTGCGGTGCCAAGACAAGGGTGACCACTTTGGACAAGTACAGGTTCATTACTCTGACCCTCAAGATGGGAGACGTTAATTTTGGTGACAAAGGAGAGCTTTGGGTGGTTACGAATCCTATCGCAGACTGCAATATCTACAACCAGTGCTCACTTGGAGGCAACCTGCGTATCCGGCAGGATGGTACCCTGCCTAATGCAGGTAAATCCACCTACAACAACGCCAAGTTCACCGGTATTGACAAGGCTGCTCTTAACGCCATGACAGAGTATCGTTTCGAGGTTCTTCCTAACCTGGTTCTGGATGAAGGCTACACCAATGTATGGCTGCACGAGATTAACTTCTGGTACAATGGTGCGATCAACACTACCATGAAGGGCCGCTCACCGTATGCCGATGATGCTTCTGCAGAAGGTGTTTACTGGTTTGGCTTCTACAATTCTACTTCCGATGATACCTGGTATATCATCAAGTCCTGCGACATTACCGTTCATTCAGAGGAATAATAATAACCCGGACAACTTATGAAAAGGTTAATTTACATAATTCTTGCAGCTGCAGCCCTGATTCCGGGGCTGTGGGGCTGCCGGGATAAGGACGACAAAGAGGAGATCAAGACTGTCGAACTGCGCTATCGCGTGAACGACAGCTACGATCTGGACGCTGTTGCGGCCAAGCCCTTCACTATTGTCGTTACCTCTACCGACCCCTGGACAATCACCAGCGCACATCCTGACTGGTGTATTATCGAAACTGAGGCCGGTCAGGGCTCCGATCCCGAGGCGGTCCGCTACGGACAGGGTAACAAAACCTCTGTCAGAGTCCAGTACTACGACAATACAGAGCTGGACGACCGTACGGACATCATAGAAATCCGCAGCGATTTCTGGCTTGGTAAACGCGTAACCATCAATCAGAAGGGTATCGCATTCCTTACCGTGGCAGATGATGAGCAGAATCTGGAAATAGAGAAGGCCGGCGGCGAACTTAAGTTCCACGTCAGCTCCAACCAGAAATGGACTGCCGCTATCACTGAAGGCGACTGGATTTCCATCACTGAAGGCGCTTCAGGAGAAGGGGAGGGCGATGTAGTGATGACAGCCCAGGAGAACTCTGGCGAGATGCGCTACGCTACCGTAGAGGTTTACGACCGTCACGATGTTAAGATGGCAACCATAAGCATTACCCAGGACGGTGTACTGCTTGATCCTGATTCATTCGAGATCAGGGCCGGCTACGACCAGCTGTCCGCAGATCTGGGTGTTGTTTCCAATGCTAAGTGGACTGCTATCAAGGATAATGAGAACGATGACTGGTACACTATCGAAAATCCTGACAACGAGGGCAATGCAACCCTGCATATCACCCTTAAGGAGAATACCGATACCAAGATGCGTTCTGCCGGCATCATCATCAAGTCTGTAGGCAAGTCCGCCGACGACTTCGTTGTCGAGAGAAACGTTACCCTCAAGCAGGCATACAAGATTACTCCTGTCAGGGTTATCTTCAATAATGAAGAGATGGGCAACTGGAAGTCAGATAAGACCAATACTCCTGTATATCAGCCGGGTGTGGGCGTTCTGTTCCCTGGTTATGCACGTCTGAACAACAGCAGCAAGCCGTTCGGTACCTATACCTTCCACTGGAGCAACATTACCGCTGACGCCCGCGTACGTCTGTGGTTCTGCTACAGCGACAGTGAGGAAATCAAGTACGATATCAAGGCCGCTTCTGCTGCAACTTCAGTATCCGTGAACAAGGGCTCAGGCGGTTCTCCCGAACTCAGCAATACTTCTGTCGACATCAGCCAGCCGGTTGACATGACTTACAAGTTCGACCCCAGCGGCGATAAGTACTGCAAGGTAACCTTCCTGCTGAACGGTGTTGAATTCTGCAGCTTCGACTCAAGTGCATCAATAATGCCTGCAGTCCTCTGGGGCTCAAGCGTGAACATGTACCTTGGCTGCGAGACCGGTAGTGCTATTCTTGAGTGGTACGAGTACACCGCTCCTATGAACTGGGACGAGTAAACGATTAAAGGAGGATGATTATGAAATACTTTTACAGAATCGCAATACTCTTTGCCATCGTAGCTTTGGCATCCTGCAAGAAGGATAAGGACGATCCCGTGGATCCGATCAATCCGGAAGAGGAGACCGTTTCCCTGACCCTTAGCTTCGTGCTCCCGGAAACCAATACAGTTGGCAAAACCGAATGGGCTGCCGGTGACAAAATCGTTGTGCATGGTGAATACGCCGCAGACCAAGTTGTAGCAACTCTTTCCGCCGCCGATATCAGCGGCGACGGAAAGACTGCTACCTTGCTGGTAAACGGTCTTAAGCCTTACAAGAGGACTGACTGTGTCAGCAACCTTTATGCTGCCTATCCTGCCGAAGCTGTGGACAACCTGAAGCACTGCTTCTTCTACAGCAAGTTCAACGGAACCGACAAGCAGATCATGGCTGCATACAACGACGGCACTACTTTCCGTTTCCAGAACATCGTCAGCATGCTTTCATTCACTGTCGATGAGACTCTGGATGTAGATTCTTATGAGTTCTTTGCCAATAAGAAGGAGACCGTAGGTTACGATTTCCTTCAGGTGAAGCTCACGGAAAAGGAACAGAACTATTCCCAGTACAAGGGAAATCCTATCCTTACCATTACCGGAGACCTCTCCGGCGAGAACTGCATCTGCCTGCCTGACGGAACTGCACTTGCAAAAGGCTTTACCGTTAAGTTCAAGAAGAACGGCAAACCCGTTAAAATCTACAAGAACTCTGACAAGTTCAACTTCGTTCGCGGAGAGGTTGTGGATTTGGGCGACATTACCGAGGATGTCGACGTCTATGATGATCCGTTCTCTGACGACATTCTTGACCTTGACAAAGAGGGCAATGCAAACTGCTACATTATTACCGCTCCCGGTGCATATAAGTTCAAGGCTGTCAAAGGTAACAGCATCGTAAGCTTCCTGGAGAACGCCTCCGATGCGAAGATTGTCTGGGAAAGCTGGAACAATGCAGAGGAAGTTGAGGCTCACAGCGTTGTGACGTCCGTTTCCTTCGCAGAGGACTACATGATCCTGCATACTCCCGAGACCCTTCGTCCTGGAAATGCGCTCATCGCAGCTACTGACGATGAAGGCAATATTCTGTGGAGCTGGCATATCTGGGTTCCCAGAACTGCCATTACCACCGACAGTTACGGCGATATCTGGGGCTCTCCTGCAATGAGCCGTGACCTTGGTGCTCTTATCGATGTAGTGAAGGGCGAGGAAACTTCTTCAGAGGCTTATGGTCTCAGCTATCAGTGGGGTAACAAGAATCCTTATCCTGCACCGTCAGCATTCAAGGCATCATCTCCTGCTAAGGTGGCCGGTCAGGCTTCATCTGTAGCTGCAGGAAGGATTACACTTGAAGAGGCTATCGCTGATCCTACCCTTTTGGGCCACCAGGACAACGGTGACTGGATTTCCGTTCCCGACAATACCCTTTGGACCAACGAGGAGAAGACAATCTATGACCCTTGTCCTCCCGGATACCGTGTTCCCAAGCGTGACGGCAGCAAGCCGTTCATGAGCACCGACCTTACCAAGGCCGAAGGCTGGGACGCCGACAAGACTCAGGGCTGGTTCACAATTGGCAGTCCCGCAGCTGTATTCGCACTTGGCGGTTATCGTGACGATTATTCAGTAGGCGGCTTCACTCATGTCTATGACCGTGCCCTTTACTGGACATCCTATGCTTCTTCTAATGCAGTCGGATACGGTATCGATATCCGTATCGGAAGCTCTGCAAAACTTAAGGAAAGCAATAAGTCGCGTGCCGGCTACGTACGTTGTGTTAAAGAATAGTAAATCATTTTCAAGATGCTTCGTTTAGTTAAAATATTTGCATGTCTTTGCCTTGCCATGGGTGTTTGCTCATGCGCCAAGACTTATGACTTCAAGATTGCACCGCCCCAGAAGGTGAACGATCCTTCCAGCGGCGGCGGTGGAAGCGGCGGTGGCGGAGGATCTACAGACCCGGACGCTGAGCGCCTGGCCCGCTTGGGCCAGACGCCGGTAGTCTGCGTTTATCTGACGGAATACACGCCCAGCGACGAGTTCCCGGACGAAAACGAGATCCGTTACTTCACCCATGTCAACTACGGTCATGCCCGCTTTGTGGACAAGAAGAACGGTACCGGTCTTGAGATTGCCAAAACAGACTATCTCAAGAAGCTGGCATCGTACAAGACAAACTACCCTAAGCTTAAGATTCTGCTTATGGTAGGTGGATGGGGCAAGAATGCCGATGGTTTCTCTATGATGGCCCGCGACCCCGACAAACGCAAAGCCTTCTGCGAGAACATACTTAAGGCCTGCGTAGAGTACAATATCGACGGCGTTGACCTTGACTGGGAGTATCCCGGCTACGGCGCCAAGGATGGCGACTATGTTAACGGCTATTCTACAGAAGACACGGCTAACTTCACAACCCTTGTAAAGGAACTCCGTGAGACCCTGGGTCCCAACCGCCTTATTTCCTATGCTGCATCAGACAGCGGCAAGTACATGGATCATAAGGCAGCCCTTGACTATGTAGATTACATCAATGTAATGACTTATTCCATGGGAGACCCGCCCAGCAGGCACAATTCACCGTTGTACAAGTCCTTCCAGAACCCCCGCGGCGGCGCAGAGAGCATTGAGATCTTTGTGGGCAAGGGTGTTCCTTACAACAGGATGAACTACGGTATCGCTTACTATGGTCATGGTGACGGCAACATCTATCCTTCTTCTGTCCAGTATCACAGAATCAACCAGATTCTGACCCAGGGTACCTGGACCGACAAGGGTGTTACCCACGATGTTACCGGATACAATATTCGTTGGTGGGATGCTGCCGGCATGGTTCCTTATCTGGGCGATGCTTCCGGCAGAATGTACGCCAGCTACGAGGACCTTGAGTCCATTGCCATCAAGATTACTTACATCAAGGCCAAAGGCCTTCTTGGAGCATTCGGATGGGAATACCGTGAAGATGAGGCTACAGGCACCTTGCGACATGCTGTATTCAACGGCTTGCACGGTAAGTAGATATTTAGATATTATTATGTGGAAAAGCGGAGCGCCGTGATGGCGCCCCGCTTTATTTTTTACCAGATTGATTCTTTACCAGGTTGGATGAAGCTTAAGGGTGAGCTTGAGGCTGTTCTTAAGGGACTTGATTGCGGATTTTGTAAGATCTACTTCTGCTGTATGTGTCCCGGTGGTAAAGTGAAAGCATAGACGCTTTGCCTGAAGGAACCTTTTTGTAACAATACAGGTTGTGGTACCGGCATCTCCCAACTTCTCTGCTCCTGTTGCCATTCTGCAAGGGAATTCCTTTGCGGTACCGGTCTTTTCATCAAGGAACTTCAGCAGGCCGTCCAGCGCCTCTATGGCCTCTGCGGACGTTGTGCCCAGATAAAGGCAAACTTCTTTGATGTGGCTTATGGCAACGTCTTTGACATCGTCTCTAAGAGCCTTAACTATATTGAATTCATGGCCGAGACCAAGGAAATATCCTACGGTTCCATCGTCATCTTTGTAAGAGAAAACAGCGTATTCGTTGTCCAAATCCTCGTCTTCGTATTCTGCAAGTTCAAACCGCATTCCTGCCGGAGTATTGTTCTGAGCGTAGGCAAACACTGCAATCAGCGCTATTGCCAGAGTGGTGAATATTCGTTTCATATGCTTGATCATTTGGTTTCTATCCCGTATCTCTTACAAATATAATGCAAATCCTGATAAAAAAGAAAAGCACCTACGTGAGTGACGTAAGTGCTTGAATTTTGAGAGCTCCCCTTGTAGGACTTGAACCTACGACCCCCTGATTAACAGTCAGGTGCTCTAACCAACTGAGCTAAAGAGGAATTTTTTAGTCCCTTACTTTCGTTTTGGGATTGCAAAGGTACAACAATTTGTTATATCTCCAAACTTTTTTCAACAAATTTTTACTACCTTTGTCCAAATTTGCGGCTATATGGATATCGACCTCCTGTCTAAAATGGTCAAGGAGCTTATTCTTGACAGAGATGAAGTAACCCTTCCGGGTGTAGGAACCTTCGTTGCAGAAACGGTCCCTGCTTCTTTTAGTGATAGGGGATACACCATTAATCCGCCCTACAGGCGGCTCTCTTTCCGCCAGCGGCAAAACGCAGAAGACAATTGTCTTATAGAACTTTACGCCCGCAGTAACGGCATCGACCAGCAGCAGGCAAGCCGCTTCCTTCTGGATTTCCTCATGGAAATGAAGGAAGTACTCAAGCAGAAAAAGAGTATCGTCTTCCCCGGTTTGGGACGTCTTCGCTCTACCAAAGAGAACAATTTCTTCTTTGTCGCAGACGAAGACCTGGATATTTACCCCGAAGGCTTCGGCCTGGAACCCATTTCCCTTAAGACTCACCAGGAAACCCCCGAAGAAGTCACAGACGCCATCCAAAAGCTCAAAGCCGTCGTAATGGCCCCCGCAGAGAGCGCCAGCCCTGCGGAGGAAGAGGGTGCTGTGGTCGGGAGCGTGAGTTTCACGACCACTGTGCCCTCTGACGCAGAGGAACCTGCG
>ONDR01000007.1:40021-177621 GCA_900316675.1 uncultured Bacteroidales bacterium
AGCGCCAGCCCTGCGGAGGAAGAGGGTGCTGTGGTCGGGAGCGTGAGTTTCACGACCACTGTGCCCTCTGACGCAGAGGAACCTGCGGCCCCCGTTGAACCTGAGGCCGTTGAACCAGAACCAGTTCTGGAAGAAGTCGTTCCCATAGAACTTGTAGAACCAGAAGAAGCCCCGGCAACACCATCCGCAGCGGGCGTAAGCCCTGCGAAGGAAGAGGGTGTTGTGGCCGGGAGCGTAAGTTTCCCGACCACTGCACCCTCTGACGTGAGGGAACCAAAGGTCAGGAAAAAACTACCGACCTGGGCAAAAGCACTGATCTGGATTGTGGCATCAGTCCTTGCCTTCCTACTGCTCTTTGCAATAGGAGCAAGACTCTTCCCCGACTTCTTCGACTCCATACTCTATTCACACGAGGAACTTGACATAATTAGATTCTGAAATTGATGGAAGGAAAAATAATAGACTCAAATAAATTCGTCCTAAGACAAACCGTCAGGTGCTACGACGTCGATGCCTCAATGCGCCTGCGCGCCACAGCCTTTATGGACTACGCTCAAGAAATGGCCTACCTTGCCGCAGAAGCAATGAACTTCGGCTACGAGCAAATGATAAAGGAGGGGAAAGCATGGGTGCTTTCCCGCCTTCATTTTATTTTTGAGGACACACCCCGCTGGGGAGAACAGATAGAACTGAACACCTGGCACAAAGGCCCCTCCGGCCCCTTCTACATCAGAGACTTCACCGTCACAGACCCCGAAACCGGCAAAATCCGCGTACGCGGAACAAGCTCATGGGTAATAATGGACGTAGTCGCCCGCCGCATGGTCCGCAGCGCAGAAGCCATGGAACTGGTAGACCCCGTAACCCAGCGCAGCGAGCAGGCAATTGAAGAAAACGCCCAGCGCGTAGCCATCCCTCGCGGCGTAGAACCAATTAAGGCAGGCACCCACACCGTCGGGTATTCAGACATCGACCTTCAGCAGCATACCAACAATGCCAGGTACGTGCTGTGGGCAATGAATTGCATCGACACAAATACAATAAAGGAGCATCCATTCAAGGAGCTCACGGTAAACTTTAACCACGAAACCCGCGCAAACGATGTGGTTGACCTTCTGGTACATCAGGACGGCCTAACCATCTATGTAGAAGGCGTCTGCGGCGGAAACCAAGTTTTTTGTTTAAAGGTAGATCTTTATGACTGAGTTGTTTACGGGCACTGGAATTGCCCATTGCATAATGCTGTACGCCGTGGTTATAGCCATCGGCCTCTTTCTGGGACGATATAAGTTCAAAGGCGTTTCGCTTGGTTCTACATGGATACTCTTCGTAGGTATCGTGTTCAGCCACTTCGGACTTAGGGTCGATCCCGGCACGCTGGCCTTTGTCAAGGACTTCGGCCTTATTCTCTTTGTCTTTACCATCGGTCTTCAGGTCGGCCCCGGCTTCTTCACTTCTTTCAAGAAGGGAGGAGTAAAGCTGAATTTGCTGGCCCTTACCATGGTAGCCCTTACCGTATTTGTTACGATAGGCCTGAATGCCGTGACGGGAGGAGACCTTAAGGTCATGACCGGCGTAATGTCCGGTGCGGTAACCAATACTCCCGGTCTTGGTGCGGCCCAGCAGGCCCTTTCGGCAGAAGAATCATCCCTTTTGGCATCCGCATACGCAGTTGCTTATCCTCTTGGCGTGATAGCCGTAATAGTGCTCATCATCTTTGCAAAATCAATCTTCAAGATCGACCTCGCAAGGGAAAAAGCAGCCCTGGAAGCAGAAGAAGGTGGTTCTGAAGGCGCCCGCCGCATGCACTGCGAGGTAGAAAATCCCGCCATCTTCGGTCTTAAGATCAAGGACGTAATAAGCAAGCAGGAGGACGAAAAATACGTGATTTCCCGCCTGATGAGAGGCCGCGAAATCATTGTCCCCGGCCCCGATACCGTGCTGATGCAGGGCGACAAACTGCTTATCGTAACCAATCCTTCCATGGTAGATGCCATCCGCATCATCTTTGGAAAAGAGATTCCCATGCACCTGACAGACTGGGACAAACTGGGCGATGCGGTTGTGACCCGCCGTCTGGCCATTACAAGGTCATCCCTTACCGGCAAGCATCTTAAAGACCTGAACATCCGTGCAAACTACGGAGTTACCATAACCAGGGTTGTACGTGCCGGCGTAGAGCTTGTTGCAAGGCCCAACCTTATTCTGGAAATGGGTGACGGACTTCAGGTCGTGGGAACCGAATCCGCTATCGGCGATGTGGCCAAGCTGGTTGGAAACAGGCCCCAGTCGCTTACCAAGCCTAACCTTGTGCCTATCTTCTTTGGAATCGCCGTCGGCGTTATCTTTGGCAGCATTCCGCTGGCCATCCCCGGCATCCCTTCCGCCGTCAAGCTTGGCCTTGCAGGCGGTCCGCTTATCATAGCCATATTGCTCGGTCATTTTGGACCGAAGTTCAAGATAACCACCTACACCACCCTGAGCGCCAATATGATGGTGAGGGAAATAGGAATATCCCTGTTCATGGCATCCGTTGGCCTTGGTGCCGGAGAGAGCTTTGTGGCATCCATAGTGAACGGAGGTTACATGTGGATTATTTACGGACTTATCATTACTTCAATACCAATCATAATAATAATGCTCCTGTCCCGGCTTGTGCTTAAGCTGAACTTCTATCAGCTTTGCGGTCTGGTTGCCGGAGCATCAACCAACCCCGCATCGTTGGCCTTCTCTCAGGAAATGTACGGAACCGACTACCCGTCAGTCAATTACGCTACGGTTTATCCGCTGACAATGTTCCTTCGAGTCCTGGCGGCACAGGTGCTAGTAATGTTGGCCTTGTAACGGAATTAAGATGGCAACTCTGTTATATCCTTCCTTCCAGGTTAAAACTTATCCCCTCCCCACGGCAGAAAACCCCATGGGTTTTCCCGTTGCCGAAGGGGATTCTTTTTTGCCCATAGTCGAGCCTTCCGGCGAGGTTACGGGCCGTGCCTGCCGCAGGTACATCCACAGTGGAGTAAAACTGCTGCACCCTGTCGTGCATCTGCATATCGTAAACCGTAACGGCGACATCTACCTTCAGAAGCGTTCCATGAACAAGGACCTTCTGCCCGGCAGGTGGGATACGGCCGTCGGCGGACATGTCGAGTTTGGCGAATCCGTGCCCGAAGCTCTTTTCCGCGAGGCAGGGGAGGAGTTGGGCATGTTCGACTTCAATCCGGTATTCATCCGCGACTATGTGTACGAGAGCAAGGTAGAGCTGGAGCTGGTGAATGTTTTTGCCTGCGTGGGCAATTTTACACCCAAGCCTGACGGCGACGAAGTAGAGGAGGGCAGGTATTGGAGCGTCAGAGAAATAGAGGATTGTTTTGAAAAGTCAATCCTAACCCCTAACTTTGAAAGAGAATTTTCCATGATTCGCAAGGAACTGGAGGCCTTGCTATAGAAATAATTGAAAACCAACCATATAAAGAAATGAACGAGTCAGAATCGTTAAAAAAGTTCATTGGCGATCAGATGTCCGTCTGGCCGCTTTGCGCCACAAATTTCAGGGCACTTAAAACTGCCAGGACTAAAGAAATGGAGATTAACGGTCTTAAGGCCGTCGTACAGAACAACCCCCAGCGTCGGGTATCTACGGATGCGGATCCTATTGCCGCAGAATCCGGGCTTCGCCCCTGCTTCCTGTGCGAGAGCGGACGCTTTCCCCAGCAGCAGGCCTATAAGTTCGAGGGCCGCAAGGGTCGCAAGTACGACATAATGGTTAATCCTTTCCCCATTTTCCCGGATCATATAACCGTAGTGTCTGCAGAGCACACTCCCCAGACCATAATGAACCGCTTCCAGGACATGACGGACGTGGCTCATCATTTTACGGACTTTACAATATTCTACAACGGCCCGCGCAGCGGTGCATCCGCCCCGGACCACATGCACTTCCAGGCCTGCCCCAGAATGAGCATGCCGCTGGAGGCAGCCGTCGACAAGCTGCTTGACCAGGAGGGAAGTGACAGCCGAATCAAATACATATCTTCCGTAAAGGAAGCATCCCTGTATCAGTGCGACATCTTCACCAAAGGTATCTTCGCCATGAAGGCAAAGACCTCCAAGTCACTTGCAAAACTCTTCTACAGGCTCATTGACTGCATCCCCGTACCGGAGGGTGAAAGAGAGCCAAGAGTCAATATCGTCATGTGGTACAAGCCCCTTTCAGGAGCATCCCGCCCCAAGGGCAGCACCCATGGCCTGGCAGATTTTGAGTATCGCGTGATTGTGCTGCTCAGGGACGAAGGCCGCCCGTCCTGCTACTTTGCTCAGGGCGAAGACCACCTTCGCTTCAGCCCCGGCTGCGCAGAAATGGCCGGCTACCTTATCCTCCCGGACGAAGAAGACTTTGACAAGGCTACTCCGGAGATGTTCCGCAAGGCCTTTGAAGAGGTATCTGTAAAAGAGGATGTGCTTGCACACATCGTCTGGAGGCTTACCCGTACGCAGCGAACCATTCAGGTTGGCGTACTGTCCAGTGACGAAATCGTGTTCGAGATTATTTCCGACGGCGCCGGCCCGCAGAAGGTCAGCTACCAGGAGGGCAAGATAAACTACAACGGAGCTCTGTACGACGAGCTTTTCTTCGAGGCCCAGACTCCGTCCAAGATGTTTGCAGAACCCACCTTCATCCTTCATGACGTTATAATAGGAGTGGACTTCCACTGGCAGCGCAAGGTTGACCAGCAGTTTGGCGGCTCGCTCAAGTTCATCGTAGAAAAGGGCAAGGTGGTTGCCGTAAACGTAATAGGCATAGAAGACTATCTGCTTAGCGTTATTTCTTCTGAGATGAAGTCTTCCGCCACTCTGGAATTCCTTAAGGCTCATTCAGTTATCTCCCGTTCATGGGTGCTTTCACAGGTAGAGCACCGCGAGCGTAAGAAAGCTGAGCTCCCGGAGGGCGTAAACGACGTAGTATCCCTTGTTACAGACCTTGACACCAAGCTTGGCGGCGAGGCAAAGGAAGATGCCGTTCCCGGCACCTATATCAAGTGGTTCGACCACGAAGACCACATCAACTTCGATGTTTGCGCAGACGACCATTGCCAGCGTTACCAGGGACTTACCATGGCAGTAGGCGGCAAGGTACGCGAGGCCATTGACCAGACCTGGGGCCTCGTGCTCAAGGATAAGGAAGGAGAGATTTGCGACTGTCGCTTCTACAAGAGCTGCGGTGGCCAGACAGAGCTCTTCAGCACCTGCTGGGCAGACAAGGACTACGACTATCTGCCGTCCCTGCCGGATACCCCGGACCACGACCCTCACGGCCACTGCTTCTGCAATACCCACGACAAGGAAATCCTGTCCCAGGTGCTTAACGACTACGACCTTGAGACCGTCGATTTCTATGAGTGGAAGGTGGAATACACCCGTCAGGAAGTATCAGATCTGTTCAAGCGCCGCAGCGGCATGGATGTAGGTACTATCCAGGACCTCATCCCCGTAGAAAAGGGCCCTTCAGGTGTCATCAAGAGGCTTAAGGTTGTAGGCGACAAAGCAACTGTGATTATTGGTAAAGAGCTGATAGTAAGGCGTTTCTTGTCTGACTCCCACCTTAAGAGCGCCCGCTTCACCGTAACATGGGAAGGAGATAAACTCATCCTTAACGGAAGCGGCTGGGGCCACTGCGTGGGCCTTTGCCAGATTGGCGCAGCAGTAATGGCTTACAGCGGCTACAACTTCCGCCAGATTCTGGAGCACTATTATCCCGGTTCTAAACTTGAAAAAATTTAACTAAAGATATGGCATCGATTCAAAAGTTCTACGAACAGCACAGCAGCAAACAGTGGCTTGCCTGGTTCTGGGTTCCCACCCTGTATTTTGCCGAGGGTATTCCTTACTTCCTGGTAAACAACATCTCCGTAATGATGTTTGCCAAGATGGGCGTCCCCAACGGACAGCTGGCATTCTTCACAACCCTTCTTTACTTCCCCTGGTTTCTCAAAGGTCTGTGGAGCCCTATCGTGGACGTAATCAAGACTAAGAGATGGTGGATCATTGCCATGCAGGCACTTATGGTAGCGGCAATGGTACTGCTTACGCTTACCTTGCCGAAGCCCAGCGAAGAGATGATAGCCTCCGGCCAAACTCCGGCAACTGTCTTCTGGCTTACATTGGTGCTCTTTATCATTACCGCCTTTGCATCAGCTACTCACGATATTGCCGCCGACGGCTTCTACATGCTTGCGCATGACCAGAGCAGCCAGGCCGCGTTTATCGGCATCAGAAGCACATTCTACAGAATATCATCCGTATTCGGTCAGGGCGTTCTTGTTATGATTGCCGGTTTCGTTGAAAAGAGTTCTGGCAACATTCCTCTGTCTTGGCAGATCACCCTTGGCGTATCTGCAGCAGTGTTTGCACTGGTAACCCTTTATCACGTATTCGCCCTTCCCAAGAGCAAGAATGACGCTCCGCGCGTTTCTGCCGATGGAGGCCAGACCAACAACTGGAAAGAAATTGGTGCTTCTTTCAAGACCTTCTTCCAGAAGAAGGGTGTATGGCTTGCAATAGCCTTCATGCTGCTTTACCGCCTGCCGGAAGGCTTCCTCATCAAGATGTGCCAGCCTTTCCTTGTTGCCAAGGACGGTCTTAACCTGCCTACAGAGATGGTAGGTATAGTTTACGGAACCTTCGGCGTAATAGCCCTTCTTGCCGGTGGTATCGTAGGAGGTATCGTGGCTTCACGCATGGGCCTTAAAAAGTCCCTGTGGTGGATGGCCCTGGGTATGACCCTGCCATGCCTCACCTTCGTTTACCTGGCCATGGCAGTTCCTACCAATCCTGTTATCATTACCATCGCCCTTGCAATAGAGCAGTTCGGCTACGGCTTTGGTTTCACGGCATATATGTTGTACATGATGTACTTCTCAGAGGGCGAGTTCAAGACTTCGCATTATGCAATCTGCACCGCCTTCATGGCCCTGAGTATGATGCTTCCGGGCTTCGTGGCCGGCTTCATACAGGAGGCTATCGGCTACGTATGGTTCTTCTGGATGGTGATGATGTGCTGTGTTGCAACAGTGGCAGTTACTTATCTTGCAGAGCGTAAAGTAGACCCTAACTACGGTAAAAAAGTAAAATAATTATGCGTATCGTTCCGGTATTATTTATGGCGATGGCAGCCATAGGATGCGGTTCCGCGAAGAAAGTAGCGGAGCCTGCAGTTGAAACTGCTACGGTGGCAGTTGAACCCAAGGTAGAAAAAACCCTAAACCATGAAGTAATGAAAAAACCGGACATAGACATAGAGAAGGTCTTCTTCTCTGCCGCCCTTCTTAAGGAGGCCATTAAACAGCAGCCCGAAGACAACGTAATCTTGTCGCCTTTCAGCGCCGGAGTGGCATTCTCCATGCTTTCTGACGGCGCGCGCGGCACTACGCGTGACGGCCTGGTCAGCGCCATGCAGGGTAGTTCTTATTACGGAGACTTCCCCAGGACGGACTCTGTAAACATAGTTAAGACAGCCAACTCTATCTGGCTTAACACAGGACTCATCCCCAAAGAAGACTATATCAATACGCTTAAGAACGCATACCGCGCAGAGGTTTATGCCGCAGATAACGGAGATCCTTTCACGGTATCGGCAATCAACGCATGGTGCGCAAAGCACACAGAGGGCCTGATCAGGGAGATAATCGCTGAACTTCCGGATTATTGCAGGATGGTTCTTATGAACGCCCTGTACTTTAAGGCTCCCTGGGCCATCGCCTTCAATAAGGAATCTACCTACAAAGAGACCTTCCACGGAGAAAAGGGTGACAGCGAGGTTGACTTTATGCACAACACATCTTCTGATTATGAGGTATGGCAGGTTTCCGGCTGCAATTTCGTTAACCTGCGCTACAAGGATGGCAAGTACGCAATGCTGCTTGCCATTCCCGACGACATGGCATCCGCACAGGAGAAGATAGGCTCGGATAAATTCCAGGAAGCTGTTGCCAATGTGCATTCCGGCATGAAGGTAAGGCTCAGCCTTCCTAAATTCAAGACGGAATATACCAGGATCCTGAATGACATCATGATAAGCCTTGGGGCAGGGGAGGTGTTCACCCCAAAGGCCAACCTGAGCGGCATTTCAAACGAGGCCTTGTTTGTAAGCCTTGCACTTCAGAAGTGCGTTCTTGATGTTAACGAAGAAGGCTCGGAGGCCGCCGCAGTTACCGCAATTATAGTTACAAGGTCAACTGCTGTAAGGCCTGAGCCTATCATTGACATCAGGGTTGACAAACCCTTCTTCTTTGCAATTTACGACGTAAAGAGTCAGAACATCCTCTTCGAGGGTAAAATAGCTAATCTTTAAATGAAAAAATTTATTCTGGCAGCAGCCATCCTGTTCGGAACGCTCTGCACCCTTTCTGCGGCTAAGGTAAAGCCCGGTATCGAGGTCCTCAGGGACAATGGTTTCGCACCGCTCGTCGGTAAAAAAGTCGGTCTAGTGACCAACCCCAGCGGCGTTGACAGCCATCTTAATTCTACCATCGACATACTGTTCTCTGCCCCCGGCGTAGATCTTGTCGCCCTGTTCGGCCCTGAGCACGGTGTGCGCGGCGATGCCTATGCAGGTGCAAAGGTAGAGGATGCATCGGACCCCCAGACCGGCGTGCCGGTTTATTCAATTTACGGCAAGAATCGCGAGCCTTCGGCAGAGATGCTTAAGGGCATCGATGTTATGGTGTATGACATCCAGGACGTTGGAACGCGCAGCTATACCTTCATCAGCACCCTTGGCCTTGTAATGCGTGCCTGCGCAAAGCTTGGCATAGAGGTGGTTGTTCTTGACAGGCCCAATCCGCTTGGAGGCAACAAGGTTGAGGGTTGCATCACTGAACCCGGCTTCTTCTCTTTCGTAAGCGAATTCGCCATTCCTTATGTATATGGTCTTACAGTTGGCGAGCTTGCACAGCTTATCAACGAGGAAGGCCTGAACTGCGGTGAAAAAGGTGATCAGGAGCCCCTTAAATGCAAATTGACCGTAGTGCCAATGGAAGGCTGGACCCGCGACATGCTTTATGCCGACACCGAGCTTCCCTGGATACTTCCTTCACCCAACATCCCCACAGGTCGTTCTGCTATCGATTATCCTGCTTCAGGCATATGCGGTGAATTCAATGCTGCAGATTATCTCTGCATAGGCGTTGGCTACACCCTTCCTTTCCAGGTATTTGCGGCAGAGTGGATTACAGATGCCGATAAGTTCAGGGATTACCTTATACAGTGCAACATTCCGGGCGTAGACTTCAGGCCCATCCACTTCAAGCCCATGTTCGGCCCCCTGCAGGGTAAGCTCATCCACGGCGTCCAGTTCAGCTTCTATGACTACGAGGCTGCACCTCTTACCCTCATCCAGTTCTACGTAATGCAGGCAGCAAATGAGCTTTATGACAAAAACCCGTTCGAGCTGTCTCAGGGCCGTACCCGCATGTTCGATATCGTCTGTGGTACGGATTATGTAAGAAAGCATTTTGGAGAGACTTTAACAGTTGACCAGATTCTGGAGTACTGGATGTACAAGGATACGGATGACTTCAAGGCTCTTTCCAAAAAGTATTATTTATATTAGAATTAAGGAGGATTTATCATGAGAACTTCAACAAGGTATTCGCTTGCAGCTGTTATGCTGTCAGTGCTGCTTGCCGGAGGTCTTTCCGCCCAGGCAGTAAGGCGCAGTGGCGCTGCCTCTACTTCTTCTAATTCCTCCTCCACTACAGAGCAGACGAGGAGTGCTCAGCAGACAACTAGTACCCGCCAGACAACCAGTACCCGTCAGGCAACTACTACCCGTCAGGCAACCAGCACTCAGCAGGTAAGGAGGGGGACAACGGAGACCTCTTCTACCAAAGAGACTACACAGACCACGCAGAATACCCAGAACAGGGAGACTGCAGTTCAGAACACCCAGCAGCAGATCCGTCGCTCTGCGACCAGCACAACTGCAACAAGAACCGGTGGCAGCGCCGGCCGTGAGGCTAACCAGACCGCAACAAGGCAGTCTGCAACTACCACCAACGACAGGCAGCAGACCACTACCGTATCTGCAAATCAGAACAGCGGCAGTGCAAACGTCACCAGAAGGGGACTGTCATCTGTGTCTTCAAGCGGTTCTGTAAGCAACAGCCGTTCTACCGATACCAGGGCAAGTGCGGTTCCTGTATCTGAATACAGGGTTAACAACAATAACGTAGAAAGGGTTGCTCCGCGTGAAAGAGCATATCAGAGCTACAATACTCCCAAGAGCTTTTATGGCCGCGACCCTCACTACTATGGCTGGCGCGTTCAGTCCCTGCCTTACAGGCCCAAGAGGGTAAGATATTATGGTATCGATTACTATCTCTATAACGATGTTTACTATCGCCCTTACGGCGGAAGCTACATTGTATGCCGTCCTCCTGTAGGAGTTGTAATTGCAAAGACTGTTAAGAATTTGCTCTTTGGACGCGTTACATTTGCTTACTATACTGATACTTACCGCTCTTACCGTGGTTGGGATTCATACAGCAGGTACATTGACGAGCAGAACCGCATCATCGCACAGAATAATGCCGTTATCGCCGCTCAGAACAGGTATCTTGCAATGAATGTAAGCAGTGCCCGCAGCTCATACGATATTGCCTACAAGTTGGGACTCGCTCAGAGCTATGCATACGCCAACTGGGATTATTATTACGATGACGGTGTATTCTACATCATCAATCGTAACGGCCGCTACGAGGTTATAGTTCCTCCTGCAGGCGCCCTTGTTGACGAGCTTCCTGACGACTATGAGACCATCATCCTTGGCGGAATGGAGCTTTACAGGGTTGACGATACCATTTACAGAACCGTTCTTGTAAGCGGTCGTCCTTATCTTGAGGTTCTTGGCCAGATGTACGGAAGCTTAGCCTCTCAGTTTTCGATTTTTAGGTAAAAATCGTTAGTCTAAATCAGAAATATCTGTTGGCATAGTGCCGGAGCCCTGTTGCATCAGGAAAGCATGCATGAATTCATTCAGGTCTCCATCCAGAACACCCTGCGTATCGGCTGTAGAAAAGCCGGTACGCAGGTCTTTTACAAGCTTGTACGGATGCAGTACGTAAGAGCGGATCTGTGAACCCCACTCTATACGTTTTTTCTGTCCTTCAAGCTCTGCCTGCTTTGCCTGGCGTTTCTTTAGCTCAATATCGTAAAGTCTTGATTTTAAGATTCTTAACGCGTTTTCGCGGTTGTCAAACTGCGAGCGGGTTTCCGTATTCTCTACCATGATGCCGGTAGGGATGTGCCTAACGCGTACGCCGGTTTCCACCTTGTTCACGTTCTGGCCTCCGTGGCCTCCGCTGCGGAAGGTGTCCCACTCAAGGTCTGACGGGTTGATGACAATGTTGATAGTATCATCAACAAGGGGATAGACGAATACGGAAGAGAAGGTCGTCTGCCTTTTACCCTGGGCGTTGAAAGGGGAGATGCGCACAAGGCGGTGCACTCCGTTTTCTGCCTTAAGGTAGCCGTAGGCATAATCGCCCTCGAATTCTATGGTGGTAGATTTTATCCCGGCCTCGTCACCTTCTACAAGCTCGGTGACAGTCATTTTCATGCCGTTGCGCTCGCCCCAGCGGGTGTACATACGCATCAGCATGGCGGACCAGTCATTGGCCTCTGTGCCGCCGGCACCGGAATTTATTGTAAGGATGGCGCCAAGGTTGTCGCCTTCCTCTCCAAGCATATTCTTTATTTCAAGGTCTTCTACCTGCTTCTCTGCTGCGGCGAAGGCCTCGTCAAGTTCTTTCTCTTCTGCAAGCTCGAACAGAACTTCAAGATCTTCTACTCCTGCGGCAGCGGCGTCATAGGCTGTCACCCAGGATTTGACCCCGCTGATGGACTTCATGAAGGCTTCCGCCGCTTTGGCGTCGTTCCAGAAATCCGGAGCCTGGGTCTTTTGCTCCAGCTGTTTAACCTTAGCTCGCTTGCCTTCTATATCAAGGCAGGCGAGCAAGGTATCCAGTCGGTCTTTAAGATCTTTTATCTGTTCAATAGTTACCATTATCCACAGTAAAAATACTTCTCTACAAGCTCCCTCATAAGGTTGGGATCGGCCTTTGCGCGCTCGTGCAAGTTCTTGTCATCGAAGGACTTAAGACCTTTGATGATACCGTCAATCATGCGGGGCTCGAACACACCTGCGGCCTCGAATACAGCACGCTGCTTCTGCAGGCAGTCTGCGCTTTCGCTGCAGCATACGGGCAGTGAGTCAAGGCTTGCAAGGCGGGCTGCGTTTTCGCTCTTATGAATGTCCATATCGACATACTTGTCTGCCGCAATCTTGAGTGCGTCGTCAACCGGGAGTTCAAGGCCTTCACGGGCTGCTACGCACAGGCCGGCCATGAGCTGATATATATCTGCAGAGCAGTCAGGGCTGCGCATTTCGAAGGTCTGCTTTTCTGTTGTGTCGCGGTCTGCGGACGGCTGCTGCGGGTTGGCGGCATGGCACATGTCAATACCGCTGCTCCAGCCAAGCGGAACGCGTACAAGCGCAGAACGGTTGCAATCTCCCCAGCATACGTTGGTCGGTGCCTCCTGATGGGGTACAAGGCGGAAGTAAGAAGTAGGATTCTTATTGCCGAAGGCTGTGATTGCAGGTGCCATCAGCATAAGGCCTGCAATGGCGCGGCGGGCTTCGTCGGACAATTTGCCATTCTTGCCCAGGGTGGCGTTCTTGCCGTCCTTCATAAGGCGCATGTGAATGTGCATGCCGCTACCGGCCTTGCCCACTGTAATCTTGGGTGCGAAGCAAACGTCAAGTCCGTACTCATATGCCAGGTTGCGGATAACCCATTTGGCCAGTAGAAGCTGGTCTGCGGCTGTCTCTACAGGGTTAGGCAGGAACTCTATTTCGTTCTGCTCGTAAACTTTGCCGTCCTGGCAGAAGTTTCCAACCTCGCTGTGGCCGTATTTAATCTGGCCGCCGGTCTTTGCTACGTAGTCCATGCATTCGCGGCGGAATTCGTTCAGCTTTGCAAAAGGTCCGGATTCGTGGTAGCCTCTCTGGTCAGTTGCGGGGAAGAGGTGGTCTTCGTCCGTAATGACGTAATACTCAAGTTCTCCCATTGCTTCGAATGTCATTCCGGTAGATTCGCGGAAGACCTTTGCGGCACGCATAAGTGTCTGGTATGGTGCGCAGGCAAAGGCGCTGCCGTCCTTGTCAAAGAAGCTGCAAAGGAAGCATAGGGTGGGAATCTCGCTGAAGGGATTTACAAAGGCTGTCCTGTAGCGGGGGAGTACGTAAAGGTCGCTGTTTCCGGCTTCTACGAAGCTGGGGAACAGGCTGCTGCCGTCTACGCGTTCTCCTTCCGTAAGGATGGTCTCTGCGTATGCAAGGTTGTTTATTACAAAATTGAGTGTCTTCACGCGCCCGTCTTCTGCCGGGTACATGAAGTCAATCATTCTGATGTTGTTTTCTTTTATGAATTTAATCAGATCCTCGCGGGTAAAATCGACGGGCTTTTTCTTAAGGAAAGCCACTACCGCATTTGGATTAAGTTCCAGTGTTTTTTCCATGATTGTTAATTAATGTCTTTGTTTTCTTAAAAGGACTCCAAAGATACACATTTTTTTGTTATATTTGCCTACGCATACAGATATCTCTATGATTGGTGTTTTTGATTCCGGTTCCGGCGGTTTGTCCGTCCTGAGGGAAATAGTCAGGCTCCTTCCTGACCAGAAATATGTTTATCTTGCTGACAATGCCCATTGTCCCTACGGAGAAAAGACTCCGGAGTACATTGCGGACCGTTGCCGTTGGATAACGAAAACCCTTATGGATAAGGGTGCGGATATCATAGTGGTGGCGTGCAATACGGCTACTGCCGCGGCTATCAACACTATTCGTAAAGAGTTCGATATCAAGTTTATAGGTATGGAGCCTGCCGTTAAACCGGCGGCGCTGGGTACCCGTACCGGAGTTATTGGCGTGCTTGCTACGGCCGGTACCCTAAAGGGGTCGAAGTACCTTGCTTCCAAGGGTAATTTTGAGGATGGTTGCCGTATTGTAGAGCATGTAGGGGAGGGCTTTGTAGAGCTTGTAGAGCGGGGAGTCCTGTCCGGCCCTGAGGCCGAGGCTACCGTCCGCCGCAGCCTTTACCCTTTGCTTGATGCCGGCGCGGATACCATCGTCCTTGGCTGTACGCATTATCCCTTCCTGCTTCCTGTCCTGCAGCAGGAGGCTGCTAATTGGACCTCCGGGCAGGAGCAGCCTTGCGAGGTTCGCTTCATTGATCCTGCTCCTGCGGTAGCAAGGCATCTGGTTTATGTGATGGTACAGGAAGGTCTTCTTGGAGAACGCCAGGCAACTAAGGCTTTGGCAACGGTCGTAGCCGCAGAAGAAGCCCGCGCTCTGGGCCAACCGCTGCCGCCCATCGTCCGCCCTGAGATAGAACACATCTCCACCGGAGACCCCTCCGGCCTCCAAAACCTCTTTAGCCTCATCTTCGATAATCTAAATTAAAACTAAATATGGCAGAATTTAAAGACTATAATCACCTTTTGATACAGCTATAGTCTTTGGTTGCAACCCTGTATTCATTTGAGTCGTTTACGATCTTGATCAGAGAACTGTTGAACAGTAAGCTTCACTTCAACCTTGAAGTCGTTCATCCTCAGGATATCTGGGATTGAGAAGTTCATATGCGTGCACAGATCGTGGAGCGCATAGCAAATTGTAATGTGTTTCAGTTTGGGATTGTGAAGAGGACCTTCTGCCCAGCTGGTGCCATCATCAAGGGGGGGCTCGCACCCCAATTCTTTGTCACTCATCGTTGGAGTATATTCGGCTTCAGAAGACCATACAGGCCTAACTTGTGCAAAATCAAGGAGGTATTTCTCGGTCTCGCATAGAATAGCAACCATCCTTGTGAAGTCTGAGGAATAATAATCGTCATCCTCCAGTCGAAGCGTTGAGTCAATGGTGTCGAATTCCGGAACGAGGCTCCCTTCAATTTCGTAGTCATCGTCCAGTTCGTCCTTCGGCATGGCAATCAAAGCTCTGAATAAATCGGCCGTGCGCTTGTAGGTTCGGTTTGTCAGTTCCAACAGCAGACTATTTACCTTCTCCAGCCGTTCTATTTCAGCCTCGGTACAGTGCTTGGCAAACAGAGTGTCCAGGATGAACTTGCGGTATTCCATCATGTCCTGGACAGATTCTAAGGCTTTCTTGTCCCCGCACCAATTCAGGAATGGCCGAAGATTATGGAAGTCAATAGGGTCATGGGTAATCGCAAGAATTCGTGACTCGATATTGATTACCTCATCCTTCAGCTGGGCTTCATCCAGCGAGCGGATATACATGGTATTTTTGTTTGTTCCCATTGCAAATCTTTTGTGGCCACAAACATATAGAATCTGACTACCAAAATGTGGCAGTGAGCAATAATTTTTATAAATACACAAAAAAAAGTATATTTGGAGGAGGAAAATCACAACACTGCCATATTATTGCAGCCAGTTTGGCTTTATTTGTAGCCAGAATTAATAACAAACAGTATATTCTTATGCCCAGGTTCTATTGTGTTAATTGCGGAAAAGATTTCGCCAGTGTAAGGGACATGATTATGTCGCCTTGCCAGAAACATCCCCTCGGTTCTTTTAAAGGGAATCACATCCTTTATGAAGGAAGCGAGAAAAGTCAATACACTTGTAAGTATTGCGGCAAGAAGTTCTCTTCAATCCGCAACATGACATGGTCTCCCTGTCAGTACCACCCTAAGGGCGCCTTCAAGGGTGATCATTCGCCTGCGCTTTAATCTACGACGGCAATGGATTCATCGAACAAACCTAATAGGGATACCGTTCAAACGCTTGAATGGTATGAGCACATTCGCTTGAATGTCGAAAAGTATATCGGCAAGATTGGGGACGGTTCATCTCCTGACGATGGCATCTACACCCTTCTTAAAGGCCTTATTGATTGCTCTGTAGACGAGTATGAAATGGGATGGGCTAAGGAACTCGAGATTGAAAACAACAGCCTAGTCATTTATTTGAGGGAATATGGACGAGGAATTCCTCTTGAGTCTGTAGTCAATACTACAAGCGGTCTTTCTGTTGGGATTGGCGCCAAAAAGGATGTTGTTGCCACGAACGGTTACAAAGTGGCCAACGCGCTCGCAGAAGAGTTCCTGGTCAATTCATACCGGAATGCAGAGCGTTCATGGGCATTGTATTTTAAAGGCCTTCTCGACAACCAGGGAATTGAAGAGGATGAAGATCAGGAGCCCGACGGCACCTGGGTGAAGTTCACCTTTGACAAAGAGTTATTCCCCAATAGCTACTACAGACAGGAGATTGTAATTGATATCGTCAAGCAATACGCCGAGAAGTATAATGGCTTTTCGATTACCCTCAATGGGGTGAAGCTATAGCGTTCCGGAGTTCTTCGAAATAGGAAACATTAAGATAGGTGGTGCCGCCAAGCATCGCCTTTCTTTTTAGCCCTTCTTCGTGGATGTGGCCAAAGATGTGGTACTTGGGGCGAGCGCTAGCTATGGAAAGGTAGAGATTCTTGCAGCCCAAACCCCTGTCCAGATAGCCGTATGCCGGCCCGTGGGTAATGAGGAAGTCAACGTCTTCAGGAATGGCAAGTGGCGACTTCAGGTAAGGCCTTGCCGGCACACTGTAGAATTTGATGCCGTCGTACTCGATGCCTTCGTTCTCCAAATAGACGACGCCATCAGGAATCAAGCTCTTGGCTCTGTCGGGATTGGTGTTGAATATCCGGTCGTGATTCCCAGGCACAAAGATTCTGAGCTTTGCCGGGATGGCCGCGTACCAGGCGAAGAAGTCCTCTAGATCTGCAGGATTGAAGCCTTCGCATGCGTCTCCAGCGCAGATAAGAATATCTGCTTCAGTAGACACAAAGAGACGCCGATACATCCCATGTGTATCGGCGAATGCAAATAAAATATGACGCTTGTACTCAATGAGCATAATAACGTCTTGGCATTAACGAGTAATGAAACAATTCTTAGTATTGTCTATTCGTTCATTCCAGAAACCAGGGCGTTCCTTTTCAACGGCTTGTAATGCATGGAATAGCTCAAGATAATACTCGCTCATTCCTTGTGCAAGCGAGGGATGATACATGTCAACAAACGGGAAACAATCACCATCTATTCTTAACTGCCATATACAAATACGACGGTCTGGGCCTATATAAAGGTCATCCCCCCACTCTACAAGGTCTTCTAATACACCTTCACAAACATTACCAGCGAGTATTATTGATGGATTGAAGTATCGAATCTGCTCTTTTAGGATATCCAAGCCATTCTTTGCATAATTGAATAAATCAGACTTTATGGACTTGGGCTTACCATCGGATTTCTTGACATTACAATACGCCACGCCTTTAAGGCTCTCGATGAAATCATTGTAATCCGTTGATTGAACACATTCTCGTACTTCGTCATCCGACATTTCCATTGAGCTCTTGTGTGCTAGATTCATCACAGCCAAATACTGTTTCAGATGTGTACGAAGAGTATTTTGTCCGGGAAAAACCCATGTATTATCCTTAATACATGTCTGAATGGCTTTACATACATTATATGGAACCCACTGGGGATCACCATAAGCTTCTCTGTTGAGCACCATTACTTTGAGCGCAGAATTTGCGTACTCATCAGGGAATATGACTCCATCCCAAATGGTCGTTTTCTTATTGAACTTCTTGATATAACGTTTGTACAAATCGTTATTCCATTGCTCATATCGCTTCAGAACAGACTCGATTTCTGTTTTCATAAATAACGCGTTGTTTGTTAAAAATCAATCATCCTCCTCTCCACCTGGGAACATCATGGCACGTTCTGCAGCTGGATCCGGAAGGTCCCATTCTCTGCTAATCCTGGCTATAAGACGATTCGCCGATTCGATGTGTTCTAACGCCTTTTGACCGATGGATGGGGGCATGCTCAGTTCGGCCACGTCTTTTAGTTTGTGAAGTTCGTCCTTAATATCAACAATCTCTTCAATTACCTTCTCCTGGGTTAGCTTGTAATCAACACTCTCATCCAATATCTCTTCAAGATGCTTATGGATGCGCTCTAGTTTGTTTAGTTCTTTTTCAAATGCTGCCATTTATTGTAATTGGTTATAATACAGTGTTATGGTTATGCTCACTTCGTGCGAAGTTAATGATTTTTCTTCTTCTTATTACAATAATCAATCGCTTTCCTAAAGTCGGAAAACTCAATCTCTTTACCATTCTCCTCATACATTACATGCTCATAGAAATGATCTTCGGAGCGATTCCCGGCCAACTCATACGACAGTCTTGTCTTTACACCACAGTCGTTTTCATATACAAACGTTAAGTCTGCCGTAAAGAAATCTGACCTGGGCGCATATTCAAATTTGATAATAGTAATCCGGTTCTGTTCTTCTTCTGATAGATCCCTGATACCGAACAAGGAATTAAGAAGATACATTTCGTCAATGGGTAATCTGTTCATAGAATCATCATTTTGCGGCAAAGATATGGAGCGCCCCTGCCAAAATCCGGCAGCATTAAAAAATCAGTGAAAATGGGCGATTCTGCTTCACCTGCCGTGCTTTGGCAATATGCCTCCGTACCTTTGCGGCAACAAATTACAGTAGCATTATGGAGAAAAAGTATCAAAAACTCTTCGACGAATTTGAGAAGGCGCCCCTAGAGGCCTTTCTTGAAAGCGTCCTGGAAGAAGTCAAGGAAGAGCAGCAGAAATTACTTGTGCTGGAGGACGTCTCATATCACCGGCTAAATGCAGAAGTCGTTACTCTGGAAGTAACGATGTGTCTGGCTCCCATTGAGACCAATAAATGCATTTGGGTTATAATGGATCGAGTCGCATCAACCGGCCAGGTAAGAAAGCACTATTACACAAAAGACCCTAACGGAACAAAGGCCATGGCATCCTTGCAGGACTGCGTTAATTATTATAAGGGGGAACAGCTATGAGAAGTTCAGCAAGTAAGAAAGACGATAATGATGTTTTAGGTTCTCCGAATTATGATGAGCTATTCAAAGATGCAATAATATGGGTCGTGTTCAATCAACGAGCATCAAAAAGGGAATTGCAAAAATACCTAAAGATTGGTTATGCCCTGGCAACTCGAATAATGAATCAGCTAGAAACAGCAGGATTCGTAGGGTCATCAACTAATTCCAATCCCCGTAAGGTTCTTGTGAGAACATCTGAAGATTTGTACCGTGTTGTCCGTAGGATAAGTGGGCACTAAATCTAAATAGAAACAAACTGCTACTTTTTGGCAATTATAATTGCTATCTTTGCGATGTAAAGGATATTACAAGTTATGGCAAAAAACTATTTTGAACGTTACATCTGGCTGATTGATACCATACGCCAGAATAACAGGAGATTATCTTTGGCCGACATTTCTCGTCGTTGGCAGAGTAGTCAATATAATGAAGATCACTCTCCGCTGGCTGAGCGGACATTCCATAATCACAGGGTGGCTATTCTTGATACTTTCGGTATTGAAATCAAATGTGACCGTTCACATGGGTATTACATAGAAGGTTCAGATGATATCAAGGGAGAAAGCGTTAAAGAGTGGTTGCTGGAATCATTATCGTTGAATAACCTGCTTAATGAGAGCAGAAACATGCGTGACAGAATTCTCTTTGAGAAGATTCCGTCCAGTCACAAGTGGCTAACAACCATTGTGAATGCCATGCGGGAAGGAAAGGCCATCGAGTTAACCTATAAGAGTTTCTGGAGAGATGAGGAGTCCACATTTGTAGCATATCCGTATTGCCTGAAACTGTTCAAACAGCGCTGGTATATGCTGGCCTCCAGCGACTGGATAGATGATTTGTGGATCTACGCCTTAGATGAAAGGATGATCAACGTTGTCCAGACTGATGAAGAGTACTCTATCCCTGAAAAATTCGATGCTGAAGAATTCTTCTCCAACTACTTTGGTGTTATCATTGGAACTGATTGGGAGCCCCAGGCGGTCAAAATCAAGGTCGTGAATAGCCAGGTGAGATACTTTGATACATTGCCTCTGCATATCTCCCAGCAGAAGGTTGAGGAAGAATCCGACGAGGAGTACACGATATACAAATACCACCTGGCGCCGACACACGATTTCAAAAAAGAAATCATGAGCTGGGGACCGGATGTGGAGGTGCTGAGCCCAGAGGATTTCAGGCAAGAAATCAAGGACGCTGTTGCCTATATGTCTGAACAGTACAGTCGATGAAAGACTTTGCAGCGATAGATTATGAGACTGCTAACGAGTACCGATGCAGCGTCTGCAGTGTGGGTGTGGTCATCGTCCGGAACGGGGAAATTGTGGATTCATTCTACAGCCTGATACATCCAGAACCGGAGTATTACCAGTGGTTTTGCCAGCAGGTTCATGGACTGTCGGAAGAAGACACAGAGGATGCACCGGTATTCCCGTTTGTATGGGAAAAGATAGCCCCGATGATTGAAGGCCTGCCGCTGGTGGCACACAATAGTCCTTTCGATGAGGGATGCCTGAAGGAGGTATTCAAAGTGTACCAGATGGATTATCCTGATTACAAGTTCTACGATACGCTGGCCGTCTCCAGGAGGTATTATGGCAACAGTTTGCCCAACCATCAGCTACAGACAGTTGCAGCAGCCTGCGGGTACATTCTTGAGAATCATCACCATGCACTGGCCGATGCAGAGGCGTGTGCTTATATTGCGATGAAGCTCCTGTAACCTCCAACCATCAATATTATTTCCCATGGACACTAACTCATAAGTCAAACAAATCTTCACAAAAGATTTGCGAAGGTAAGACGGATTGGCTATCTTTGTTAGGTTGGACATTGATGCTATGAAGAATCTGACGATTCAGGACATAGAGACCATCCTTCACCGTGATGAGAACCGCGTGATGGAGGCCAAGAAGACTACCGGTGAGATTGTCGCCGGTATGCAGTCAGGCTGCGCTTTCCTCAACACCGAAGGCGGCTGGTTGTTTTTCGGCATTCATCCAAATACGCTGAAGATTCTTGGGCAGGATGTCGCCGACCAGACGCGTCAAGAGATTGCCAGAGAGATGCGCAAGTTCACTCCCGCCATCGACTTGGCGGCTCAGTACATCGATGTTCCCGGCAGGCCGAATCAGAAGGTTATTGCCATCCGGTTCCCGGCGCCCGATGGATTTGCCGCGCCTTATACCTACGACAACCGGCCGTACTACAAAGTTGAAAACACCACGTCCATAATGCCCCGTGAGATGTTCGAGGAGCGCATCCGCCTGAGCAATCCCAAGAAGTTCAGTTGGGAAAAGTCCCCTTGCCCGGATGTTGACGTGAACGGTATCAGTGCTAAAACACTCGACGATATCATCCTCTCCGGCATCAACAAAGGCCGCATCCCCCGTGAGGCCAGCCGTCTCAAGAACCGTTTGGCAAAACTTGACCACCTTGGCCTCCGCACGGCAGACGGCTTACTGACCAACGGCGCCGTAGTACTCTGCGGTAAAACGCCGAACAGGGAGTTTACCCAGTGCAAAGTCCGTCTTGCCCGCTTTGAGGGAACCGACATGGATAAGTTCCGTGACCAGACGGTCTGTTACGGCAACCTATTCGAGCAGTATGATGCCATCATAGAATTCTGTCAGAAGCATATGTTTCTGGCAGGGAATATGGATCAGATTGAGCGCATCGACACACTTACAGTCCCCATCAAGGCTCTCCGGGAAGCAACCCTGAACCTGCTGGTCCATCGCACATGGTGGTCCGGTGCCAGAACTCCAAGCGTCGCCATATTCGATGACCGCATAGAGTTTATGAATCCCGGCTTCTTCCCTCCTGGAACCACTGCCGAGGATTTCCGGAAACGTCCGCACTCAGAACCTATCAATGAAGTCATCTCCAATGTTTTCTTCAAGAGCGGACTGATGGAAGCTTGGGGCCGTGGTATTCCGGACATTTATGGCGAATGCAAGGCTGCAGGCCTCCCGAAGCCTGAGTTTGAGAGCATTCCGAACTTTGTTTGCCTGACAATTCGGTTCAAAGAGCCGCTCACGCCACACTTAACGGCTCAAAATAATAACTCATCGAATGAGACATTAAATGAGACATTAAATGAGACATTAAGCCAGGCGATTCTTGCAACATATAATCTGATAAAAACTAATCCTGGAATCAAGAGAAAGGACATTGTTACCCGTTCGGGGCGTGTTCCTGCCACTATAAGCAGACATATAGCTTTACTTATTGAAAAGAATCTCATTGAGCATCGAGATTCTAAGAAGACTGGTGGCTACTATGCCAAATAATTATTCTGATATCAAACTATTAACACATACCCAAATGCCTGATTTTAAATATGCACCGATGTTCCAGTTGGGACCGGACACAACAGAGTATTACAAGATTCCCGGATCAGAGAAATTGGTAAAATCTACCAAACTGGGAGATAAAACTTTACTGGAGGTATCACCTGAAGCCCTGACCCTGGTTGCCCAGCAGTCTTTCCACGACTGTCAGTTCATGCTTCGCCGCGCTCACAATGAGCAGGTTGCGGCTATTCTCAAGGACCCGGAGGCATCGGACAACGACAAATACGTAGCCCTGCAGTTCCTGCGCAATGCAGAGACTGCCGTCAAGGGTGTACTGCCCTTCTGCCAGGATACCGGCACCGCCATTATCCACGGAGAGAAAGGACAGCACGTATGGACGGACTTCGAGGACGAAGAGGCCCTGAGCCTTGGTGTTTTCAATACCTATACCCAGGAGAATCTGCGCTACAGCCAGAACGCCCCGCTGAATATGTACGACGAGGTTAACACCAAGTGCAACCTTCCTGCCCAGATTGACATAGAGGCCACCCAGGGCGATGAATATCGCTTCATTATGGTAGCCAAGGGTGGTGGTAGCGCCAACAAGACATACTTCTACCCCATGACAAAGGCTACCATCCAGAACGAAGGTACCCTCATTCCTTTCCTGGTAGAGAAGATGCGTTCGCTGGGCACCGCAGCCTGCCCGCCCTACCACATTGCCTTTGTGATTGGCGGAACTTCGGCAGAAAAGAACCTCCTCACCGTGAAGCTGGCTTCTATCAAATTCTACGATGCCCTGCCTACCACCGGAGACGAAACCGGCCGTGCATTCCGTGACATCGATCTGGAAGAAAAGCTCCTGAAAGAGGCGCAGAAGATTGGCCTTGGCGCGCAGTTCGGCGGCAAATACCTGGCTCACGACATTCGCGTCATCCGTCTGCCCCGTCACGGTGCCAGCTGCCCCATTGGTATGGGCGTAAGCTGCAGCGCCGACCGCAACATCAAATCCAAGATCAACGCTGACGGTGTGTGGATTGAAAAGATGGACTCCAACCCTTCTTCTCTCATTCCTGAGGAATTCCGCCGTCCCGGCGAAGGCCCTACCGGCATTGAAATCGACCTGGACAAGGGCATAGACGCCGTTCGTGCAGAACTTACCAAATACCCTGTGGGTACCCGCGTGAACCTTAAGGGCACCATCATTGTAGCCCGTGATATCGCTCACGCCAAGCTCAAAGCCCGCCTGGATGCCGGTGAAGGCATGCCTCAGTATTTCAAGGATTATCCGGTGCTTTATGCCGGCCCTGCCAAGACTCCGGCTGGCTATCCCTGCGGTTCCATGGGCCCCACCACGGCCAACCGTATGGATCCGTATGTGGATGAATTCCAGGACCACGGCGCATCACTCGTGATGATAGCCAAGGGCAACCGTTCCAAGGTGGTTACAGACGCGTGTGAGAAACACGGCGGCTTCTACTTGGGAACTATCGGCGGTGTGGCTGCTGTCCTGTCCCAGAGCAGTATCCGCAGCATCGAATGCGTAGAGTACCCCGAACTTGGCATGGAGGCAATCTGGAAGATCACTGTAGAAGACTTCCCGGCCTTCATCCTTGTAGATGACAAGGGTAACGACTTCTTCAAGAAACTTGGTCTTTAATGGAAGAAAAGAAACTATATCCCATGAAGATAGTCCCCAGGGAGATTGAACTCCCTTGGGGCGTCTTCACACATATTTTAGCAGATCTTGGCTACGAAGAGTCAAAGATTGGCAGCGGCTACCTGGCCGGTGACAATCTGGATGACGTCATGGAAACTTACTTCGAGCGTGTAGTTGGCGACGACAATTACAATTTCTACGGCCGCCAGTTCCCGCTCTCCGTTGCTTCCCTTGACGTGAAGAACGGCTTCAGCCCGCTTACCGTCTGCCCTGCGGACGAGCTTGCATCGGAGCGCTACGACGCCCTTGGCAAGAAGAAACTCTGGTATGTGGCCGAAGCCCGGCCCGATGCCACCGTTTGCATCGGCTTTAAACAGGAGTTGGATGCGGCCAAGTTGTATGAGGCCTGCGCTGACGGTAGCGTAATGGAGCTTTTGCATCAGGAGCCTGCCCACAAAGGGGACTTTTTTGTGATAGAGCCGGGCACCGTCCATGCTGCCAAGAATGTTAAGCTGATAGAGGTTTCAGAGGCCTCAGGCCTTGATTTTGCCATCTTTGGCGGCGGCTCTGAGGACTTTACCAGCGAAGATTCCCTGGTAGAGGCTCTGGACTTCATCAACCTGAAGCCTTGGAAAGATGATCACGAGCATCATCATGCACATGCGGATCAAGACCGTGTAACCCGCACCCTTGAAAAATGTGACGAATTCGCCGCTACGGAAATCCACCTTAGCGACGCACTTCACATTTATACAGAGCAGTTCGGCTCCTTCATCGTTTACACATGCCTTAGCGGAGAAGTCTCCTTCCAGTTCCGAAAGGACGGCCCCACAGGCATGGATACTTACCTTCTTGCAGCCGGCGAGACCCTGCTTATCCCCGCAGAGCTCCCGGACTTCTTCATCGTTCCCATCGACCGCAGCTCCGTCCTGGTTGAGGCAACCGTTCCTCCGCGTGAAATGGAAGACTCTTACCTCCCCGAGGAACATGAGCATTGTGATTGCGATCACGATCATTGTGACCATTGTCATGATGAATAGCATGCAATCCCTCTCAAACCGTCGCTTCGCGACCCCACCGCAAGCGGTCCCCCCTCTTACATCGCCGAGGGTGGCATGGGTTTGATGAGGGACAGCATGCTATTCATAAAACATTAGTAATTATGGCAGACAGCGTTAGAATTGATAAATACCTTTGGGCCATAAGGGTTTACAAAACCAGGTCCGAGGCAACCGAAGCCTGCAACGGCAACAAAATCAAGGTTGGCGGTGCTCCTGCAAAACCATCCAAAATGGTTAAGGTTGGCGAAATCATAGAAGTTCGCAAAGGAGCCATCGTCCTAACTTACAAGGTTAAAGCGCTTCTTGAAAAACGCGTCGGAGCTGCCCTGGTTCCCGACTATGCCATTAACCAGACCCCTCAGTCAGAACTAGACAAACTACGTGCGCCCGTAGAGACTTTCTTCGTGCGCCGTGACCGCGGTGCCGGCCGTCCCACCAAAAAAGACCGCAGGGACATAGACACCATGCGCGAAGGCATCTCCTTCGACATAGAAGATATCCCGGACGATATAGCCGCCCACTTTGGCATATCAGAAGATGACGATTTTTAAATAACTCAATATGAAACGGATCATTACCCTGACACTGACCTTGCTCCTCGCAGCAACATGTGCTTTTGCCGCAAAACAGAAAACCTACACGGTTGCATCGCCTGACAAACAGGTTTCTGCAACAGTTACAGTAGGCGAGGATGGAATCCTCTACACCGTGCAACGCGGTGAAAATCAGCTGCTTGCACCTTCAAAAATTTCTATGACCCTGTCAGACGGCATTGTCTATGGCCTGGCCGGCGACAAAGTGCGTAAGGTTCGCAGCCAGTCTGGTTCCGCCGTCAAGGACGCCATCCTTTACAAGAAGGCACAGGTGGTGGACAACTACAACCAGATTGTGCTGGAGTTCAAGGACTTCAACCTGGTTTTCCGCGCCTATGACGATGGCGTAGCTTACCGCTTCGTGGGCAAGCGCAAGGGCGCTTACACCGTTGACGCAGAACAGGCTCAGTTCCGTTTCCCCGGAGATCCCAAGGCCTATGTCAGCTACATAAGCCGTACTGCAGAAAATCTTGTAGATCAGTTGGTTAACTCTCAGGAGAGCTTGTACGACCATATTAACCTGTCTGCATGGGATACCAAAAAAGTTGCTTATGCACCGCTGCTTGTTGAGGCTCCCACAGGAGAGAAACTAGTTATCACAGAATCTGATCTGATTGACTATCCCGGCCTTAATTTCTACTGCGCCGAGGGCGGTGTGGATGGCTTCTTCGCCCCCAGGCCTGCAAAAGAGAAGATAGGCGGCCACAATATGCTTCAGGGCGTCATCCTGGAAAGGGAAAAGTACATTGCAAAGTGCGATGGTCCCCGCGACTTCCCCTGGAGAACCATAATCGTAGCTCCCAAGGCTATCGACCTTATTGGAAACGACATGGTTTGGAAACTGGCCACAGACCCCGTCGGCGACTTCTCATGGGTTAAGCCCGGAAAGGTGGCATGGGACTGGTGGAATGCGTGGAACATTTACGGTGTGGACTTCCGCGCCGGAATCAACAATGACACATACAAGTATTATATAGATTTCGCTGCCAAATCCGGCATCGAATACGTGATTCTGGACGAGGGTTGGGCAGTCAACAAAAAGACTGACCTGATGCTTGTAGTTCCGGAGATCGACCTTCAGCTCCTTTGCGACTATGCCAAATCAAAGGGCGTAGGCCTTATACTCTGGGCTGGCTACAAGGCCTTTGACAAAGACATGGACGGCGTTTGCAAGCACTACAGCCAGATGGGCATCAAGGGCTTCAAGATTGACTTCATGGACCGCGACGACCAGGTAGTTGTGGACTTCTACTACAAGGCCGCAGAAGTGTGTGCAAAATACAATCTGATGGCGGACTTCCACGGAGCCTTCAAGCCTTCAGGCCTTAACAGGACCTGGCCCAACGTGGTTAACTTCGAGGGCGTTTACGGCCTGGAGCAGATGAAGTGGAGCGGCGGCGATATGGTTCCGCACGACGTTACTATTCCGTTCATCCGCATGGTAGCAGGCCCTATGGATTACACCCAGGGCGCGATGCGCAATGCTACCAAAGGCAACTATCGTCCCGTAGGTTCAGAACCCATGAGCCAGGGCACCCGTTGCCGCCAGTTGGCTGAATACATGATATTCGAGGCCCCTCTGTCCATGCTTTGCGACAGCCCTTCAAACTATCTGAACGAGCCCGAATGCACTGACTTCATAGCCAAGGTTCCTACCGTTTGGGACGAGACCGTTCCTCTTGCCGGCGAGGTTTCCAAATTCGTGGCTGTCGCCCGGCGCAGCGGCGATGTATGGTATGTAGGAGCCCTCACTGACTGGGATGCCCGCGAGATGGAGATTGACTTCAGTTTCCTTGCTCCCGGCAGGTATGTTGTGGACGTTTACAGGGACGGCGTCAATGCCGACCGCGCAGCCCGCGACTACAAGAAGGAATTCATTACCGTTACCAATCAGGATAAGATCAACATCCTGCTTGCTCCCGGCGGCGGTTGGGCAGCTAAGATTGTTCCCTCGCCGAAGTGAAGAGAATCGGCTGTCCGTTTTGCATACATCACGGACAACCATTTCTCTTTTGGATCGCATTCTGTTAAGGATTTAAGCGATTGTATCAAGGATATCAACAGTCAGGAGGGCCTGGATTTCGTGCTCTTCGGCGGCGATATCACCGACTTTGGGGCCGATGACGAACTTGTGGCTGTAAAGCAGATGATGGATTCCCTCAGGTACAAGTACTATGTTGTGCCGGGAAACCATGACTGCAAGTGGTCAGAAAGCGGATGCAACACCTTCAAGAAGGTATTCGGCTACGAACAGTTCAATTTCAAAGTCAAGGGATGGCGCTTCCTGGGCTGCAGCTGCGGCCCGGACATGCGCATGGCTCCCGCACTCATCCCCAGGGAAAGCATGCAGTGGCTCCGCAGCCTGGAGGCAGGGGAGCGCAGCGTGTTCGTGAACCACTTCCCCCAGGATACATCGGTCCTGAATTACTTCGACCTGACAAAAGAGCTCAAACGCATTGGCGTCCAGTTCTATATCGGCGGTCATTGGCATACCAACAGGTCCCTGAACTTCGAGGGCATACCCGCAGTGCTGGGCCGCTCTTCAATGGAGGACAATAACAAAAAGGCTGGCTACAATATCTTTGAAATAGGGGATGACGGAAACGTCCTTATCACGGAGCGTCGCATTAATAAGAAAGGCAAATTTGTAGACCTCGAACCTTGGTACGAGAATACCCTCCGCCCGGTGCCTGAAACCCATGTTTACGATGCCGACGGAATATCGGACTCCTATCCATGGATGCGGTTTGATGTCAATAAAAAATACCCGCAGGTGCGGGAGGTATGGAAGTTCCATGAAGATGGCAACATTGCCTCCGGCTTCGCCCGACAGGGTGGCCGTGCATGGTACTCAACCTGCTCAGGAACAGTGAATTGCATCAATTTGGAAGATGGCTCCATAGTCTGGAGCAAGGATCTTCCGGGCAAGATATTCTCTACTCCGGCCGTCGATGGCAACAGCCTTGTGCTGGGTTGTACGGACGGCAATATCTACTCCCTGGATGCCCGTGACGGCTCTGTTCTCTGGAGCGTCAAGACGGCTAAATCCGTGCTCGGCTGCCCGGTAATCCGCAGCGGCAAGGTGTATGTGGGCGGCTCCGACGGCTGCTTCCGTTGCCTTGACCTTGCAACGGGTGCTGTTATCTGGAACTTCGACCAGGTTGAGGGCTTTGTAGAGTGCCGCGCCTGGGTGGACGATCAGCAGGTAGTTTTCGGTAGCTGGAAGAATAAGCTTTATTCATTGGAAGCGGCTACCGGTAAGTTGATGTGGACTTGGAGCTGCGAGCGTAAGATAAGGGTTTATTCTCCCGCCGGCACCTGGCCTGTCAAGTCTGCCGGACGCATCTTCATTGCGGATCCCGACAGGCGCGTCTATGCTCTTGACGCCGCAACAGGAAAGCAGCTGTTTTACGTAAGCGGCGGCCGTGAGGCGATAGGTATGTCGCAGGACGGATCGGCTATCTATGCCAAGACCATGTTCCACAAGTCCTATGCATTCCGTGCCGATGTCCCTGTACCGGAAAGCGGAAAGCTGCCCGTTAAGGATCAGCTATGGCATGTAGATAACGGCAGTGGCTACGAGATTGGTACTTCTGCTATATCAGAGATTGGCGGCATGGTGCTTACGCCTACGGACAAGGGCAATATCTTTGCCCTGGACGCCGCAGACGGCAAGCTACTGTGGTATCATAAGATTTCCATCGCCCTGGTTAATCCCATGGAGGTATGGAAAACAAAAGAAGGCAAGAAATATATTCTTGCCTCCGCAATGGATGGTGTGGTAGCTTTACTTGAAGTACCTGTTCAGTAAGCCGTAGAAGCCGGCGCCGTGGCGGGCCTCATCTTTGGCCATTTCGTGAACGGTGTCATGGATTGCGTCGTAGCCAAGCTTTTTAGCCTTACTTGCGATAGCAAGTTTGCCCTCGCATGCGCCGGCCTCTGCCTGATAGCGTTTCTCCAAGTTGGTCTTTGTGTCCCAAACGCATTCGCCAAGAAGCTCTGCGAACTTGGCGGCGTGCTCTGCCTCTTCAAAAGCGTAGCGCTTGAAGGCATCGGCAATCTCCGGGTAGCCTTCACGCTCTGCCTGGCGTGACATTGCAAGGTACATTCCCACCTCTGAGCATTCGCCGTTGAAGTGGTCCCTCAGGCCCTGCATGATTTCTTCGTCTTCTACGACTCCGTCTTTAAGATGATGCTCGCAAGCCCACTGGGGTTTGCCTTCATCTTCTTTAATCTCTACGAATTTGGTTCCGGGAACCTTGCACTGGGGGCAACGCTCCGGGGGGTTCTCGCCTTCATAAACGTATCCGCATACGAGGCATCTGAATTTTTTCTTCATACTTAGTTATCCGTTTAGTTGTTGTTAGTTATAGTTTGTACGTTCTCAAAGATAAGAAGAGATTCTTGAATAATCAATTGATTATTATTTGTTTTTCTCTTCCAGTAAAGTCTTCAGTCCGTTTTTAATGTTACGGATTACAGAAATAGAGGAATAGGTAGCACCGGTTACTGCGTCATAGGGCTTCTTTACGGCCTCTTCTACTTTAAGGCCTACGGGGGCGTTAAGAAGACCGCCGTTAATAACCTTCCTGAAGTAGCCGGGAGTTTCCTGGTTGGGAAGGGCTTCTACCTTGACTACTACGCAGTTAACCACTTTGATGATAAGTGGTGTAGGGCCGTTATATCCGGTGATGTTCTTGCAAATGTCTGTTGTGTTTACAACTACAGTGTCTGCCTGTGCTGCATTTGCCGCTACTGATATAGCTGCAATCCATGCAATAACAGTAAAGAGTTTCCTCATAAGATTATATCATTTCTTACAAATATAGGAACTCAAAACGTTATTTACAATACAAGCAAGTGGATGATACAAAAAAGGATGGCGATTTGCCATCCTTTTTGTGACGCCTGCAGGATTCAAACCTGCGACCTTTTGATCCGTAGTCAAATGCTCTATTCAGCTGAGCTAAGGCGCCATTTCAAGGGTTAAACCCTTTATTATTCTGCAGTCTCCTTAACTACGAGCTTCTTCTCCTGGATACGTGCCTTCTTACCGGACAGGTTGCGGAGGTAGAAGATTCTTGCCCTGCGAACTTTACCAACCTTGTTGATCTCTATGCTCTCGATTGCGGGTGACTGGAAGGGGAAAATCCTTTCTACGCCAATACCGCTGGAAACCTTACGGATGGTGAAGGTCTTGGTGAAAGGATCAGCTCCTGAGATCTGGATCACTACACCTCTGAACTTCTGAAGTCTCTCTTTATCTCCCTCTTTAATCTTAAGGGTAACGGTGATAGTGTCACCGGCCTTAAATTTGGGGTATTCTGCAACTTTCTCGTTCTGGAAAGACTGCTCTACTAATTTAATCAAATCCATAATACTATGTACTTTAGCGCAACGTTACTGCATGTCTTGTAAGAGGTTGCTTTGTTTTTCGGGACTGCAAATGTAGGTATAATTTATTTATCTGCAAACTTTTTCTTCAAAAAATCAGAAATTTTCCCTCATTTTTTCAAAAAGGTCCCTGTCTTCGCGGTTCGGATCCGGCCTGAATGCCTCGTTATCCTTTATGCTTTCAAGTACTTCGCGTTCTTTCTTGGACAGCTTGCGGGGTATCCATACCAGGAATTTTACATAAAGGTCTCCGTTGCCGCTGCCGCTGTAGTTTTTAAGTCCGGGCATGCCTTTCCCCTTCAGCCTGACTATCGATCCGGACTGCGTTCCGGGCTCGACTTTAACCTTGAAGGAGCTGTCCAGACCGGGGATGGTCACCTCTGTACCAAGCATGGCCTCCGTGACTGAAAGGGTATGAGTGTAGAACAAATCTTTTCCCTGACGAAGGAAGTACTGGTGGGGGAGTTCCTCTATCAGTACAAGCAGATCGCCCTTGGGGCCGCCCCACTGGCCTGCGTGTCCGGCACCGGTTACGGTAAGCTGCATGCCGTTCTCTACGCCTGCGGGTATGTTAACCTTTACTGATACTCTCTTTCTTACAACGCCGGTTCCACCGCAGCTGCGGCAGGGATTCTTGATCTCTTTACCGGTACCGCCGCAATATGAGCAGGTGGTGTAAGTTATGGTCTGTCCAAAGATGCTGCGGGAAACATGCTCTTCCTGGCCGCTGCCGTGGCAGTGAGAGCAGGTCTGGATGTCGCTGGCGTTCTTTGTCCCCTTGCCGTCGCAATCAGGGCAGGGCTCGCTGCGCTCGATGCTGACTTCTTTCTCTACGCCGCGGGCGATTTCTTCAAGGGTGAGCTTTACGCGAGTGCGGATGTCGCGGCCGCGGAAAACCCTCTCCTGGGGCCTTGCACTCCGTCTTCCGCCAAAACCTCCGCCAAACATATTGTTAAGGAAGTCGTTCAGGCCGCCGCCAAATGCTCCGCCGAAGCCTGCGCCTCCGAAGAGGTCTTCGAAGTTGATGTTGGAGAAGTCCGGCGCACCCTGTCCGTCAAGTCCGGCGTGACCGAAGCGGTCGTACTTGGCCTTCTTGTCGGGGTCGCTCAGCACGGAATAAGCCTCTGAAGCTTCCTTGAAGATTTCTTCTGCCTTCTTCTTTTCTTCTTCAGAGTCGTTTACGTGCTTATAGGGGTGCCATTTAAGCGTAATCTGCTTGTAGGCAGACTTAATCTCGTCTGCCGATGCATTCTTGTTTACGCCAAGGACCTCGTAGTAATCTCTTTTTGCTGCCATATTCTAACCTCCTATTGGCCCACTACAACTTTTGCATACCTAAGTATCTTTCCGTCAAGCAGATATCCGGTCTGGATAACGTCGTAAACCATACCTTTCTTTTCCGGTTCTGCCACGGGAATCATAGCCTCTGCCTCGTGGAAGTCAGTGTCGAACTTCTTGCCCTGGGCTTCGATTCTTTCGAGTCCGCGGGTCTTGAGGTAGGCGAATAGCTTGTTGTAGATGAGTCCGGTGCCTTCTTTTGCGGCCTGGTCCTGAGATTTTTCAAGTATCTTCATTGCGCTCTCGCAGTCGTCCAGGACGGGCAGAAGGCCTTTGATGGTATCTGCTGCGGCGCTGCTGACGATGGATGCGTGCTCTTCCTTTGTCCTCTGGCGGAAGGTGTTGAATTCTGCCAGAAGCTTAAGGTAGTCGTTCTTCTCTGTTGCAAGGTCGTTCTTTGCTTTTTCAAGCTCTTCTTTTACCTTTGCGAGTTCTTCTTCCATTGCCTTAATGCGTTCATCTTCAGCAGGTTTCGCTGTCTGCTCCTTATTCTTTTTATCTTTTGCCATGATATAGCTTCTTTGTTCTTTTTATTGTTCGTCCGTATTTACCCACAAAAAAACTGCCAATCCATTCATATATGACAGATTGTCAGTTTGTGCAGCATTGAGATTTGTGAAGCATTAAGACCAGGGGTGGGTTGAAAGGTCGTGCCACCCCCGGCTAGGGGGAACGTCGCGCAGCGACAAGGGGGTCCGTCAACCCAGCCCCTGGTCTTAATGTGTTTATAATCCTTTGGCCTTACCTTCATCCCAAATGGCATCCATCTGGGCAAGAGTAAGATCATGCAAAGACTGCCCTTTGCGGATAGTCTGCTCCTCAAGATAAGTAAAACGACGTTTGAACTTAGCACAAGCACGCTGTAGAGCAGTATCCGGATTCAAACCATAAAGACGCCCGGCATTGATAACAGCGAACATATAGTCACCCAACTCCTCTTCTGCACGATCATAAGCAGCCCTGAACTCCTCTGACGAACCCTCCTCGGGAGCCAGAACAGAAGGATCCACATGACCGCCGGCGGCAGCCATGGCGTCAAGCTCGGCGCGAAATTCACCCATCTCCTCCTTAACCTTGTCCCAAACCTGCTGCGGCTCTTCCCAATCGAAGCCCACTCCGCGAGCCTTATCCTGCATAGAAAGCGCCTTAAGGACGGACGGCGTAGAATTGGGGATGCCGGAGAGCACCCTCTTGTTGCCGCCTTTTTCCTTGGTTTTGATGGTCTCCCAATTCTTGGACACCTCTTCCGGGGTCAGGCCCTCGCTTTTGGCCGGACTGCCATCCGGAGCAAAGATGTGCGGATGGCGGAAGATCATCTTCTGGCACAGTTTCTCTGCCACGTCGGCAATGTCGTACTTACCCTCCTGCTCTGCGATTTTGGAATAAAAGACGATGTGCAGAAGGACGTCGCCCAGCTCTTTTTTCAACTCTTCGTCGTTGTGGGCCATAACGGCATCGGACAGTTCATAAACCTCCTCTACCGTCATAGGACGCAGTGTATCAATTGTTTGCGCCTTGTTCCAGGGACAGTTCTCCCTAAGGCGGTCCATAACATCCAAAAGGCGTCCGAAGGCCGCCAGTTTTTCTTCTCTACTGTGCATAAGTTATAATCTTGGAATCGCCCCATACGGACACAAGCATTCCGGCATCGCGGGCTGTTTTAATCAGGGTGTCGTTAACCATTTCGTCCTGGAAACTGATCCACTTGGGCGTAAAGTCCAGAAGGGACATGAAATCTTCGTAGCTACCGCATTCAGTATCAACAAGGTAGCATAGGTCAAGGGACGGATATTTCTGATGGATATAGTTAAGGGCGCGGTCGTCAAAACTCTCTATTACCAGCCTGTCGCCAAGGCCCTTGGATAAAAGTACCTCAAGGCAGCGGTCTACAAAGAGCTTGAATTCCGGCCAAACCTTGCCCTCGCCGGCTCCTGAGCCGCTGTTGATGGCAAAAAAGTAGCGTACCGCGGGCCATTTTGTCCAGTTCATATAGGCTTCGATGCGGTCTATAAGCTGGCCTGCATCAACACCTTTTTCCTGAGTGTATTTTGGGTAGGAGTCGCGAAGCAAAATAACGTCGCTGCGCTGGGTAAGCTGAAGGGCGGCTTCAATTGAAACGAAGCCTGAATTTATTGCTGTAAACACTTCATCCTCAATCTCTTGCGCGGTTTTATCACGGGCGTCAAAATGAGCGCATGACGGCTGCTCGGAATAATTGGCACCATGGTAGGCAAGGTCCAGTTTGCCGGCTTTGTTAGAGTAAACGATGAAGCCGTAAGCCGCATGGGGGTCAGGGACTTCTCCGTCAATCAGAATCCTGGTTTCGGGGGGCACAAGAGCCTTGACGCCTTTTGCAAAAGCCTGAGCCGCAGGACCATTGTCCTTAAGGCAGATTACAAGGTCCTTTCCTATGAAAAACGCCTGGTTTTCAGGACCTTGCGCGGGCAGCATATACATTGCGATCTTGGCTTTTGCCAGCTGCTTGTTAACCTTTTGTGCGTATGCCGGAGCTACGTTCTTGGTAAGGATGACTCCTGCTGTAAGGCCCTTGATTCGGGCTGTAATGGCCTTATCTACAAGGCTGGGGATGAATTCTTCTTCAAAAGATGCAAACTGCTCTGCATCAGTTATTTGAAGGGAGGGGATTGCAAAAAGGGTATAGTCCTCTGCCGGGGTGGTGGGAACTATGTCAAAGTCGAACCACCGTCTGCCTTCGGCCTCCTGCCAGAAAACGGGGATGCCGTCCTGTTGCTGGGCTGCGAAACAGTAAGGCGTTACAATCTGGATGTAGGGCGTATCGTCCGACACATCAAAGGCAAAGGTGCCGTCGGCGGCGGTGCTGGTGAAGGCGGTTCCGTCCGTTACGATAACCCCTTGAAGCAGCCTGGGACCACAGTGCACCCGGCCTTCCACCCGCTTGGCAAAGGCTGGTATGGACATCAAAACTGCTAAAAGATATATAGATAAGATTCTTCTCATTACGTATGTGTCGTGCAAATATATGAAAAATTCGTATCTTTGCAGGCGATATGTGTAAGAATATAGCAGTTATAGGCCTTGGCCAGATGGGTTCAGCCCTTGCCCTTGTTGCAGCAAAAGCAGGCAACAAGGTGGTAGCCGTAGGTACTCCTCAGGATAAGGCAATCATTGACTCCTGCATCAGCGAATACGGACGCCATCCCAATATAGAACAGCATTTCCCGGATAACGTAACCTTCTGTTATGCAGAAAGTTGGAAGGCTGCGTGCAAGGATGCTGATTTTGTGATCGGCGCCATATCTTCCTTCGGAGTAGATTGGTTCCTGGACGACATCCTCTCTAACATGGATCCTTCCAAGGTGGTGGTTTCTGCTGCCAAAGGTCTGGTTGACCATGAGGACGGAAGCCTTGTTTCTTACCCCGAATACTGGGAAGCCAAGCTGGCAGAAAGAGGCATCAAGCGTGACATCTACGCTATCGGCGGTCCCGGAACGGCAGAAGAAATCCGCCGCGGAGAACATACCCACGTGGCAGTCTGCGGCCCGGATAAAGAGATTTTAAAGATGATAAAATCGGCCCTGGAGACCGATACCTTCCATATTTCCCTCACTACAGACGTTCACGGACTGGAGAGCGCCGTGGCCATTAAAAATGCATACGCCCTTGGCGTTGCAATGGCCATCGGATACACAGGCCGCCAGGACCCTGAAAAGAGCCATTTCAACTCACAGGCTGCCGCCTTCTACCAGGCATCCAAAGAAATGGTGTCCTACCTTAAGGCAGAGGGTGCATCAGAAGACTGCATAATGATTGGACTCGGAGACCTTTACGTAACCGTAACAGGCGCCCGTACAAGAAAGATCGGCGTGCTGCTGGGAGAAGGCAAAACCTACGCCCAGGCCACTGAAATCTTGTCCGGAATGACCCTGGAGTCCATCGTAATCATTAAACGACTGGCCCGCGCCGTAAAGATTAAGGCTTCCCGCGGTCTTGTAGACCTTAAGGATTTCCCTATGCTTACTTTTGTAGACGAAGTCCTTGAAAAAGATCGCATCCAGGAATTCCCTTGGAAAGCCTTCACCTTCAGTGATATTTAACAGGCGCGTAAGGGGATTACTGATTCAGAGCATCAGCAGACTTGATGAAGCGGGACAGATCAGCATCGGAAACGTGGTAATTCTGCATCTCGCCAGAGAAGTAGCTGTCATAAGCTCCCATATCCACGAAACCATGACCTGACAGGTTAAAGAGGATGGTCTTAGCCTCGCCGGTCTCCTTGCATTTCAGCGCCTCACGAATGGTAGCCGCAATTGCGTGGCAGCTTTCCGGAGCGGGAATGATACCCTCTGAACGGGCAAACAGAATACCAGCCTCGAAGGACTCAAGCTGCTCTATATCAACTGCTTCCATAAATCCATCCTTCATTAGCTGTGAAAGGATCACACCTGCACCGTGGTAACGAAGTCCACCGGCGTGGATGGCTGACGGCTTGAATGTATGGCCCAGGGTGAACATCGGCAGAAGGGGAGTCTTGCCGGCCTCGTCACCAAAATCGTATTCGAACTTACCCTTGGTCAGTTTAGGACATGAATAAGGCTCTGCGGCAATGAAACGGGTCTTTTTGCCGTCCAGAATATTGTGCCTCATGAAGGGGAAGGCAATGCCGGAGAAGTTGGATCCGCCGCCGAAGCATGCAATCACGATGTCCGGATACTCGCCGGCCATCTCCATCTGCTTTTCTGCCTCCAGTCCTATTACGGTCTGATGCAGGCAAACGTGGTTGAGCACCGATCCAAGGGCATATTTGCAGTTGGGAGTGGTTACAGCCAGCTCGATGGCCTCTGAAATAGCGCAGCCCAGGGAGCCGCGGTCGCCGGGATTAACGGTCAGGATATCCTTTCCCGCGCGTGTGGACATAGAAGGAGAAGGAGTGATGGCTGCGCCGAAGGTCTGCATAATTGAGCGGCGGTAAGGCTTCTGCTCGTAGCTGACCTTAACCATATATACTGCGCAGTCGATGCCGAACTTCTTTGTGGCATAGGATAGGGCACCGCCCCACTGGCCTGCACCGGTCTCTGTGGTAAGGTTGGTTATGCCCTGCTCTTTTGCATAATAGGCCTGGGCAATGGCCGAATTCAGTTTGTGGCTGCCTGCCGGCGATACGCTCTCGTTCTTAAAATAGATGTGTGCAGGCGTGCCCAGGGCTTTTTCAAGCTCGTATGCGCGAACCAGCGGGGTGCAGCGGTATGCGGCATATTCCTCGCGCACGCGCTCCGGAATAGGAATCCACACGTCCTTCTGGTTCAGTTCCTGGTCTGCGCAGGCCTTGCAGAAGATAGGGTAAAGGTCTTCAGGTGCCAACGGCTGCCTGGTTCCGGGATGAAGGAAGGGGAGGGGCTTGTTGGGCATAACTGCCTGAATGTTAAACCATGCTGTAGGGATTTCGCTCTCCGGGAGCAAGAATTTTTTAGTTCTCATAGTAATTTTTAGTTAACACTTATGTATAATTTCAATTATTGACACAAAAAAAAGTGGCGCGCTGTGAGCACGCCACCTGATTTTCAGGACTACATACAACGGGACGCTCACAGCTTTTGACTGGGAGTACGCCACCAAAGATTATTAGTCCTATAACAACTCATTTTAATATGAAAACTGAATCTCCTCAAATTCAGCTGACCCAAATATAGGGACAATAAAATTAATATCCAAATTTTTCTTACAATTTGTAAGCTAAAAGTTTTTTCCAAGGGCAAAGAAGAAGCCCGTTTTATGCAGGGCGCTATTCCACTGTACACCAAGGCGGAACGGGCCTGCAATGGTGTTCCAGCCATATTCGATGGCTGCTCCGTGAATACCTTCAGGGGTATTCCTGCCAAACATATGCTTAATTGAAGATGCGCCGGCTTCATAATTGTAAGTTGCCGTTATGTAGTGGTTGGCGGCCAGGCGGAAGCGAAGATCTGCGCGTCCTATCATGGTTACATCAGCAAGGCAGAAGGCCCCGTTGATTCCTGCAAAAGGCATCTGCTGGTCAAAATATCGTCCCGGCATCATGCCGCCGGCAAAGTTAAAGTACGGCAGCGGGAAGACTTCTCCGGAATTATACCGTCCATAGAAGCTGGGAATAAGGGCCACGTAATTGTTCAAAGGCAAAACCGTGCTTGCATCTACGAAGACCCTGTGGAAGCCGTATTTGCTTGTTTCTTTTTCAAAGGGATGCCAGCTGTACCTGCCCCTGATCCTGTAACCTGAGGAAGGGTAGTATTCAGAGTCGAACCTATCCAGGACGGCTTCTGCGAAGGCACTCAGGTAGGTGTCTTTTGTGCCCGGAATCTGCACGGAACCGGATGATTCTCCCGTCCTGTACAGAAGGTCGCTACGGATAGATCTGAAGTTGAAATAATCAAACCTGACACCTAATTTTACATCGGTAAAGCTGCGGCTGAAGTTAGATATGAAGATGTCCTGGCGGAACTGATGGAAGGTGCCCTCGAAGCTCTCGTCGCCAAGGTAGAAGTTATTCCTGTCTACGTAGCGGTAAAAACTCTCTGCACCGACGGCTATGCCAAGGCCTGTCTTATATCTGTAAATAGCTGATACGTAAGGGTTTGTCCCTATCTTTCCGGTAATCTCCAAAGATGAACCTTTGACGGAATTGACGTTGAAGCCAATGTTCAGAAGCACTGACACAAGTTCTTCGTTGTCGAATCTTGCGCCAACTGCAGCGCGGCTGACAGGCCCTTTAGCACAATTTATTTCAAGGTCGTAAGGCTCGTCATGGCCGATAATCCTGTAGCTTACGCTTTCAAAGGCGCCGCTGCCGAAGATTCTGGCAACTTCTTCCTCAATTTCTTTCTTGCCGACCGGCTTTTCTGTCAGGTTGATGTCATCTATCAGTGATTCAGCATCTTCCTGCGGTATGCCTACAATCCGAACTTCGCTGATCTGTACCTTCCGCTGCCCCAGATCTACATAATTTTTGTTCTCCGAAGGCATGGCTTTGTCCGGCAAAACGGGGGCAAGGACCTTGGCAAGATCGTCTGCCTTGGAGGTGGCAGCTTCGTGGCCGCGGTTTATCATTACATCCACGGCCTTGGGATGGAAGCTTAGCATATCGAAGCCATCGAGGTCCGGATAAATGAGGACATCCGTCATGGCTACATTCTTTTCGTATATCTGATGAGCGAACAGGTTCATTGTCTGCATCATCAGGTCCATCATATTGTTGGTGTTGTCGTAGTCCTTGGCCTTATCTGCCAGGGTGATGCCGATGACAATGTCAGCCCCCAGCTTGCGGGCGATATCGACCGGAAAATTATCCCTCAATCCGCCGTCAACCAGCACCATTCCGTCCGTACGGATCGGTGCAAAGAGGAAGGGGATGGACATGGTGGTGCGCATCGCAGTGGCAAGGTCGCCGTCGTACCAAACCTTTGCCTTTCCCGTCACCATGTCCGTTGCAACGCAGACGAAGGGTATGGGTAGGGTAGAGAAAGAGCGGTTGTCCTGCCATCCGGCAGTCAGGGAAGTAATCAAATTGTTGACATTATGGCCGGTGACAAGGCCTCCGGGCATGCTGGCTGCTATCTTTTTGGCAATGTTTGTCTTGCCCTGCGACAGCTGCAGGCCGTTCTTGTAAAAGGGTACGGTAAGCAGATATTTGGCATCGTGCTTCTTCCTTTCGTAAGAGATGAAGCGGGATGGAATGCGGTCGCTAAGGGCCTCTGTCCAGTCCATGTTGCGCATCAGAGAGTCCAGGTCCTGGGACCTGTAACCAATTGAATACAAGCCGCCTACCAAACCGCCGATGCTTGTGCCCAGCACTATGTCCACAGGCATGCCGATGCTTTCCAGGTAGCGAAGTGCGCCAACTTCTGCAGCCCCTTTTGCACCGCCTCCGCTCAGTACCAGTGCGACGGTAGGACGATGTGCCCTTATAGAGTCCAAATGTGCCTTGAAAGGCAGTTGGGCCAGGCTGTCGGCCTCCGGGGTTACGGTTACCAGTTCCTGGGCGTTTGCTGCCGCTGCCCCGATAAGCAGTAAGGCGGCAATAGTGGCGATGGCGGTTTTACGAATCATTGTTATGCGGTATTGTGCTTGCCGGCCAGAAGACCGCAAGCGGCGAATATGTCTTCTCCGCGCGAAGCGCGAATAGTGCAGGTTACGCCTGCGGCGCCAAGGCGGTCGCGGAACATCTCCATGACGGGGTCAGGCGACGTTCCGTAAGGGAAGTCCGGAATCTTGTGGAAACGGATCAGGTTGACGCGGCAATGTACGCCGCGAAGCAGGCGTACAAGGGCGTCGGCGTGACGTTTGTCGTCGTTGAAGCCGCGGAACATTGTATATTCGAAGCTTACGCGCCTCTGTCCGGAAAAATCGTACTGACGCAGCAGGTCAATCACCTTCTCAAGAGGGTAGGCCTTCTGGACAGGCATCATTTCAAGACGCTCGTCTGCAAAAGGGTTGTGAAGGCTTATGGCAAGATGGCATTTGCAGCCCTCCAGATAGTCTTTCAGCCTTGGCAGTACGCCGATGCTGGACAGGGTGATGCGCTTGGGGCTCCATGCAAAACCCCAGTCTGCGGTAAGCACGTTGATGGCGGCCATCACTTCTTCGTAGTTGTCCAAAGGCTCTCCCATGCCCATGAAAACGGCATTTGAAAGATCGTCGGACTCTTCGATGGCGATGAATTGGGACAGAATATCGGCGGCGGAAAGGTTGCCGTGGAAGCCCTGGCGTCCTGTCATGCAGAACTTGCAGCCCATCTTGCATCCGGCCTGCGAACTAACGCACAGCGTGCGCCGGTCTTCGTCCGGAATCATCACCGCTTCTACAGTAAACGGCGGGCGGCCTTCGAAGGTGATGGGAAAGAGATACTTGCGCGTGCCGTCGGCGGAAGTGAAGACTTCCGTGGGCTCAGTAACGCCTACCTCGTAGTCCTGGGACAGCCTTTCACGCGCGGCCTTGGACAGATTTGTCATCTGGTCCAGGCTGCGGACTTTTTTCTGGTACATCCACTGGGCAATCTGTCCTCCGGTATAGGACGGCAGGCCGCAGGAAGCGGCTATCTCTTTAAGTTGCGCGGGAGTTTTTCCCAACAATCTGGTCTTGCTCATATTGCTGCAAAAATACTGAAAATAATTTTCAGTTTAAGCGCCTTTTTTAATATCTTTGCATCTACGGTATCCTATATGGACTAATTAAATAATTTATTATGGCTAAAGAAGCAGTAGCACAGGACAACGCAGGCAAACTAAAGGCCCTGCAGGCAACAATCGACAAGATTGAAAAAGATTTTGGTAAAGGTACCATCATGAAGTTGGGAGATCAGCCACAATATGATGTCCAGGTGATTCCAAGCGGCTCGGTTGCGCTTGATCATGCATTGGGTATCGGCGGCTATCCAAGGGGCAGGATAATTGAAATCTACGGCCCTGAATCCAGCGGTAAGACCACCCTGGCCATCCATGCCATCGCACAGGCACAGAAGCAGGGCGGCATCGCTGCCATGATAGACGCAGAGCACGCCTTTGACCGTACTTACGCAAAGGCTCTTGGCGTAGACCTTGACACCCTCCTTATTTCCCAGCCGGACAACGGAGAGCAGGCTCTGGAGATTGCGGACAATCTTATCCGCTCCGGTGCCATCGACATTATTGTAATCGACTCTGTTGCAGCACTTACACCTAAGGCAGAGATCGAGGGCGAGATGGGCGACAACAAGGTAGGCCTGCAGGCCCGCCTCATGAGCCAGGCACTTCGCAAACTTACTGCAAATATCAGCAAGACAAATACTTGCTGCATCTTCATCAACCAGTTACGTGAGAAGATTGGCGTAATGTTCGGCAATCCAGAGACAACTACCGGAGGTAACGCCCTCAAGTTCTATGCATCCGTGCGTATAGACGTACGCCGCACAACCCAGATCAAGGACGGAGAAGAAGCGCTTGGTAACCGCACCCGCGTAAAGGTTGTTAAGAACAAGATGGCTCCGCCTTTCAAGAAGGCAGAATTCGACATTGTATTCGGCGAAGGCATCTCCCACAGCGGAGAAGTCCTGGACCTTGCAGTAGAAATGGACATCATCCACAAGAGCGGTTCCTGGTTCAGCTATAATGACCAGAAACTGGCCCAGGGCCGCGAGGCCGCCAAGCAGCTGCTCCAGGACAATGTTGAACTTTGCGAAGAAATAGAAGCAAAAGTCCGCGAACAGCTCAAACAGATGAATGATTAAAAAGGCTTCAGACACCGAAATCCAGTTTCTTCCCGGGGTGGGGCCCAAAAGGGCAGCGCTTCTGGCTAGGGAGTTGGGGGTCGGTACCATTGGAGACCTTGTAAAAATCTATCCCTTCAGGCATATAGACCGCAGTACATTCACCCCTATAGCAGAGGTGGTGCCGGATGCTGCGATGGTACAGGTAAAGGCGCAGGTGGTGTCCGTAGAGACACCGCCAAAACGCCTTAAGGTTACCGTCAAGGATGACACCGGAGAAATGGACCTGGTGTTCTTCAAAGGCGTAAAATATACCGCAGAAAAGCTTGTGCCCGGGGCTGTTTTCACCTTTTTCGGGAAGCCGGCTCTTTTTAACGGCAGGCTTAACATGGTTCACCCGGAAATAGATCCTGCGCCTGCGCCCGGTGCGGCCAGTCAGGCTGGGGTTATGACCGGAGTGTATCCTTCTACGGAAAAGCTGCGTAACGCCGGCATAACCGCCAAGGTTATGAATAAGCTCATGGCCAACGCCTTAAGAATGGTGCTGCCGGAGGTAACGGAAACTCTGCCGCAGTACGTCCTTCAAGAAAATTCCCTGCTAAGCCTGCAACAGGCCCTGCGCAACATTCATTTTCCCAAGGATGCGGAACTGCTTAAAAGGGCCCGATACAGACTTAAGTTCGAGGAGCTGTTCCTTCTTCAGCTGTCGCTGCTTAAGCAGAAGTTCATCCGCAGCCGCGGGGAGAACGGAATTGTAATGGCAAAGGTGGGGGAGGACTTCAATAAATGCTACGACGCCCTTCCGTATCAGCTTACAGGCGCCCAGAAAAGGGTTATCAAAGAGATTCGCACAGACCTTATGAGCGGGCATCAGATGAACCGCCTGCTTCAGGGTGACGTTGGCTCCGGCAAGACCATGGTGGCTGTACTGACGGCTCTGCTGGCTGTTGGCAACGGCTATCAGGCCTGCATAATGGCTCCTACGGAAGTACTTGCCCGTCAGCATTTTGCGAATATATCAAAATACCTTGCCCCTACGGGCGTCAAGGCTGCAGTACTGACAGGAAGCACCAAGGCATCGGAACGCAAAAAGCTGCTTCCGGCCCTGGCTAACGGAGAGATCGGCATAATTGTGGGCACGCATGCCCTTATAGAAGATACGGTTGTTTTTAAGAACCTGGGGCTGGCTATTATAGACGAGCAGCATCGTTTTGGCGTGGAGCAGAGGGCCCGGCTGTGGGGCAAAACCACCGCAGGCCTGCCTCCGCACGTGCTGGTAATGACGGCTACCCCTATCCCACGTACGCTGGCGATGACGCTTTACGGAGACCTGGATGTGTCCGTTATTGACGAGATGCCGCCAGGACGCAAGCCCATCCAGACGCTGCTGATTACAGAAAAGCAGCGTCCCGCCCTGTGGCGTTTTATCAAGGATCAGATAGCCCTGGGCCGTCAGGCCTTCATAGTATATCCGCTTATTTTCGAGAGTGAAAAGCTTGATTATCAGAACCTTGAGCAGGGCTATGAAAAGGTGGTGCAGGCCTTCCCCTTCCCTCCGTACAAGGTGGCCATCGTGCACGGGCAGCAGGCGAATGATGTTAAGACTTTTAACATGGACGCCTTCGTGGCAGGAAGGGCTAACATATTGGTTTCCACCACGGTAATAGAGGTGGGCGTGGATGTTCCCAATGCTTCCGTAATGGTGATAGAGAGTGCGGAGCGCTTCGGCCTTAGCCAGCTGCACCAGCTGCGCGGCCGTGTCGGGCGTGGCGCTGACAAATCTTACTGCATCCTTGTCAAAGGGGATAAGGTGGGTAAGGACAGCCAGCATCGACTTGAACTGCTCTGCAACACAGAGAATGGCTTTGACCTTGCAGAAGAGGACATGAGGATGCGCGGCCCGGGAGACCTTGAGGGCACGCAGCAGAGTGGCCTGCCAATCAACCTGAACATTGCGTCCCTGGCAAAGGATGGTCAGATTCTCCAGGCGGCAAGGGGCTACGCAGAGCGCGTGCTGGCGGCGGATCCGGCGCTGGAACTTCCTGTCAACCGCCTGCTGCGGATAGAGCTGGCAAAGGGAAAATATGAAGTAAAAGATTATAGCAAGATAAGTTAGAGATGCTGGTAGAGATTTGTGCAGATGGGCTTGGTGCGGCGCGCGATGCCGTAAGGGCCGATGCGGACAGGATAGAGTTGTGCGAGGACCTGTCCTGCGGGGGCATTACTCCTTCGCATGAGGTTTTGGACGAGGCTGCTTCGCTTGGCGTGCCCGTTAACGTGCTTATACGCCCCCGTGGCGGCGATTTTGTGTACAATTACGCAGAGATCCGCTCCATTCTTTTCAATATTGCCTATTGCGGCAATGTTGGTGTGAACGGCGTCGTTATTGGTGCGCTTACTCCTGACGGTCGGGTTGATGTGCCTCTTTGCTGGGACTTCATAGATCTGGCCCGCAGCTACGGGCTTTCCGTTACCTTCCACAGGGCGATAGACCGTACTGCCGATATCATGGAGGCTCTGGATGATGTCCTTTCCCTTGGGGTGGACAGAATCCTTACTTCCGGCGGAGCGGACTCGGCTCCTGAGGGCGCGGCGGTCATCCGGCGTATGGTCGAGAGGGCTGCTGGCAGGGCTGTTATTCTTGCCGGGGCCGGAATTACTCCGGAGAATGCCTTAGATCTTGTCAATGCTACCGGTGTAACAGAAATTCATGGTTCAAGAACATCTATAATTAATGCAATTAAAAAGAAATAATAACCTTCATCCTGCTCCCGTTAGATTTGGGGTTAGGTCGCAGGATATAGGTTATTATTTCGAAAAAAGCGGTATGGTTAAGGAGCTGATTAGGAAGTACTTATGGCTGGTGGACCAGTTCAGCCGGGCCTCGTCGCGGGGGCTGACGCTGGAGCAGGTTATGCGCCGCTGGGAGCAGCGCTGGGGAGAGCCATACAACCGCCGCAGCTTCTTTAACCATCGATCCGCCATACTGGAAATTTTTGACATAGAGATTAAATGCGACCGCAGTACAAATCTTTACTACATAGATAGGGAAGAGCTGGAAGACAGCGATACAAGGTCGTCGTGGTTAATCAATACTTTTACGGTTAACAGCCTGCTGTCCATGAGCAAGGAAGGCCTGGCCGGAAGGGTGTCGGTAGAGAACATACCGTCCGGACAGAAGTGGCTGGTGACGCTTATGGATGCGATGCTGCAGGGAGAGGAACTGCTTCTGGACTACCAGAAGTATACGGACAACCCCATGGAACAGCTTACAGTGCAGCCTTATGCCCTTAAAGAGGTAGAGAAGCGATGGTATCTTGTGGCCTTCAGCAAGGCCAGGAAGGCCCTGCGTATGTATAGCCTGGACAGAATCAAGGGGCTTGCCGGTACGGGCAGGCACTTTCGCATGCCGGAAGATTTCGATGTGGATTTCCTGTTCAGGAATAGTTTTGGGGCTTACATTACAGAGCGTAAAGACGTAAGGCATATTGTGCTCAAGGCTACGGAGCGTGAGGCAAAGTACCTGCGGGACTTGCCGCTTCATCACAGCCAGGAAGAACCCCGCCCGGGTATTTTTACCCTGGATGTTGCAATCGGGGAGGACCTGGTTCTTGAGCTACTTCGCCACGGGAACCGCCTGGAAGTACTGGAACCGCAGGAATTGCGCCAGAGAATTGCAGAAGAATTCACTGCAGCATCGGCAATGTATGGGAATAACAATAAATAAAAAATATATGAACTTAATTAAAACTACCGCGGCGCTGGCCGCCGCACTCACAGTTATGAGTTGCTCACAGAAAGCCGCTAACACGGCGGAAGATGGCTACATCGGCCCTGCAAACCTTACCATCCAGGATGGAAAAATGACTCCGGAAGTACTGCTTTCCCTTGGCAGGCTGTCAGACGCGCAGCTGTCGCCGGAGCGGCCATTATTGCCAACGCAAGCGGAACCGGAGCCGCACCGTATTACTACGTTGCAGACCATATCGGCAGCATCAGAGCAATAGTTGACTCTCAGAGCAACATTGTAGAGCGCAATGACTATTACGCTTACGGCAAACGCCACACTACAGGGCGCACGTACGCCACCTTGGCCAACTCACAGCTTCTGTTCAGCGGCAAAGAAGACCAGGGCCAGGCGCTGGACCTTGCCAGCGGAGCTACCATCGGCACCAGCGACCTTAGCATCCTGGACTTCGGAGCACGCCACTATGACCCCATCGTCCCCCGTTGGACCACGCAAGACCCTCTGGCAGAGAAATACTTCCCGATAAATCCCTACGCCTATTGTGCCGGGGATCCGGTGAATATAATAGATCCTTTTGGTAGAGATACTGTTTTAGTTTTAGATAAGTCCATAAGACCACAAGATAATGGGGCAAAAGGGACAAGCTATACCGCTGAAGTGTATTACATAGGTAATGGCATTGTCTCTAATAAATATAGGGGTAGCTCTTATCCAAATTCCGTATCAAATATCAATAATGCGGCAGCATACAACACGGTAAACGAGGGTACTTATCCATACAATAATAAGTTTGGACATAGCAAAGGAGGGAAAAAAGGTTTAAACATAGTTGATGATGCTGGTTTGAGAAATGTTCCGGCTACTAACCCACAAGGACAGGAGGTTATGGCGACTAATGTAAATGTTCACTCTGGTTTTAGTGATAATGGTAATTATAATAGCCGAGGTTCTCATGCTTGTATTACTATACATCCAGATGATGCAAGTGATTTTTTTGAGAATTTTAATTGGACAAATACCTTAGAGACGACAGGAAATTCAAAAGGAATGATTATTATTTCGAGAAATGAAGATACGAACATTAAACTTAAAAAAGATGTTGGCATTTTACCAAAGAGTTTTTATGACAAGTTTATTAGCTTTATCAATAGCTTTTTGGGACGCAAAAAGTGAAGATAAAAAAGGAGATTTGTCGAATCTCTTTATGGAGATTATTCGTGCATACAGTGATAGAAACGCAGAAGCATTAGAATACTATAATGGCATTTTGTATCAATATCTTATAGAGGACCCAGAGAACTTCATAGTTATTCTTTCAAATCAATCACAATCGGTTAAGAAAAGGGTCTATTATGAAATTCAATCACCTGTTAATGACTCTATTAATGTGCAAGAGTTAGATCTGTTAGTAAATAAAATTTGTAATAATTTTTCATTTTATGTTGTAAGAATCAGGGTGCTGATATCGCTTATTATTGCTAAAGGAAAGTATTCAAACTCTTCCTAGCAGCCGCTGCTCGACGAAGTCTCCGTTCCCGCCTGGCCGAAGAATTCTCCCAAGCCGCCGCGCTATATAATGCAAATAACAAAAATCAAACTATATGAACTTTATTAAATCTACAGCGGTGCTGGCCGCCGCTCTATCAATTATGAGCTGTTCTCAGACAAAGGAAAATGCCGCGAATGACGGCTACATCGGCCCCTCTACTATGACTATTGAGGATGGCAAAATGACCCCGGAAGTGCTTCTGAGCCTTGGAAGGCTGTCTGATCCGCAGCTTTCGCCGGACGGCAAAGTTGTACTTTATGGCGTAAGCTACACTTCCATCGAAGAGAACCGCAGCTGCCGTAACCTGTTCATCTGCAATGTGGATGGTTCTGATGTACGCCAGCTTACAAAGGATGGCAAGAGCATCAATGCAGCCCGCTGGGCAAATGACGGCAAGGCTATCTTCTTCCTTCAGGGCGCTCAGCTCTGGAAGGCTGCTTATTCAGACGGCTCACTTGGAAGCCGCACCCAGCTTTCAGAGGTCGAAGAGGGCGTTTCTGACTACCTTCTTTCCCCTGACCAGAACAAGGTGATTTATGTAAGCACAGTGCCTTCAAACGTCAAGTCTCCGGCCGACAGCGACCCTGCCCTTGACAAGGCTAAAGCCTATGTAACAGAGGACCTTATGTACCGTCACTGGGACCACTGGGTAACTGAACTTCCGCACTCTTATGTTGCAGAATTTGGTTCAGAAAAGATTACAAAAGACAACTCTGTAGATATTCTTGGCGGCCCGGATGTTAAGTTCGAGCTTCCGCTTGAGCCTTATGGCGGCGCAGAGCAGCTTTGCTGGAGCCCGGACGGCAAAAAGATTGCCTACTCTTGCAAGAAGCTCGCCGGCAAGCAGTATGCCTTCTCTACCAATACCGACATCTATGTTTATGATGTTGAGACAAAGGCCGATGTAAAGGTTTCAGAGGCAGGTGGTTATGACACCGATCCCGTTTGGAGCCCGGACGGCAAGTACATCGCATGGTGTAGCATGAGCCGCGATGGCTACGAGGCAGATCAGGTTCGCCTTGCACTTTATGACACCGAGTCTGGTGCCATCAGCTACCTTCAGGGCTTTGACAACAACGTTGAGGGCATTGTTTGGAATGGCAGCGACATCTACTTCAGCGCACTTTATTCCGATGCTGTAAAGGGCATCTTCAAGACCGATGTCAATCTTGCTCCAGCACAGCTTCTTACCCCCAAGGCTGCATGGTACGACTTTGGCAGCCCGTTTGCAATCCAGGAGGACGGAACCCTTCTTGCAAGCTGGTGCAGCATGGATTTCCCTACAGAGCTCGTAGCTATCAAAGAAGGTCAGCCCGTTGCCATCACCAAGGAAAACGAGCATATTCTCAGCCAGCTGAAAGAGCATAAGACAGAAAAGCGCATTGTCAAGACTGTTGACGGAAAAGATATGCTTACCTGGGTTCTTCTGCCCCCGGACTTTGATCCTGCAAAGAAATATCCTGCAATTGAAATCTGCCTTGGAGGCCCTCAGGGCTCGCTTAGCCAGGGCTGGTCATACAGATGGAACTACCGCCTTATGTGCAGCCAGGGTTATGTTGTGGTGCTGCCCAACAGGCGCGGCACAACCGCATTCGGCCAGGATTGGTGCGAGCAGATTTCCGGCGACTACTGCGGCCTTAATATCCAGGATTACCTGAGTGCTGCCAAGATGATTAAGGCAGAGCCTTACGTAGGTAAGCTTGCTGCTTGCGGTGCTTCTTACGGCGGCTTCTCTGTTTACTATCTTGCCGGTATTCATGGCGATGTTTACGACTGCTTCATCGCTCACGCAGGTATTTTTGACGAGAAATACATGTACTACGAGACCGAGGAACTCTGGTTCCCCAACTGGGATAACGGCGGCCTTACAGAGTACGCTTACGCGCAGGGCCAGGTTGGCCCCAAGGGCGACGGCGTCACCTTTGGCGGAATGCAGCAGGCAGGATCTCCTTGGAGCAATGCTCCCAAGAGCGTTCGCCACTACACCAAGGGCTCTCCTAATGTAAACGTAACTAATTGGCATACACCTATTTTGTGTATCCATGGTATGATGGATTACCGCATTCCTTACGATCAGGGAATGGCAGCCTTCAACGCCGCCCAGATGATGGGTGTTCCTTCTAAACTCATTGTATTCCCTGAAGAGAATCATTGGATTCTGAAGCCTCAGAATGCACTCTTCTGGCATCGCAGTTACTTTGACTGGCTTGATAAGTGGTGTAAATAACCATGAAGAAAAGACTAATAACCACACTTCTTTTCCTGGCCTCCACCCTTGCTGTAAGGGCGGAGGGCTGGATACGCATCAACCAACTTGGATACTTGCCGCAATCTGCCAAGGTGGCCGTGCTTATGAGTACGGAAGCGCTTGACGTACAGGAGTTTACCCTGGAAGAAACCTTCAGCGGCAAAGAGGTTTGGCGTAGCTCCGCCATCCGGGCCACCGGTCCTATGGGCAAGATGGCCGGAACCTGGCGGCTGGACTTCAGCGCATTTACAGGGGAGGGCAGCTACCGGCTCTGCGCCGGCGGCGTCAAATCCCAGCCTTTCCCGGTGAAGCCCACCGTCTATGACGGCACGGCAGACTTTGTACTTAATTACATGCGTCAGCAGCGCTGCGGTTTTAATCCATACCTTAAGGACAGCTGCCACAAAAAAGACGGCATTATCATATACCATCCTGACAAAACAGGCCAGTATCTGGACGTTCGTGGAGGGTGGCACGATGCCAGCGACTGCCTTCAGTACAGCACTACTTCTGCAAACGCCGTTTACCAGATGATGGTGGCCTATAAGGCTAATCCTCAGGTATTTACAGATAGATATGATGCAATGGGCCTGCCCGGAGCAAACGGCATTCCGGACATCGTGGACGAGATTAAATGGGGTATGGACTGGCTGCTTAGGATGAATCCCGGCCCCCGGGAATTCTACAACCAGCTGGCGGACGACCGTGACCACGTTGGCATGCGTCTGCCCCCTGAAGATCAGGCAGACTACGACTGGGGCCCCGGCGGCGCCCGTCCTGTTTATTTTGTAACAGGACAGCCGCAAATGCGCGGACGCAAGACCGGACGTATGAACTCCAGTACCGGTGTTTCCAGCATCACTGCCAAGTTCTCAAGTGATTACGCCCTGGGAGCATCCATTCTTGAACCTTACTATCCGGAATATGCCGCCAAGCTTCGTGAAAGGGCGGCGGAGGGCTTTGTCTTTGGTGAAGAAAAGCCCGGCTACAGCCAGACTGCATCTGTGCTTTCTCCGTACATTTACGAAGAGACCAACTGGGTGGACGACATGGAGCTTGCCGGCGCGGAGCTATTCCGCCTGACGGGCGAAAGAAAATATTTGGACAAGGCCGTGGAATACGGCCGGATGGAGCCTGTGACGCCCTGGATGGGTGCCGACAGCGCCCTTCACTACCAGTGGTATCCGTTCATGAACATGGGCCATGCGCTGGTAGCTGAGCTTGGAAACGGCCGCGTCCGCGCCGAATTCATCCGTAACCTTCGCTCTGGAATAGACCGCACCTGGCAGAAGGCCAAGGATACTCCGTTCATGTATGGTATTCCCGGCATCTGGTGTTCTAACAACCTTACTGTGGCCATGCTCACCCAGTGCATATTGTACCGCGAACTGTCCGGCGACCGCAGCTACGAGCTGATGGAAGGCGCTCTTCGCGACTGGCTCTTTGGCTGCAATCCCTGGGGCGTCAGCATGATAGTGGAGCTGCCCCGTGGGGGAGTGTATCCTACCCAGGCGCACTCCTGCTTTGTAGTGCTTAAGAAAGGCAATACTACCGGAGGCCTGGTAGACGGCCCTGTGTACAGTACCATATTCGGCAGCCTTAAGGGCGTAACCATGGAAGGCGGCATAGACTATGAGCTCTTCCAGCCCGGAGACCGAGTTTACCACGACAGTGTGCACGACTATTCTACCAACGAGCCCACAATGGACGGTACGGCCAGCCTTACCTTCCCGCTGTCTTATTACCAGAGCCGTGCCCATGCTGCGGCCGGCCTTGCCAATGAAACGGACAAAAACGTCTGGGTTAACGGCGGAATAATCCGCCGGGACCCTTCGCAAAAGCGTATCACTCTGGTGTTTACGGCTGACGATATGGCTGACGGGGCGGATCGCATCATAAGCACTCTTAAGAAAGAAAAGATAAAGGGAGCCTTCTTCTTTACCGGTAAGTTCTACGAGCTTTATCCGGACATCATACGGCGCCTGCTGGCAGACGGCCACTATGTTGGAAGTCACAGCTACGGGCATCTGCTTTACATGCCGTGGGAGAACCGCGACAGCCTGCTTGTGAGCAGGGAGGAGTTCGTGGCCGACATGCGTCGCAGCTATGCTAAGATGGCGGAGTTCGGCATCGAACCAAAGGATGCGCCGTACTTTATTCCGCCTTACGAGTACTACAATTCTACCATCGCTTCGTGGGCGAAAGATCTTGGCTTACAGGTGATTAACTTTACTCCGGGAACGGGTTCCAACGGGGACTATACCACTCCGGATATGAAGAATTACATGAGCAACAAATACATTTGGGACCGTATTATGAAGTACGAGAAAGAGCATACTCTTAACGGCCATTTCATGCTCATTCATTTTGGAACGTCGCCGCTTAGGACAGAGAAGTTTTACGATATGCTTCCGGACCTGATAAAGACCCTGCGAAAGAGGGGCTATTCATTTGATTCATTGTAAGTTATGGACGAGCGTCAAAAAAAGGTTTTGGGCCGCCTGCAGGCCCAGTGCTCCAAGCGGGAGTACTGTGTGCGCGATGTGCGTGACAAGGCTCTGAAGGCTCTTGAGGGCGATGCTTCCGCTGCCGACGAGGTTGTGGCTTCGCTGTTACAGGATAAGTATGTGGATGAGGTTCGGTATGCCGGCGCTTTTGCGCGGGAGAAGGCTCATCTAACCGGATGGGGGCCGCTTAAGATTTCTATGGCGCTGTCTGCCAAGGGCATTCCGCGTGAGGCTATTAAGGCGGCGCTGGAGGATGCTGCTGACGATGAAGCGATGGCGCGGCTGGAGGCGCTTTTGCGGGCGAAGGCTCGCACCGTTGAAGGCGAGGCTGATGCCAAGCTCCGCCTTATTCGCTTCGCCCTCCAAAGGGGTTATAATTACGATCAGGTGAAAGTCGCCATTGAAAAAATATAACATAGTTGCATGTGCCTGACGGACCCCCTTGTCACCTTTCGGTGACGTTCCCCCTAGCCGGGGGTGGCACGACCTTACAGGCACACACAACTATGTATTAGACAAATCATTATGAGATATTATTCATTCTTTGTTGCCTGTCTGATAGGAATCTTAAGCGGATGTAAGCAAGATCTGACAGTGACATCGCCGGATGGCAGCATCAAGGCGGGACTGTACGTTCAGGCAGGCCAGGTCGGCTACTTCGTAAAAGTCGACACCACAGACTTCATATTGCCATCGCCGCTGGGCCTGCAAGCCAAAAGGGGAGTCCTGGATAAGGACTTCAAACTGATGGGCGTAAAGCACGCATCGGCAGAGGAAGAATGGACATCGCCATGGGGCGAAAACAAACAGCACTCAGACCGCCACAACGAGCTTGAAGCCCAATTCAAGAACACCGACGGGGTCATTATGACCATCCGCATGAGGGCCTTTGACGACGGCATCGGCTTCCGGTACGAATACGAGGTTCCGGGCCCCGATACCGTAAAGGTAATGGACGAGCTAACTTGCTTCAATCTTGCCTCTGACGGCACCTCGTGGTCGATTCCCGGCAGCTTTGGCACTTATGAACTAGAGTATCGCACCCTGCCGCTGTCGCAGGTTCAGGACGCAAATACGCCCTTCACCTTCCGCCTCCCTTCAGGCCTTCACGGCAGCATACACGAGGCCGCTCTCTACGACTATCCGGAGATGACACTCTCTGCCGTTCCGGATGCAGTAGCACCCTCCTTCAAGGCTAACCTCGCTCCCTGGCCTGACGGCGTTAAGGCTCGCGTACCCAAGAAGTTCCGCACACCATGGCGCGTAATCCTTATAACGCGTGACGCCCCGGGTCTGGTGAATTCGGACTTGATCCTGAACCTTAATGAGCCCTGCGCCTTGGAGGATGTGAGCTGGATCAAGCCTATGCGATATGTGGGCGTATGGTGGGGCATGCATCTGGGCATCCAGTCCTGGTATGACGACGGCCGCCATGGCGCGACTACGGCTAATGCGATGAAATACATAGACTTTGCCGCAGCTAACGGCCTTGAGGGAGTGCTATTCGAGGGCTGGAATGACGGTTGGGCGTCCTGGGGTTCGCGAGACGACTTCGATTTTACCAAACCGGCTGCGGACTTTGACTTCGACAAGGTTGTGGATTATGCCGCTTCCAAGGGGGTTAGCTATATACTGCATCACGAAACCGGCGGAAACATCGTCAGCTATGAAAAGCAGCTGGATACGGCCCTGGACTGGGCTGCGGCGCATGGAATTCATGCCCTGAAGACAGGCTATGCCGGTGGCATATCGGGCGGAAACAATCATCATGGCCAGTACATGGTCCGCCACTATCAGAAAGTGGTGGAGGAGGCTGCCAAGAGGCAGATAATGATAGATGCGCACGAGCCCATCAAGGCTACCGGCATCCGTCGCACATGGCCTAACTTTATGTGCCGGGAGGGCGCCAGGGGTATGGAATGGAATGCCTGGAGCGCCGGTAACAAACCGGAACATCAGACCATACTTCCGTTTACCCGACTGCTTGGCGGCCCTATGGATTATACGCCGGGCGTATTTGATATCACTTACCGTAACATTGTGGGGAATCCCAACCTTAAAGCTTGGAATAACAATCATATAGCAACGGACTGCAGGTGCAACACTACCATCGCCAAGCAAATTGCAGACTGGGTTGTGCTGTACAGCCCCATGCAGATGGCCTGTGACCTGATAGAGAACTATCAGGGGCATCCGGCCTTCCAGTTCTTCCGTGACTTTAATGCCGATTGCGACTGGTCCCGAGCCCTTGCCGGAGAGGTTGGGGAGTACATTGTTGTGGCCCGCCGTGCCGGTGACATCTACTACCTGGGTGCCGTTACGGACGAGGTCGCCCGCACCCTGGAGCAGCCTTTGTCCTTCCTTCCCGAGGGCTGCACTTACCGTGCAGAAATCTATGCCGATGGTCCCGATGCCTCCTGGGAGAAGAATCCTTATTCCTACACCATTACCACTCAGGAAGTTACTTCTGCGGACACCCTGACCCTGGCTCTTGCCACCTCCGGCGGCACCGCCATCGTCTTTAAACCCTTGTAAACCATTAGATTACTCGTAGTTTGAAAACTTTTTATTCCAGATGGTTGACACTCGCTATTGGAGCACTCTTTGCTGGCTTACCAATGTTTGCGCAAGAAGATTTTGTTGCTGTAGAGGGTCAATTGTTGCAGATGTCCGATGCGGAAATCAGGGCTGCGAATGATAGTATCCTGTCTGAGGCATATCGACTTTACCTAGCAGAGAAGGTGTCTTGGACAATGGAGGATATCTTTTTTGAAAAATGTCCCAGAAAACAGGATTTTCATGGCTGGTTTCAGTATCCAGACAGCACTGTGTACAGCAATCACGGTATTTTCTATAATGCCCAAAATGAGGTGATATATGAGATATCCTGGAATATGGAAACAGGTAACATCCAGGTTTCTGACACGCTTCGTGCTATGAGTGAAAGTGAACTGTCCTATAACAAGATTAGGCTGAAATGCTTGAATGCAGTAAGTACCCTTGAGGGCGTCGGCGCTCCGCCTTCAGGGACGAATTACAGCTACGAGGCTATTCTTCTTGATGAGAACCTGATTCGTGTTTATGTTTTCTTGGGGACAACCCAACATGACGTGATTCCATTTGGTAGTGATTTTTCATATGATTGCGATTTTGATGGAAATGTCCTGGCTTTCAGAAAGTACCATAACGCTTCAATTCTGGCTCCGACGAAAGTGGATGGTAATCCTGTCTTGCGTATGTACCATTCCCATGTGGATTTCTGTCCGTTGATTGCACCTACTGATATCGCCTTGTTTTTGCTTTATGGATATGAACTGGGTGGACTTGATAGGTTCTCTGTATACAGTCCTTCCTTGAATCTGGTGTTTACTTTCAACACTAACGATTATTCAATCTCTTACGGTCCTCCAGAATGGGTTGCTCTTCCCAAAGATAAACAACAGGAGGTTTCTACTGACTAGCTTTCACCGGGAAAACCGCCGCTGGTCCTTTGTTGATTCCGTTTTAGAACCCATGGTTTTCCATCCCGGTTTCCCTTGGTTCTTTGCCCTTGGCTCCTAGAGAAATCTTTTGAAATATGTTCAGAGTGTGTCAAGTGTCCCGATTTAAGGACACCTGACACGTTTTGAGGGGATATTCGTGCAAGGTGTCCTGATTTGAGGACACCTGACGCGCTTTTAGGTAAGATTCCTTAAAGGAGTGGAAGATTTTCTTAAAATATTGTCCCTCAGTGGGAATTATGTTGGAAATCTTAGGAATACTCTCTAAATTTGTAAAGACACCGGTTATTTGTTCGTCAATGTTTAGAGAACCTTCTTTATGGAATGTGAGTTTTGGCTGGTTTCTACAGATCACCTCAAAGACCGGCTTTGGTTTAAAGATAATGAGGATTTTAAGGCGGGAATGAATATTTCCGCCCAGGTTGCAGCAACTTACCATATGGATGTCATCGCATTTATATTGATGTCAAATCATGTGCATTATGTGCTAAGTTGCAGCTATTCGGAGGCAATCGCGTTTATAGAAAGATTCAAGCGCTTGTATTCACAGTATTATTCTGGCCGGTACGGCTCCAGCGAACTTCTAAGGGGTAATAATGTAGATATCCGACAGATTTATGTGGGAGACGAATCATTTGAGCGTGCAGTCGCCTATGTACAGATGAACAGCGTGGCAGCTAATATCTGTATCAATGCTTCTGATTACTCATGGGGTACAGGGAATTCTTTCTTTAAAACAGAGCCTGCTCGTGGAGTAAAACTTGGTTCTCTAAGCAAGCGTGCCGTGGCCAGGATTGTTCATAGCCGTGTACAGATGCCATACGATTATCTTGTTGGTGATAATGGTGTAATAGTTCCGGAATCTTATGTTAATGTTAAGTTTGTAGAAGACATATTCCGGTCGCCCAAGCGGATGACTTATTTTTTACAAAACTCGTCCAAGGCTAGGAATCGTGAGGCCCTTCCTTCCTTTGACGATCAAATAATACTATCGGCCATTAAGAATCTTTGCGTATCCATGTTTCGCAGACAATCCTTCGATGCTTTGGACGATAGTCAAAAGCAAGAGGTGGTGAAACAGGTAAGATATAGGTTCTCTGCCGATCCGGGACAGATTGCCAGAATTACAGGCCTGTCTTACGATGAGATTACGCAAAAACTTGAAAATTACTAGGTTATGAGGATTGGTATAATAAAGAAAGTTATAATCGTTGCGTGTTTAGCTGGGGGTGTAGAGATGCGGGCTGGTTCTGTAGAGGTTCCGGCGGCAGATAGCATAAACGTACCGCGGATGGTGGAGATTCCGGCGGGGAGTTTTGTGATGGGCAGTGATGGCGGGGAGGCCCCTTACAGCCAGGATGAAACGCCGGCCCACGAGGTGAGCTTGCCGGCCTTCCAAATGAGCGCCTGCGAGATTACCAACGCCCAGTTCGAGGCCTTCTGCCCGGAGCATAAGGCCTTGAGAGGCAGCGAGTTCGGCATCTCTACTGAGGACGACGAGGCCGTGGCTTACGTAAGCTGGTACGATGCCGTCAATTACTGCCGATGGCTGTCAGAAAAGACCGGCCGGCACTTCCGTCTGCCCACTGAAGCTGAGTGGGAATACGCCTGCAGGGCAGGGACGACAACGCCGTACTACAGCGGGACAGAGCTTCCCGTAGGGGCAGCCCGCAACCAGCAGACAGAACGCGACCTGAAGAAAGTCTCCCTAAAGATTGGCATCAGCAAGCCAAACGCTTGGGGCCTGTATGACATGCACGGCAACGTAGAGGAATGGTGCCAGGATAATTACGCCGGATATGAGGCCGAGTCTTTAAAAGCCCCTGCAGGAATGTATAAAGTCACCCGCGGCGGCAGCCATAACACCCCGGCAGAATACCTTAGAAGCGCCAACAGAAGCGCTGCGCTCCCGGAAGATTTCCACAGCCAGATAGGCTTCCGCATCGTAGAAACAAAATGGCCTGCAGCGCAGACAGAGCCCGTTTTCATGGAGCCGATACCATATGTCCTGCCGCCCGTGGACGGAACCCCGTTCTACAATCATAACCATCAGCCGGCAGTAACATGGACAGAGGACGGAGACTTGCTGGCAATCTGGTTCAGCTGCGATGCCGAAAGCGGCCGTGAGATGGTGGTCCTGGGCTCGCGTTTCCACGATGGGAAATGGGCTCCGGCAAGCCTTTTCTTCAAGGTGCCGGACCGCAATATGACCGGAAGCTCGCTAATCCATCTGCCATCAGGGGAACTGCTGCACATTAACGGAGTTGGCAATTCCGGCGACTGGCAGAACCTTGCGATGCTTGTCCGCCGAAGCGATGATAATGGCAGGACCTGGTCAGAGCTGAGCTATATTCCAAAACATGAAAAACGCCATCAGGTAATAGCCGGGGGCATAGTTTTGAAGGACGGAACCATTGTGCAGCCGTGTGACGCCGGCCCCGGAGGTAACGACGGAACGGCGGTGCAGATCAGCACTGACGGCGGCCGCACTTGGACTGATCCCTGGGACGGAACTTCTTCCATTGGCGGCATCCACGCGGGCCTTGTAGAGCTGGCAGACGGCTCCTGGCTGGCACTGGGCCGCGGCAACCCGGAGACAGGGGCCGACGGCAAGCCTCACATGCCGCAGAGCATTTCCCGCGACCGAGGCCGCAGCTGGACTATAACGGCCAGCGAATTCCCGCCCATCGACAGCGGCCAGAGGCTGATACTCAGGCGTTTGAACGAAGGGCCGTTACTCCTTGTCAGCTTCGCAGAATACGGGGCCTTTGTGGCTCTGTCCTATGACGAGGGCAAGACCTGGCCGGTGAAGCGTCTGCTGACAGACGGCCTGGAACGTACCCTGGAGGGAGGCGCCTGGACGGGCTCCTTCACCATGGATGCCTCCCACAGCGAGCCCAAGGGATATTTTGCCGCCACCCAGACCCCCGACGGCATCATCCACATTCTTTCCAGCCGCCTTCATTACCGCATTAACCTGCCATGGATAGAGAGCAAATAGAATTGCGGGAACTGGCGCACAAGGGTGTGTTCCGTAGCGTTTATGCGCGAAACTGCACGGTGCGGCGCATTGACGCCGCCACCGCGTGCGACTTCCTAGCCAAATACCACCTGATAGGCCCACTGAAGGGCCGCTACCGCTACGGGCTCTTTGTAGAAAAGCCCGGCCGCAGCGGCCTGCCTGCGGGAACACTGGTGGCTGTAAGCGTCTTCTCTGCCGCGCGCACATGGCAGAAGGAAGGCCGCACTGTGCGCTCCTTCGAGTGGCTCAGGGCTGCATCGCTCCCCGACGTTCGTGCCTGTGGCGGCATGGGCAAGATGCTGGAAGCCTTCGTCGCCGATACCCATCCTGACGACATTATGTCTTACGCCGATGCTTCCTGGTCCGACGGTAACGTATATAGCCGCCTGGGCTTTAAACCAGACGGCTATAAAACATTTCCGGACGGCTCTTGCAGCCTTAAATTCCGTTTAAAACTCTCTTAGATAAAGATATACTTCAGTACAAAGAGAACTGCCAAAATCCACATCGTGATGGAAATATCCTTGAACTTGCCGGCAACAGCGTGGCAAAGAACGTATGAAATTACGCCAAGAAGGATACCATCAGAGATGGAGTAGGCGAGAGGCATCATGATAAGGGTGATGAATGCAGGGATAGCCTTGCAATAGTCATCCCAGTGGATGTTCTTTACAGCAGGCATCATCATAACACCGACGATGATAAGTGCAGGTGCTGTAGCAGCGCTGGGGATAGCCAGGAAGAGCGGGCTAAGAAGCAGGGCTACAGCAAAGAGAATAGCGGTTGTAAGGGCTGTGAGGCCGGTACGTCCGCCTTCGCCTACGCCTGATGCACTCTCTACATATGTAGTGGTAGTAGAAGTACCAAAGCAAGCACCGCAAACAGTTGCGATAGAATCGGCAAAGAACATCTTCTCTACACCGGGAATCTCATCGCCACCCTTCTTGATAAGGCCAGCACCCTGGTGAACGCCAATAATGGTTCCCATGGTGTCGAACATATCTACAAAGAGGAAGGTGAATACCACTGCAAGCATATCCCAACTGAGAATCTGGCTCCACTCGAATTTGCAGAAGATGGGGGAGATGCTGTCAGGAAGAGAAACAAGCTTGAGTGAACCGCCCTCGGTATGAGCAAACTGTGTGATAGCCTGGCCGGTGGTGGAATCCTTGATGAAGAGGCCGATAATGGTGGTAATGAGGATACCCCAAAGTATGCCTCCGCGAACCTTTGCCATAACAAGACCGGCGGTTATGAAGAGGCCGATCAGGGCAAGGAGAGCGGTGCCTTCGGTGATATTGCCAAGGCCTACAAGGGTAGCATCGTTATTGGCGATAATGCCGGCATTCTGGAAGCCGATGAAGGCGATGAAAAGGCCGATACCTGCGCCGATGGCTTTCTTAAGCGTGCCGGGGATGGCGTTGATGAGCCAGCTGCGCACCTTGGTAACAGTAAGTACGATGAAGATGAGACCCTCAAGGAATACTGCGGTCAGGGCGAACTGCCAGGTGTGACCCATTCCAAGGCATACGGTGAATACAAAGAATGCATTCAAACCCATGCCAGGAGCCAGTGCAAAAGGCTTCTTTGCATAAAGGGCCATTACAAGAGTACCGACGATGGCAGCAAGGGCGGTAGCGGTGAAGACTGCTCCGCCGGGCATATCCAGGGCGCTGAAGATACCGGGGTTGACGGCCAGGATATAGGCCATCGTAAGGAAGGTGGTAATACCGGCCAGAATTTCTGTACGGATGCTATGCTGTGAGGCATCGAAGCCCAGAGCCTTCGCTAAGAAATTTGCCATAAAAGACGTCTCCTATCTTAGAATACCCATTTTGTACCGAGGCAAGGACGAACCTTGAAGCCGTCTACGCCGGCGAAGTTGTAAGAGAACTCGACCTCTGTGCCGATATGAAGGTTCTTAACGCCAATCTCTTTACCGATGTTGTACCAAAGCTGAGGCTCTGAAATAGCAACGAATTTGCCAACATTGGTGGTCTCACCCCAAACATCGGCAAAGCCGCTGAAGGTAAGGCCCTCAAGGCCGAAGAGATCCTGGCAGCCCCAAACTACGGTGAACTGTACGGGAAGTTTGCTCTTGATGCCCTTGTTGAAGGTCTTATAGAGGACCTTAAGGTTAAGTGTGTTCTTGAAATCTGCGGTGTGAAGGAAGTAATCCAGACCGAAAAGGAAGTTCTGGTTGCCAAAGCCCACGCCACCATTGTACTCTACCTGAAGGCTGAGCGGAGCAAGTGCAGAATCGTGCCAGAAGTTGAGGCAACGTGCAATCTCCATGTAGCTGCCGCTTACGGTGTGGTTCTTTTTGCCATCGACGCTTCTACCATTGAAGTCGTAATCGATGAAGAAGAAGGTGTTACCCCAGCTGTCATTGTAGAAACCCTCAAGCGTAGTAGTAACGTGCTTGCGGTTAAAATCATAGAATGTTTGGAAGTTGGTCTGGGCCTTAGCGGTAAGAGCAAGGGCCAAAGTTGCAAAAGCTACTGTTGCAAATTTTTTGAAGTTCATATTGAATGAGTTTTTAAAAAGGTTATCTTTCTTTAAGGTCAAGTAAGGACGTTACTTCTACTTCGTGAGGGATTTCCTGCGTGCGCGGAATATCCGTTATGTCGATAATGAAGTTGGCATACACAGCCTTGGGATTGAATTTTTTCACAAGCCTTACGGCAGCAGCTGCGGTGCCTCCGGTGGCCAGGATGTCATCGTGGATCAGGACAACATCGTCCGGTTCGATGGCGTCGGTATGTATTTCTATGGTGTCAGTGCCGTATTCTTTGTTGTATGATTCAGATGCTGTTTCTGCAGGCAGTTTTCCGGGTTTGCGGGCCGGTACGAAGGATGCTCCAAGGCGGGCAGCTACTGCTGCTCCGGCAATGAAGCCGCGGGACTCGATACCAACCACTTTGGTTATGCCCTTATCCTTGTACAGATAGCAGATTCGGTTGACAATCTCTTCAAAAGCATCGACATCCTTGAAAAGGGTGGTTACGTCATAGAACTGTATGCCCTTGACAGGGTAGTCCGGTACCACGCGAATCTTGCTGACAAGCTCCCTGCGGATGGAATCCTTGAATTCGTAATCCTTGCCGGGAAGTATTGCATTAAGGACGATTCCGACAATGGCTGCAATGGCAAGGCCGGACAGGGATGTGAATCCAATTGAAATGGCGTCACCTGCACCGTACTTAACACCGATAGCCAAAACAATTACAGCGGCTGCTATAATCACGTTCCTGGCCTTCTTGAAATCTACATTATTCTCTATCAGGGTACGCATACCGACGGCTGAAATCATACCGTAAAGGATGAGCGAAACGCCTCCTATCACGGCTGCCGGCATGGAACTGATGATGGCAGAGAACTTGGGGCAGAAAGACAGCAGTATTGCAAAACCTGCGGCGATGCGGATTACGCGGGGGTCAAATACCTTCGTAATATTAAGCACGCCTGTATTCTCTCCGTAGGTGGTGTTTGCAGGTGCACCGAAGAGGGAAGCCATGGCGGTTGCAAGTCCGTCGCCAACCAGTGTGCGATGCAAACCGGGATCTTCCAGATAGTTAATGCCGGTTGTGGATGAAATTGCACATATATCGCCGATATGCTCTATCATCGTGGCAAGTGAAATAGGCACAATTGCGATGATGGCCGTAACTACAAGACCCCAGTCCGGGTTCTTAAGAACGGCGAAGGCAGTATTGTCCCAGCTTACGGGGAGTCCTACCCAGGCTGCGTCATGAACGGCGGAGAAGTCGCAGAGGCCGAAGCATGCGGCTGCTATATATGAGCCAAGTACACCCATCAGGATAGGAATTATCTTGATAAGGCCTTTGCCCAAAATGCTGCATATAATGATAATCGCGATGGCCAGAATTGCTATTCCCCAGTTTTCCATACAGTTGCCTATGGCCGAACCTGCCAGGGTAAGGCCGATGGCGATGATGATAGGTCCGGTAACTACAGGAGGGAAGAACCTCATTACCTTGCCAACGCCGAAGGCGGCGATAAGTCCGGCAAGAATGAAGTAAATCAGGCCGGCGCAGAATACGCCGATGCAGGCGTAGGGGAGCGCCTGGGCCTGGGTGAGTCCGTTAGCCATGCCAAGCTGAACGACGGTTGCATAACCGCCCAGGAAGGCGAAGGATGAACCCAGGAAAGCCGGAACCTTAAGCTTTGTACATAAGTGGAAAACAAGGGTACCCAAACCTGCGAAGAGCAGTGTGGCGGACATAGAAAGACCAGTGATTACAGGTACCAGGACTGTGGCGCCAAACATCGCGAAAAGATGCTGCGCACCAAGAGTAACCATCTTACCGGTACCCAGTTTCTGGGCATCGTAGATGGCTTGGGCGTTGACTTTCATAGAAAATGAGTTATTTTTGTACAAAATTAGTTACTGCGGTGAATATATCCAAGAAATATTTTCTGCTTTTTTTCACAGTTTTTCTGTTGGCGGCGGTTGACCTCCTTGCCGGCGGCCTGAACTATGGCGAACTGACGCAGACAATACTTCTTGAACTGCGTCTGCCGCGCATGCTCTGCGCCGTTCTGGCGGGCATTGCACTGGCCCAGGGAGGCATGCAGATGCAGGCCATCTTCCGCAATCCGCTTGCCGATCCGCATGTCCTTGGAATAAGTTCCGGAGCGGCGCTGGGAGCCTCGCTGGCCGCGGCCGGCCTGCTTACCGGTGCGGCAGCCTCAGGCGGATGGACTTTGGCCGCCGCTGCCTTTGCGGGTGCCATCCTTGCCGGAGTCGGCGTTGTAGCCGTTTCCAGCCGCTTCCAGGGCGTTGCCACCCTGCTTATCTTTGGCCTTCTTCTTGGCTTTATCTTCAGCGCAATCACAACCTTGATCCAGTACTTCGGCTCAGAAGAAAGCCTGAAGCTTTATCATAGCTGGGTTAGCGGCAGTTTTGCCTCCTGCAGCGGCCAGGGCCTAATTTATATAGGAATTTCAGCCGTAATCGGCATTTCAATAGCCGCCACTAACCTTAAGGGAATGGATGTCATTCTCTTTGGCGATGAATTCGCCGCCGCGGCCGGTGCAAGGGTTCCGGTCATCCGCCTGAAAGCCCTTCTTTCATGCTGCCTGATGACTGCCACCGTAACCGCTTTCTGCGGCCCTATCGGCTTTGTCGGAATCATCGCTCCGCATATTGCAAAAGCGGTTTTCGGCACCTCTGTCCACAGTAAGCTGATGCTTCCCGTCGCCCTTACCGGTGCGGGTATTACGCTGCTTGCGGACATCATTGCCCAGTTGTTCAGCACTCCCGTTCCTGTAGGGGCTACCATCGCCCTTGTAGGCGTTCCGGTCATTATGTTCATCTTATTGGGTAAAAAGCTATGGTAGAGGTACTTAAGGCGATAGATCTGGTTGTTGGCTATAAACCGGGCGCTCCCGTCGCCGGGCCGCTTAACCTTACCATTAACCGTGGCGATCTGGTGCTTCTTTCCGGGCGTAACGGCAGCGGCAAAACTACCTTCCTTAAGACCGTCGCAGGCCTGCTGAAGCCACTTTCCGGCACTATCTCCGCCCCCGGCGCCGTGCTTATTCCCACGCGTATTCCAAAGGTCAAAGGCTTTACCGTGACGGAATTCGTCAATACGGGCTTATCTTTCAGCCTTTCAACCGGTCATTCTGCACCTTCCTCCCAAAAACTTGAGGATAGGTCGTCAGGCACAGAACAACCGGCTGAAAGGGATGGATATCTGCCCCCCGACGATTTAACCCCAAATTATCATGAGGAGGGGGGTGGGTATCCATCCCGAAGTCTGTCTGTAGGTGAAACACTGGAGCTGCTGGGCATAGCGGAACTGGCCGACAGGGACATATCGACCCTTAGCGACGGACAATTTCAGAAAGCCTGCCTGGCCCCTGCACTGGCCTCCGGGAAACAGCTAATTTTGCTGGACGAACCCACTGCTTTTCTGGATACAGAATCACGGGAAAATCTGATGCAATTATTGTCATCTTTTACAAATTGCGCCATAATTGTATCTTCTCACGACATCACAGCCTGCAAACCCCATTGCAATCGTTTTATATCGCTATAAACTGTTCAAAATAGCTGTAAAACTATTAAAAACCGCCAAAAACGTTTTAAATTTCACTTTATTAGGGGAATGCAGTATGCATAAAACTTGCATTTTTCATAATCGTTTTCTTATTTTGTGCTAAGAAACACCCTGCGGGAGGGGCTATATTGGCATAATTTGCAGTGAAAATGAAAGTTTATAATATACTGAATAAGTGTATTCTTGCGTCGTTAACTATCGTAGTGTTTGGAATTTACGGCAGGGCTCAAGGAATATCTGTACGCAATAACTTACTCTGGGATTTAACGGGTTCGCCCAACTTTGGAATAGAAATACCGCTATCAGAGCACTGGAGCATCGGAGCTAATGGTGAACTAAAAACCTGGCCCCGCTTCTTCCCCTGGGACAAAGGCACCAAAGACGATGCCCGCCAGTGGAAGTATTTCACTGTTGTGCCCGAGGTCCGCTACTATCCGGAAAGTGTATATAACGGATGGTTCTTTGGCGGAGACCTTATCTATTCACATTACAATGCAAGCAAGATACACCTTCCCCTGGGCCTCTTCAAGGACCTTAAGGACAAGCGTCATCAGGGTGACTTTTACGGCGCCGGCCTCTTTGCCGGTCGCAGCTGGTGGATAAGCGACCACTTCCGCATAGAAGCAGAGGCCGGAATTGGCGCAGGCTACAGGAAAGCCAAGGAATTCGAGTGCCAGCACTGCGGAGACGAGCTTGGTACCGTCAAAGGCCTGCAACTTGTTCCTAAGCTTGGGCTTAACATAGCCTGGAACCCTGTTGCCAGAAAGAAAGCAAAGAAAGAAATCACAGAACTAATTAACCAAATAGAAGATTCCCAGCCGCCCGTTCAGCGCGTCAGGACTCCTGAAATCATAGTTCAGAAGCCTGTCGAAAGGCAGCTTACCGCGGTTGAGGAGCTAGCAAAAAACCATCCTTTACTGCATCCGGTCGGCGAATATGTTCCTTATTCAAAGGGAACGGTTGTTCGCAAGATGCCAGGTGCCTTGTACGTATTCTACGAGCAGGGCAGGGCAGAGGTCAAACGCAGTATAACCACATTATCAGGTCCTCGTGACAACGGTCCCGTCATTGACGAGATTCTTTCAATTACGGAGCAAATCCTTGCGGACGAAGCCAGCAGCATAGCCAAGATACAGATCGTTGGTCTGGCTTCGTTCGAGGGTGACCGTTGGCGTAACGCCTCACTATCTCTTGACCGTGCGCACGCGCTCAAGAACTTTGTACAGCAGCACTTCAATATTCCTAACGAGAAGTTCGAGGTTGTTGGCGGCGGTGAGGCCTGGGCAGATCTTCGTGACCAGCTTAATGACCTGCTGAATGCAGGCGGCGGCGCAGATCTTACGGTAGAGGAACTTAAGACAGCGATAGAAATAATTGATACAGAAAAAGATATAGACGTCAGGGAACGTAAATTCAAGGCTGCTGCCGGTGGCAAGATCTATGAAAAGATGCACCGCGGCCTGTTCGCAGACCAGCGCAGCGCAGGTTACCTGAGAATCTATTACGATATAGCAAAATAAGTAAAACTGTTAACGATATGAAAGCTAGTTTAAGATTATGCTTCCTTGGGGCTTTGGCTCTGGCAGGGCTTGTGGCTTGCCAGAAAGAAGTCAGGGAGAACAATCCAAATTACAACCCGGAGACCAACGAGGTTAACACCAAGTTCGTGTTCAATCTGTCTTCTCTTGCCAAGACAAAGCAGACAGGAACAAATGTGCAGGTCGGAGGAAGCAACTTTAGGGGCGTTTCCAAAGCATCTCTGATGACTTTGGCTTCCAGCAATGCATCCGGCTTTGTAAAGAATGGTGTTTTGGTTAAGGATCACGCAATGGACCGTCTGTATGACCTTTCTTCGGTGATGACAACTTCTGCCGGAACCAGAGTTCTTGAGATGTCTTTGCCGCTTAGGACAGATGTGATGGTTTTCTACGGAAAGTCTCCGGCAGTAGCATATTCGTACGATGCTACAAATAAGATTGGAACGTACGATCAGTTTGGCCATCTTGATGTATTCGATATCAAAAATGAGGCAAATAAGTCCAATATCCAGCTTGGAAAGCGTCTTTCCGAAGATACAACTCAGGACTGGAATAAGACCAATTTCCGCGGCGCAGAAAAACTGCTGGGCGGTATTCTTACGCTTGTTATGAATTCCACATTGTCTGATGCTTATGCGTCTCACGGTAATATTGTTGCAGATGAAACGGCCGGCGATAATCCATACGGTTTTTCCCTTAATGGATCGAAATCAACTCTTGCAGAAGGCGGTTATCCCGTTATTGCATGGGCAAATTATAATTTGCCAGGCGGAACGTCTCCGGTAGACGGAACTGACCTTCACCCTATGGAGCAGAAGCTCCAGTATCTGTACAAGCAGATGACAACCATCCGTGCCAACGAGCTCCGTGCTGCTTCCGGAGAAGCCATAATCAAAATTGTACAGGACTTGTGGTCTGTAATCAATTCTGTGCGCTGTGCGGCACCTACCTGTGAGGCAGAGGCTGTGGCTAAGTATTTTGCATCGCATGTGGATGCCCGTCTTTCAAAGTATTTCAGTGTTACGTCAGTTCCTTCTGATGGTTCTGCTGTCAGCGGTGTTGGCTTTAAAAGTATTGAAACCATCGTGACTGCATTCGAAAACGAGACCACATATCACAGTAGCCCTTCTGTTAGATATAACTTGTGGCCGGAGAATGAAAAGGCCAATGCAGAAAAGCCTTCATCTGACGAGCTTAATGCCTTGAAAGCAATTACTTCCGGCAAGCCTCTTTCAGACTTCCCCTTCGCATTCCATATCCCCAGAGGTGCTGCATATATGGCATACGATACTGAAGGTAAATGTTTCTATTATCCTCAGTCGTTCAATGTAAGCGGCATGGGTGGTAATGAAGACAATACTACGTATAATGCAGATAATTATTATTATCCCGCAGAGCTGGTTTATTTCGGAAACAGCCCTATCCGTGTTTCTGACTTGGAGCACAAAGGCGACTATCCTACTACTGGCTGGGAATTAGATTCTTCCTGGCCTACCAAGAAAACAGTCGACAGCAAAGAAGTGGACGATTGGAAGACAGACGGAAACAAGGTTTTGTCTACCACTCGCAGCGTAGCTATGAAGTACAACATCAACTATGGTGTTTCTATGCTTAAGGCTATGGTCAAATATGGTGCTTCAACAATTTTCGACAATAGGGATGCCGTTCTTAAGTTGGATGATGCGAACAGTAATGAAGGTAATCAGGCCATTGTCGTAGATAATAATTCCTTTAAACTTACAGGTGTTATTATCGGCGGTCAGCCGCAAAACATCGGTTGGGATTGTCTGCCAATTAAAGACCCTAATGGTACCAAAGAAACTGTGACATACGGTTTTATATATGACAGGGACGTAACAAGTACAGAGATCCCTGCTTATCCTACCGCGTCTTCTCCTAATTATACGGTAGTTTTTGATAATTACAGGAGCGGAAAGGCAAATGGTCAGCAGGATGTTGTATATGTTGCACTGGAGTTCCAGAACAATACCCAGAAAGATATTTACGGTAACACCAATATTATTAAGAACGGCGGTTATTTCTATTTGATTGGAGCTCTGAATCCTAATTTGGATCCTTCTGAAGCCGCCAATCATATGACAGCCGTTACCTGGCCTACAACAGGATCATTTGTACCTCCATTTAACGAAGACGGCTCAAGGTCCAATATCACCAGGGTATTCATCCAGGACTTTGTGACGACTGCCACTTTCACCTTTGGCGCAGAGTCACTTAAGGCAGCTTACCTTACTGTTCCAGACCTTAGGGCAAGTTCACTTACCCTTGGTCTCTCCGTGAATCTTGAATGGCAGCAAGGCCTTGTTTATAACGATGTTCCGCTTGGAGGCGGAAGCCAGTAACAGTATCGGACTGTTATTACTATTGAATAGAATAATAAAATATATGACCATGAAACGAATAATGTTGATTTTTGCAGCCTCTGCAATGTTTGCAGTAGCAGGCTGCCAGAGTGAGAAGGAGCTTGCCCCTAAGGCAGAAGACAATCCCACTTACGATCCTGAAACCAACACGGTAAGAACCGAGTTTGTAATGAGTGTATCCACCGGAACCGGAAAGGATACAAAATCATCTGCAGATTATTCCCAGGTAAACGGCAGGTTCCTTGGAATGGAGGCTGCCCACCTTCTTGCATACGATCTTCCGTACACCAGTACAGACAAAGGCCCCTTCTTCTACAAGCCTGTTAATGGCGGGGAGGCCGTTGCATGCAAGCGTGACTTCAACCTTGGAACTCTTATCGAGAGTAAAGGTATTACTTCAGAGCAGCAGTCCCGTACAGTTGAGCTTGCTCTGCCTCTGGGTACCAACTGTATATCCCTTTATGCCAAGGCTGCCAAGACAGCTTCTGATGACGAGCAGGGATGTACCATTCTTAGCGGAGACCCCAATGACCTTACTACCCTTAAGTTCTCCCTGAAGCAGCGCCTTTCAAGCCAGGCGGCATTCGATGCAGGAGCCTTCGTATTCTCCAGGACCATCAATTACTTCCTTTGTGCCGGTCTTGTAAATGAGAATACTTTCTGGAATAATCCTACCGGAACTAAAGACAAATCTTACAAATTCTGGTACCCTATTCCATCTTCAGCAGTTGCTGCAAGCCTGCCGACAAATCCTGAAGACGGAGAAAAGGCTACAGGCAGTGATTCTGTTGAGTATACATATTATACCGGAGAACTTTCCTGGAAGCAGCTCGGAAGAATTTTTGATTATGCAAATGATAATATGGATTCTACCGACCCCGAGAAAGTTGTTTATACGGCAGATAATAAAAACCATTTTACCATGAACCCTTTGGGCGAGGTTATCGGCGAAGCTTACTCCCGTCTGACAACCATCAAGGCCAGCGACGACGGAAAGTATAAGGAACTTCGTGCGGGAAGTGCTCCTGATGTGCTCCATACAATGAATGACCTGTATAATATCGTTGTAAAGGCTATTGAAGCAACTCCTACTTCATGGGAGGAATATGCAGTACAGCTTCTTGCCGAAGAGATTGCTACAAGAATGAAAAAATTCTTTACCGTAAATTCTGCGGGAGAAGCCGATTATCTGAGACTATCTAACGGTGCTATTGATATAGCAACGATGAAGGCAAACCTGATTGCATCCTGCTCGCCTACTGACTGGAGTAAATACGCAGACAGGGTAAACAACAACTTTGACGTATCTTATTTCTACGATACTCCGAATGGCTATTATGGTTTCCCGGTGAATGTGGATCTGCCTTATGGCGCTGCTGTTTTGGTTTGTGACAAAAACGCAGACATAAAGGCAACCGACGCCTTCAGTTATACAACCGATATCCCTGCTTACGGCTTAGGAGATGCTTATTTCCCTATCGCCAATTATCGCTACGAGCCTGAGCTTATGTATTGGGGCAACTCTCCTATCAGGGTAAGCGACCAGGCAATGAAAGCATCGCAGTATCCTCCTACCCTCAGCACCTGGAATACAGACAGCTGGTGGAACGGCTGGGAGAAGAGATCATCCGTAAAATCCACTACCCGCAGCGTTGCAATGGAGAACAATATCAATTATGGTACTGCCCTTCTTGCCTCTACAGTCAAGTTCGCCGACGGTATCAGTGCCCTTAACGACAACAATGCCGCCCTTCATAAAGGCGAGGAAGACAACTCAATTCCTCTGAGTGATGTCAAGTTCCTTGTTACCGGTATTATCATCGGTGGTCAGCCTGGTGTTGTGGGTTGGGATTATACCCGTTATCCCGATTACGGTGCTTATGCCGGCATGACATACAATTCCGGTACCGGTCACTTCAATGTAACAGAGGAGACAAATTATGCCACCAACCCGTTTGACAAGATGATCTATGCCAGGGTTATGAGCCCCATCCAGATGGGTACCAAAAGCAACGTTGCATATACTCTTTGCTGGGATAACTATGATGCAACAAAGGGACCTGACGAGCAGAATGACGTTTATGTAGGCCTTGAGATCCTGAATCAGGGAGAGGCGTTCTGGGGAGAGATGAACCTTGTACGTAAAAACGGTGTATTCTATCTTCTTGGTAAACTTGACATTTCAACTGCAATAGAAGCAGCAAGAGCATCCAATGCAGATGCTTTCAAGGATTTGAACCGTGATTACTACTGCTATCCTCCGTTCGATTCTGCAACAGGCAATACCATCAACGTTCCCCGCGTATTCATGCAGGACTATATGACAACGGCAGATCTTGTTATCGGTGCAGATGCTCTCAAACACGCTTATGTAACTGTTCCGGACCTTCGTACCGGTCAGGTATCCCTGGGTATGTCCATCGATGTAAGCTGGACTCCCGGTCTTGCATTCACAGTTAATATGGGTGAGACAGATTAATTATGATTAATCATTTGATTTGACAAGTGACATCTTTGATTAAATATTTTGGCCTTCTGTGCTTCGGGGCTGCAATGGTTTCTGCCTGCAGCCTCGTAGACGAGGACCTGTCTGATTGCGAGGCTGATTTCAACGTAGATTACGAGTTGCGCCTGATAACCAATATGACCACCGAACTGCAGACGCAGCTTTCGCTTGATACGGACATATCGGTTTCCAATGCGCTGCGCAGTTATCTGAGCGGTGTGTTCACGGACTATGCCCACGATGTGGACCTGAGTTTCTATGATGTAGAGGCAGATTCGCTGCGCCTGCACCATGAGTCCCATATCATGGACGCAACCCAGTCCAGCTACACCCTGCACATTCCGGTAAGGCAGTACATGCACCTTGCGTTGGCCAATTTGTCAAAGAACAACCTGCTCTCTTTACAGCAGGATGATTATTGTCACAAGTCAATCATAGCCCAGGACAAGAGCGATACAATCTCTACTCACACGGTAGGATTGTTCTCTGCCCGCCTGCCGATGGATATCGTGGCAGACAGGGACCAGAGGTTCGATGTGCGTCTGTACATTGTAAACTGCGCTTCTTCACTGGTGATAGACACCGTCGGCAGTGGAATCAAGGATATGAAGCTGTATATGAAGGGCTTTGCCACAGACTTCAGCGTCTGCGACAGCCTTTACCACTTCAATTACCGCAACGGTAAGGAGCAGGTGGTGGTGGCAGATCGCGTCAAGATAGACGAGCCCGGCCGTATGTGCTTCGCATCCGTGAATTTCCCGTCAAAGGGAGTCGATACCAAAGTTATCATCGACCAGCCTTTCGTTACTGAAGATGCAAACGAGGCCCTGTGGCAGATGGTGGCTTATGTCAAGCTTAAGGATGGCACTGTAACTGAAAATATAATAGGTATAAGGAAACCCCTTCTCCCCGGTCAGTTCATGGTCCTGACGGGAAAGGTAAAGGACAATGGAACCTTTGTTCCTGAAGATTCCTCAGTGGGAGTGTCTGTAACGCTTGACTGGCAATCCGGAATCCACGGACATGTAGAGTTTTAGCGGATGTTATTCAAGAGTATCATAGGAATAGGGTTAACGGCCCTTGCTCTGACGGCTTGTACTAAGGCCGGCAGCGGCGAGTCCGGCAGTAATTCCGGCGAGGTCGAGAGGGTTCCCGTAAACTTTGCTCTGTCGGTCGGTGGCGTTTCTTCCGGCACCAAGGCCGATGTCAGCAAGCTCCTGGAACTTGCCGCAACACCCGGCTTCCGCGGTCTCTCTTCAGTGAGGGTTATTCCATTTGGTTCGGCCATATCCGGCAGTTCTGAATCACTTGACTGGATACACAGCTTGCCGGCTATTTCCAATGATGAAGACATGTATGCATCTCAGGATGGTTATACCTATCATCATGGCCTTGTCAAGGGTAACAATGCCCACCTTTATACCGGAGCCGACGCCGACCTCCCTTTAGGTACAACGCACGTTCTGGTGTATGCTCACCCGGCAAATGTCCTTCCGTCATCGAATGCTACAGAACAGAAAATCAAGCATTTTAACGGCTCTGTTATTGAAAACGGTCTGGCAGCAAAGACAATAATCAACACGTCTGATGTGACTTTTTCTCCGGATCCTATTATTTCCGGTACAGTCCCTGCTGCGGCTCAGAGCATTGCCGATGCACTCAACACAATTGCATCGGAAGCATCTTTTACCCAGTCATACTTTTATAAGAAGAATGATGTCTGGTATTCGTCCAGTGTTGCTGTTAACTGGAGTACCGTCGGCAGTCAGGAGCTTAATGACGCTTTCAAGACCTTTACAAACTCCGGAGAACTGACAACCGGTGCCGGTGAAAATGTAAAATACCTTATAGCCGATCTGTATTCAAAGCTCAGCAATTATCAAAGCGAAAACACCAATACTTACAAGCATGTTGCCGGAACAGAAGAATACGATGCAATGCTTGCAGAGAACGGAACGGAAAAGCTCACCTACGCGATTATGTACAACAGGTTGAGGGATATACTGCTTGCAAGAATCCAGCAACTTGTAGACACTGATATAATCAGTATAGATACAGACGGATCGGTGACATTTACAAACTCCGGGATGAATACATATCCCGAAGCACTTGGTTTGCCGGCCGGCTCTGCCGTATTGCGTTGGGACGGCAGCAGATTTGTGGTAGTAACCGAGGCCCTGGACGGCGTGGCACCTATTGACAGGTACTGTTATATGCCGTCTCTGTACTTCTATTCCAAATCTGCCATCAGCACTTCGGCCGATACGGATATATACCATCTGTATGATTACAAGGGCAGCAGTACCAATTGGAATTCTGTGTTGTCACAGTATCGTTCCGGTAAAAAAATAACAAAAAGAACGGCCTCTGTGGCAATTGACGAACCCCTGCAGTATGGTTTTGGCTTGCTGGTAGTTACCATTAAGGCTGCAGATGAGACGCTCTCCGACAACGATAACAGTGCCCTTACATACTGCACGGCAGAGGGTAAGAATTTCCCCGTTACCGGAATAATCGTGGGTGGCCAGTACAGGCAGAAATATGACTTTTCACCGGATGCGACTACCACAGAGTACTACATGTACGACAAAGAGATGCCGAAGGACAGCTACAATAAGCCGACAGTATTTCTTACAACAGAAAAATCGGAAGAGATTAGGACCCTGGTATTCCCGACGGTAATAGATTCAGACGTTTATTTCTTCCTGGAATTCAGGAACGACAGCGATAAATCTTTCCATGGTGCCGAAGGTATCATTATGCCGGGCAGCCACTTCTACCTGGCAGGAAAACTTGAGAAACCATCGGCTGCAGATAAAGCCGAAGGCTTGAATAGTGTGATAATGCCGGATCACTTTACTACGGTAAACTGTGTTGTAAGCACCATGGAAAACGCCCATATCTCTGTCCCGGAACTGGGTAATCCCCAGCTTGCATTGGGCTTACAGACAGAAACAGGCTGGATTCATTCAGCTGCTTCATACATTGTTTTGGATTAGGAATGAATTGTAAAAGATTCATATTAGCTATAGTCGCAGGATTGACGCTTCTCTCCTGCAATAAACGCGCTTCGGATATTGTATCGGAAGAGCCTACGATAGGCGTTTCCGTTGAATTCCCTGCGCTTGTCCAGTCCAAGGCTACGGCAGGTACTCTGCCGGCATCGGATCTGGAAAATGCGATTCTCAGTCTTTCCGTATGGGTTTATGAGAGCGACAGTCATACACTTGTGACTTCAAAGGCAATACCGGCATCGGATTTTCCTCCGGCAGGCGGAGTGCGCAAGTATTCCCTTCCGGTATCTACGACTTTTGCCGAGTCCCGCCCACAAGTAGACATCTTTGCCCTTGTAAATGCGGCATCCATTGGCTGTGAAGGCTTGAACGCCGATCCTGAATCGGGAGCGGTTGCAACTTGGAAAGAACTGAACGACGCATATTTCGGAAGGGATGCTCTTAAAGACTATTTCGGAATTACCGGAAGTGATAAACCCGTTAAAACCATAGACCCCCAGAAGGGCCTGCCTATGAGTGGTTTGGCCAGGAATCTTTCTGTTGAAGGCCAGGCTCCAGTATTGAAGATAGAGACTCTCAAGATTAAGAGGGCTGTTTCCAGAATGCGTTTTGTGTTCTGTAAAACCAAGAAAGAGGGAAACACAGACGCGGTTACCATAGAGCGCGTAAGGCTGGCGGGCAACCAGATTCCTGTCAACGAGTACGTATTTACAAATACTGCTTCAGGAATTGTCGTAGACGATGACGACTCTGACGGAGATGATACATATGAAGTAGAACCTTTCGATATATTGGATCCGGCCCATCATCTGACAACTATAGCAGAGAATGAGGCTCCTGAAAACTATATTTATGTAAATCAGGACCCTTTGGCGTATGAGAACCTTATCAACGATGCGGTAGACTCCGATCTGCTTACAGATTTAGGTTATATTTACTTCCGGGAAAGCGATAAAAGGCTTATCGGTTGGATAACATACACGGTGAACGGCAATGTAAAAACCAGGGAGTTTACAATGGGCTCAGTCGGCGATTTCGCCCGTAATCACACTTGGACTCTCCTTGGCTTCTTCGTAAGCGGAAGCAACCTTCAGCTGGCCGTGAGCGTTGTGCCGTGGGACTATAATTTCAATACGGTCAATTTTACAGACCAGGCCGTTTCCATTTCTTCAAAATTCTCTGTCGACGAAGAAGAGAATAAGGAAGCGGCTAAGATTACAATGACGTCTAAAGACCATTATGACGTTAAAATTTTGAGTGGACAAACGGCAAAGGGGCGTTTGTATATTACTACTCCGGTAGGAGGAAACCTTATGATCAGGCCTGAGGGTGATGCTCCGTTCTTTACTGTAACTCCGGATATTGCCAAGATTTCGCCTACCGAAAATGGTGGCAGGATAGACATTATGGTGCGTAAAAACCCTAACGTCACCAGCGGCTTTTCCGGGAAATCCATCACGCTGTCGTTCTCTGTAGAGATTGGCGAACGTACAATCGAGGCCAATTCAGAGGCGATTGACAAAGTTTACACGTTTGTACTATGATGCGAAGGCTTTCATATATATTGCTTTTTGTCCTTTTTGCCGCTTCTTGCGCCAAGGAGGGCAGGATGGAGCCGTGGGATGGCCCAGTCATAGAGCTGACGCTTGTAAGTGACGATCTTCTTACATCCAAGGCCGGTTCTGCCGGAACCCAGGATGGAGATGATGATTATAACGAGAACATAATCACCCACGTAGACTTCTTTTTCTACCCTGACGGAAAGACGGATCAGCCTGCGACATATCATATCCGCAAGACATCCGGAAAAAGGCGTAGCGACGTATTCCGCCTTGAGATGGATTGGGAAACCATAAACGAGAAATTGTTCCCGCACGAAGGCGATATCCGCTCATGTACGGTAATTGCCTATGCAAACTATCCGTCGGTGATTGTTACGGACGAAACCGACCTTTCAGGGACCACGATACAGCATTTGAATTCTCTTCCGATAGAAACGGATTTCGTAAAATCAGGAGGATCAAGCCATTTCCAGACTGATTTTATCATGAGCGGAGCCGTGGCTCTTTCCCTCAGGGGAAGGAATCAGGTAATTGCCGCCGCCGGAACAATCCAGCTCACCAGGTACGCATCCAAGCTTACAGTGGGCGTAAATGTGGCAACGCAGGTGAGTGTAGGCAAAGAGGTCTGGAAGCCGATGCTCAGCGGTATGGAAATATACCTTGTAAACGGTGTTAAAAACGCCACCCTTGGTGGAGAGACATCGGAACCGAAGTATTTCTCTTATAGGGCGAATCCTATGAAATTCGCCTATGAAGACGGTGATAATTTGCGCTTTTACTTCGAGAAAGACGGAGATTTTTACAATACCTTCCCGATGTATATGTATCCCCAGCACTGGGATTATGGTTCTACGGAGAGCCCTCGTACAGAGCCATACCTGAAACTGGTGGTTCCTTGGGTGCGTCAGGCCGATCCGGACGAAGGTATTTCCAGCACACAGAAACAGTTCTACTACAAGATTGTGATTCCTGATGACAGCAGAACAGAGTATCGCCGTTCTTTCGTGCGAAACAACTGGTATCATATAAATGTGGTAGTAGGTATTCTTGGCGCTGAGACTGACGAGGCCGTTGTGGATGTAAGCGGATGGTGCTATGTCTTTGACTGGCAGGATAAGGACATGGTAATCAAGCACGCACAGATTGGCAACGCCCGTTATCTTTCTACCGACAGGAATGAATATAAACTGTATAACATATCTTCCGAGGTCGATCTCTCCTATGTAAGTTCACATCCGATAGAGATAGCCGACATACGCGCTACGCGTCCTTACTACGGCACAGTGGAAGCAAATAAAAATAAGGTAGATCTTGGCGGTACAGTAAAAGCAGCCGGAGACAATGACTCCCACGGCTATAAAAAAGGAATGAAGTATCTGGAATATAGCCTTGCACAGCGTAAAACCATTATGAAGAATCTGACGGGTAAGGAAGTGGACTGGCTTCAGGTTTCCGAAACGTCATCGGTGATAGAATTCTACCATCCGCTGATTAACGACTATACGGATCCTCTATTTGACTATTCTCCTTATACCATCACGTATACTATCTATCACGCCGACCATAAGGATGATGCAACATATGTAAGACATCAGAAATTAGTCCAAACCTCCGGTATCTACATTGAGTCTACTCCCAATCCGGATACAAAGACGAATGGCCTCCCGGATCACTGGGGCTACGTTTATGTAGATAATGACCAGCTTACAAGGGCCAGGTTCGAGGCGGATAATGCAAACTGGAAGACCGACAATGCTTATAGACTGGAAAATATCTGGCGCGTTGTCCATTATTCCAGCGGCGGTACCGACATGTACAAGGTTAACGTTACCGTGCTGCCGGAAAGTGATGGTTTTGTGATTGGAGACCCCCGTCAGGACGACGAAGATAATCTCAGAAGTTTCAGAGATGCTCCTTATGTTACTGTTGACAGTGATGGAAATTATGTGGATCATCCTGACGATACAAGAACCTTGCAGCATTATTATCCTACAGAGGCCTCCGACCGAACAAAGGATATGGTGGCACCGTCTTTCCGTATCTCTACAAAGTACAGTGGTACCGAGTACGATGGAACCCCGTTGGAGCAGGCAAAATACCGCTGTGCTTCTTTCCAGGAAAACGGCTATCCGGCAGGACGCTGGAGGCTTCCTACAATGGGTGAAATCCGCTTTGTCTCACAGCTTTCGGCAAACGGAGTCTTTGAATGGCAGTTCAGCGGAAAATATTGGTCGGCCAATGGTGCGGTTAACGTGGATAAAAACAATAAAACGGTAACGCCGATCACGACTAATATTGCACTTATACGTTGCGTATATGATACCTGGTATTGGGGAGACGAACAGATACCGACCCCCGGTAGGCCTGGATCTACGAATATCAACGAGTATAATGAATTCAGATGGGCGGATGCAAAGCGATGAAAAGGTGGATATTTGTAATATGGATGCTGGTTGTGTCCGTTGCTTCCTGTGTGAAGGAACGGACAGAGGAAGTGTATGCCCACGATCCTGACTTTCCGGAAGGCAAGCCCGTTACTATTACGTTCTCCATCCCCGGTGTTACTCTGTCCACAAAGGCTCTTGACAACGGTGGAGACCTGGATAATCTGTATCTGGCTGTCTTCGGTAGTTCAGGATATCTCAAAGAGTATGTAAAGGCGACTCCTGTTTCTGCCGGAACTTATACATACCCGACAACAGATAAAGATAATAATCCTATTTCTGTAACGGTTCCCAAGTATACTTTTACAGCAACCCTTGCAATGACTGAAAGTGAGCGAAGTGTCCATTTTATAGGAAACGGTCCGTCAACGCTTGATTTCGGTTATGACACGGCTGTCCTTCCTGTCCTGATGTCTACTGCGGGCGAAAAGGCATATTGGCAGATGATTACTCTGGAACATGGAATAAGGGCCAAGAAAAATTCCGCCGGAAAGTATATCGATAAATTCGGAAACGAGCTTCCCGAAGGTGCTACAACCGGATATGTGCCCACGGACGAGACTGCGGCTGCCTTTGAGGGGATAGCCCTGGTCAGAAACTGGGCCAAGGTCGAAGTCGATGCCGTTCACTCGGATGATCCTGAACAGGAATGTAACTTCTGGCCTATTTCCATGGCTGTTGTAAATAAACCTTCCAAAGGTACAATTGTACCGTACAGCAAGGAAACCGGTGGTTTTGTGAAAGATTATCAGTTAAGATCCTTCACTAATCTATCCGAGACTTACAAATATCCCGGCAATTTGCCTTCAAGCACGCAGTTTGACAATACTATACCTCCGGCCGAGGCCTTTGAACCTGATGGCGAGGGTAAATTTGGAGACGGCGTATCCCCTGTAGCAGCAAACAGTGCTGTTTTCCTTTATGAGCGTCCCGCTCCATCGTCAAGTATCCAGCCTACGTATGTAATTATATACGGAACGTTCAAGGATCCCGATCAGCTTGCAGTTAATCCTTCATACGAAGGTGTGAAGTGCTATTATAAGGTAGACTTGGTAGATACCAAGAAAGATCCTGACACCGGAATCTGGTCAACTAATTATTTCCCTGTATACCGTAATTTTAAATATAAGATTACGATAAACAAGATTCTGTCGGAAGGTCAGACTACTCCGGCTCTGGCGGCACTTTCTGCCGGTAGCGCAGATGTATCGGCCGATGTAAATACATCCAATGTTACGGAAATATCTGATGGAAGTGCACGACTGCACGTAACGCCCTGGATGGCAAACACGATTACTTCAGAGCACAATGCTGACAACCCGTATAGGGTGCTGAGCGTTTATTTCTCCAAAGCAGTCGAAAACGGCGGCAACGGAACCATAACGGCAGAGGCCTTGGAGATGGAAGACGGAGGCGAAGACATTTTATATAATGTGACACTCGGCGAACCGGATGACGAAGGCTTTAGACCCATTTCTTTCTGCAACAAGGCACCGGACAAGCAGATTCGCAGCCAGAAAATACGTGTCACCGGCTCATACGAGTATAATGGTACACATAACCGTCTGTACAGGGATATTATTATTACCGTCCAGGGAGAACAACCTCTTAAAGTACGCTGCCTGAATCCTTATCTTGCAAAATCCAAAGGTGCAGAGCAAACGGTTCAGTTCAGGATTCCGGACGGTCTTATGCAGTCTATGTTCCCTCTTTACTTCACTATAGAGGCCGAGGATATGACCCTTACTCCGGATAATTCAAAGCCGAATAACAACCTGCCTGTAATTTCCGGAAAATCCATTTCCGAGCACGATGGTTATAAGGGCAAGACTGCCTTCCAGTTCAGGCGTACCATTACCTGGGACGATTATGTCAACCTTACTCCTTACGTAGACTCTGAAGAGAGCAGCTGGCGTGTGGTTAACTGCTACTTCAAGACCAACAGAGCAATAAGTGCCACTACGGTATGGGTTTATAACGAATTTTTTGCTAAGGATTCGGACTTCTTCCAGAACTATGGCCAGAAGACTTTCTCCGGCCTTACCTTCAACTCCCCGATACCTCTCGCATCAGACGAAGAGATTTCTATTTCATTTACTATGGAAAAGGATGACGGCCGAACATACCCCGACGATTTTCCTCAGATTCTGATTTCCACTGAAGGCCTTTTGTGCAAGGAAGCCGGTGTTTCTTCCGGTCCCTATGCAGGAACATATTATTACACGCCTACAAGTGAGGATGGCAAAGTAACACTGAATTTCATTACTACTGACGATAGTGGTGACATTTCCATTGAACTCAGCGCCGACGAGTACAGTGATGCGCGTCTTGTGCCCTGCCATTTCACTCACGTGGGTTTTGTGGATGGCTTGCAGATGCCTTCCGGTGGCAAATCTTATTCCAACGTTATTATGGGGTATGTAAACAGTAATATCCATGCTACTAACAACCCCCCTACCATTAATGGTTATAAGGTGGTATTGTTTGCGTATAGGGATGATCCTTTGAGCCCCTTTGTCCCGGTTACTTTACGTATCGGTTACGTTGGTCCTGAAGGAGAATTTGAGGGAGAATCTACATATAAGGATACAAATACTCCCACATTCCCTTGGGCTCCGGTAGAGAACAGGTCGGTTGGAGATCTTTTGTACCACGAGATTCCGTTAAGGTCTGGTAATACTATCACAACCAGTCCGGTCCATTACCGGCTGTCAGCCAATGGCTATGTTACAGTAGAAGGATATGCCGGTAGATTCAGGGCTGATAATAACCCTATGTCTGAAGGTAGCCTTAGTTCGAAGATTAAAGTAGGAACCACGTCTGCGACAATTTCCGGGGTGTTTAATGGAAATTATAAATGTACTGTTGAAATTCCTACAGTCTCCGGCAGCAAAGGCGGAGTTCAGCTTGCTGCGGGAGCAGAGCACACCATTACTGTTACAAGTAACACAACTGCCGCTAATTCCGGTTTGTACCTTGTCAGTTTAAGTTTTGCTTCCAAAAATAACAAAATAATGATTCCGGAACAATTCCTGAACCCGGATGGCACCCCTGCAGATATAGAGAAGTATATGAAGGTGGACAATACGTATCTTTGGAAGATTCACAGTACTCCGGATAATCCAATACATACGGCAACGCTTAAGCTTGTTGCGCCGGAAAATGACGAAATCTGTATTACTTCCTTTGTGGCTTGGGATTACAGATTTGGTGTATTCTATCCGGCCAACTAATTTCGCTTTTCGGAAAGTGTTTCTTATATTTGTTTTTGCTTTTCGAAAAGTGAACAATAATGGACAAACTCTACATAATTGACGGCCACGCCCTGATCTTCAGGATGTACTACGCATTCGCGCGTCATCCTATGATTAATTCCAAGGGCGCGGACATGCGGACATGTCTATACTCTTTGGCTTCACCAAATATCTGATGGAGCTTATCGACAAGCGCAAGCCGGATGGGCTGGCGATTGCCTTCGACCCCCCGGGCGGCACTTTCCGCAATGAATTATATCCCGCCTACAAGGCTAATCGCACGGAGACTCCGCAGCTGGTAATTGATGCCCTGGAGCCCCTTAAAGAGCTTTGCGGCGCGCTTAATATACCCGTGTTGATGGTTCCGGGCTTCGAGGCCGACGACGTTATCGGTACTGTTGCAAAACGCTTTGCAAGTGCTGATAATCAGGTGATTATGGTAACTCCGGACAAGGATTACGGCCAGCTGGTAGAAGACAATATCCTTCAGCTTAAACCCGGCAAAGGTGCGGGGGAGGACGAGCTCTTCGGCCCTGCGGAGGTGTGTGCCAAGCATGGTATCCAGACCCCGGCTCAGGTTATAGAAATGCTCACCCTTTGCGGTGATGCTTCTGACAACGTGCCCGGCGTCAAGGGCGTAGGGGAGGTTGGTGCGGCAAAGTTGATTGGTCAGTTCGGCAGCGTAGAAAACATTTACGCAAATCTGGACAAGTTATCAGAACGTCAGCAGGCTATGTTCCGCGAGGCGGAAGGCCATATCGCCCTTAGCCATCAGCTGGTAACTATCAAGACCGATGTCCCGGTTGAGGTTACGGCCGCTGACCTTGCCTTCACCGGCAAATATCAGCCCCTGGCTGCGGACCTTTTTGGAAAATACGAGTTTGGCTCGCTTAAAAAGTATATTGCCGGCACGGTAGAGGCCGAACCTTCGGCCAGTCAGAGCCTTGAATACGATACCGTTTCATCAAAGGAATTCAAGCACCTTACGGCCATAGGCCTTGGTTGGAGCCATGGCGGCGACGGCCTTCTGCTTCGTGCTGCCGCGGTAGTGAACGGCAGTGTCAAGGTATGTGACGGAGACGTCCCGGCCCAACTTATGGCAGACCCCAAGGTGGCAAAATACGGCTATGGCTTAAAGAAACTCCGCAACCTGCTTCTTGAAGAAGGCAAAACTCTTGAAGGCAGGATGTACGACATTGAGCTTATGCATTACCTGCTTAACCCGGAGCAGGACCATAGCCCTGAGGTTCTGGCAGCAAGCCTTTTGGGTATCAATATAAACGAAGAGCCGCAGAGCGAAGGTGGCCTTTTTGCCGACGTTTCCAAGGAAGAGGAAGAAGACGCCTGCCGCCATGCGGCGCTTTGCTCCTTGTTGGGGCCTGCAGTGCTTAAAGAATTGAGAGACAGTTCTTTGGACTTCCTTTATGCGGATATGGAAGAACCCCTTGCTCTTGTTCTGGGCAAGATGGAACGTGCCGGCGTGAAGGTAGATGTCGCCGGCCTTGAGGAGTTCGCAGCAGAGCTTCGTAAAGAAATAGACGCACACGAGGCCACGGTGCGCGAGATGGCCGGAGAACCCACCCTCAATGTGTCGTCTCCCAAGCAGGTGGGCGATGTCCTTTTTGATAAGCTTCATCTTGATCCCAAGGCCAAAAAGAGCGCCCGAGGCAGCTATTCCACGGACGAAACCACCCTACAGGAACTGTATGACCGTCACCTAATAATAGGGGAGATACTGGAATACAGGGCTGCCAAAAAGTTATTATCGACATACATCGACCCTCTGCCAGGATATATTTCGCCGGTGGATGGCAGGATACATACAACCTTCAATCAGGCACTTACGGCAACCGGCAGGCTGTCGTCTTCAAATCCGAACCTGCAAAACATCCCCGTCCGCACGGAACGGGGCATGCAGATTCGCAAGGCCTTTGTGCCCGGAACTCCGGATGGCGTAATATTGTCTGCCGACTATTCGCAGATAGAGCTACGCATCATGGCCCATCTTAGCGGCGATCCACACATGGTGGATGCCTTCCGCCACGGGCTGGACATTCATGCCGCCACGGCTGCAAAGATTTATGGCGTGCCGGTAGAAGCTGTGACCCAGGATCAGAGGCGCGTGGCAAAAACCGCCAACTTCGGCATCATATACGGAATATCGTCATTCGGCCTGGCGCAGCGGCTGCATATCTCCCGCACAGAGGCGAAGGGCATTATCGACGACTATTTTGCCGCCTTCCCGCAGGTGTTGGAATTCATCGAATCCTGCAAAGAGGGGGCCCGCAAGGACGGTTATGTCAAGACAATGTTCGGCCGCAGACGCTACCTGCCCCTGATTAATTCGTCCAACAAGACAATGAGGGAACTGGCAGAGCGCAATGCGGTAAATGCACCAATCCAGGGCACTGCGGCGGATATCATCAAACTGGCAATGATTGCCGTTGACCGCAAGATGCAGAAGGAAGCGCTTGCCAGCAAAATGGTACTGCAGATTCACGACGAATTGCTGTTTGACACCGTCAACTCAGAGAAAGAAATCCTGAAGGCGTTGGTATGTAATGAAATGGAGAACGTTCTTACGCTGAGCGTTCCTTTAACTGTAGAATGTAACTATGGCAAAAACTGGCTCGAGGCTCACTGATTGGGAAGAGGAAGACCTCATTAAAGCCGCCCTGGGGGATGATTCCGCCTTGGCGCAGGCCGCTTTCTATACCCTCTATTCCCGTTACCACAAAGGAGTGAAGGGGCATATCGCGCATTATGTGCAGGATGAAGAAGAGGTAGAGGATATATGCATGGAGAGTTTTGCAAAGGCCTTCAAGCAGCTTGCAACCTATAACTTTGGGAATAAGTTTTCTACCTGGCTGTTCAGGATTGCGCGCAATACCGCATTTGACCATCTTAGCCATGAAAAGGCCCGCACCCACAAGTCCGTCCGCCTTACCATCGACTACGATGCCCTTGAGCATATAGACATTCCTTCCGACGACGACAGTCCGGAAGAAGAGGTGATCGGCACTCAGGACCATGAGAGTTTTCTGGGCTGTGTGGAGGCCCTGCCCGACATTTACCGCGAGGTTGCAAAGTTTTGTTTTATAGAGAATTTGGGTTACAAGGAGATAGCAGAGAAGACTAAGCTTCCGCTGAACACAGTGAAAACCCGTATCAAAAGAGCCAAAGACTTGGTAATCAAGCGAATGGCAGAGGAGGACCAGGACTTATGACGTATCAGGAATTCGAGCTTGCTGCTACGGCCCTTCTGGGCCCGCTGGACGCCCTCGCAAAAGAGCGCTTTGCGGCCATGGAGGCCTTGTATAACGACTGGAACGCCAGGATCAACGTGATTTCCCGCAAGGACATGGACGGCCTTTACAGCCATCATGTGCTGCACTCCCTGGCCATTGCCGCTTATCTGAAGACTGCTCTGCCGGAAGAGTTCGAGTCCTGGCAGAGGGGGGGAGTGAAGGTCCTTGACCTTGGCACCGGCGGCGGCTTCCCGGGTATCCCGTTGGCCGTGCTTTTCCCCAATACGCACTTTACCCTTTGCGACTCCGTGGGCAAGAAAACCATTGTTGCCGGAGCTGTTGCAAAGGCCTTGGAACTAACTAATACAGAGGTGGTTAATGCCCGCGCAGAGAGCCTGCCCCAGAAGTTTGACTACGTTGTTTCCCGTGCCGTTGCATCGCTCACGGACTTTTATCCATGGGTTAAGGGCCGTTATGGCAAGAGGATACTCTACCTTAGGGGCGGCGACATTGCGGCAGAGACCGCGGAACTTTGCGGACGCCATAAGGTGAACCCCGCGCGCATTGCAACCTGGCCACTTGCCGGGGTATTGAAAGACGATTATTTTGATGGAAAGTGGCTTGTAGACATTCACGCTTAGCATGACTCCATTCCTTTATCAGGTAGCCCGTCACCTGCTGTCGGCAGATTTGCAGGATAAGTGTTTGATCTTCCCTAACAGAAGGTCTATAGTCTTCTTTACCAAACATTTGCGCACCCTTATCGCTGCCGGTGGCAGTAATGGCAAGCCGGTAATTATGCCGCAGATGCTTACGGTGGCAGACTTTTTTGGCAAGCTTTACGGCCGTCCCGTGGCGGACAAAGTTACCCTGCTTCTGGAGTTATACGACGTTTACAAGAATCTTTATCCGCACGCCGAGCCTCTTGACGACTTCGTCTTCTGGGGCGATGTCATTCTGTCCGATTTTTCTGATACCGACAAATATCTGGTCAGTCCGGAGCAGCTTTTTACCAATGTGGCGGACTTCAAGGCTATTCAGGATACATATTCATACCTGTCCCCGGAGCAGCGTGATGCGGTAGAGCAGTTCCTGTCCCACTTCAAGGGGATGCCCGGTCAGGCCGGGCATGACGGTGGGGGTGTCATGGCCGGCGAAGACCGGCTATCTTATAAAGAAAGGTTCCTGGGCCTGTGGAATATTCTGCTGCCACTGTATAAACAGTACAATGAGCTGCTGACGGCAAAGGGCCTTGCTTACGACGGCATGGTTTACCGCAGCGTGGCAGCTGCCTTCAAAGAGGGTGCGGCCGCAGATATCGTGGTGGATAAATTTCCCGGCCGTGGCGGCTTTGTCTTCATAGGCCTGAACGCTCTTAACGAGTGCGAGCGTCTGGTAATGAGGCGCCTTCGCGACGCAGGCCTGGCCTCTTTCTGCTGGGATTACTGCGGCAGCATGATTAAGGACAAGGCTAACAAATCCTCCTTCTTCATGGATGCGAATGTGGCCGAATTCCCCATGGACTGGCAGCTTGAAGAAGTGACATCGACACCACAAATTAATGTTGTTGCCGTTCCTTCTGCTACCGGACAGGCCAAACTGCTGCCCGGAATGATAGGGGACCCTCTGAATACCGCAATAGTGATTCCGGACGAAGCTATGCTTCTGCCGGTGCTTAGCTCTATTCCGGATACCGTGAAGGAAGTGAATGTGACCATGGGCCTGCCGCTTCAGGGCAGCCGCATCCATGCGCTGATGCATGACGTAGCCATGTTGCAGTTACATCTGCGCCAGACTCGTGGCCAGTGGTACTTCTATCATAAATACGTCTGGAGCATTCTTGGCGGCGGAATAATCAAAGCCATTCTTTCTGACGAAGAGAAAGAGGCGGTTCAAAAACTTAAGAGCGCAGCCAAATACTATATCCCGCAGGAAGACTTTGCTGAGTGCGGTCCTGTTGTGGCGGATATCTTCCGCCCTGTCGCAACTGCTCCCAAGGAGGCATCGGTACAGGGAATAACCGCCTTCTCTGATTATCTGGAGGGCGTTTTGCGTACGCTGGCGCCGCGGATGCTGCAGGACAGCGACCTTGCTGCAGAGGTAGAGTTTGCTTGGCGTTGGCTGGGCTGCGTGCTTCGTCTTAAAGACAAGGGCCTGGCCGTTATGCCCGCCACTTATGTGCGCCTGCTTGGGCAACTTCTTGCCCTTCAGAGTGTTCCGCTCGAAGGCGAGCCTCTTGGCGGCCTTCAGATTATGGGCCCGCTGGAAACCAGGGCACTGGACTTTGACACCGTTATACTGCTGTCCTGCAACGAGGGTACATTCCCCAGGCACAACGTCAGCGCTTCATTCGTGCCTCCGCAGCTGCGCAAGGCCTTCGGCCTGCCTACATACGAATTCCAGGATTCTATCTGGGCCTACTATTTTTACCGTATGATTTGCCGTGCCGGCACTGTCTGGCTTCTGTACGATTCCCGCACGGAAGGCATCGGAACAGGGGAAGAGAGCCGCTACATCAAGCAGCTTCGCTATCACTTCCGCCTGCCTGTCAGGTTCTATACTGCCACCGCGGATCTTCATACGGTCAAGGAAGAGGAAAGCATCCCTAAGCCGGCGGATATAGAGAGCCGTCTTAAGGATCATAGCCTTTCTGCCAGCGCCCTGCAAAAGTATCTTGCATGTCCTGCGCAGTTCTACTATGCTTATGTGCTGCGGCTTGAACCGGAAGAAGAAGTGGCAGAGAGCATGGATGCCGGAATGTTCGGAGACGTATATCATGGCACTATGGAACAGCTCTATCGCGAGGCTCCAGATAATAGGCTGACAATCAATTATTTGACTGCTGTTAGAAAGGATAAGGCTCGCATCCACCGGATTGCGGATGATAAGGTTAAAGAAAAGGTCCATACCATAGAGGTGTCGGGCCGGAACCTGGTGCTGGAAGATATAATCCTGGAGTATGTCGATAAGACCTTGGAAATTGACCTTCAGCTAGTTAAAGAAAAGGGGGATATCCAGATACTCGGTCTTGAAATACCAAAGACCTGGGAGTTCGATGGCTATAAGTTCTTTGGCCGAATAGATAGGTTGGAACGTCTGGCTGATGGTACGGTTCGAGTGGTAGACTATAAGACCGGCCATACCAGTCCGGAGGATGTCAATATAACTGATGAAAATGCAGCCTCAGTGGCCGACAAGCTGTTTGGCGACGATAACGCCAAGCGTCCCAAAATAGCCTTGCAGCTCTTCCTGTACGATATGTTCATATCCGGCAGCATACCTGCCGGGGCCCGGGTGGTCAATTGCATCTATCCTACGCAGAAGCTCTTTACTTCCGGGGTAGAGCAGGCACCATTGAGCCAAGTGTTCTGTGATATTATGAAAGAGAGGGTGGGTGGCCTTCTGAAAGAGATTGCCGGCCCCGGGGTGCCCTTCGTGCGCACAGATGACAAGGAGCATACCTGCGCTTATTGTGATTTTAAAAATATCTGCGGCCGATGATTAAGCTATTACGCGCCAGTGCGGGTTCGGGTAAGACCTACAACCTTGCAAAGACATACATTAGGCTTCTGCTGCAGTCTGACGACAGGTTTGCATATCGTCATATACTTGCCGTGACCTTTACCAACAAGGCTACGGGAGAAATGAAAAACCGTATCCTTAAAGAGCTGGACCGTTTGGCGCACGAACCGGATAAGTCTCCTTATATCAAGGAGTTCGCCCCAGCCTTCGGCGGAGTGGCCAAGGTGCAGAAACGGGCTTCCGAACTGCTTAAAGACATACTTCACGACTATTCGGCATTTTCTGTAAGCACTATCGACAAGTTCTTCCAGCAGGCTCTGCGGGCTTTCGCACGCGAACTGGGGCAGTTCTCTTCTTATCAGGTAGAGCTTGACAAAGAGGCTCTGGTACGCGAGAGCGCAGACAGGATTCTGGAATCCATCGGCACGGATGACATGCCTTCCGATGTTCGTAACTGGTTGAGGGAGAGTCTTATGGACCAGCTTGGGCAAAAGGGCAAGATGTCGCTGGACAAGGCGATGGACAGTGTGGTCAAGCAGCTTAAGTCCGACGAGATGCGCGCTGTCATGGAGCTGCATTCACTGCGCCCGGAGGAAGTTTTTTCCCGCGATTATCTCAAAGCTGTGCGTCGCGAGTGCGCCGAAATCGTCAAATCTTTCCGGGGGAAAGTGTCCTCTTCCGCCTCTGAGGTCCTGGCAGGAATGCGTGCCGCCGGCCTTGATTTCAGTGACTTTTCCGGCAACTTCAAGCTTGCCAGCCTGGAGAAATCAGTGGCCGATGGTTCTGTTTTTCCTACTGATGCTTTTCTTCGCAGAAGCGAGGAGCCATCCAAGTGGTTCAATAAGGATAAGCAGAATATGGTTCCAAGGGCCGAGTCCAATATGGCTGCGCCTTTTGCAAAGCTTAGGGAACTGTTTCTGGGTAAGGATTTTATTCAGTACAATACTGCCGGAATCCTGGCTTCGCAGGTCTTTACCCTTGGCCTTGCGCTTGAATTAGAGAAAGAATACAAGGCGCTGGCAGATGAGAAGAATGTTATCTGCCTGGATGATAGTAATTTAACGCTTCGTAACATAATTGCCGGCAGCGATGCCCCCTTTATATACGAGAAACTTGGCGTTCGCTTCCAGAACTTCCTGTTGGACGAGTTCCAAGATACATCCACCATACAGTGGGAAAACTTCAAGCCTCTGCTGGCAGAGAGCGATGCGAACGGTGGTGCCAACCTGCTTGTGGGTGATGTAAAGCAAAGCATTTACCGCTGGCGCGGTGGTGACTGGACGCTTTTGGACAGGGGAGTGAAGAATCAGTTCCCCGGTGCCGATGATACCACTAATCTGCGTGAAAACTGGCGTAGCCTGCCGGAGATTGTTAATTTTAACAACAAGTTTTTTGACTTTGCCGCCCGTGCTCTTGACGGAAAAATGGGAGGCAGTCTTGTCCAGGATATTTATGCCGGTGCCGTTCAGACTCCATGTGCGCCGGAAGACGCTCCGGGCTATGTAAAATGCACCTTCTGCGAATCCAGGGAAGAGGAACTCCCGCAGTTGCTGGAGTCAATCGGTGCGGCCCGCGAGGCCGGAGCAAGCTACGGTCAGATAGCTGTGCTGGTCAGAAAGAATGATCAGGGTTCCGAGGTTGCTGCCTTCCTGACAGATAATGGCATACCTGTTATCTCCGACGATTCTATGTATGTCAAGTCTTCTGTTACTGTTCGCAGGCTAGTGTCTCTGATGTCTTGCATGGACAATGAGGCTGATTCTGTGAACCGTTTTCTGGCAGAAGAACTTGAAATTGAATTGCCGTCGACATACGACTCCCTTTATACTCTTGCAGAGGAGCTTTTGCGCAGCCTTAAGTTCGTAAATGAGGAACTCTTCAATGGGGAAGTGCTTTATATCCAGTCGTTTATGGATGTGCTCCTTGCATGGAGCTCGTCAAACGGAAACTCCCTTTCCGCTTTCCTTAAGTACTGGGACGGAGAGAACCCCAAAATTGCATCTCCGGACGGTATAGACGCAGTGCGTATTATGACGATACACAAGGCCAAGGGCCTTGAGTTCCCTTACTTGATTTATCCTTTTGCCGGTGAAGAACAACTCTTCAAGGTGACAGGTCGCTGGTGCGTCCCGGAGCAGAAAGATGGTGCGTCCGACCTTATCTCAGAGGGTATATTTAATGTGAATCTTAGTTCTAAGTCCGTCGGGACGGTGTTCGCAGGCCAGTACAAGCAGGAAGAGCAGCTGCAGTATGTTGATGCAATAAACACTTTCTATGTGGCTATGACCCGTGCTGTCAAGGTTCTTCATACTATAGCGGTAAAGTCGTCCAAACCGGATGAGTTCAAGTGTTTTGCAGACATTCTGTATGCTTTTACCCGTGATTTCGGCTCCGAGCATGGTCGTATGTATAGTTTTGCTCCCATGACAGGCCAGACAGGGCAACTCATGCCTGTTACTTTCAATAGCTGGCCGCTTCGTGGCCGTATGCGCAGTACTGGTAACGGTGCAGAGTATTTTGCGGCTTCTGCCGATGGCGATGTTCAGGTTCCGGTTCGCCTTAAGGGCATCGTATTGCATAAGATTTTGTCCGATGTGCGGGTTCCGTCAGATATTCAGCCTGCTGTGGATGCTGCCCTTGCTTCCGGCCTTATAGATCCGGCCCAGGCGGCCGCTTACCGTGACTTTCTTCAGGCCCGTCTCGCCGAGGTCGCCTCTTACGGCTGGTTTGCTCCTGATAATTTGGGGGGAGTCTTGAATGAGGTTGGCATCATCGATGCGGACGGCGGCCTGCATCGCCCTGACAGGGTAGTGTTTGGCGCAGACGGCTCCGTCACGGTTATCGACTATAAGTTCGGCAGCGAACACCCCGGCTACGCCGCCCAGGTCCGCCGCTACTGCGCCCTCTTCCGCTCCCTGGGCTACGCCCCCGTCAAAGGCTACCTCTGGTATGTCACTGAGTCTAAAGTCACTCCGGTACAATAGGGGAATATTTTGTGAGATTACAAAAGAATTGTTACTTTTGTAGGTTTAGACAGAATAACTATATGGAAGAAAGAAAATTGGAATACAATACTGAGAGGGAGAAGATGGCGATGCCGGAGTATGGCAGGAACGTCCTGAAGATGGTAGAAAGCCTGAAAGGCATAGAAGATAAGGGAAAAAGGACAGAGCAGGCGCGTGCCATCGTACGTGTGATGGAAATTCTGAACCCGCAGGTGCACGGGGTGGAGGACTGGGAACACAAGTTGTGGGACCACCTTTACGCCATCGCCGGTTACGATCTTGATATCGATTCACCCTTCCCTGTACCGGCTGCAGAAGACAGGCAGGTTCCGCCCATGCCTATTCCGCTTAAGACAAAGCCTATTAAAGCCACCCATTACGGCCGCAATATAGAAAGCATCATCGACCTTATTGCATCAGAACCGGAAGGGGAGCAGAAAAATACAATGCTGCGTCGTCTTGCATTCTACATGAGGCAGCAATACCTGATTTGGAACAAAGACAGCGTGGAGGATGCTACAATCTTCCATGACATCGAGCTTCTGTCCGGAGGCCGCATCACCGTACCGGAGGGCCTGTCAATTTCTCGTCTGCCGGACGGAAATTACAGCAAACCCGGAATGAATATGTCTGAGTTCGGTCCCCGTAAACCCTTCAACAAGAAGCAGTTCTTCCGTAATCAGGGGAAAAAGGCAAAACACGGCAACCAGTAATACCAGTTAAAGAAAATGCCCAAGCTTAAATTATTCTCGGTCTGGAGCGACATGTCCCGCGAGAAACAACGCAAGATAGAGGTCATTGCAGGCCTTGTGATGGGAGCGTTTGCCCTGTTCACGCTTCTGGCTATTGTGTCTTACCTGTTTACCTGGAAGGCAGACCAGAGCCTGGACGGTTATGCAAGGGCTATGGACCAGGATGTGGCTGTGTCAAACATGGCCGGCAAGCTTGGTTTTAAGTGGTCTTATCTGCTGGTTTGCAAGTGGTTCGGCCTTGGCTCGCTTGCCCTTGTAGTTATACTTGGCGTAATATCCATCCGCCTGCTTTTTGGCAAGCGGTCATACTCTATTATCAGGGTGCTGCTCCTTTCCATTACCGGCGCCCTTGTAGCATCCCTTGTATTTGCCTTCATTTCCAAGCTCGCCAGCCTTGACACAACCTTTGGCGGCGGCCTTGGCGGTGGCTGTGGCAACGTAATGGTTTCCTTCTTTGACAATCTTGTGGGCAGCCTGCTTACCCTTTGCATTATTGCAATCCTGTGCGTTCTGTGGCTGCTTTTCGCAAGCAGGAGGTTCTCAGAGAAACTTACGTCAGAACATAAGGAAGAGAAGAAGCCTAAGGAGCCGAAGGAAAAGAAGAAGCATGGCACCTTTACCTGGCTTAAGGATGCCGTAAAGACGGAAATGGAGAATGCAGCCGGCTCTGAGGAAGCCCCGGAGGCAGAAGACGAGCCTGCAATTCAGGAACAGCCTGTAGAAGATATTATTTCTGATATTGAGAACATCGAAGTAGAAAAGCCCGCTGCCGCTGCGCCTGCAGCTGCTGAAACAGAGCCCGGCACCGACGAGAATCTGGACATCATTACCGGTGATCCTCTTTCTACCGATGCAAACGAGCCTCTGCCCAGAATCGATGTCCGCTCAGATCTGGACAAATACGAATTCCCTTCACTGGACATGCTGGGAGACTATGCAGACAAGCGTCAGAGCGTGTCCCAGGAAGAGCTGATGCGCAACAACTATAAGATTCGCGCAACCCTTAAGAACTATCGCATAGAGGTAGAAAACGTCAAGGCTGTAGTAGGTCCTACCGTCACCCTGTACAAGGTCTTCCCCGCACCCGGCGTTAAGATTGCAGCCATCAGGGGCCGTCAGGAAGATATCGGTATGGCGCTTAAGGCCAAGGGCGTTCGTGTTGTAACTCTTGAAGATTCAGTTGGTATCGAGGTCGCAAATGACAATCCGTCAATGGTTCCGCTCAAGGCCATGCTCAACGACGATGCCTTCCGCAATACCAAGGCTGAACTGCCCGTCGCCATCGGTTACACCATCACCCAGGATGTGAAGGTCTTCGACCTTGCAGAAGCACCGCACCTTCTTGTTGCAGGTGCCACCAAGCAGGGTAAGTCCGTGGGCTTGAACGTGCTCATTACTTCATTGCTTTATTCCAAGCATCCTTCAGAGCTTAAGTTCGTCTTCATAGATCCTAAGATGGTAGAGTTCTCTGCTTACGCAGGCCTTCTGCACCACTACCTGGCCGTTCTTCCCAACGCCGCCAGCGAGCAGGAAGAGAAGGATACCGCCATCTGCAAGAATCCCAAGCAGGCAGAAGCCGTTCTCCGCTCTCTCTGTACAGAGATGGACGACCGCTACAAGCTCATGAACAATGCCCTTGTAAACAAGGTTACTCTTTATAACGAGAAATTCCAGGATCGCCATCTGTTGCCTACTGAAGGCCACCGCTACCTGCCTTATATCGTAGTTGTAGTGGACGAGTACGCAGACCTTACCATGACGGTAGGCGCATCCGGTGACTCAAAGGCAATCGCCCGCAGCATTTCAACTTCTATCGTGCGTCTGGCCCAGAAGGGCCGTGCCGCCGGTATCCATGTAGTGCTTGCGACCCAGAGACCTTCAGTGGATGTTATCACAGGTCTTATCAAGGCTAATTTCCCTACCCGAATCGCATTCAGGGTGTTCTCCGGCATTGACTCCAAGACCATTCTGGACTCCCCGGGAGCAGAGAAACTGATTGGTAACGGAGATATGATTTACCTTTCCGGCGCTGATACCGAGCGCGTTCAGTGCGCCTTTGTCAGCGGTAAGGAAATCAACGGAATATGTAAGTTTATCAGTGAGCAGCAGGGCTACAAGATGAGCTACAATACTCCTTACTATCTGCCCGAACCCGAGACCGAGGAAGGAGGCGGAGAAGGTGGCGGCATGGTTGACATGAAGAACCTTGACCCTCGCTTCGAGGAGGCCGCACGCATGGTCGTTACCACACAAAGAGGCTCAACTTCCGACATCCAGCGCCGTCTTGGCATGGGTTATGCACGTTCAGGTAAAGTGATGGATCAGCTTCAGGCTGCCGGCATCGTAGGACCGCAGGAGGGCTCCAAGCCCAGACAGGTCCTGGTAAGCGATCTGGCAGAGCTTGACAGCATCATCGAAGCTTACAAGAACGCAAACGAGTAAAAAATGACAAAAAGACTTCTTACTGCAACTTGCCTGCTGCTTGTAGCTGCAGGCCTGGCCGGCGCGCAGGACGCGCTGCGCACGCTTTCTGCGCGTCTTGCAAAGGAAGTGGCGGCATTCGGTTATTCATATACGACCAAGGGCACCGACACCCCCTTCAAAGGTGACGGAAAAGCCATCGTTTCAGGCAGTTGCTACCGTATCCAGGGCAACGGGCTTGATATTCGCTGCGATGGTTCCGTCCGTTGGACGGCGGATCCTGCGGCGGGAGAAATGGTGATTGAAGACGCTGCAGGTCAGGCTCTTGATTTCCTTTCCAATCCTGCACTGCTTGTTGCAGACCTTGAGGGTAATTTCAAGGTTGCAGGGACCAGCACCTCCGGTGGCAGGAAGACTTATATGCTTGAACCTCTGAATGAGCCTTCCATAATCAGCCTCGCCCTTGTGCTGGAAAAGGACATACCTATAGCAGCTGCGCTAAAGATGAAAGACGGGTCGGTTGTAGATTTTACTGTTTCAGGCTTTACGCTTGCCGCCAGTCAGCCGGAGTCTGTTTGGAACTTCAGCAAGGAAGAATTATCTAAGTATAAGACAGTTACCGATTTACGATAAAGCCGGGGCTGGCCCAGTTCTTCATAACGCCATCCTCGTCATAAATAAGGAAGGCTTCATAAGAAGAGTTAAGGATGAATTCCTTAGCTTTTTCCAATCCCATAACCATGCAGGCAGTGGACATAGCATCCGCTGTGCAGGCGTCCTCTGCCATTACCGTTGCACTTAGAAGGTTGTGCTGAACCGGCATTCCGGTTCTTGGATCTATGGTGTGGGAGTATTTCTTGCCGTCTTTAATAAAGAATTTGCGATAGTTGCCGGATGTTACGATGCCATGCTTGCGGCCGTCGGACACCCATGTGCCCTGGATCGATTCGCCAAGCTCCTTGCTTCCATCGACCGGGGAGTCAATAGCAATGGTCCATCCCTGTCCTGCGGGATTCTTGCCATCCACATAAATTTCTCCGATATCGATAAGCATGTCCTTTATTCCCAGCAAGTACAGGTAGTTTGCTACAACGTCGCAGGAGTAGCCCTGTGCAATGGCGTTGAAGTTGAACTTAAGGCCAGGAGCGGCCTGGTACAGGTTGCCGTCGAAGTTGCTCATACCGCAGCTGGCACGAACCTTGGCCAGTTCCTCATCCGACGGAATGGTTTTGTCCTGACCGGTAAAGCCGAAGCCCCAGAGATCGAAGAGGGGAGCAGATGCGACGTCCACCATGCCTTCCGTAATTCTGTAAATATTTGTCGCTCTGTTGATTATGTCACCCCATACCCAGTTGGGCTGAATTCTTTCTCCGCGGTTGTAGCGGCTTAGTACGGAGCCGGGATTGTAGCCGGACATGGTTGTGTCAAGACAGGTCAGTATTGAATCGACGTCGTGACAAATGGCTTCCGGACTTTTCTTGATGCCTTTAGTGTTGAATTTAACGTGAAATTCTCCTCCCTGGGTGTAGCCGGAGATTTCTACGTAGCTGTCCTTGTTTTGGTTGCAGGATACTGTCAGGCAGAGTGTTAAGGCTGCCAGAATCAGAGTGATTTTTCTCATGGTTATTAATTATTTCCACAAATTTACCAAAAATCTATAAAAAAGTACGATATTTGTAAGAATTTGTAGAGTTTAGATATTGACAGTAGACAAATGAATATTTCAAGGACATTAAAGTTTGTTGCAGTTGGCGCTCTTGCGCTGGCAGTTGCGTTCTCTTGCAAGAAAAAGAGCGAAGATGATACTCAAGAATATTTGGACGGTTATCTTACTTACGTTGTCCCGTCCTTCATGGCATCGGGTGCATCGGCAGAGATCCAACCTACCGGTGTTTCTTATGATGATGGCAAGATCCCTGGTTTCTTTTGGTACACCAGCCTTGATACGGTAAAGGATACCACCCGTTATGAGGGAGACCCGGCATCAGTATTGGGTAATTTTACCATTACTATCCCTGAGGATTACGTAGGAGACGTCACCCTTACAGTATCTGCTTACGCTACAGGCTATTATCTTAAGACTCAGGCTTCTACGATTACCGTTATCAACCAGGAGAAGTCCCTTTATGTTCCCGGCCTTTCTGATGAAGACCCTGTTTTTGTAGATGAGCGCGACGGAAAATCTTACCGTTATGTAAGCCTTGGCGGTCTTGACTGGTTCGCAAGGAACCTTTCCTACAAAGCCGGCTATCCTGCAATGGGAACAGATCTTCTGCGTGATATCTACGGCTCTGTTTTCAATTGGGAGGAAGCAAAAACCGCCTGCCCTGACGGCTGGCGCCTTCCTACCGGGGAAGACTGGAAGAGCCTTGCAATTGCCCTGGGTGCCAATCCCTCTGATAAAGACGCTGTCTATAAGGATATAGCCGGAGCCATGATGGTTAACGCTACCTTTAACGGCGACGACCTTTGGGAGTACAGCAACAAGGTCAAGATAAGCGCAACCAGTAAGTTTAACGCCCTGCCCGTCGGCTATGCCATCATCGATAACGGTGCATGCCAGTTCAGCGACTATACCAAATATGCCGTTTTCTGGACTGCTGACGATTTTGACAAAGAAAACGCCCTTTACCGTTATCTGTACGTTGCTTCACCTGACATGAATATCAGCGCCGGAAACAAAGAGGTATTTGCAGCATCAGTGCGTTGCGTAAGGGATTCAGAATAAAGAATATTAACGTCAAACAATAATTGTATCATGAAAAAGCTTTCAACAAGTACAATCGTAATTATTATTGTCGTAGCTATTTTGGGTATAGGCGGTTGCAGCTCATACAACGGCCTTGTTAAAGGTGAAGAAAGTGTTACTGCCGCTTGGGCACAGGTGGAAAGCCAGTATCAGCGCAGGGCAGACCTCATCCCTAACCTTGTTGCTACCGTTAAGGGTTATGCAGAGCACGAGAGCTCTACGCTTCAGGCCGTTACAGAGGCCCGCAATAAGGCAACCGGCATTACTATCGATGCCAATAACATGACTCAGGAAGACCTGAACCGCTTCCAGCAGGCTCAGGACGAGCTTGGTAAATCACTCGGCCGCCTTATCGCTGTAAGCGAGGCTTATCCTGACCTTAAGGCAAACGAGAATTTCAAAGATCTTCAGGCTCAGCTCGAGGGTACCGAGAACCGTATCAGTGTTGCCCGTCAGGACTTCAATAAGGCAGCTCAGGCTTACAATACTTCTGTTCGTTCCTTCCCTAAGAACATCTTCGCAAGCATCTTCGGCTTTGAGAAGAAGGCCTACTTCCAGGCTGCTGCAGGTTCAGAGGAAGCTCCTAAGGTAGAGTTTTAATGAAGCCTAAAGACTTCCTTACAAAAGAGCAGCAGGAAGCGGTGGTGGCAGCTGTCATGGCGGCAGAAAAAGCTACCTCCGGAGAGATTCGCGTGCATATTGAATCAAAGTGCGACGGGGACCCTAAAATTGGCGCCCTTCGCACTTTTCATAAACTTAAAATGGACCGTACAGCTGCGCGTAACGGCGTTTTGGTGTACGTAGCATGCGAATCAAAGAAGTTTGCGGTTATTGGCGACAAAGGTATCAATAACCTTGTTCCTGACGGCTTCTGGAAGGATGTTGTCGCCAAGATGGGAGAGCATTTTTCCCAGTCAGATTTCACTGGCGGTCTTGTAGAGGGAATAGCCATGATAGGGGAGAAGCTAAAGGTTTATTTCCCTTACCAGGCAGATGACGTAAACGAGCTTTCAGACGACATTTCATTCGGAGAAGACAGTGACAAGAAGTAGTATAATCCGCAGGTTCTGTGCCCTGGTTGCAGTGGTTGCCATAACAGCAGTCACTGTTTTTGCCGGTATTCCGGCAAGGCCGTCCCACCAGCGTCTTGTCAACGACTTCGCCAACGTATTTACAGCAGAGGAGGCAGATTCTCTGGAACGCATGCTGGTCGCCTTCGACGACACTACGTCCAACCAGATTACCATCGTCACTGTGGCAGACCTTGAGGGCTATGCCGTTGACGATTATGCAATCAAACTGGGACGCGAATGGGGCATCGGAACCAAGGAGCGCAACAACGGCGTGCTGGTTCTGGTTAAGCCCAAAAACAGCAACGGAGGCGGTCGTGTAACCATCCAGGTGGGTTATGGTCTTGAAGGCGCCATCCCGGATGTTTATGCCAAACGCATCATCGACCAGATAATGATTCCCTACTTTAAGGAGAATGATTATTTCACGGCTGTGAGCGAGGCCTGCGACAAGCTTATGGGGCTTGCCAGCGGAGAGATTGCCGTTAAGCGGGAGTTGGAAGATGACGGAGAGCCCAAGCTCATCCATTACATTTTGTCAATTATTCTCCTGTACTTCATATACAAGTGGTCCATGAATGGCGGTGGCAGTGGCAGCGGTGGCAATTATTCCGGCGGGGGCGGACACGTCTACATCGGCCCAATTGGTGGCGGCCATATCGGCGGTCACAGTTACGGTGGAGGTCACAGTCACGGCGGAGGCTTTGGAGGCTTCGGCGGCGGATCCTTCGGCGGAGGCGGTGCTTCCGGAAGTTGGTAATTATTTAAATCGGGGGTAAATATGAGACCTCTGTTTGTATAAGTTACATTCCGGCTATGATTGTCAGGATTTGAATCATAAGGTTGGAGAAGAAGTCGGCGGCAGAAAGCAGGAAGCCAGGGCAGAGGCCGATGGGGGCAAGGAAGACTATAAAGATAGAAACTGCCGTGAAGGCCGTCGCCAGAGGCATTATCAAAAGATTGGCAAGAAGAAAATACTTTGGAAGGCTGCCAAACTGCAGCCATGCAACCGGCGTAGTAAAAACCTGGCAGGAAATGCTAAGGCTGCAAAGCTGCCAGATCTTGCGGGGAATGTTGAACCGGTCGTTATCGGCCTTCGGATACAAGCCCTCCAGCCACGGGTACAGAATGGCGATTCCGGCAACGGCAAGATAAGAAAGCTGGAAGCCCGGAGTGGCAATCTGCCCGGGGCTGAAAATAAGCTGAAGGGTTAGGGCGGCAAGCAGTATGCGCAGAAGCGATATTTTGCGGTGAAGCAGAGCCGCAGATTCCCGCAAAACAATGAAGAGCAGTGCACGCACCAGAGAAGCCGATGCCCCGGCCAGTACAACGTAAGCGCCCGCCAGTATCATTATGGTGAATGACTTAATCTTCTTGGCCGTAGGGGAGTTCCCGAGCGGCTTCAGTATCCAGGACAGACAAAGGTAGAATATACCAAGATGCAGGCCGGACAGGGCCAGTACATGCGCCGCCCCGCTGGTGCGAAAAGCCTGGGTTAGCTCCGGCGTCAGGCCACTGCGGTCTCCCAGAACCAGGGCCTTTACCATGGCCCCGGTATCCCCGGATTTGAATGAAAGCCCGTCCACGCACCCTGCAAGCTGAGCCCGCAAAAAGGCCGGAAGGCCATCTTCCGCAACATCGGACAAGGACAAAAGGCTGCCGGTAAAGGAGCAGAAAAGGCCGCAGCAGAACATGAGTATAATGTAGTAAGCTACGCTCCTGGGGGCACGCAACCAAAAATACAGAATCATTCCGAAGAGCGCCGCAGCGGCCAGGAAGGCCGCCTCGTGAGAGGGCGATAGAATCTGCCCCGCGGCTACCGCTGCTACAAAAGGCAGCGACAACACTAACATATCTCTCTCCTCTTTCATCAGCCAGCCTGATTTGTTTGCTAAATTAGCTATAATTCCGTAACTTTGTTCGATTTATAATCACAATTTCAGAAAAAATTAAATTCAAACCATAATGATCATTCTAGTAATCAATTGCGGCAGTTCATCCATCAAGTATCAGCTCCTTGATATGAAGGGTGACGACGCTTACACCCTTATTGCAAAGGGTATCGTAGAAAAAATAGGTCTTCCCATGGGTATTTTCCAGTACGCCCCCGCCGGCGGAGAGAAAATCGTAAGGGATCTGCCCGTTCCGGACCACAAGGAAGGAATGCAGCTGGTGCTTGAAGCCCTGACAGACAAAGAGCACGGCGTTCTTGCTTCTATAGAGGACATCGAGGCTGTAGGTCACCGTATCGTGCATGGCGGCGAGTTCTTCTCCGGCAGCGCCCTTGTAGACGAAGACGTACTTAAGAAGATAGAGATTTGCTGCGACTTCGCACCTCTTCACAACCCTGCACACCTTCTTGGTATCAGGGCTGTTCAGCACGTACTCCCTACCGTACCCCAGGTTGTTACCTTCGACACTGCATATCATCAGACCATGCCGGAGTACGCATACATGTACGCACTCCCGTACGAGTATTATGAGAAGTATCGCGTACGTCGTTACGGTGCTCACGGAACCAGCCACCAGTTTGTTGCAAACAAGGGTGCAAAGTTCTGCGGTATTGACATCAACAATTCTAAGATAATTACCTGCCACATTGGCAACGGCTCTTCTGTAAGCGCCATCGTTAATGGAAAGGTAATTGACACATCAATGGGCTTCACCCCGCTTGAGGGTATGATTATGGGAACCCGCGTGGGCAATATCGACGCCAACGTCATCCCTTACATCATGAAGAAAGAGAACCTTACCCCGGACCAGATGACGGAAATTATCAACAAGAAGAGTGGTTTCCTTGGCCTGAGCGGCAAGACTTCAGACGCCCGTGAGATGGACGCTCTTGCAGTTGCAGGCGACCATAAGGCCAAGCTGGTTCTGAAGAAGCTCACCTTCGACCTTATCAAGAACATCGGTATGTATATCGCAGAGATGAATGGTGTTGACCTTATCGTATTCACCGGTGGTATCGGAGAGCACAACAACCGCCTGCGCCGCCGCGTCTGCGAGAACTTTACCTATGTAGGCCTTAAGTTCGACTATGACGCCAATGCAGATGCATGGGGCAACGATGCACTCATCTCCCTGCCTGACTCAAAGGTAAAGGTAGCTCTCATCACTACGGACGAGGAGCTTGTTATCGCCCGTGATACCATGCATATCGTAAATTCATTGGAAGACTAAAAATATACCCAATTATGATAACCAAATTTTCAGACGTATTCGCAGAGCTCAAAGAAAAGGGAATCTGCAAAAGAATGGTCGCAGCTTGGGCTGTTGACGAGCATACTATCGAGGCTGCAAGCAACGCAGTAGATCTGGGCATCGTTTCCGCTACATTGGTAGGTGACGAGGCTCTTATCAAGGACGTTTGCGCCAAGAACAATATCGACGTTGCCAAATTCACCATCGTCAATGAGCCTGTAGAGCTGAAGGCTGTTGCCAAGGCTGTCCAGATGGTTCATGACGGCGAAGGCGATATCCTTATGAAGGGTCTTTGCTCAACTGACAAGTTCCTTCGCGCCATCCTTAACAAAGAGTGCGGACTTCTGCCTCCGAAGGGCCTCCTGAGCCATGTTGGTATCATTGAGAACCCCAACTACCACAAGCTCATGTTCCTTGCCGATATGGCAGTTATCCCTCAGCCTGACTTCCGTCAGAAGGTTAAGATTGCAGGTTTCGTTACCGGTGTGGCTAAGTCCTTCGGTATTGCTAAGCCTAAGGTCGCTTTCATCGCTGCTTCTGAGCAGATGCTTGACAGTATGCCTGCTTGCATGGAGGCTGCTATGCTTGCAAAGATGTGCGATCGTGGTCAGATCAAGGGTGTTATTGGTGACGGTCCTCTTGCCCTTGATGTTGCTATTGATAAAGAGGCTGTTGAGATCAAGAAGCTTGAGAGTCCTGTTGCCGGCGATGCTGATTGCCTTGTATTCCCTAACATCGAGTCTGCAAATGTTTTCTGGAAGTCTAATTCCAAGCTTTGCAACGGTGTTAAGCAGGCCGGTATGCTTGTAGGTACTACTGCTCCTTGTATTCTTGCAAGCCGCGCTGACAGCGCTGATACCAAGCTGAATTCTATCGCTGAGGCTGTAATGTTCGTTAAGTAACGAACGGCGTATTTTAAAAAAGACTACTGGGTTTCGAGGTCGTGCCACCCCCGTAGATCACCCCAAAGAAATGTTCCATTTTTTGGGGACCCCGGCTAGGGGGAATGTCACCGAAAGGTGACAAGGGGGTCCTGAAACCCAGTAGTCTTTTTTATTTTAAAATATCCTCTTCCTTTTCGTGAAATAGATCCTGCTTCGGCAGGATTTTGCTGTATTTCTGGCGCAGCTCGTTCATAAGATTGGCAGTATAGCGCGCCAGGGAAGGGCCTTTCCACGTGCTTGTGTTGGACAGAAAAATCCAGCATTCACCGTCAGGGAAGTACTTGATAAGAGCATTAGTGCCTGAAAGAGTACCCGTACGAACCCAGGCCTTTGCCGGATCGGTCTCGTTCCAGCCAAGAGAATAAGTATCTTCGTCAATATGCTGCGTCATTGCAGCAACACTCTCCTTGCTGATGATATCCGGGATTTCATCCTTACCGTCGATGGAAGCAACAAGCAAGGCAAGCTCGGGAGCGGAAGCCACCCAGGCGCCGGCGCCGGTAAGTGCGGTAATATTGTTACCGCCATAGCAGCGGACCACATTGCGGCCGCTGTTGTTGTATTCCTGAACACCGGGATCGTTGGAAGGAACATAGTAGCGAACTTCTCCTTCGTGGCGGTCATTAAGGTAAATGCCTGCAATGCGGAAGCCGTAACAGCCGGCTTTCTCCAGTACCTCTTTGCGCATGAACTCTTCGTAGGGCTGACCTGTAACCTCTTCTATCACAAGGGAAAGGATCATATATCCCACGTTTGAGTAGTACTGCGACGTGCCAGGGGCAAAGTGCAGTTTGCTGCCAAGTATAATCTTAAGAAGCTGCTTGTTGTCCGGAGGAGTCTTAAGCTTGTTCTGCTTCATGATGGCGGCGGTAGAGAACATAGGGTCTGCAATCCTGGCCCTGAAGCCGCCCTGGTGCCGCAGAAGGTGCTCTACGGTAATGTTGTAGTAATTCTTGTCTTTTATGCTGCTGCAATAAGTGCTGTCTTTCAGTATGCCTTCGGGACCAAAAACCTTGTCTTTAATGCTAAGCTTTCCTTGCTCCTGCAGTACCATGATGCCGGTAGCCGTGATAAGTTTGGATACCGATGCCACCCTCATTATATTGCCGGGCCCCATGGGTTCTTCCTGCTCTTTGTCAGCCCAGCCGAAGCCCTTCGCGTACATAAGGGAATCGTTGCGCATTATGACCAGCTGGGCGCCCTGAAGCTGCCACTGGCTCATGTAGTTGGCTATTTTCCGCTCCATCGGGGCAAGAACGGAAGAGTCCGACATCTCGTTTGTCAGAACTCTGTTAAGATCTATTGTCGGGCGGATCGATTCTTCGGGCACGGAGCCGCAGGAATATAATGCCGCCATCACGGCGGCAAGAAACAGCAGCCTTTTTATCATTTGCCCATCCTCTCCATGAAGTCAACAATAAACTGGGCTGTGCCTTCTATTCCAAGGATTGAAGAATCAATGCAAAGGTCATAATTGGATGCTGCACCCCACTCGCCAAAGGTGAAGAAGTCGTAGTAAACCTTGCGGGTGCGGTCTTTGCGCTGGGCCATGTCCATGGCATCGTCGTAGGAAAGATTCTCCCTCTTCATAATGCATTTGACCCTTTCTTCAAGCGGAGCGCAAATGAAAACGTCAAGGCAGTCTGTCCTGTCGCGCAGGATGTAGTCAGAGCAGCGGCCAATGAAGATTGCCGGACCTTCGTCGGCGAGCTTTTTGATAACGTCGCCCTGGATCTTGAAAAGCTCGTTGTCGCTGATATAGTTGTCTGCCATTGAATACCTGCCTGATGTGAAGAAGGAAGAGAAGCTGAATGCACTTCTTTTCTCGTCTTTCTTGGCAAAAAGCTGAGCGCTGAAGCCGCTTTCCTCTGCGGCTTTGGAGATAAGCTCGTTGTCGTAAACGGGAATGTTCAGGATTCCGCTTATGGCGGCTGCAACTGAGTGGCCGCCGGCCCCGAACTGTCTTCCTAGGGTAATGATGCGAGGTTTCGTTTTCATAAGGCTATTTTATTTTACTGCCCAGGATGTCCGGATTGTCTCCGTCATTCAGGCGGTTAAGTTTGCGTACAAGGGATATAAGGAAGAAAACTGTAAGTATGCTGGCAAGGAAATCGGATAAGGGGAAGCTGTACCAAACTCCGTCAACATCGAACAGAATGGGCAGCAGGAATACTGACGGCACAAGGAACAGAAGCTGGCGGGACAGGGACAGGATGATGGACTTGTGAACCATGCCAAGGCACTGGAACAGGTTGGTGGCCACCATCTGGAAGCCGATGATCGGGAAGAGTATGTTCATTGTCTGCAGTCCATGGCCGGCCATTTCTTTAAGCTGAGGCTCGTCCGTGAATGCGGATACTGCCAGGTTCGGGAAGAAAACGGATATGATAAAGCCAATGAACACAACGCCTGTGGCCCACTTGGATGTAAGGAAAAAGACTTCCTTAACCCTGGAATACTGTCTTGCCCCAAAGTTATAACCAGCAATCGGCTGCATGCCCTGGTTGAAGCCCATCACTATCATAACAAAGAGGAAGGAAATCCTGTTGACAATGCCGTAGGCGCCAATTGAAAGGTCTCCGCCGTAGCGCATCATCTGCTGGTTAATGAACAGTGCTACGATACAGCTGGCCGCATTCATTAGGAAGGGGCCCATGCCGATGGCCAGGGAATCCTTGGCTATTCTCCAGTCCAGGCCGAACACCTTTTTGGGAAGGTGCAGGAACTTCTTCTGGTCCATAAAATACCGCATAGAGAAGCTCAGGGCCATCATCTGGCAGATGACAGTTGCAAGGGCGGCGCCCCTGATGCCCATATCCAGCACAAAAATGAAGATAGGGTCCAGTATGCTGTTGGAAATAACCGTGAACAGGGTGAGTCCCATTGCCAGCTTGGGGTTGCCGGAAGACCGGATTACCGCATTGAGGCCGAAGTACAGATGGGTGACTACGTTTCCTGCCAGGATTATTATCATGTAGTCAGATGCAAAGGGCAGGGTATTGTCGCTGGCTCCGAAGAACCTGAGGATAGGGGACAGGAACAAAAGCGTTAGGGCTGTGAAGGCGACGCCTATTATGACATTGAGCGTTACCTCGTTGGTCAGCACCTTGCTTGCTGCCGAGTAGTTCTTCTGCCCCAGCAGAACCGAAATCATTGTGGCTGCTCCTACGCCTACAAGCGTTCCCAGAGCGGCCGAAAGGTTCATTAGCGGAAAGGTGACGGCCAGTCCCGATATTGCCAGGTGACCGAAATCCTTGATATGGCCGATGTAGATACTGTCCACCATATTATATAGCGAAGATGCAGTCATCGCTATAATAGCGGGGACTGCATACTGCGCTAACAGTGAACTTATTTTCCTGGTCCCCAGGTCAGTGGGGATCCTTGCGTCTGCCATGCGTTTTTAAGGTTTGTCTACCAGCTCTATTTCGAAGCACAAAGGTGAGTATGCCGGTATTGTACTGCCGCTGCCGGAATAGGAATAGCCCCATTTTGAGATGAAGTAACCTATACCTTTTTCATATTTGTGCATCTTCAGTATCATGTTTGCAAAACCGGTGATGATGGAGCTGCCGTCCATTGTTACACCTTCTGTGTTTGAGCCAAGCTTAACTGCCTGAGGCTCATAGTCTTTTGAGCTGCTGTAGATATTGTTGTCTACAGCTACCTTTTTGATGTTGGTATCGAAGACATGTCCGTTAAGAAGGCGGCCGGTATAGTTAATGTAAACGGTTGTGTCCGAAGGCAGTTCTTCCAAGTCCGCAGGTTCAACCAGCTGCTTGTAGTATAAGCCGTAGGATACTGAATCCTGAGGAGTGCCGTAAACATGTACAAGATGGGTCTCAAGAGAGTCGATCTCCCATTTGTCGATGTCGTCGGTCTTGTCGATAAGCTTAATGTCGTACATTATGCTGCTGGGAGAAGACTTGTACTTTTTGAAGTACTGTTCCTGGCTGTCATAGCGGTTGTAGGTAATGAACCAGAAAGGCACAATCACCTTCTTTCTGCCGCCGACCTTCATTCCGCGCAGGGAATACAGGAAACCTGCACTTGCGTCTTCGCCGCCGGCAACCATCTTGGGGCCGTAATAATAGGTCTCGTCGTAAGTGCCGAGCTGCTGGGCAAGTTTGATGTCGTCAGTAGAGGCGATATTGCCTTCTATGTCGTAGGTGGTAACCTCTGCGTAAACGTATTCCTCGTCGTTGTAGAGAGCACCGTTGCCTTCCTGATTGCTGAGCACGTAAATACCGTATGAGTCCGGAGACAGGCCGGGATAATTCTTCTCCATCCAGGCCAGAAAATAAGCCCTGTTGTCTTCTTTCTCGCTTGTAGTGGTTGTCTTGGCACAGCCTGCAGTAATTGCGGCAACTGCCGCGATAATAGGTAAATATCTAAATATATGTTTCATAATCAATTTGTTACATCTAAACTACTCTGACACCTCAACTATGTGCAGGGCATAAGCTAATGCAGAGTTTGCAGGAATCGTGCCTAAACCCTTGCTGCCGAACCCATATTTACCGGAAAACAGCACATAACAGTCTTCTCCGGCTCTAACTCCAATAAGACCGTTCTTCAGGCCTTTGACAAGTTTGCCCTCTGAAAGCTTTCTGGTAACGGGCTGGAACTTGTCCAAATCCGTGGTGTCACGGTTGGCCTGTTTAGCAAAACTGAATATATTGGTATCGAACATGTTGCTTATGCTGATGGTGGTGGAGGGCAGCGTAAAGCCTGCGTAGTAGAAGCTTACGGTGCCGGAAGCGGTCAGGGTGTCTCCGGTGCCCTGTTTCAGTATTACCCTTTGGCAGCCTTTATGGTTTACCAGATGTGCAAGCCCTGTGGTATCGGCACTGATAAGCGACTTTACCAGACTCTCTATCCTGGTTTCCTGCGACGAGTAAAGCGTCTTGACGCTTTCTTTTGAGCAGGCTGCCAGAATAAGCAGAACTGAGGCCAGGGCCATTATGCAGTGCTTAACTTTCATTGCCAAAGTAATCCTTTATCATATACTGTACATACTGCGGGGCATCTGCCGGTGCCGGAATGTCCTGGGGGAAGAAAAGCTTGCCCCCGGATGCGTTCTCATGGCCTCCGCCGTGAAAGTATTTTGTGGCGCAGGTGGCTGCGGACGTTCCTTTCTTGGAGCGGATAGAGATGCGGAAGTAGCCCTTGTCTTCTTTAAGAAGAATGCTCATCCTTACCTTTGCGATGGCCAGAGGCATGTTTACAAAACCCTCTGTATCACCGTCTTCAAGGCCGTAATGGTCTGTGTCTTCTTTGTACAGGACCATGTAGGCGACACCCTCCGGTGTTACTGCCATTCTTGTGCCAAGAAGCATGCCCAGCGCACGAAGCCTGTTTTCTCCGTAGTGCCAGTTTATGTGTTCTACTATAAAGTCCCGGTCAACCCCCATTGCAAGCAGCTGAGAAGCCATTTCCAGGGTGCTGGGCCAGGTAGAGTTCGCAAAATTGTTAGTGTCCGTGGTCATGCCGGTCATAAGGGCCGATGCGCATTCCAGACTGATTTTTCCTACTCCGTTGCCGCACAACTCTTTGAGCAGCCAGTACACCAGTTCCGATGCCGACGAAATCTCTGTTTCCGAAACCGTCAGGGCGAACTGATCCCTGGAAGGCTCAAGGTGATGATCTACCAGCACCTTGGGCGCCGGGTGGGCCTTCAGAATGTCTGAAAGGCCTTCTGACCTTTTGATATCGTTCATGTCCAGAACCACTATAAGGTCGCAGTCCTGCAGCCAGGTTTTAACGGTCTCCGGTTCTTTGCTGAAGAAAAGAGTCTTTTCTTTTCTTTCTCCTTTATAGACAAAGTCTATTGTTGAGGGAGTAGGGTCCGGGAAAATACATCTGACCTCTTTGCCAAGGCTCTCAAGCCAGCAGGCCATGCCGATGCTGCTTCCGGCGGCGTCTCCGTCAGGGTGGGTGTGCGCAACGGTGGCAACCTTGTGTGAGGCTGCGGCCATGCGGCCCAGCAGGGCGGCGCTATTTGCGATGTCAACGGTCATTTTCCAATAATCGGATGTGCAAAAATACAAATTATATTGCATTTGATAAATCAATTTTTTAACTTTGTCCGACATTTGTTGAAAAAAGAATAATAAAAAACACAACTATAATGAACGAAACACTTAAAAAAGTACTTCAGTACTGCATTCTTCCACTCGTAATCGTGGCTTTGGTAATTGTTATCGTTAAGGGCGTTCAGAAGCCTGTTAAGTTTGACAAGGAGAAGGAGTTCCGTACCAAGGAGGCTGTTCAGCGCCTTAAGGACATCCGTGACCTCCAGGTTGCTTACAAGAGCGTTAACGGTAAGTTCTCTTCTACCATCGATTCACTTATTCTTTTCTACAACACCGGTAAGATGGACGTTGTCCTTCAGGTAGGTTCAAAAGATGACTCTATCGCAGTCGTTAACACAGAGCGTATCAAGAAGGCTAACAAGAAGATCACCCAGGAAGAGCTGTATGAGCTTTACAAGAAAGGCGAGCGCGTAATCGCTACTGTAAAGACACAGTTTGCAGTTAAGGACACCCTCTTTGTTAACCGTACTAACTTCGTAGTAGACTCTATCAAGTACATTCCTTACTCAGGCGGTCAGCTTGTTGAAATGGAGTCTATCGTAAAGAAGGTTTCAGGTGTTGACGTTCCTCTGTTCGAGGCTCGCATGCCTTACAGAGCCCTCCTCAAGGGTATGGACAACCAGCTCAGGATTAACCTGGACGACGAGCGCAAGACCATGAACCAGTACGAAGGCCTTATGGTCGGCAGCATTAACAATCCTAACAACAACGCCGGTAACTGGGAGTAATCCTTACCGTACCGTTTGTCATGGAGTACATGCAACAATCAGAAACAGGAATATCCATTCAAGTCTCCTTGAGTGGATATTCTTTTAAGGTATCCGGTCCGGAAGGTGTCATCCGCAGCGGCTGGCTGCCGTCCGGTCAGCTGTTTACTACGCCGGAATTCCAGCGCAGGTACTCCAATGTAGAGATATCCCTTTTCACTCCCAAGGTGGCTTTGGTGCCGGAGTCTTTCTTTAACGCCCAGACTGCCAGAGAGGCCCTAGAAGACGTGTGCCGTCTTAAGGAGAATGATCTTGTCGAATATGCACGCGTGCCTAAGTTCGGTGCGGTCATGGTTTATTCCAATTCGATAGGGGAGTCTTTGTCCGATACAATATCTAATACTGTATTCAATACGGCCGGGGAGCGCGCCAAGGTACTGCCTGAACTGTGGTTCATGCTTAAGGACCTGGCCCTTTGCCCGGATTACAACAAGATTCTCTGCTCCTGGATAGACGGCTACCTGTATCTGGTAATTGCCCAGGGAAGCAGCCTGCTGCTTACAAATGTCTATACTGCGGCGGATTTCACCACTGCGGAGTATTTCATTTTTCTGGCCCTTAAGCGCCTGCAGCTTAACCCTGAGGTCTCTACCATTTGTTTCCGTACTCCGCTGGAGTACGACCAGGAGATGTCCCTGTACCGTTACTTCAAGTCTGTTGAGGTACTATGAGAATCATTTCCGGCTTCCTGAAAGGAAAAATAATTACGCCTCCGGCATCCTATAAGGCCCGTCCAACCACGGACTTTGCCCGGGAGGCGCTTTTTGATATCATTTCAAACGAGTACGAATTCGAAGACCTTAAGGTTCTGGATCTTTTTGGCGGCACCGGAGCCGTTTCTTTTGAATTCGTCTCACGTGGCATCGGCCATGCTTGGTGCGTAGAGATGGCGCCTGCCAATGCCGCTTTTATTTCGAACGCTGCAAAGCAGCTTGGCATTGCGGATAAGCTGACAGTGGTTCGCCACAATGTCTTTGACTTTATTCCGCTTTGCACAGAGAAGTTCGACCTTGTCTTTGCTGATCCGCCTTATGCCCTGGACGGCCTGGACACACTTCCTGACCTTATAATGGGCTCTGGCATACTTCACCCCGGCTGCTACTTTATTCTGGAGCACGGCAGCGAGCATTCCTTCACATCGCATCCTGCTTTCGTGAAGGAAAAGAAGTACGGCAGGGTACACTTTTCTTTCTTCGAGTCTTAGCCGTTCTTGCGGCCGGCAATCCTGTCTACCAGGGCCGATGCAACCAAATTGCTTGTAGAATTTACCAATGTGGCAGGAATGTCGCAGATGGTACCTATTATCATAAGGGTGGCGGCAAATGAGGGATCGATGCCCAGAACGGCGCAGATCAGTATTTCTCCTGTCATGCCACCAATGGGAATGGCTCCTACTACCATGCTGACCATCAGGGATATAAGAATGACAATGGCAAGCGTTCCAAGGCCGGAAGGGTTCATTCCAAAGAAGTAAAGGGCGAACAGAATCTTTGCTACTGCGGTGATGACAGAACCGTCCTTATGCAGATTTGTGCCAAGTGGGATGACTCCGTTGGCTATCTTTTCACTTACTCCCATCTTCTGCGCCGCAACTATGTTGACGGGGATGCAGGCCGCAGATGAACATGTGCCTACGGCAGTGACTGAAGGAACAATCATCTCCTTCCAGAACTTGCCAATCGGAATATTGCAGTACATGGCATAAAGGGTGTTGAAGACCACATAGATTATGGCGCATACTGCACATACAAGCAGCAGAACCTGAAGGTAGTTGCCCACAATCTGGCCTCCCAACTGTCCGATGGTGTATGCAAAATAGCATCCGATGCCGATAGGCGCCAGTTTCATGACCAGTTCCATTATCTTCATGATGACGGCGCCGCCTTCAAAGACCAACTTTTCTACGGTAGCGGCCTTCTGGCCAAGGAAAGAAACTGCCAGGCCGAAGAGGGCTGCAAACAGGATCAGCGGCAGAAGATGATCGCGGGACAGAAGCAGGGGAAAGTCGTTCACCGTAAATGCTCCGGCAATGGCCTCTCCAATGTTGACATCCTCTCCCATAAAACCGCCGACGGCCGATCCGTCTCCACCAAGGGACGCTACGGCTTCAAAGGGGTTCCAGAAACTCATCACGCCGTAGGCGAGCAGACCGCAGATTATCGACATAAGCAGAAAGACACCGAAGGAGGTGCCAAGAACTTTGCCTATCATCCCGTTACGCCTTAAAACGACCATGGACTGAGCTACGGACAGGAAAACCAGCGGTACAACCAGCACAAAGATAAGGTTCAGGAATATGGTTCCGACCGGTTGCAGTACGCTGGCCTTTTCACCCAGCAAGGCGCCAAGGATTCCTCCTGCGACAAGGCCCAGGAGCAAAAGGATAGTTGACAGGTAGTTCTTTAATACTTGCTTCATTTTATGTAGAGATGATTATTCATGCAAATATACATATAGTTTGCTATAATAAGTCTTTTATTTAACGATGAAAAACGTTAAATTTGCGTAAATGCAAATACTTGATATGAAAAAGTTAATTTTTTGCTCCCTTCTGGGACTTTTCCTTTGCGCCGCAGCTGCAGCGCAGCCTTTGCGCAACAGTGTTATCAATACCGACAATGTCCAGAGCAGTATTCTGGGAGAGCAGGTAGACTTCAACGTTTACCTTCCTGCCGGGTACGATGCTTCATCGGATCAGACCTATCCCGTCATTTATCTGCTTCACGGCTTGTATGGCACCAATTTGGATTGGGCTACCACCGGCCACATGAAGAATGTCGTAGATGAACTCATCGCTTCAGGGGAGCTCAGAAAAGTCATCATCATAATGCCGGATGCCGGAGACAACGACGTCCGCAATGTACAGAACGGCTATTTTAACATGCCTGACCGCCCGTACGAGGACTTCTTCTTCCAGGAGTTCCTTCCCCAGGTAGAAAAACGCTATCATATCGTAGGCGACAAGGAGCACAGGGCAATTATGGGCCTGTCAATGGGAGGCGGCGGTTCTACGGTTTACAGCCAGCGCCACCCCGACATGTTCAGCAGCTGCTATTCTATGAGCGGTTGGCTGGATAATGAAGATATGACAGCTAAGGATGTGCCCCACGATAAGCTGTACATCGTCCGCCAGTCCGTACGCGAGCATTCAGCTCTTGATTTTATTGACAATGCTGACGAGGAAACCGTTGCCAAACTGCGCACTGTCAAGTGGTTCTTTGACTGCGGCGACGACGACTACCTGCTTAAGCTTTCCGTCGATATCCACTTCAAGATGAACGAAAAGGGTATAAAGAACGAACTGCGCGTCCGCGACGGCTGGCACAGCTGGGAGTATTGGCATACAGCCCTTCGCCTTGCACTGCCTTTCGCTTCGCGCAATTTCGCACTGTAGCCCTTAGGCGTCTTCCGTTATATATTCGTACTTTTTGGTGGAAATTAGCTTACCCTTGGGGTCGTACATGTACTGAACTTTTTTCTTGCCGAATTCGTTGTATTCGAATTTTTTGTAGTTGACAAGTTTGTTCCGTTCATTGTACACAAGTTCGCGGGTCATTTTGCCGTTTTCTCCCCACTCGTAGCGTTTGCGCCATTTCTGACGTCCGGAAGTATCGTACTCTGTTTCTTCTATCTTCTTGCCCTCGGCGGAATAGATAGTTACGTGGTCCAGCGTCTGGGCGTTGCCCTTGCCGCCGGCGTTCCATTCTTTAACGATAAGGTTTTTCTTGTTTATTTTTGGGACAGAAACCACATCTTCCGTCTGTGCAAGGCAGAAAGTAACGGGAAGCAGTATGGCTGCTAAAAGGGTAAGTAATCTTTTCATAATAATTTGGATATCCGGGCTCTTTGCCTGCAACAACCATACCTCTGTTTTTTTTAACATAAAAAATTGATAAATTTGTTGGAGTATTATCGCCTCTGAGTTATGATATCATTTCTGCTATGCGTTTTGGCCCTGATTCTGGGCTATCTTGTCTATGGTAGGTTTATAGACAAGGTGTTTGGCTCCGATCCGAAAAGGGTAACTCCGGCTGTAAGCAAAGCGGACGGCATTGACTATATAGCGATGCCAACCTGGAAGGTCTTCATGATCCAGTTCCTGAACATCGCCGGAACCGGTCCCATTTTTGGAGCAATCATGGGCGCCAAATTTGGTCCGTCATCCTATCTGTGGATAGTCCTGGGCTGCATTTTTGCCGGTGCGGTGCACGATTACCTGACCGGTATGCTGTCCCTCAGGCACGACGGAGCCGGCCTGCCGGAAATAATAGGCACCTATCTTGGCAAAACCACCAAAGGAGTAATGCTGGCCTTTACGGTATTGTTGCTCCTGCTTGTGGGCGCAGTGTTTGTCTATTCCCCGGCGGAAATCCTTAAAAGCCTTGCAGGCGACGGCTCCGACACGTCGTTCATGATCTGGGTGGCCATAATCTTCGCCTACTATATCATAGCAACCATGCTGCCGATAGACAAGATCATCGGCAAAATATATCCCGTTTTTGCAGTTGCACTGCTCTTTATGGCTGCCGGACTGATGGTTGGCCTGTTTGTGAAGTGGCCTGCAATTCCGGAAATCTGGGACGGACTGGCTAACCGGACATCGGCGGCCACACCCATCTTCCCCTGCCTTTTCATTACCATCGCCTGCGGCGCAATAAGTGGCTTCCATGCTACCCAGAGCCCGCTTATGGCCCGATGCCTCAAGAATGAGAAACTGGGCCGTCCGGTATTCTACGGATCCATGATTACAGAAGGCCTTGTGGCTCTTGTATGGGCAGCAGTCAGCTCTTACTTCTTCTTTGACGGGGGAGCAGAGCAGGTAGGAGGCAGCGCATCGTCATCGGCTCCCCAGGTTGTAGAACTTGTTTCTAAGAACTGGCTTGGAGTAATTGGCGGCATACTTGCCATACTGGGAGTTGTTGCCGCACCTATCACCAGTGGCGATACAGCCCTTCGCAGTGGCCGTCTTATCATTGCCGATGCCCTTCATTTTGAGCAGAAGCCAATCAAGAACCGCCTGGCTATCAGCATCCCCATCTTTATTATCGTAGCTCTGCTGCTTTGGTTCAATATGGCCAACCAGAAGGGCTTTGACAACATCTGGGGCTATTTTGGCTGGGCCAACCAGACCCTGGCCGTCTTCTCCCTTTGGGCCGTAACGGTATATTTGAAGCGGGCAAAGAAGGGCTATTATTGGCTGATAACCTGTCTTCCGGCCATCTTCATGACAGTAGTCAGCATTACTTATCTGTTTGCCATTAAACTACACATCTTTACATTATAACTATGCTTGATAAAGAACGGGGGCTGTATATTGCCCATTGTGAAAACGGACCTATCTCTCTGGTAGGCAAAATGGCCAATCGCCACGGACTTATAGCCGGTGCAACAGGTACCGGTAAAACCGTTACCCTTCAGGTTCTTGCAGAGACTTTCTGCCAGGACGGCGTACCATGTTTCATGGCCGATATGAAGGGAGACCTTTCCGGCATCAGCCAGCCTGGCAAGCTTTCCGGCTTTATCCAGAAAAGAATGCCGGAGTTCGGTATAGAGGATCCCCAATTCCAGGGCTGCCCGGTACGTTTCTTCGATGTTTTCGGAGAGCAGGGACATCCCATGCGCGCTACCATCTCCCAGATGGGCCCTCAGCTGCTGTCCCGTCTTCTGGAACTGAACGAGACCCAGACCGGCATAATGAACATAGTATTCAAGATTGCCGACGACCGTGGCCTTTTGCTGCTGGATCTTAAGGATCTGCGCTCTATGCTGGACTATGTTGCTAAGAATGCGGCAGAGTTTACAACCGCTTACGGCAATATTTCGTCAGCCAGCGTGGGTGCCATCCAAAGGAGCCTTCTGACCCTTGAAAACCAGGGTGCTGACAAGTTCTTTGGCGAGCCTTCTTTCGATATTTATGACCTGCTTCAGTGCGAGGGTGGCAAGGGCGTGATGAACGTTCTGGCAGCCGACAAACTGATGCTGAACCCCAAGCTTTATTCCACCTTCCTGCTGTGGCTGCTGTCCGAGCTTTACAGCACTCTGCCCGAGGTTGGCGATATGGACCGTCCCAAGCTTGTGTTCTTCTTTGACGAGGCCCACATGCTCTTTGACGGAACATCAAAGGCCATGGTGGATAAGATAGAGCAGGTAGTACGTCTTATCCGAAGCAAGGGTGTTGGTGTTTACTTTGTAACCCAGAGCCCTTCTGACATCCCGGAAAACATACTTGGCCAGCTTGGAAACCGTGTACAGCATGCGCTTCGCGCCTTCACTCCCAAGGATCAGAAAGCTGTAAGGGCGGCTGCTGATACCTTCCGCGCTAACCCGGCCTTTAAGACTGCGGATGCAATCATGGAGCTTGAAACCGGTGAGGCCCTGATATCTATTCTTGACGAAAAGGGTGCTCCTACCGTGGTAGAGCGTGCCAAAATACTTTTCCCTCTCAGCCAGATTGGGGCAATTACTGACGAGCAGCGCGCGGACATCATTAAGAAGTCTCGCATCTACGGCCGCTATGACAAAGCGATAGACCGCGAGAGCGCCTTTGAGGTTCTGCTTAAGCAGAGCGAGGAGCAGGCTGCTGTGGCTCAGCAGGAGGCTCAGGCTGCTCAGGAGGAAGCAGAGGCTGCTAAGAAAGAAAAGGAGGATGCCAAGAAAAAGAAAAACAGTCTTGGCAGTAAGGTGCTGAAGGCTGTTTCTACTGCGTTGATTGGTATTTTTGCTAGCAGCGTTGGTTCGCTTGTGGGTGGGGCTGTGAGCGGTAAGAAGTCCAGCAAGAAAAAGAGTAGTTCCAATACGGCTGGCAAGGTGGCTGGCAGGGTTGCTACTACGGCTACTCGTACCGTCACCAAAGAACTAACCCGCGATATCCTGGGTAATCTAATAAAATAATACCACCGGACCCCAACGCCGAAGGGCCCGCGCGGCCTGTTTCATCGGTTCTTGGAATCTATACAGATTGTGACGGGGCCGTCGTTTATTAAAGATACCTTCATGTCGGCGCCGAATTCGCCGGTGCCGACGGGGCGGCCGATGGTATCTGACATGCGGCGGCAGAATTCTTCGTACATTGGGATGGCTTTTTCATGGCCGGCGGCTTCTATGTAAGAGGGTCTGTTGCCCTTTTTGGTGGAGGCCATAAGGGTAAACTGGCTTACCACAAGGACTTCGCCTTCAATATCTACGACGCTACGGTTCATCACTCCGGCATCGTCGTCAAAGATGCGTAGCGCGGCAGCCTTTTTTACCAGATAGTCAATATCGGCTATTTCGTCCTCGTGACCAACGCCAAGAAGAATCATCAGGCCCTTTCCAATAGAGGATTTGACCTTACTGTCTATGGTCACCGAAGCGGACGCAACTCTTTGAATTACAACTCTCATATATCGCAAATTTAAAAAAAATAATTTGTAAGGCACAGCAGTCAGCCTTAGCAATTATAGCAATGGCGGCGGAGGCCCCGGTGGGCGTTGGTAATTCTTGATGTTTTTCTTATCTTTGCTATATGTTGCAGGATAAGCACATATCGGTAGACGATGCGGTTAAAGGCATGACGCCCATCACTCTGGAAGAGATGGACAGCGTGAAGCTTCTTAACCGCATCGATACTAAATACCTGACGGATGAAGCTAATCTTGTCCGTGTGCTTGAAGACGCCACCGCAGCCGGCTATCGTGCCCTTATTGCCGATGGAGAAAAGATAAGCCCTTATAATTCAATTTATTACGATACTGCCGGGCTTAAGATGTTCCTGGATCATCACAACCGTAGGCTGGTACGTCAGAAGGTGCGTACAAGAGTTTACCTGAACTCCGGTGAAGCATTCCTGGAAATTAAAAGGAAGAACAATCACGGCCGAACCAAGAAGAAGAGGACTCACATTCCGCAGACGGAGATGATGGACTTTTCTGCAGATGCCGCTGCCGTAGCTTACCTTGCAAAGCATTCCGCCTTTACCGTGGAAATGCTGTCCCCGGTGCTCTCCACCGCCTTCAGGCGCATAACGCTTGTAAATCCTGCAAAGACGGAACGTCTTACCATAGACACATCGCTGAACTTTACAAACTTCCGCACCGGGCATAAAGCCTCGCTGGAGGATGCCGTCATTATCGAACTAAAGCAGGACGGCCATGCAGCCAGCCAGATGAAAGGCATACTGCTGGCCCATCGCATCAAGCCCACACGTGTCAGCAAATACTGCATAGCAGAAACTCTTACGGATCCATCGGCAAAAAGCAACCGCTTTAAGCTGAAGGTCCGCAAGATTGAAAAGATAATAAACAAAAAAATACAAGTGATATGATCTTTGCTCAGGAACTAGGCGATTATTCTCTTGCCGATGACAATGTATTTGACGTACAGACTATTACAGATGCCATGATGTCTACAAGCCAGTCTATGACAGAGCTTGCGATCAGGTTCTTCATGAACCTGCTGGTTTGCTTGGTACTGGTTCATTTCTTCTATTACAGGAAGAGCCGCCGCAGGGACTATTATTTCACCTTCATGGTCTTCTCTTCCGCCATGCTCATGCTGCTTTACATAATGGGCAACGTAGAGGTTGGCGTGGGTCTCACCCTGGGCTTGTTTGCCATCTTCGGGGTTATCCGCTACCGCACGGAGACCGTTCCGATCAGGGAAATGACATATCTGTTTGTTATTATCGCCCTTGCCGCCATGAATGGCCTCGCTCCGGTTTACAAGCTGGTTGGGGTTGCTACCGATCATCCCCAGTACGTGCTTTCTGCCGGAACGGTTGGTATAATGGCCGTTTCCAACCTGCTGGTTGTGGTTTTGATCGGCGTGCTGGAAAGCGAAAGACTTATCAAGCACACCTCTACCAAACTTGTGCTCTATGATCGTATTGAGTTGATTGTGCCGGAAAGGCGTGCAGAGCTTGTAGAAGACCTTGAGAAACGTACCGGCCTCAAAATTAACAACGTTGAGGTTGGCCACATTGACTTCCTTAAGGATGCGGCCTTTATCAAAATCTACTACAATCTGGAAAAAGGACAGACCGGTTCAATTGACAGTCTGACTAAGGCAAAGAACTTTGTAGAACAGTAGGGTAGAGGCGGTTTTAACGGTGCCTGAGGGCGAGTTCGCGCTCCAGGTCCTCTATTGTGCAGTCCATTGCTTCCATCAGGACCAGAAGGTGGTACAGCAGGTCAGATGCTTCATAAATGAAGCGACTGCGATTGCCATCGACGGCCTCTATGACTGCTTCTGTGGTTTCTTCCCCAACCTTTTTGGCTATAACTTTGGGACCTTTTATAAACAGTCGGCTTGTATATGAGCCTTCCGGCATCTGACGGTGGCGGTCCTGCACCAGTTTGCTTAATGAGCGGATGAAGCCTTCGTCCTCAGGGCTGTCAAAGCAGGCGGTGGTGCCACGGTGGCAGGTGGGGCCGGCCGGATCTGCCTGAATAAGCAGGGTGTCGCCGTCGCAGTCTATGAACATTTTTTTGACTGTCAGGTAGTTACCGCTGGTTTCGCCCTTAGTCCAAAGGGCCTTGCGGGTACGGGAAAAGAAGGTGACGCGTCCTTCCGCAACGGTCTTGTCGAAGGCGGCGCGGTCCATATATCCAAGCATCAGCACCTTAAGGGTGGTGGCGTCCTGTATGATGACGGGGAGCAGTCCGTCCCCGGTCTTGCCAAGTTTAAAGTCGTCGAAAGTCATATCATTCAATCTTTAAAGCCGTACCGGAATTCCGGCCTGTGCAAGTTCTTTCTTTACCTGTGCAACTGTGTACTGTCCATAGTGGAAGATACTGGCAGCCAGGGCCGCATCTGCCTTGCCGATGGTAAGGACGGCGGCGATGTCTGCCACGCTGCCGGCGCCGCCTGAGGCGATAAGCGGAATACTAAGGGCATCGGACAGGGCCGCATAGACGGGGCAGGGATAACCGGCCCTGGTGCCGTCGTGGTCCATGGAAGTGAAAAGGATTTCTCCGGCTCCGCGCTCCTGGGCCTCTTTCGCCCAGCTGAAGAGTTCTTTGTCCGTAGGGCGGCTTCCGCCGTGGGTTGTGGCCATCCAGCGGCCGTCGGGACCCGATTTCGCGTCTATTGCAACCACTACGAACTGTCTGCCGTACTTTGATGCTATTTCTTCTATCAGCTGCGGCCTGGCTATGGCTGCGCTGTTAAGGGTAATCTTGTCCGCCCCGGCGTCCAGCAGGCGGGAGGCATCGTCAAGGCTTCTTATGCCGCCGCCAACGGTGAAGGGAATGTTGATGGCTTCCGCTACGCGTGAAACAAGGACGGCAAAGGTATTGCGTCCCTCCAGCGTAGCGCTGATGTCCAGGTAAACCAGTTCGTCGGCGCCTTCCAGAGCATATCTGCGCCCTAGTTCAACGGCATCGCCTACGTCCTGAAGACCCTGGAAATTGATGCCTTTTACAACTCGTCCGTCCTTGACGTCTAAGCAGGGAATGATCCTTTTTGCAAGCATAAGCTTATGTCGTTCAGGGTGATACGGTTTTCGTAAATTGCCTTGCCCACGATAATGCCGGGAAGGCCCATACTGTCTGCTCTGCGGATATCATCCATGGATGAAACTCCGCCGCTGACTATTGTTTTTAAAGCGGGGAACCGCGTCTGCAGCCCCTTGTAAAGGTCGAAGGCCGGGCCTTGCAGCATTCCGTCGCGGGAAATGTCAGTGACTATGGCCTGTTCCAGCCCCTTGAAAGATTCAATAAGACTGTCCAGACCGATGCCGCTGTCCTCGAGCCAGCCGCTGACGGCAACCTTTCCATTGCGGATGTCGGCCCCCAGGATGATGCGGCTTCCATAGGTTTGCAGCCATCCCTGCATGCGCCCGGGCTCCTTTGCGGCGATGCTTCCAATAATGGCCCAGTCTGCTCCTGCGTTCCAGACTGATGCAAGTGCGTCATCGTCCTTTATTCCTCCGCCCCATTCAAGCTTTAGAAGCCCCAGGCCGGCAATCTTCTCCAGAGTGCGAAGGTTCTGGGGAGTTGAGGCTTTTGCACCTTCCAAATCTACCAGATGCAGGCGTCGGATGCCGCAGCCGGCAAAGGCCCTGGCCCATTCGGCCGGGTCACCACCGTAATTTTTCTGTGTGGCGTAATCTCCCTGGGAGAGGCGAGTGCATTTGCCCTCTATTATGTCTATGGCGGGGATAATCTCTATCATAGGGCCAGGAAGTTTTTAAGAATCTGTTCACCTACGGAGCCGCTTTTCTCCGGGTGGAACTGTGTTCCGTAAAAGTTCTCGTAACGCAGGGCGGCGCTGAACATTTTGCCTGCATAGTCGCATGTTGCCACTGTATCTGGGCAAAGGCCGGCATAGTATGAATGCACAAAATATACGTGGGAACCGGACTCTATGTCCTTGAACAGTTTGCCTTCCATGTTACCCAGATTGTTCCATCCCATGTGCGGCACCTTGCAGCCCGGGGCAGGGGAGAAACGGCGTATCCTTGCATCAAAAACGCCCAGGCAGGGCACTCCGGGGGCTTCTTCGCTATCCCTGCACAGCACCTGCATTCCTACGCAGATGCCAAGGACTGGTTGGCGAAGTGAGCGAATCAGGTCTGGCAGCTCGCGCTCGATCAGATTCTCCATCGCAAGTCCAGCATGACCCACGCCGGGAAGTATAACCTTATCTGCCTGCTTTATTATACTGGGGGCGGATGTTATGCAATACGTGGCTCCAAGGCGGTCCAGGGCATTCTCCAGCGAGCGAAGATTTCCCATATCATAGTCAATAATGGCAATCATAGCGTTCCTTTTGAAGAGGGGAGGGCGTCATCAAATACATTGCGGCGGACGGCCTGGCGAAGCGCCCTTGCAAAGGCCTTGAAAATGGCTTCCGCAAGATGATGGTTGTTCTGGCCTTCGGCCTCGATACGCAGGTTGCAACGGGCTTCGGTGCATAGTGATTTAAAGAAATGCGGGAACATCTCCGTAGGGGTGTCACCAATGAATTCGCGCGTGAAATCTACTTTCCAGACAAAGTCTGCGCGGCCGCCGAAGTCAATGAGAACCAGGGCTTTGCATTCGTCCATGGGGAGTACGAAGCCGTATCGCTCTATGCCGCGTTTGCTCCCAAGAGCCTGGTAAATTGCCTGGCCCAGAACTATGCCTACATCTTCCATGGTGTGGTGCTCGTCTACCTTAAGGTCTCCCTTGCAGTCAATGGCCAGACTGATTCCGCCATGGTGGGGGAGCTGCTCCAGCATGTGGTCAAAGAAGTTAAGGCCGGTGTTTATTCCTGAGGGTCCTTTCCCGTCCAGGTCAAGGGTAAGTTTTATATCCGTTTCCCGGGTTTTCCGGGCGATGCTAACCTGTCTGGAACTGCTGCGCACGGCTTCGGCAGCTTCCGCCCATGTCATGGGACCAATCTGCAGGGCCTTTGCGCCCAGGTTGGCGGCCAACTGAACATCTGTTTCGCGGTCACCTATCACAAAGCTTGCAGAGAGGTCATAGGAGCCGTCCATATATGCCCCAAGCATACCTGTGCGGGGCTTGCGGGTAGGGGCGTTATCCTGGGGTAAAGACTTGTCAATCAGTATATTGTCAAAGGTGATGCCTTCCCCGGCGAGGGTTTTCAGCATCAGGTTTTGGCAAGGCAGGAAAGTCTCTTCCGGGAACAGGTGGGTTCCAAGCCCGTCCTGATTGGAAATCATTACAAGCTCGTATCCCAGGCCGGTCAGCGCCTTAAGGCCGGAGATGGCTCCGGGAACAAAGGCGAACTTCTCCAGGGAATCTATCTGCTTGTCTTCCGGCTCTATCAGGATTGTGCCGTCCCTGTCAATAAACAGGACTTTTTTAAGCTCGTTCATATCTTGTAATTGTCCAGTGCGTTCAATAAAGAATCGTTCTCTGCCGGCAGACCTATGGTAAGCCGCAGGCAGCCTTCGCAGCCTGTAATGCGGCTGCGGTTACGTACTATGATGCCCTTCTTCAGAAGGTAGGAGTACAGGGCATCGGCATCATCGACACGAATCAGGATGAAGTTGGCATCGCTGGCGAAGACCCTTTTTACAAAGGGGTAGCGGGGGAGGATGGAATTCAGCCTTTTCCGTTCGTATATGATTGTATGTACTTCATCGTCAATGGATTTGCACATGAAGGACATGGCCTTTTCCATGGCGGCCTTGCTAAGGTTGTAGGGGTACTTGACCATGGACATAAGGCGGATGATTTCAAGGCTTGAAATGGCCAGTCCGATTCGCAGGCCTGCCATTGCGCGGGCCTTGGACATGGTCTGCAGTATAATCAGATTATCCCGCTTGGTCGCCTCTGTCACCAGGCTGCCTTTCTCTGAAAAGTCGATGTATGCCTCGTCCACTACAAGAATGCCCTTGAAGCGGTCGCATATATCCAGCAGCTGTTCTCTGGAAAAGGCGTTGCCTGAAGGATTGTTGGGCGAGCAAAGGAACATCACCTTGGTATTATTGTCGCAGGCGGCAAGAAGTTTTTCTGTGTCCAGTGCAAAGTCCCGGTCAAGCTGGACACTGCGGACAGCAATGTCGTTGATGGCTGCTGCAACGCCGTACATACCGTAACTTGGAGTCATAATCACGGCATTGTCCTTTCCCGGCACGCAGAAGATCCTGAAAACCAGATCAATGGCCTCGTCGCTTCCGTTACCAAGGAAGAGATTATCTGCGGGGATTCCCTTAATAGGGGCAATCTTTGCCTTGAGCGCAGCCTGATGCGGGTCCGGGTAGCGGTTGAAGCCATTTGTATATGGGCTCTCGTTGGCATCCAGAAAGATGCCAATGTGGCCGACATATTCGTCCCTGGCCGTTGAATAAGGTGTTAAGGCTGCGATATTGGGCCTGACAAGGTGGGTGATACGGCTCATTTTCCTTCTATTCTGATTGTTACGGCGCGGGCATGGGCGTCAAGGCCCTCGGCGCGTGCCATGTTGACGATTGTGGGGGCAAGCGAGGTCAGTCCTTCGCGGGAAAGCTCCTGGACTGTCATCTTGCGCATGAAACTGTCCATATTGACTCCGCTGCAAGAGCGGGCCCATCCGCTGGTGGGAAGGGTATGGTTGGTGCCGGATGCGTAATCACCTGCGCTTTCGGGGCTCCAGGGGCCTACGAATACGCTGCCTGCAGCGGTGATATGTCCTGCAAGCTCTGCCGCATTATTCATGGCGATGATAAGGTGCTCGGGGGCATAGGCCTCTGCAAAATCAATCACATCCGTCAGGGTAGGGAAGACTACGGCAAAGCTGTGTTCCAGAGCTCCGTCAACCTGGGCGTCGCGTGGCAGCGATTCTTTCTGCTTTTCTACTTCTGCCAGCACCGTGGCGGCATAATCCTTTTCTGTGCAAACCAAAACGGCAGTACTGTCTTTACCATGCTCTGCCTGAGACAGAAGGTCTGCGGCAACAAAAGCGGCCGGTGTGCTACTGTCTGCCAAAACCATGACCTCCGACGGCCCTGCAGGCATGTCGATGGCTGTGTTTCGGCCGCTTACAAGCTGCTTGGCCAGGGTGACGTAAGGGTTGCCGGGGCCAAAGATCTTGTCCACTTTGGGAACGCTTTCGGTACCAAAAGCCATGGCGGCTATGGCCTGGGCTCCGCCAATCCGGAAGATGCGGGTTACTCCGCATTCGCGGGCGGCAAACAGTACTTCCGGGGCTACAGAGCCATCCTTACGGCATGGAGTGCAAAGAATTCGCTCGTGGCAGCCGGCCAGTGCGGCCGGAACGGCAAGCATCAGTACGGTAGAGAAAAGGGGTGCGCTGCCGCCGGGAATGTACAGACCTACGCGGCGGATGGGCACGGGACGCTGGGTGCAAACCACGCCCTTTCCGGTTTCTACGCGAACTTCTTTTGGCATCTGTGCCTGATGGAAGGCTTCAATGTTCTTCTTTGCCGCTATTATTGCTTCGCGGACAGCGTCCGTAACCTTGTTGCAGGCTTCTGACACCTCGGTATCTGATACTTCCAGTGGCGCATCAACCTTGTCAATCTCTGCCATCAGGCGCTTCAGGGCCGAGTCACCATCCTTTTCGACGGCTTCCAGAATAGCCTCTACACGAGTGCGGATGCCCTCATAATCAACGCCCTGCCGGCCGGTCAGTTTGTTCCATTCTATCCGTGCCGGATTCTCTATAATTCTCATAAGATGATTTTGTCTACGTCCATCACAAGTATACCCTCGGCACCGATTGCCTTAAGTTGCCGCACCTTGGTCCAAAGGTCTGCGGCGTCAATAACCGAATGCAGGGAACACCAGTCTCCGGTAGCCAGAGGCATGACGGTAGGGCTGCGCATGGCGGGCAGAATCTTAATAGCCTCGTCCAAAGAGGCGTTGGGAAGGTTCATCATCAGGTATTTTTTGCCACGGCTTACGGTTTCGGAGTCGATGCGGAACAGCAGGTCGTCGATAAGTACCTGATCCTCGGGTGAAATGTGCTTGTTTGCAATTAGCACAGCCTCTGACTCGAAGACGGTCTCTACTTCACGCAGGCCATTGGCGATGAGGGTGCTGCCAGAGGAAACAATGTCAAAGATGGCATCGGCGATACCAACGGCCGGGGCAATCTCTACAGAGCCTGTAATAACCTCTACCTTTGCGTCTATATTCTTGCTCTCCAGGTATTTACGAAGTATGTTGGGGTACGATGTGGCTATGCGGCGGCCATTGAACCAGGCGGGGCCGTCATAGTCTTCCCCCTTGGGGATGGCCAGACTCAGGCGGCAGGTGCCGAAGCCAAGGCGGCACAGTACGTTTACGTCCGAGCCGCATTCCTCAATTTCATTGAGGCCGACTATGCCAAGGGTGGCGGTACCGCCTTGTACTACGTTGGGAATATCGTCGTCTCTAAGGTAGAGAGCTTCTATCGGGAAGGTCTGTGATTTGGAAAGAAGTTTCCTTTTGGGGGCATCGACCTCTATGCCTATGTTTTGAAGAAGGGAGAGGCTCTCTTCATTGAGCCTCCCCTTGGATTGTATTGCAATTCTGAGCATATCTGTACACTATTCAACTTAAGAAGTTGAAGGTAGTGAATATTCCAGCGAATGCAACAGTTTGTGTATAAAAAGGATATTTTTATATCCTATCCTGCCACTAATTCTGAATGATTTGTTATAATTCCGGATTTAAAATGCGAAGAATCATCATCAAAAGCGGTACTATCGGTATCATGATATTGCTCCTGCATTAAGGTATTCCTTCAACGAATTAATGTAATTCTCAAAGGCTTCGCGGCCAGTGGAGGTAAGACTGCAGGTGGTGCATGGCATCTTGCCCTTGAACCCCTTTTCTACATTGATGTAGCCTGCAGAGGTGAGCTTATCTATCTGAACACTCAGGTTGCCCGCAGTGGCGCCCGTCTGGTTCTTGATGAAGGTAAAATCGGCAGATTCTACCCCCGCCAGGATTGACATTACGCCCAGCCTCAGCTCTGAGTGCAGCAGCGGGTCTAATTTGGGTAACATGGCCTACTTGTTTTGATGTTTTTCTATAAGACCGATGGCAACAAGAAGAAGGCCGCCAACTGTGAAGAGCAAAAGCTCTGCATCTGACATAATCAGCATGGTTGCAGCAGCACCACCTACTCCAAGGATGAATCCGCCAATAATGATGATCCAGCTCTTGAGAAGGGCGCCTGTAAAGCACATTGTCATTCCAAGGATGAGGACGATGGCAAAGGACAGGAACATAGGTACAAGCAGAACGGCGATTACGCTGATGCTTACGGCAAACACGCAGTAAATCTTCCAGGCGTGGCTGATCATATTGCCGACAAAGCTCTCCGGAACATGCACGTCCTTTTTACGAAGGCAGAAAGAGATAGGAAAGCCTACTGCGGGCATCACAAACCAAAGCAGGTTCCATCTTGGATTTCCCGAAGTGTGCCACAAAAAGTAGATAGCCAGGGAGAAAATAACAAGGAGGCTTCCCCACAAAATGAAGTACTTTGCGCCGTTGCTAAGGATAGAACGACGGCTGTTGTTAAGAGTTTCTGAGATTAGCTGAAGGCTTTTCTGTGCCGTCATTTCATTGTTAAGTTCCATAATATCAATTGTTTATAATTGTTTGGCGGATTAAGTCCAGCTGCGCAGTCCGTCTTAATCCACTGCAAATATAAACTACTTTATTTTATAAACCAAATTATTTTGCAAATTTTTAGAAAATTTTTTTGGGGACGTATTTTAGGGGAGTGCGTGTTTATATATCAGAAACAGTTGTATCTTTAAAGGTTCAAACAAAACTGTGAGTGTATTGTGATTTGGATGAGCAGGCTCTGGCCAGGTGCTGCTCTCAAGGGGATAGATTGGCGGAAGAAGAGCTGTATAGGAGATATGCAGCAAGGGTGTATACACTCTGCAGACGATATCTTGGGGATGGCGACGATGCAAAAGATTTGATGCAGGACGTCATCATTCATGCCCTTGACAAGATACAATTATATAAATATACGGGCAAAGGATCTCTTTACGGATGGATAAGCCGCATCGCCATAAACAGGGCGATAAACATGATCAAGCGGCAACGTTGGAGGACGGTTTCGTTAAGTTTATGGTCTCAGGATTCAATTCCTGAACCGGCGGCCGAAGACGTCCAGTCCATACCTCAGGAGAAATTGCTTGAATGGATATCCCAGCTGCCGGATTTAAGAAGAGCCGTCTTTAATATGTACTGTATAGACGGTTATTCGCATAAGGATATTGCTAAAATGCTGGGTATCAGCGAAAAAGGCTCTGCCGGAGTGCTGGCTAAGGCAAGGGCTCAACTTAAGCAGACAATTAAGGATTATTTAAGTGTTAGTGGTTAATGAAACAGTGGGAAGACATAGTTAAGGACAAGCTGGAAGGGTACGAAAGTGCTCTTCCGGAAGGAAGCCTTGCTGCTTTCCGCGCCCGGGCTTCTGTCATGGCCGGCCAGTCCGGCCATCTCCCCGCCCGTCGCTCCCCGCTGCTATGGCTGGCTGCGGCCGCTGCTGCGTGCCTTGCCGCCGTCTTTTTCCTGCTGCGCCAGGCCCCTGAGGCCGATAGTCCTTTAGTCGCCCAGGTGGTAGAGACTCCCAAAGAAATAGTGACTCAACCACAAGAACCGGTACGGGTCGTTGAAACTCCTCGTCCTGCAGAAAAGACAAAGCCTGCTGCGGTGGTAGAAACTGTAGAACCTACTGAAACAATAGAGATTGTAGAACCCGCAGAAACAGTAGAGGAGGTAGAAACGGTAGAACCTGTAGAAACCGTAGAGACAGTAGAAACTGTAGAACTGGCAGAGACTGTGGAATTTGCTGATACAGAGGTTGTTACCAGGACGGCCAATAGCTCCGGCTCTTATATCGCCGGGGGAGTGGCAGGAGGCGGTCTTGCTGCCGTATATGCACTTGCCAAGGGTGTTTCACACTTTGCCCCGGCAGCAGGCAAAAGTGATTATCAATATGACCCCGGTCATGTGACGGATCAGGGTAACTCTTCAGTTATTCCGGATAATCTTCTGAGCCAAAAGCATAGTATGCCATTTAAGGCAGGCCTGTCGGTAAGGATAAAACTTAATGACCGGCTGGGTATTACAACTGGTTTGGAGTATTCTTTATATACTTCCAGATTCAAATACCGTAATTCCGGAACCCTGACTCAGAAGGCTCAGTATCTTGGCGTTCCGCTGCGTCTTGACTGGACATTTGCATCAGCCCGATGCTTCGATTTTTATGTTGGAGGCGGCCTTCAGGGAGACTTTTGCGTAGGAGCAAAACTGGGAGGCAAGTCCATCGCCAAAGACGGATTCTCATTCTCTATGCTCGGCGTTGGGGGCGTTCAGCTTAATATTTCAAAGCGTATCGGCATATATATGGAACCCGAATTCAGCTGGACCAAAACAGCAGGCAGGGTGCTCGATACTTACCGCAGCAAGCATCCGTTCATGTTCTCTGCTACGGCAGGCCTAAGGCTTAATCTGTAATAGTCTTTATTCGTGAAGACGATGCAGAAGGCACTGCATCAGTTTACCGTCCGAATCCCTCAGGTGCATGCCGCCGCCGCGACAGTATTTCCAGAATTTGCAGGAGGCGCATTCATCCTTTTTCATCCAACTGCGGTCGCGATACGGAACAAAGCGGTTTTCCCATACCTCCATGAAGTCGTCCTTGTAGATGTTCCCCTGGGTGTAGTCGGCCCTGATGCTGGGGCATGCAGAAATGGAGCCGTCGGACAGTACGGAGCCTACGGTTACGCCGGCATTGCACATATAGAAATGATCGCGGATGTCGCCTTCGTAGTTGCCCATAAAGCCTTCGCAGGCAAATGACGTTTTAATTATTCCCTCTTTGCGGGTAGCTTTTATAAAGTCCAGTAGGTATTTCAGCTCTTCTCGGGTCAGGCGGAGCTCAGGATCGTCTTTTGCCCTGCCGGACGGGAAGATGGTAAACAGCCGCCATTCTTTAAGGCCCAGGCTAATTAGGAAATCCTTCAACTGCAGAAGTTTGCCGATATTGCGCCTGTTGACACAGGTGACAACGTCAAATTCTATTTCTCCGGATTGGATAACCATGCTTATGGCAGCGGCGGCACGCTTGAATGAAGAGCTGCGGCCACGCATCCAGTCGTGGTCATCCTCAAGGCCGTCAAGACTTATGGTCATTGCCCTGAGGCCGCATTGCAACAGCCGCCTGTATCTTTCCGGCGTTAGGGCGAAGCCGTTGGTGACCATGCCCCAGGGGAAGCCTTTCTGATATATCATCCGTCCGCAATCTTCCAGGTCCGGACGCATCAGGGGCTCTCCGCCGGTAATGTTGATCATTACCTTATGAGGGTCTGTCTTTGCTGCGACACTGTCCAGTACTTTGCCAAATACCTCTTTGGGCATGTCCGGGGCCAGCGCAGTCTGTTTGCAGTCGCTGCCACAGTGGCGGCAGTGAAGGTTGCAGCGCATGGTACATTCCCAAAAAAGTTGCCGGAGCGGATGTTCAGCTATAACATCGTCCTGCAACTTCTTTGTGATATTCAGCGCTATGCGGCGTCGCAGCGAAAGGTTATCCATCTGTTAGTCTTCCTTCTCCAATTTGGCATCGGCCTGGATTGTATACTTTCCTTCATCCCAGGATCCGCTGCCCTTTGCTGTCTGGCTGACTTTAAGGTCTGATGCCTGAAGCGTTTTGGTTTTAAATGAGCCGTTGTCCGCTCCGTCCACATCTTCAAAAATGACATTTGCTTTTTGAACGTAAGGGAAGTCATATTTAAGACGATCAGACTGGAAGTGTCCCTTGGCGTCAGTATATAAAGTGTCGTTGTTATAGGGATAGGATGCTGGATCCGGGGTAAAAACAACCCTTATGCCCTGGATGGGTTTGCCGTCCTGGCCCTTAACGTCGCCAATCAATTTGTAATCTGCGTGCGGCTGGCCGTACATGCAATATCCGCCACCTATGCCGAATCCTTCTTTATCGCAACCGAAGCCCAGCAAAAAAAGAATGCCGCCAAATATGTATTTCAGAAGCTTTTTCATAATCCTTGGTTTACCTTACAAATATACAAATAATTATTGTCTGATATATAAACACCAAAGGATTGGAAATACGTCTCCGGAATATAATACAAAAAGAGTCAGCCTTTCGACTGACTCTTTTTGCGGTGCGGAAGGGACCGCAAAAGCCGAATTTAGTACCAGGCCCGATTTTTAGTACCATTTTAGTACCAAATGGCGAAAACTGAAACAAAAAGATGCCCCACAGGTATCTGTAGAGCATCCTTAAGCGGTGCGGACGAGACCGTATTTGACGAAAATTCTCCCCGTCCTTTCGAAAGCATTTTTACATAAATAATTGATAGTCAGTATAAATACGAAAAAGAGCCTTCGACACCCTCGGAGGCTCTTTCGAGATTTTTAGTACCATTTTAGTACCAGTTTTCGGAATTTTTCGTATCTTTGCAATACGAAATTTTTAACATTTTATGGCTTATGGCTACTACTTTTATCGTCAGAACTGACAAAACTAAGGGGCTCGTTCCCCTGCATGTGAGGGTCCAGTACTCCACGCCCAAACTCAATCTTCGTCTCAAAACTCCGCTCAACGTGCCCATCGAAAAGTGGACACTCAGCCGCAGCGGCGCCGCCTGGGCAAACTACGCCCAAAGCGAATCCGGCTCCTTCGTTGTCAGCAAGATGGAGCAAATCCGCAATGCCGTGGACTCCCGCATCCGTGACGGGAAAAGCATGACCGCAAAGGACCTTGAGAAGATCTGCAACGAAATCATCTACCGCGAAGAGCGCGACGAGCAGCTGCGCCAGGAAGAGGCCCGCCGCCTGGCTGAAGCCGAGGCCAAGCGCATGACTCTCTCCAAATACATCAAATTGTATATAGAGGAAATCTTCTCAGGCGCACGTCAGACCGACAAAGGCAGCAACTTCGCCTACGGAACGGCCAAATCCCTCCGCGAGTCAATGACCGTCTGGACCACCTTCCAGAAGGAGACAAAGAAGACCTACGACTTCGATGATATTGACATGCCCCTGTACTTCAAGTACACCGAATGGATGAAGGCCCGCAACTACGCCATCAACACCGTCGGCAAGCATATCAAAAACCTCAAGAGCATACTCCGCTGCGCCGAATCCGAGGGCTACAACCAGAATCAGAAATTCAAGGACAAACGCTTCAAAGGCACCCGCGTGGAGGTCGATTCCATCTACCTCACCAAGGAAGACCTGGAGAAATTCTGCGCCGTTGACCTCTCCAAGATGCCCGTCGGCTACCAGCAGGCCCGCGACATCTTCCTTGTAGGCTGCTGGACTGCCCAGCGCGTCTCGGACTACAACAATATCACCCGTGACGCCATCCAGTCCTACACCAAGCGCACCATCGTCGACGTCCCGGATCCGGAGAACCCCGGCAAGACCAAGCCCGAGATTCAAACCCGCGAAGTGATGTATATCAACATCCGGCAGCACAAGACCGGCGCCAAAGTCGCAGTCCCTTGCTCCACCGAGCTCAAGAATATCCTGGAGCGCTACAACTATCAGATGCCCCACCTGGCCGACCAGGTCATCAACCGCTACATCAAAGAAATCGGCAAGATGGCTGGTCTCGATGAAATGGTTGAGATGGTCGAGACCAAAGGCGGCACCAAAACCACAGTCAAATATGAAAAGTATAAACTGATCCACTCGCACACGGCGAGACGAACCGGAGCCACCCTGATGTACCTGGCCGGAATGGATGTCTACGACATCATGAAGATCACCGGCCACTCATCGCCCAACATGCTCAAGAAATACATCAAGGCCGATCAGTTGGAGGTTGTGGACAAAATCATCGACAAGTACAATTACTTCGACTGATATGGAAACACAAGCAAGAGAAACTCTTATGACCGTGGCGGAGCTGATAGGTTCCGCCACCGTGCGTATAGAGCGGGTAACTCGCTCCATACGAAGGGAAGAAATGGACAAACTTGAATCCGCCGGCATTCCCGGCGATATCCGTTGGCTCCGGGAAGAATACGCAACCCTCGACGACGCCCTCCGCAGCAGCTGCAGCTTCATCCGGGACGAATGGCCCGCCATCCAGGGCAACCGCGGCCGCCTCTATGAACTCCGCCTTTTCGAGGACAGCTTCAGCAGGTTCACCTCCACCGTCACCGGCTTCGACGATGCCGTCACTGCCGATGAGCACTCGGCCGAAAAGCTCCTGGGAGAATACGAAGCCTCCCGCGAATATGCCATCCTGGCCTCCCAGTACGCTGACCTGCTGCAGCCCGCCTTCAGCTACGAGCGCAGCCTCCGCGTCACACCGGCTGAAAAGTTCACGCCCCTGCAGGGCCTCTGTGCCGACATGCAGGCCTACTTCGAAGGCCTCACGGACCAGGACCTCGAAGACGTACTCTACCACCACACTCTCGGCGCCCACAAAGGCACCTGGAAAGGGACCCTCACCCAAGCCACATACTTCGGCAGGCACTTCAAAACCACAGCCCAGGTCATGAACCGCCTCTTCCACTATTATGGCGAAGACCACTTGCCGAGACAAGCACACTTTACCAAATACCCAGCCGACAAAATCTCAGAACAAGACCCCTTGGCAATCATATTGTCGAACTATCCCCATCAAAAATAACGGAAATATGTCGGTGCCCGTCGGCATCCAAGACACACAAAGGCTCTCCACTGAGGGCCTTTTTTAGCTTGCGCTCCGACGGATTCCGACACCCATCGACATCCGTAAGGTATTGTAATTCCGTAATTTCCCTTTCATCTTTGTACTGCCGGAAGGGTTTTCCGACGGGGAGTGCGCACAACCCTATTGTCAAATTCATAACAGTAAGAACCATGGACAGTGTACTGCACGCTATAGGTGACTATCTGGAGAATATCGTCTATGACAGTGTCAAGAAGGCGATGATAGAGGTTGCTCCTAGACAAAAGGCTGACGAGGAAGAAGTTTACATCTCCGTCAAGGAGGCTTGCAAATTGCTCGGAATCAAGACTACCGCATTTTACGACCGCTTGAAACAGCTGCCCTCCATCCGTACAAAAAAAGAAGATGGTCGGCGTATGGTCTGCCAAAATGATCTGAAGAAACTCAAAGAACAGAACGCCATAGGCAAATATGCTCGATACAAAGGGAAATCGTAATCGAACCAACCTTCAAAATCAGAGCATATTATGGCAAATCTAACCAAGATTGGGCCCGACAGCAGGCCCATTGGGGAAACGCCGGTGTGCGTTTTCCACAGAGCCACCATTCCGGGAAAGAATGATGAGCCCATCGAGCGTCGCGGCAAAGGCTATCTCCGCGACGCAAACCAGATGCAAATCCTCACCCTCGCCGAATTCCTTCAGCTGGGAACCGAGTACCGTGACGAGATAGGGGTAATCCGCTCCACGGCCGACAAAGCCGAGCGCTCCCGCCTCAAGAAAACCACCCTCCCTGCAGGCTGCATCTCCTGCAAAGTCAAAACTCGCCTTGCCGGCATCCGGAAGGAAGACAAGATCCTGCAGTACAATTCCCTCATTGTCCTGGACTTCGACAACCTGGAAGACGTTGAGGCCGCCAAACAAGACCTCGCGCAGCTCTCCTTCTTCTGGTATATTGGCCTCAGCGTCAGTGGTAAGGGCCTCTTCGGCATCGTTCCCGTGGCCACCACCGACTGGCGCGAGCACAAACACTACTTCGAAGCCCTCTCCCGCGAGCTGGCCGATATCGGCTACACCGTCGATGCCGCCTGCAGCGACGAAACCCGCCTCCGCTTCATCAGCATCGACGACCATCCCTACCGCAACGACCGCTGCGACATCTATGAGCTGCCGGACGAACCCGAAGAAGAGCTCCCGGAAGAATTCCGTCCCAGAGACATTCCCGACGATGAACGCCTGGAGATGTATGTCTCCCTCTGGGAGCAAAAGCGCATCCCCCTGGACGACTACGAAGAGTGGCTCACCATCGGTATGGCCCTCTCCAGCCTTGGCGAAACCGGCCGCGCCGCCTTTCACCGGCTCTCCGCCTGTTCCAAGAAATACCTACCGCTGCCATCAGCGGGGCGTTATCCCCGACAGCATCCCGCACTACGAATGCATCCCGTTCCCCGTTGAAGTACTGCCCAAAAAGGTCCAGGAAATCGTCAGGGAAACCCACCTTCACCAGAACTTTCCCATCGACTACATCGCGCCCTGCCTCCTCTTCGTAGCCGCCCTTTCCTGCGGCAACGCCGCCGTCATCGAGATGCAGACCGGCTGGAAAGAAAAGCCCCTGCTGTACCTGGCCATCGTCGGCGGCCGAGGCACCAACAAGACCAGCTGCTTTGACTTCGCCCTGGCGCCCATCCGGGAGAAAGACGACCAGGAGTATGAGCGCTATGTTAGCGAGAAAGCCCTCTACGACGCAGAATTCCTCAAACCCCTCAAGGAACGCAATCCCAAGCTGGAGATGCCCATGTACCAGCAGTACATCCTCAGCGACTTCACCCCCGAAGTCCTGGTCCGCCAGCACAAAGCCAATCCCAGGGGCCTCATCGTCTTCTTCGACGAACTCATCGGCTTCATCTACAGCTTCAACAAATACCGCAGCGGCGCCGACGAACAGATGTGGACCCAGCTCTTCGCCGGAGGAGGCGTCACCGTCAACCGCGTCGGGGCCGACCCCGTCAAAATCAACGACACCTGCATCGGCGTCTTCGGCGGTATCCAGCCGGAAATCCTCGTAAGCTTCGCCAAAGGCAAGATCCAGAACGGCTTCGTGGACCGCTGGCTCTTCGCCTTCCCGGAGAAAGTCCCGTACCCCAAGTTCAACGACATCGATATCGACGAGCGCATCGCCCAGAGCTGGAACAAGATTATCCAGCGGATCCTCTCCCTTCCGTTCGAAGGCACACCAAAAGTCGTGAAACTCTCCCCGGGAGCCAAAGCCCTCTACAAAGAATGGTTCGACAACCTCAGTGACCAGAAGAACAACGGCGGCAGCAGCTTCGCCGGTCTGGCCACCAAGATGGACCGATACTGCGGCCGATTCGCTCTGGTCCTGGAAGTCCTGAAGTTCGGTTGCAAGCAGTCCAAGCTCCTCGACATCAGCGAAGACAGCATGCGCGGCGCCATCGCCCTCAGCTACTACTTCATCGCCTGCGGCATCAAGGCCCACCGCAAGTTCATCAGCTCACCCGTCGATGAACTCCCCGGGATGCAGAAGACCATCTACGACGAACTGCCCCAAAGCTTCGAGACCCGCACCGGCCTCCTGGTGGCCGAACGCTACGGTATGCCCGAGCGCACCTTCAAGCGCTGGCTCTCCACCAGCCTCTTCCGTAAAATTACCCACGGCTATTATGAAAAACGTTACCGGTAATACTCTCTAACCCCCTATGGCACAAGTGGCACTATTGGCACTTTCGGCACATCCAAAATGCCAATAATGCCAGAAATGCCAGGGTAATGGAAATAAAATGTTAAATTTGTAATCCGTAACATACTGATTTATGAAGATTCTGGGAAATAAACTCATATCCGAGTGTACGGCATACGACTTCAAGGATGAATTGGAGCGCAAGAAGATCCGTCACTGGCTCAAGAGCGTCAGCGCTTTTGCCAACACGGGAGGCGGAGCCTTATACTTTGGTGTGTCCAACGATGGCACCGTCACCGGTCTCAAAGACATCCAGGCAGATTCCGACTTCATAAGCGAGAAGATCAACGCTCATCTGGATCCTATTCCTGATTGGACGCTCACACCAGCAGAGGACGAAAAAGGCAATAAGGTGCTGGAACTACTGGTAAAGCCCGGTCAGTTCACGCCCTATTACCTCTTTCTGGATGGTTCCCGCCAGGCCTATGTCCGCTCCGGCAACGAAAGTAATCAGGCAACGTCACGCCAGCTTCTGAACCTGGTACTCAAAGGAACGAACCGCAGCTGGGACGCCCTTCCTTCCCAAGAGAAGATATCCAAGCACAGTTTCAAGATGCTTGCGAACGAATACCATGAGAGAACCCGCCTTCAATGGGACGATAAATACCCTGAGTCCTGGGGCCTCGTCATGGAAGACGGCACCCTCACCAACGGAGGCCTGCTCTTCTCGGACAATTGCAACGTCTATCAGTCGCGTGTCTTCTGCACCCGCTGGAACGGACTCACGAAGACGGACGCCATCAACGATGCTGAATACAGCGGCAACCTGCTGTACCTGCTCAAGATGATGACCGGCTTCATCAAGTCCAGCACGGCGAAACGCTGGTTCAAACTTCCGGACTATCGCCTCAACTTCCCGGAGTACGCCGACCGCGCCATCCTGGAATGCTGCGTGAACCACCTTATCCATCGGGATATGACCGAGGTCGGCAGTGAAGTCCACGTGGACATCTACGACAACCGCATCGAATTCTATTCTCCGGGCGGCATGTTCGACGGTACCAGGATTCAGGACCGCGATATCCTCAAGGTACCGTCCAAGCGGCGCAACCCCATCATTGCCGATGTCTTCACCCAGCTGGACCTGATGGAGAAACGTGGCTCTGGCTTCCAGAAGATCACCACGCACACCTCCGAGTTGCGTCTCTACAGCAAAGACCTCGCGCCAACCTTTGAGTCAGACGCATCTTCCTTCTTCACCACGCACCTAAGACGGAAAACACTACCCAAAAGACTACCCAAAAGGGCGAGGATACTACCCAAAAGACTACCCAAAAGAAGTCTTCCACTACCCAAAAGCCCATCGGTGAGACTGCCCAAAAGATTCTGGACTTGCTCACCGAGGATCCATACTTGACCCGTCAGGCTTTGGCGCCGATCCTTGATTTGACTCCTGATGGTGTGAAATACCATCTGAACAAACTCCAAAGAGACGGATATCTCGAACGTAAAGAAGGACGCAAAACCGGTCGTTGGATAGTCCTGATCAAGAAATAAACCCATCCACATAAGAGAACTGCCGCCACCTCAACGTGACGGCAGTTCTCATTGTCATCCTGAAACGAAGCCGAAGGATCTACTTTCCCCTCACAAAATGCCGGTAATCAGAGCCCCAGGTCCCAACAGAATAGGTCGTACCTTCCTTCTGCCATTCCATCTCCTTTGATGTCAGCTTCACGAGCTTGTATGTGACATTGCTGAAGTCCGACATCGACGGATTGATGGTAATAGTGCCCTTATTGATCAGGTCGATGGCATAGTGGCCGCTGTAGTCGTGAGATTCGCCACTCAGGGCATCATATACGTGAAGCTGGTAGCCATTGTTTCCGTCGAAGGTGTACGTCACGGAGCCATCCATCGCGAAGACCGTGGGGTCGTATTGCTCGGACCAGGTTCCTTCCAGCTTGTTCACATCGATCTTCTCACACCCGCTCAGCCCTGCCACCAGCAGCGCCGCGCAAAAAGCAAAGTTCAATATGCGTTTCATCATACATCGTTTTTACATATTAAGTTAAAAATCCCTGTTTCTTGTTCCTCCAAAGC
>ONDR01000004.1 GCA_900316675.1 uncultured Bacteroidales bacterium
TGTTATGTTACCTACGATTAGAAGGAATCAAAGCTGGTTGCCTGACATCTTCAACGACTTCTTCGACAACAGCTGGATGGAAAGGACGAACTACACCGCTCCGGCCATCAATGTAATTGAAAACGAAAAAGAGTACGACGTGGAGCTGGCCGCTCCGGGTCTCACCAAGGAAGACTTCCAGGTCCATGTGGACGAGGACAACAACCTTGTCATCAACATGGAAAAGAAGGCCGAGAACCATGAGAAAAAACACCACGGAAGGTATCTACGCCGTGAATTCTCTTACGAGAAGTTCCAGCAGATGCTTACGCTTCCCGAGGATGCCGAGGCCGACAAGATTGAAGCCAAGGTGGCTGAATGTCCACATCCCCAAGAAAGAGAAAGTGGATGTCCAGAAGGCAGTCAAGCAGATTGAGATACAATAATCTCTGACGCCACAGTTATTGGTATAAAGGGCGCAGTCATGAAGGGCTGCGCCCTTTTTTACGCCAAAAAGTCAGTACAGAAAAGATACGTTTGAAAATGTTCAACAAACACGATATTTACCTCATTGTTTCATCATATCCAGACTTGCCATAATTTGCATGCCTCCTTCTTTGGAAAACCTTAGAGAGTGTCGTATGCATCGATAGCCCGTGACAGGCGCCCATATACGTCGGAGAGGCTGTACAGCCCATCGGCATTAGCCTTGAGTCCCTTAAGCGGGATTCTCACTCCTGCAGGAGGGTTGGAATAAGAGAGAGAGGCCTCGGAGCGAAGCTGGGAAGCAGTTGCATAGACCAGCAGAATGTCGGCATACTTGGATCCGTCTTTTCCGGTGAAGGTTTCGAATACCAGCTTGCAGCCGATCGGCGTGCGCTTCTCGATGGAAGCGGGAAGGTCCACATCTTCCGCTTCAAGTGCGGCAAGCACGCTTCCAACATTGGAGTCGTGACCGCAAAGGAAAGTGAAGATGCGCTTTTCTTTCTGCATCTCGCTGAGGATTTCCTTCAGAAGAGGATGCGCAACGTTAACCGACACGGACGGGGCGGTGAAAAGGATGTCTCCATACCACTCCTTCACGGATGAAATCTGAACCCAGTCGTCGAAACTGAGGTTGTGGCCGAACGATGCTTTGTAGTCGTCGGTTTCCTCGTAATACTGAAGGGAGAGGGCGTCAGACACAGTGCAGGCCATCTTCAGGCCTCCGCTCATAGAGGGCTCCGCGTTCATTTTGAAGGAAACCTTGGAGGGGAACTGACTGAAAGAGGTGGTGTCCGGATATGCCGGGGAGTTGGTAATGTCGATGACGCGTTCCAACAGGGCAAAAGAGCCTGCGATGGGAGTGTTGATGTCTCCGAATCTCTCAGCTATCTCGCCCTGGGCCTTGGTAACGAAACTGTCGGACAGCTTGGTAATCTGGGGATTGAATACGGGGTCCATAGTGTCGAACGCCACTTTCATCTCCACCTCGGCATTCTGGCCGGGAAGAAGGGCATCGGCAAAACTCCTTGCCGTTGTCTGGCAGCGCTGTTTTGCATTGGCATAGAAACGGAAGGTTCCGCTGCCCGGAGAATACCTGGATATGAAATCCTTTTTCTGAAGCCATTCTTTGAAGAATGTGCCCATTTTTGCCTCCAGTCTGTCGCCTTTGGCGGTGAGGTGACTGGGCTGTCCTTCCCACTGGAACCACTGATAATTGCTGTTGGTGAGCCTGGTAAGAACAGAGTTCTTGCTCACAAGCGGGGAGCGGATGTTGTGGCGGCTCAGGACCACAATCTGATCCAGGGTATAATTCTGCTGGAATCCGTCGGCTCTGGATATCCACTCTGTCTGAGGTGCCGGCGGCTGCGGAACATTGTCCGGACGGCAGGCAAATACCACCAAGGCCAGCAGGCCTAAGAAGTAAAATTTGAATAAAAATGCCTTTTTCATAGAATAAAATAACGCTACATAGCTGCTACACAAAGATAGCAATAGTTTGCCGGAATCATTTATTTTTCATCCTTTTTTGTTTATCTTTGGAGATATGAAAAGAATCGCTATCATACTGAGTTTGCTGCTCCTGGGCTGGACGCTCGGGGCGCAGGAGCGTATGCCCGTCTGGCCGCAGGGTCAGATGCCTGATATGCAGGGCCACCAGATTGCTGCCATGACAAACGAAGCCGGCAAGGAAGGCTTTAATCCGGACCAGCACAGGATTCCGTATCTTGAGTGGTATGAGTCCCCGGCTAAGCCCAATGGCGTATGCATGATCCTGATTTCAGGCGGCAGCTACCAGAACTGCTGTGACGTAAAACTCATTAAAAGATGGCGCAAGGCGCTTACTGCCCTGGGTATTCAGTGTGTTAACTTCGTTTATCGCACACCAAGGCCGATAGGATTGCCTATTTACCAGTCGGCCTGGGAAGATGGGCAGAGGGCTGTGCGCTTGGTAAGGAAAGAGGCCCGGAAGCGCGGCTTTGATCCTGAAAAGATAGGCGTGATTTCAATGTCTGCGGGTTCTCATCTTGGCCTTCTTCTGGCCACCAGCTCCCAGACTAAAGCATACAAGCCAATAGACAAGACGGACAGCATTTCCTGTCACATCAACTGGCTCATTGCAAATGCTCCGGCTTACGCCACTACTGATGCCGAAGCCGGTACCCAGGCCACCAGGGACGGTTACGGCCCTGATGTAAAGCTTAGCTCAGTCTTTAAGTTTGATTCTAAGACTTGCCCTATCAGCCTTCACCACGGCCAGCTTGACCCTTATTCTCCTATGGGTTCCACCCAAGTCTACAGGCAGCTTCGCCGCATGGGTATTCCTGCGGAACTGCATCTTTATCCCGGCAAAGGACACGGAGCCTTCGGCTTTGAACGCGCCGTGGAATTCATGACCCAGATGGGCTACCTTGGCCCCATCGCCCCGGAAGAGGATATTAATGAAAGATATGCCCTGGACGACGACAGAAAAGAGTATATCAAAGAGAATATATGGCCGGATGGTTTGATGCCTGATGCTCAGGAGGCACAGGGCACGCCGTACATCGAGTGGCACTTCCCCAAGGAGCTAAAGACTAAGGCAATTCAGATTGTATATTCCGGCGGTGCTTATACCGGCAATACTCCCAAGAGCTTTGAGGTAACTCCTACCCGCAGATATCTGAACGCCTTGGGCGTCACTGTAGTAACCATGCGTTACCGTACGCCCCGACCGGTGGGCCTGGCCAAGCATACTACTGCCTGGCAGGATCTGCAGAGGGCAGTGCGTGTTGTCCGAAGCAAAGCCCAAAGCTATGGTCTTGATCCTGATTTGATTGGAATCATGGGTTCATCTGCCGGCGGTCATCTTACGCTTATGGGCGTAACGTCTTCCCGCCACCAGTCCTACCTGCCGATAGATGAAATAGACAAGCTGTCCTGCAAGGTGCAGTGGGGTATAGGCATTTATCCTGCCTATGCGCTTACCGATGGCCTGGAGGATCCCAACGTCACTGGCGGCAATGATGACAGCGCCATTCTGGCTCCTGAATTCACCTTCGACCCTGATACTGCCCCCATGCTTCTGATTCATGGCGATTCCGACGAATGGGCGGCCATGAACTCTGTTAAAGTATGGGAAAAGCTAAGGGCCATGGGTATTTCAGCTGAGCTTCATACCCTGGCCCTTCGTGAGCATTGTTTCCAGCGTTATGCCTCTCCCGGAACCGGGAGCTATACTATGCTGGACCGAATTAAGGAATTTTATTCCTTTATATTAGATTTCTCCTCCCAGTAAGAGAAAGTGTGACGAGCCTCGTCGCGCAGCAGCTGGATAGCCGGCATGTTGCGGTGGCAAGGGTCAAACTTTGATGCATCTGAACGGGAGCTGCCGTAGAAGACTCTTTCTATATTCGCGCTCTCGCACGCGAGCATGCACATCTGGCAAGGTTCGCATGAAGCGTAGAGAACACAACCTGACAGATCGCAGGTTCCCAGCTCTTTACACGCCTGGTGGATAGCATTGATCTCTGCGTGTGCGGTAGGATCGTTATCCTGGCTTATTGTGCTGGTTGTCGTAGCAAGTATTTCACCATCCTTGACAATAATGGCGGCGAATGGTTCGTTATCGTGATCAACACTCTCGTCGGCCATCAGGATGGCCATTCTGAGGAAGAGTTTGTCAGACTCTGTGTACTCTCCATTGTAATTGTTTTCACGACTGCGCGCGGTGTAGACGATACCGGCTATTATCATGAAGCCGAGCACCGATGCGACCATTAATTTTTTCATTTTTGATTATTAAAGGATGTTAGGTTAATATTGTTGAGGACAAGTGTTGAAAATCAACGAAAGTAAAGTTCTGTTTAAAAACGATTAGTCGCGTAAAAAATCGTAAAATCCCTACACGTCTTTAAGTAAAAACGCGTAAAAAAGTGACATTTTGCGTAAAATCCAGTAAAATTTTACCGGATTTTACAGAACGCGCCCCATTTTCGTACGATTTTGTTAATAACTTTGTTAATATCAGAAGTACTTCTTTTCCTGGTGGTCAAGAACCACGAAAATGAAGATCAAAATAGTGAAGGCCCAAAGAGATGAGCCGCCGTAACTCATGAGCGGAAGAGGGATTCCAATTACCGGCATAAGTCCAATTGTCATGCCAATATTGATGAACAGATGCATGAACAGACATGAGGCGACGCAATACCCGTAAACTCGCGTGAAATGCTCGCGGCTTCGCTCTGCATTCCGGATGATTCTCCATATCAGGGCGATGTATAGGCCAATCACTAGAAGGCAGCCAAGAAAGCCCCACTCTTCGCCCACTGTGCAGAATATGAAGTCTGTACTCTGTTCCGGTACAAAGCCGTAGGCGGTCTGGGTGCCATGAAGATATCCCTTACCTGAGAAGCCGCCGGAACCTATGGCAATCATACTCTGGTTCACGTTGTATCCTACGCCGGACGGGTCGTCCTTAATGCCAAGTAGGACCTCTATACGTTTGCGCTGGTGCTCCTGCATCACTTTGTTAAAGATGATATCGGTAGAGAATACCAGCATTATTCCTGCAATGGAAGCCAGGACGGAATAGAACAAAAAGCTGTTTTTGCGCTTGTAGGCAAAATAGCACAGCACCGGAACGGCGGCGATGACAAGCCCCATCAGCACCTTCATCGGATGATCGGGCAGAAATGCCAGTCCGGCAATGACAAAAACGCCAATGGCGATATCCCTGACCGCGTTGCGTCCCTGCAGGGCATTGGACACTATCGCTATAGTAAGAAGGACAAGTATGGCCACGTACGGCGATACCGTCAGGGTAAGGATAAACATCAGTATGCTTACCCCAAGGGCGGTAAGAACCCATCCTGACATGCCCTCCCTATATAGAACGAATATGAATCCAATATAAACCAGGGCCGAACCAGTCTCTTTCTCTCCCAGGATAATGAGCATGGGCAGGCCTATCACAATGGCAACTTGAAGCAGATTTCTTAATCTGCCCATTCTGAAGCCCGGATGGCTAAGAACGAAGGCCAGCAGCAGGGAAGTGGTGATTTTTGAAACTTCGGCCGGCTGGAACCGCACCGGGCCGAAATTGAACCAGGACCTGGATCCCTTAACCTCCACACCCAAAAAGATAACGGCAACAAGCAGGAACACCACTCCTATATATAAAGGAATGGCCGTACTCTCCCAGAACCTGGAGGGAATGGCAAATACAATCAGTCCGGCAAGGGCAAAGGCCGTAGCTATCCAGATGCACTGCATTCCGCTTCGGACAGAAAGGTCGAAGATTGATGACGGCTCGGCGGAATGAACTGAGGCATAGATATTTATGAGGCCGATGAAGACCAGGGCCAGATAGATGCCTATCAGCCTCCAGTCGTACGACTGCTTTATGCTTCTGTTCCTGAACCTCTCTTCCATGGCCACTAATCCTTTTTAACCCTCCACATAAGATCTCCGTCAAGGATACGTTTTTCCAGGTCCGGACGGGAAATCTCTCCCGTCAGGTATTTTTCTACCAGAAGCGACGCGATAGGTGCCGCCCAGGTTGCTCCGAAGCCGGCGTTTTCTACGTACGCCGCCACTGCAATTTTGGGATTCTCACGGGGAGCAAAGCAAATGAATACAGAGTTGTCTGCGCCTCGCGGGTTCTGCGCCGTTCCGGTCTTGCCGCAGATATCCAGCCCCGGCACTGCTGCGATGCTGGCCGTACCTCCGGAACCGAAGCCCCCGTTTACGGCCCTCCACATGCCATGGATCACCTTCTGGAACTGGGTGGTATCCACCATGGTATATTGCCTCTCCTTGAATTTCTGGTCTATCTCCAGGTCCGGTGAATCCTTTACGATATGGGGAATCTTATACCAGCCGCGATTGGCCACGGTAGCGCTAAGATTGGCAATCTGCAGCGGTGTGACGCCAATTTCTCCCTGTCCGATGGATATGGAAATGATTGTTGTAAACTTCCATCCGCCCTTGCCGTAAACCCTGTTGTAAAGTTTTGAGGTAGGGATGGTTCCGCCTAATTCCGCAGGGAAGTCGCTCCCCAGTTTATGGCCGAAGCCGAAGCTTTCCACGTATTCGTGCCACTTGTCAAGGGCCTCTGCTATTGAAGCATATTTGCGGTTCTCCAGCATATATCGCAGCGCATAGCAGAAATAGGCGTTGCAGGACATCATAATGGCTTGTTCCAGCTGGATGGGGGAGGTGTGTGAATGGCAGCCCAGTTTATGCTTGCCAAAATGGTAGCCCATGCTGCATGGATAGCTGTCCGTCGGTTTCAGGGTTCCCTCTTGCAGGCCAATCAGTCCGTTGACTAGTTTGAACACCGATCCCGGGGGATAGGATGCCTGCACGGCCCTGTTGAACATGGGTTTATAGGGGTCTTTTACTATGCTCTGGTAGTGGTTGCGTATGTCTGCCAGCTGGTCTACATCAATACCGGGGCTGGACACAAGTGCCAGTATTTCACCCGTTTCCGGTTCGATGGCAACCAGCGACCCAACCTTGTTCTTCATCAACTCCTGGCCATACTGCTGAAGCTGCGCATCGATGGTCGTGACAATATCCTTGCCCGGCACCGCTTCCTTGTCCGACTTTCCGTCGTCGTAGGCCGATTCTATCTGGTTTCGGGAATTCCTAAGGTAAATGTGATAGCCTTTTTCTCCCCGCAGGTCAGTCTCCCGGCTGGCCTCGATGCCCGTTTTTCCGGCGTAGTCTCCGGGTTTGTATTCTCCCGGGTGCTTTTTTATGTAGTCGGCATCAACCTCTGACACATAGCCCAGCAGGTTGCCTCCGGCGTTGAATGGATACTCCCTGATACTTCTTGTCTGCCCCCTGAAGCCGGGGAACATGTACTCGATTTCTGCAAAACGCATGAAGGCCTCTGCCGGCAGCTGTTTAATCATCACCATCGACTGGAAGCCTATTTTACGGCGGTCCCTGCGGTACTCTGCCATCTTGGTACGGATGAATTCCGGATCTACCTGAAGCACCTGTGCCAGCAGGAGCGTGTCAAATGGCTCTACCTCTTTGGGCGTTACCAGAATATCGTAAGCTACCTTGTTGCCAACCAGAATGCGGCCGTTGCGGTCGTAAATGACTCCACGGGTGGGGTAGATGATATCATAGACCATGGAGTTGTTGGAAGCGTCCCTCTTGTATTTGTCGTTCACAATCTGGATTATGAACAGCTTGGTAAGAAGGATGCCGGCCGCAATCAGAAGACCTATGATCAGCTTATTTTTACGCGGATTGTCCATGGTACTTTGTCAACTTGTCGGCGATCGGAACGGAAATGATGATTCCCACGGCAAAGGAGACAAAGCCGCGTAGCAGGTTGAAGCCGAACGGGCGTGCCTGGCCACCGTCGGCCCAGATGTAGATAAGCAGGAACAGGGCTTGTGCGATCGATACAGCAAATGCGACCTTCGGCCAGCCAAACTTGGCAACGGAAAAATCTTCCTTTCGTGCGACAAGCTCTTCACCAAAAATTGCATCGCACACTGATCTGCGCAGCAGGGCGACCGGTACCAGGGCCAGGGAATTCAGTCCAAGAACACCCTCTGCCGTATAATCGACAACAAAACCGGCAGCAAAGGCAATGATCATTGCCACAGGGGTTGTAATTTTGGTCGGCAGGCAGATAATAAGCACCGGAAGGATGCTCAGCGACAGGTACATGCTCAGGTGTAAGTAATTGCATATCAGCACCTGGCAGGCAACAAGGATAAGGAATGTAAGTGCCCTGTTTCTCATTGCTCGTCCCCCTTCTTTTCAAGTGAAACTATCTCTTGCCTGTCCATATTGCTGACAAGTGTGACGTACCTTATTGCAGAATAGTCCTGGAAAAGATGTACGTCAATCTCGTATGTAGAGCCGTTAATTATGCGGGATTCTCCGATGGTGCCAAGCGGGATGTCCGGCGGAAAAATGGAAGAATGGCCGCTGGTATAAACCGTATCCCCCTGCTTGAACTTGTGCTGCAGGCTAATTTCCCTCAGTATTGCTCCGTTCATGCTTTTACCGTCCCACGCCATGGGTCCCACAGCTCCCTCATGCCCGATGCGGGTGCTAAGGTTGAAGTTGCTGCTCATGAACGATCTGGCATATGCGTAATTAGTGCTGACGGTATCTATGATGCCGATGACGCCTTTTGACGATATTACCCCGGTGTGGGCGGTAACGCCGTCTTTGGCGCCTTTGCCTATAATCAGGTAGTTATGATGCTTGTTTTGGCTGTATTTAATGACAGATGCATGGGAAAAGAGATATCTTCCCGCTACGACGATGCCGTCCTTTGCAGCATTCGCAGCTCTGATTGAATCTGCATCTGCGTCCATTTTTGCAATTGCCGTCTGCAGCAGGAAGTTGTCTGTTGCAAGGTCATTGTTTATGCCTTTAAGGGCAAAGTAGTCCCCGACATTCTGGCTCCATCCCCAAACTTTTGCGGCGAAGGAGTGTGACATCTGGTTTATGAAGAAGCTCTGGCCCTCTGAACTGCGGCGTAACAAACCCAAAGCGGCAACCTCCAAAAATATGAAGATTGCCACATTGATCCCGGTGCGGTATATGTTCCGCTTGCCGGCCATTTATCTCATCAGGAACGAGTAGTTGTCTATGTTCTTGAGGGCGATGCAAGTTCCCCTTGCTACGGCGCGAAGCGGGTCTTCTGCCACATGGAACTGGATGTTGACCTTCTCTGAGAACCTCTTTGCAATACCCCTGAGCAGTGAGCCGCCGCCGGAAAGGAAGATACCGTTCTCTACGATGTCTGAATAAAGCTCCGGAGGAGTTGATTCAAGCACGTGAAGGATGGATGCTTCAAGCTTGGCGATGGATTTGTCCAGGCAGTGTGCAATTTCCTGGTAGGTGATGGTTGCATCTACCGGATGGGCGGTCATAAGGTTAGGACCCCTTACGGTGAAAGGCTCCGGTTCTTCGTCCAACTCCGGTATTACAGCGCCTACGGCGATCTTAATTTTCTCTGCGGTGGTTTCACCAACCTTGATGTTATGCTGCTGACGCAGGTAGTACTGGATGTCGCTGGTGAAAACGTCACCGGCCACGCGGATACTGTCCTGCTGAACGATGCCTCCCAAAGAAATAACGGCAATTTCCGTGGTACCGCCACCGATATCCACTACCATGTTGCCCTTAGGGGCTTCTACGTCCAGACCGATACCAAGGGCTGCGGCCATAGGCTCGTAGATAAGGTAAACATCGCGGCCGCCGGCATGCTCTGATGAGTCACGCACGGCCCTGATCTCAACCTCTGTACTGCCGGAAGGGATACCTACCACAATCTTGAGGCTGGGAGAGAAAAGGGATCTGTGCTTGCTGTTGACCTGCTTGATAAAACCGCGGATCATCATCTCTGCGGCGTTGAAGTCTGCGATAACGCCGTCCCTTAGCGGGCGGATGGTCTTCATGCCCGGATTCGTTTTCTCATGCATCAGCTTAGCCTTCTGGCCAAGGGCTACGCATTTGCCTGTATTGTTATCTATTGCAACGATGCTTGGCTCGTCCAAAACTATCTGGTCATTCTGGAAAATGACAGTGTTGGCGGTTCCGAGGTCGATTGCAAGTTCCTGTGTAAAGAACGAAAATGCCATACTTTGAAAATTTTGGTAAATTTACAAAAAACTGACGTATTATAAAGAAGTCTTTACCTAAAAAAAGTAAAATTTTTTAAATTTGCATTGTGAACAGAAAGTTTTATCTCATAGTGACGGCCGGTGGCCAGGGAACAAGAATGGGGGCATCCGTTCCTAAGCAGTTCCTGACCATCAAAGGCAAGAGTATACTTCATGCCACGATATCCGTTTTTACAAACACCTTCCCTGATGTAAAAGTGGTTACTGTGCTGCCGGAAGAGCATATTCCATACTGGAAAAAGTATTGCCTTGAAAACAACTTCACGGTGCCGCAAATCATTGTAAAAGGTGGTTTTACAAGGTTCCATTCCGTTAAGGCCGCGCTGGAGAAAGTGCCCGACGGCGCCATTGTCGCCATTCATGACGGAGTGCGTCCGTTTGTGTCGGCAGACCTGCTGCGAAGCATGCGCGCCCGCATGGAAAGCGGCTGCCGCAGCCTTATCCCTGTAACCCCTGTAACAGACACTCTTAAGGTCTTGTCCAAGAATAAAGAAGGGGAGTTGGAACTTGTTCCCGGGGCCAAGGCGGACCGCAGTGTCATTTATGGCGTCCAGACGCCCCAGTTCTTCTTGTCAGAAGATATAAAAGCCGCTTACAACACCGCCTACGACACTTCTTTTACTGACGATTCTTCTGTGGCGCAGGCAAAAGAAATACCCCTCTCCTTCTGTCTTGGAGAGAGGTATAATATTAAAATCACGACAAAGGAAGACCTTATTTTTGCAGATCTTTCTTTGGAAGCATCTTCTGGGCGGAATAGCTAGTGCTCTTGTAATCCTTGACCCATACCTGACGGTCGATAGCCTCGTCCAAAGCAATCATTGTCTCTGTTGCCTGGATGTGAGGAATCTTCTGTATGGTATTTAGGAGGACCTCCATAAGGTGGTCATTGTCAAAGCAATACAGCTTTACAAGCAGGGCGTGCTTACCTGTTACAAAGTGGCATTCCACAACCTCCGGAATCTTCTTCAGGCTTTCAACAACCTCTGCGTACTTGCTGGCCTCTGACAGGCTGATGCTCACGAAAGCGCAGATGTTGAGGCCAAGTGCCTGGGGTTTGACCAGAAGTCGGGAACCGGTGATAATGCCGGCGGCCTCCAACCTTTTTACTCTCTGGTGGATGGCTGCACCTGATACGTCACATATCCTGGCGATCTCCAGGAAGGGCATTCTGGCGTTCTTGACAAGAAGGGAAAGAATCTTCTGGTCTGTCTGGTCTATCTGATACTTTGTCATGGTACGTTACAGTTTATAAGTATAACATACCACAAAAATACAAATTTTTTAAAAAAGTGAATTTAAATCCGCTACTTTTTTGCTTTTCCGGCAGATTTGATGATTTCCAGACACTTCTCTTCGGTGAGAGATTCAGCCTTTGTTCCGCGCGGAATCTTGTAATTCACGCCGTTCTGCTTGATGTAGGGGCCGTATCTTCCGTTAATGACGGTGATGTCAGAAGACTCGAATCTTGCAATCTGGTCCTTTGCGGGATCGGAGCTTGATTTGATGATATCCTGGCATTCCTGTTCCGTTACGGTAAGGGGATTGCAGCCCTTCGGCAGTGAGAAATTCTTACCATTGTATTTGATGTACGGGCCGAATTTACCCTTTGTGGCGACGATATCGTGACCGTCCAGCGTACCTACGGTACGAGGCAGCTCGAACAGCTTAAGTGCGTCTTCCAGGGTGACATTCTCAATCAGCTGGCCTGCTGCCAGATGCGCGAAGCGGCGGTTTTCGCCTTCTCCTATCTGGACGAAGGGGCCCCACTGGCCGAATTTTGCAATTACGGGAAGGCCTGTTTCGGGGTCTTTGCCAAGCTCTCTTTCCGGACGGCTGAAGGTGCGGTCAGACAATACATCCTCTACCTTCTTGTGGAAGGGTGTGTAGAAGTCTGCAATTACGGCGTTCCATGCCCTGTCGCCGGCTGCTACAAGGTCGAAGTCCTTCTCTACGTTGGCAGTAAAGTCGTAATTGATAATGCCGTCGAAGTTCTTCATGAGGTAGTCTGTAACCATCATTCCGATCTCTTGAGGCAGGAGCTTACCTTTCTCTGAACCAATTACTTCCGTCTTGGTGCTGCGGGTAATGGTGTCGCCCGTAAGCTTAAGGTTTACAACGGTCTCTTTCTCTCCCGGTTTGTCGCCCTTCACTACGTAGCCGCGGCCGGTGGTAAGGGTGGTGATGGTAGGAGAATAGGTTGAAGGACGGCCGATGCCCAGTTCTTCCAGTTTCTTGACCAGCGATGCTTCTGAATAGCGGAAGGGAGGCTGGGTGAATTTGCATTCGCCCCTCATTTCTTTGCAGTTCATAGCCTGGCCAAGGTTGAGGCCGGGAAGAATTACGTCGCTGCCCTCATCCAAGGTCTCGTCGTCTGTACCCTCAAGGTAAAGCTTAAGGAAACCGTCGAACAGAATCTGGCTGGCCTGGATGCGGAAGAGCTCCGGACGGCGGTCTGATTCTACGGCGATGTCGGTCTTAAGAATCTTGGCGTCGGACATCTGGGATGCGACGGTACGCTTCCAGATAAGGTCGTACAGCTTCTTTTCCTGTGCCGTACCCTCAATGGAAGTATTCTGTATATAGGTAGGTCGAATTGCTTCGTGTGCTTCCTGCGCGCCCTTGGAGTGGGTGGTGTACTGCCTGGGACGGGAGTATTCCGGACCGAAGTTGTCGCAGATGAATGCTTTTGCAGTGCTTCTTGCCAGCGAAGAAAGGTTGGTGGAGTCCGTACGCATGTAGGTGATGAGACCCCTTTCGTACAGGGCCTGTGCCAGCCTCATGGTGGTGCTTACGGTCAGATGCAGTTTGCGAGAAGCCTCCTGCTGCAGGGTAGAGGTGGTAAAAGGAGCTGCCGGAACCCTGACTCCGTCTTTCTGCTGTATGTCTTTTATTGTAAAGCGTGCGCCGATGCTGTCCTGCAGGAACTTTTCTGCCTGCTGGAGGGTGTCGAACTTGTTGTCAAGGACTGCTTTAACCTTTACGGAAGACTTTGTGCCTTCGGGGTTGAAGGTAGCCTCGATGCGATAGAACGGCTCTTTCTTGAAGGCCATGATCTCCCTTTCCCTGTCGACGATTAGCCTGAGCGCTACGCTCTGCACGCGGCCGGCGCTAAGCTTCGGCTGGATCTTTCTCCACAGGATAGGAGAAAGCTCGAAGCCCACAAGCCTGTCCAGAACGCGGCGTGCCTGCTGCGCATCGACAAGATTCATGTCGATGGTGCGGGGGGTCTTGATGGCATTCAGGATGGCATCCTTAGTGATTTCATGGAATACTATTCTCTTAGACTTGTCCTCTGTCAGGCCAAGGGTATCGAAAAGATGCCATGAGATGGCTTCTCCCTCACGGTCTTCATCGGATGCGAGCCAGACCATGTCTGCCTCTGCTGCAAGTTTTTTGAGTTCCGCAACGATTTTCTTTTTGTCGGCGGGCACTTCATATTCGGGTTTGAATCCGTGTTGGATATCAACTCCCATTCCCTTCTGACCCAGATCGCGTATGTGTCCGATGCTAGCCTTTACGGTATAGTCGTTGCCTAAATATTTCTGTATGGTTTTGACTTTTCCGGGAGACTCGACAATCAGCAAATTCTTCATAAATCACTTCCTTTTTGCGCGGTGCGCTTTCAAAATACGGTGCAAAGTAAGAGGGAGTTTTGAATTTTTCCAAATTTTGTTGCTAAATTTGTAGATTGATTTTGTGCCCGCTAAAGGGTTTAACAATAGTTAAAAAAAATGACGGAAGAGAAGAAGAAAAAAATAGTCAAGTGGTTCTGGATCCTCTTTGCGACGCCGTTCGTGGCGCTGCTCTTCCTTTTGCTGCTTGTAATGATTTTTGCGGACATCCCGTCCGGAGAAGAAATAGAAAATCCCCGGCAGGCACTGGTTACCCAGGTTCTGTCAGACGACGGGCAGGTTCTCACCACCTTCCAATTTAAAGAGAACCGTATGCTGGTGCGCTACAACGAGATTTCTCCTTATGTAGTGCAGGCAGCCGTTGCAACGGAGGATGCCCGTTTCTACGACCATTCCGGCATCGACTTTACCAGCCTCGGGCGCGTAGCGTTCAAAACCCTGCTCATGCAGAACAGGAGCCAGGGCGGTGGCAGTACCATCAGCCAGCAGGTGGCAAAGAACCTGTATAAGATGCGAGAGAATTCTGCAAAAGCAGGAGTCTGGGGCAAGCTTAAGGAATGGGTTACCGCCATCAGGCTGGAGAAAGACTATACTAAGGACGAGATTGTGACCATGTACCTTAATACTGTACCGTTCGGCAGCAATTCGGATGGTATAAAGGTAGCGGCCAGAACCTTCTTCGGCAAGGATCCTATAGACCTTAATATACAGGAAAGCGCAACGCTTGTGGGAATGATCAACAAGCCTACAAGATATAATCCAATACTTAATCCGGACAAGTCCCTGCAAAGAAGGAATACTGTTCTGGATAGGATGGAGGAGGCTGGATACATCACCAGGGCGCAGAGGGATTCTATCAAACAGCTGCCCATAGAGCTTCACTATCAGCCTCAGGATCACAATTCCGGCTTGGCACCTTACTTCAAGGACATGCTACGCAGCTACATGAACGCCACTGAGCCGGATCCGCTGAAATACACTTACCACGAGAATTACTCCAGGGATTCACTTCTCTGGGCCGACGATGACCTTTATGGCTGGCTTAACAAGAATAAGAAGCCGGACGGCAGCAAGTATAATCTTGGCAAGGACGGACTCCGTATCTACACGACCATCAACTATCGCATGCAGAAGTATGCAGAGGAGGCCGTGGCAGAGCATCTTGGCAAAGACCTTCAGAAGAGTTTCTACAACGACCTTCGCTGGAAGACTAACAGGCCCTTCTCTAACGATGTCCCTAAAGAGACAATAGAGGGCATCATGAAAAGAGCCAGAAAGAACAGTGACCGTTACCGTGGTTTGAAGAATGCCGGCGCGTCAGAGAAAGAGATTCTGGCAAGTTTCAAGACTCCCGTCAAGATGCGCGTATTCAAGTGGACCAGTCCCGGTTATGTGGATACAACCATGACTCCCGACGACTCCATTAAGTATTATAAGTCATTCCTTCGTGCGGCCTTTATTGCCATTGAGCCTGGAACAGGCCATGTCAAGGCTTATGTCGGAGGTCCCAATTATCGTTATTTCAAATACGATAACATCCATCAGGGAGAGCGTCAGGTGGGTTCAACCATCAAACCGTTCCTTTACACACTGGCCATGCAGGGAGGTATGACTCCTTGCGACAAAGCAGTCTGCATCCCTCAGTCCTTTATTGTTGGCGACAAGACTTGGACTCCGCGAAGCACGGATAAAGACGAGTGGATTGGCAAGTCCGTCACCCTGAAATGGGGACTTACCCATTCGTCCAACAATATATCCGCCTACCTTATGAAGCAGTTCGGCCCGGAGGCGATGGTGGGCATGATGCGTCAGATGGGTATCAGCAGCCACATCGAACCTGTGCCTTCAATTTGTGTAGGTTCTGCAGACCTGTCAATTCAGGAAATGGTGGCAGCTTACAACACCTTCCCTTCACAGGGCGTTTATACAGCTCCGCTGTTTGTAACCAGAATAGAAGATAAAGACGGAAACACGTTGGCAGAGTTCTCTCACCGTAGCAAGGAAGCAATCAGCCGCGAAACCGCATACCTGATGATTAACCTTATGCAAGGTGTTGTTAATCAGGGAACTGCAGCCCGACTTCGCTCCAAGTACCAGCTTAAAGGCCAGATCGCAGGCAAGACCGGTACCACAAACGACAACTCTGATGGTTGGTTCATAGGTTATACTCCTACCATCACTGCCGGTGTTTGGGTTGGCGGCGAAGACCGACAGGTTCACTTCCAGAGCCTTGCTCTTGGTGGCGGTTCCAACATGGCACTTCCTATCTGGGGTATCTTCATGCAGAAGTGCCTCAAGGACGGAAGGCTGGGTATATCAGAAGCAGATGCCTTCATCAAGCCTACCGGCATGGAGATCAACCTTGACTGCAGCGGCGGCGACGAAGATACATCGGGCACGGAAGAAAAAGGCTCAGAATTTTATTTTGACTAAATTTTTAAGCATGAAATACACCAATATAGCTGTTATTTACGGAAGCGATTCCTCTGAATGGGAGGTGTCTTGCAGAAGCGGCGAGTTCACTGCTTCCAGAATCGATGATTCAAAATACAGCATTTACGAGATTTTTGCACGCTTCGGACAGTGGCATCTTGTTTCCTTCCGCAAGAAGGGAGCAATGCGAATCAAATTCCCGGAGGAGGCCCGTCCGGAAATCAACAAGAACGACTTCTCTGTGAATATCTACGGAGAAATCATCAAGTTTGATTTTGCCTTCATCATGCAGCACGGTACTCCCGGAGAGAACGGCTTGCTGCAGGGCTATCTGGAGATGCTTAATGTACCGTTCAGCAGCTGCCGCTCCTTTGTAGCCGCCGTTACTTTTGACAAGTACTCCTGCAAGAGTTATCTTCGCGACGTGGACTTTGTCAAGCTGGCACCGGACATGCTGGTTCGCAAGGGCTCAGACCTTGAAGCCTTCACAGAGCAGGTTAACAAGAAGATAGGCTGGCCTGTATTTGTCAAGCCAACCAGCGGTGGCTCAAGCTTTGGCGTAACCAAGGTACATTCTTCTGCCAAGATGCTGCAGGCTCTTAACTGCGCCTTTATCGAGGGTGATGCAGTTATCGCAGAAAAGGCCATAGAGGGTCGTGAGTTCACCTGCGCTGCATACAAGGATGCCCAGGGTGTCAAGCCGCTTCCGGTAATAGAGATTGTTACAAAGAACGAGTACTTCGATTACGATGCGAAGTATAACGGCAACAGTGAGGAAATCTGCCCTGCTCAGATAGATGAAGAACTTGCAAATCATATCAAGGATGTGACCTGCAAGATTTACAGCCATATGGGCTGCTCCGGAGTTGTTCGTGCAGACTACATACTTGGCAAGGATGGCCTGTACTTCCTGGAGGTCAACACCATCCCCGGAATGACAAACGCATCACTTGTGCCTAAGATGGTTCGCGCAGCAGGTCTGGATATGACAGACTTCCTGACAGGAATTATTGAAAGCGCCTAATATATGCTCCTAACGGAATTCATAAAAAGCAGCACTGCTCTGCTTGAGCCGTTGTATCCTACGGCTGAAGCCCACAATATTGTGCTGATTCTTTGCTCCGAGATTCTTGGAACAAAGAATTACACCCATATTGTAGAGCCGGAGTATAAGATTGCTGATTCCAAGCTCCCTGAACTTGAGGCCAGGATGGAAAGACTGTGCAAGGGGGAGCCTATCCAATACGTTGTTGGCAAGACGGAATTCTGCGGCCGTGTTTTCAAGGTAAAATCCGGTGTGCTAATTCCCCGTCCGGAGACGGAACTTCTTGTCCGTGAAGCAATTAAGATTGTTTCAATGATGCAGCGTATGCGTATTCCGTTTGGAAAGAAGGCTGCTCCTGTACGTGTGCTTGACCTTTGCACCGGCTCCGGCTGTATTGGTTGGACTGTCGCCCTCTCGGTGCCTGGAGTTGAGGTCACCGCCCTGGATATTTCAGACGAGGCTTTGGATATCGCCCGCAGCCAGGATTTCGCACAGGAAATCAAGGCTGCGGGAGCAATCGCCCCTGTTTTTGTGCACGGCGATATATTGGAAGAACCTTCTGTCAAAGGCCCGTTCGACGTTATCCTTAGCAACCCTCCTTACATCATGGAGAAGGAAAAGCCTATACTCAGGCCTAATGTCAGGGACTTCGAGCCTGCGTCGGCATTATTCGTCTCTGACGACGATCCTCTTGTCTTTTACAGGGCTATTGCCAAGTGGAGTAATGCCCTTCTGGCACCTCAGGGAATGGGTCTTACAGAGATTAATGACTGTTTAGGCCCTGAAACAAAAGACGTTTTTGTGGCCTCTGGCTACACTGAGTGCAGGATTGTCTCTGATTTTTACGAAAAAAACCGTTTCGTTTTCTATAAAAAGTAGCCTTCTGGCTGCGTAGAAAGCCTTTTTTGCAAATTAAGCGTTTACTAAAATTGGTAAACGCTTTTTTCTTTGTGTATTTGCAAAAAGTTTTTGTGAAATGAAACGACTCATATTAATCTCCATCCTGAGTCTGTCGCTTGCCGCCTGCGAGCAGATAGACCACAACGGCCCTGAAATCAGAGACCGCGTCAATGACATTGCCACCAGCGAAGTGGCAAAAATGCTTTCATGCCTGCCTCTGGAAGAACCCCAGCTTAGGGAAGTCCATGACGCCGTCAAAGCCTCGTCAGAAAACGGCTACGACGAAGAATACACTATGGAAGACCTCTTCACTGCGCCCGGCGCGGGGGTGGGGGACAAGGCCACAAAGGTTGCCAGAAGGGTTTATAGTACTCCTCTTAAAGACCTGATTAACAATTATTTGTCTTCTACGAAGGCGGGCTCGTCCACTTTTACTGCAAAGGATCTTGAAAAGTCAGGCCTCCAACTGTACTGGCCATGGTACGACAATTGGGACGGAAAGTCGCTACCTGCTATCACCTTCGACCCCGGGGACGGATCGACATCCAACGTCGCCTACAAAATGACCCGCGGCATCGATGGCGTCATTCAGGTCAAGGAGATTGTTGTGGACGAGTCCTATGCTTCCAAGAACCCGGTCTGGATTGTGAATACCAACGACGATGCCGGCTTTACGTCCGTAGAGGTGCTGCGAAAGCAGCTGGAGGGCGGGGAAGTCCTGATCGGAGGCAAAAAGAAGGCTCGCCATACAAAGGCGGATTCGGATACGTCGGGCATCAAAACACTTGTGCTTAAGGAATTTACGATGCTTCGCAATTATGATTCTTGGCTGTGCGGCGGTTCTGAATTCTTTGTTAAATGCGGCTCGCTTGAGAACTTTACGGCCACAACGGAAGAAGAGATGCTGGCCTACGATCCATCGATCACGGACTTCGTCATTTGCGTCCAACGAAAAGATGTGGGCATCCCGCAGACGGTAAATGCCATCCTGGTTAGCGAATGGACCAATCAGCTTGAACGCTGCGCCTTCTTGATACTGGAAGACGATGGCGGCACATGGACTGACTGGACTGCTGAAGGTGAAGTAAAGATTAAGAGCAAGACTTACGGCTTCAAGCTAAAGATACCCATACGCTCCCGCGACGACATTGTTTGGCGAGGTACGCTGTCGTCCAAGTACTTTACGAAGTATTCCGGTCAGAAAGGTGGTTTCGGGGATGTAGAAGTGGTCTTTGATATGCTGGAGAGCGACTAGCCAATGACCGACATTTCGCAGACTGCGCAGTTGAAGCGAAGCTCCAGGGGTTTGCCGTTTCCTGTAAGGAACAGGCTCTCTGCCTTGCCGGCTTTGGGATTCGTCCTTGGGCAGAGGCCAAGCTCGTTGCGAACGCAGTAGCGGCTGCGCATAAGCTCTGCTCCAGCCTGGTGGCGCAGTTCGTAGGCCTCTATGTCCGCCCCGTAAATGCCTGCACTGATCTTGTTTGCAATGTTTGTCTTGTATCCGGGTTCAAAGATGGTAAGCTTAATGTCTTTTTTGTGCCCGATGTTCCTCAAAGGAGCACTGACGCAGGGCATTGTGTCCAGGCTGGCGGCAAGCTCACGTCGCAGCTCGTTTATGGCAGCTGCGCCCAGAAGGGGAAGCGCCTGGTCTGCGGGTACGTCAATCTTGGCATTAAATACGTAATGGCCGCTGCTCTTGGACAGCTGGCCGGCAAGCATCTCTGCCATTCTGCCGCGGTTGTTTGCTACCGGTGCGTCGGCAAAGACTTTGTCTGCGACAGCTTCCCTTCCGTCCGAGGTGCGAACCTTTGCGGAAAGTGAAAAACCACCGCTTTGCAACTGGGCGATGCTGACGGTAACAGCGGCGTCAATGACCCTTTTAGAAGGTGCTGCGGTTATTTCTTTTTCAAAGGCGGCGCTAAGGTTGCGGTAGAGTTCCGTGCCCGGGGCTAGCCCGTCCACATGTTTGCACCTTATGGTATTGCCACGGCAGATATCACCGCGGAAGCCGCAAACGGAGCCTCCGCTTACAAAGGCAAAGCCGTCTCCGTTGGCAAGGACCGCCTTGCCGGATACGCTTATCTCTACTTCTCCGTTGGGAAGAGGCTTGACGGCAAGTACCTTGCCTATCTTTTCTCCCATGCTCTTGGGGGCGTTCATAGATGCCCAGCTGCCTTTGACGCCGTCTGTATAAAGCTGGGTGTAGCCCCTGTTGAAGGTTTTGTCCAGTTGTGATTCAAAACCTGAGACGCTGCGTCCTGCCGCCGCCCTGCAATACTGAGCGGGGAAGCGGCTAACCAGCGCGTCAAGTGCTTTGGAGTATGCTGCGACTACGTTTTTTACGTAGGAAATATTCTTTAGACGTCCCTCAATCTTGAAGGAACATACACCTGCTGCGGCAAGCTCTTCAAGCCTGTCCAGCAGATTGAGGTCTTTAAGCGACAGAAGGGCCTTGTCCCTGGCCAGCACCTTCCCGGAGGCGTCGGTAAGATCATACCTTCCGCGGCAGGCCTGTATGCAGGCACCGCGGTTAGCGCTTCTTCCGGCAAGCTTTTCAGAAAGGTAGCACTGGCCGCTGTAGCAAACGCACAACGCTCCATGTACAAAGTATTCGATTTCTCCCTGGCAGGCCGCACGTATTGCCTTGATGTCGGCAATTGAAAGCTGCCTTTCCAGAACCACGCGGGAGAAGCCTGCCTGCTCCAGGTCCACGGCCTTTTGCGGTGTCCTGATTGCGCACTGGGTAGAGGCGTGAAGGGGGATATCGACCTTAGGGCCGTTTCCGTCCGGCCCACCGCCGGCAAGCACCAGCAGCGCCGGGTCCTGTACTATAAGGGCATCCACGCCGGCTTTTTGCAGCGCCAGCATAAGATTATAGCAGTCCCGGAGCTCGTTGTCGTAGATTATAGTATTGACTGTCACAAAGATACGCGCACCAAACTTATGCGCGTAATCACAGAGCCGGGCTATGTCTTCCAAACTGTTGCCGGCATCTTTCCGGGCTCCGTATGCAGGGCCTGCTATATAGACAGCATCGGCACCGCAGTCAATTGCCGCGATGCCGATCTCTATATTTCTTGCAGGAGCAAGGAGCTCGAGTGCAGTCATGTTATTTGCTAAGAGCCTTGATCATTTCTGCAGCCTGAGCATAACCAGAAGCCTCTGCCTTCTTGTAGAACTCAAGAGCCTTGGCCTTGTTCTGCTGCTGCTGATAAAGTGCGCCAACGGTGTAGGCAATCTGGCCTGCATTCTTTGCGTTGGGAGCTGCCTCAAGGTATTTCTCGAAGTTGCTGATAGCAAGCTTGGTCTTGTTGGGAATCTTGGAAGCTGCCTGACCTGCGATAAGGTAAGCGTTTGCGTTGGTAGAGAGGATCTTTGAAGCCTCTTCTGCGTCTGCAAGAGCCTCTGCGTATTTCTTTGCCTTAAGGGAAGCGCTTGCTTTGCTAGCGTATGCGTTTGAAAGGGTCTTTGCAGCGTCTGCACCCTTACCGTTAGCCTCTGCTACTGCAAGAGCCTCTTTAGCCTCTGCGAAGTTGCCGGTACCGGCAAGAGCCTGTACAAGACGAAGTGCTGCGTTACCGTTGTTGGGTTCAATCTCAAGAACCTTCTTGTAACCAGCTGCGGCAGCAGCGTAATCCTTTGCCTTAAGGCTGTTCTCTGCACCAAAGAAAGCCTCTGAAACCTGCAGTGAAGGAAGAAGGGCCTCTGCCTCTGCTACGGTCTCTTCGTCACCGTATTCTTTAGCAACTGCGATAGCCTCTGATACTTTCTCTACTGCGCCGGCAAAATTCTTCTCGTTATTGAACTGCTTTCCAATGGAAAGGATGAGTCCGGGGATTACTTTTTTGCAATTTGCAACCAACTCTTCTCCGTCACCACCAAGAGCCTGTGCCATTGTAAGAGCCTCTTTGAATGAAGCAAGAGCCTCTACCTTGTTGCCCTCATTAAGCTGGGCGGCACCATTGTTGTAAGATTCGGTTGCGGTTGCAAGGTCCTGTGCAGATACAAAACCGGCTGTCATAAGCGCAGCAGCCAGAGCGATGATCAATTTTTTCATATCATTAATTTTTTGGTTTCAAACTGGTAACCTGGACTCTTTTACGAGCGGCCACAAATTTAAAAAAATTATTGTATTTTTGCAAAATATACGGATAAACATGAAAGTCCTCAGACTCACAGCTATTTTTTCCATTCTACTGGCATTAATTCCAACAATTATGCCAGCAGCAGACCTACCTGTGCTGCCCAAGGACAAAAACATATCTACAGGTGTCCTTGACAACGGAATTTCATACTACATAGTCAGCAACAAGACAGAGGTCGGAAGGATGGATATTGCGCTGGTACAGAAGGCCGGCTTTTCTTCCGAGGACAGCCTTTCACGCGGCAGCTCCGTGGTACATTCCATAGGCGCCCTGGCAACCCTTCCGCGATTCAGGACACCGTCGCCGGTCCGCTATCTTGTATCCAATGCAGTTTGGCCCGGTCGCGACGGTTATGTGACTGTTGGCGACGACGCCACCGTTTTCCGCTTCAGCAATATTGCCGTCACTCCCGGCATGGAGGCGGTGGACTCGACCCTGCTGATGGTGTTCGAGATTATCAATGCGGCCCCCGGTGCCGTCAGTGGCCGATATCCCCTTGGCAGTCAGGCAATCATCATATCGGGTGACATAACATCCTCCGTTGCCTTCGGCAAGCTGGACATGCTTTCAATGCTCATTAACAGGAAGGATAGCCTCGTGGCTCAGGAACAATACCTCTGGCGCGAGACATCCAGGCCTGTTGTTCGATACTATCCTGCGCCCGCAGAGGGCGTGACCCGCATTGTCTTTGACTGGCGCTGCCCCAGAACGCCCCAGGACCAGATGGAAACCATCCAGCCGCTGGTCAGCGGAATGTTCTACAAAGAGCTGGAAGCCTTGTCGATGAAGCGACTCAAAAGGGCTTTCCGCGAGGCTGGAATAGCCACATCGGCATTGGGAACTCAATACATTGGCAGCGACGTGCAGAGCGGCGACGAGCATTTCATTGTGAACGTCACCGTGGCAGAGAAAGACCAGAAAAAGGCCCTTGACGTCTTTATAGAGACGATGGCTGCCATTGACAGGCGCGGATCGGTGCCTGTAGAGTATAAGGACATAAGCTGCAAGGTCCGTACGGATATCGCCCTGGCCGGCAGCATCAATGCAGAGACCAACCAGGCCTATACGGACAAATGCATATCCTCGTTCATGTATGGAACCTCCCTTGCCACGGAAGTGTCTAAATCCACCTTCCTGACCGGCAGGAAGCTTGATCCGGCTGTGTCGCTCCGCATTTTCAATAGTTTTGCGGATGCCATCCTGGGGGGCAGGAAGAACCTTGTGGTAAAGTGTTATGCAGATTCGCTCAGCCTGCCGGAGCCGGCAGTCCTTGAGGCGCTGGCATCCTGGAACGACGGCGACATCGACACACAGATTCCTTTTACCGGACAGTCAGACACCCTGAATCTGGCCTATGAGCCTTCAAAGAAGGTTAAGCTTAAAGAGACCAACAAGGACCCGATGGCTGACGGTACTATTTTTACCTTCTCTAACGGGATGAGGGTAATATATAAAAAGACGGACAGCAAGGGTGTGATTCGTTACTCCTGGACGCAGAAGGGCGGATGGGCTTCCATCCATGGCCTTGTGCCCGGGGAAGAGGCGTATGTATCTGATATGCTGCTGCTTAGCAATATCGGCCCTATGCCCGGAAGGCGTTTTGCAGATATGCTGGCGGCAAATGGTATCACCCTGATTCCAAGGGTTTCGCCCAACGACTTCTGCCTGCACGGAGCCGCCCCTTCTGATAAGCTGACCTTGCTGCTGAAGGCCATCGCCGCCTTGGCGCACAAACGCACCCCGGATCCCGATTCGTTTGAACTTTACCGCAAGTCAAATGCTATTGAACGTGCGGCCGAAGGTAATTCAGACCTGCACTATAAATATCTGGTTGATAGTTTGTTATGCCCTAAAGGCCTGTATAGTCCGATTAAGAGAAATAAGAATCTGTCCGCCGGCCTGCCCGCCAAGGCAGAGGAATTCTTCCAGCGCCAGTTCTCCAATATGCGCGGCGGAGTTCTCATTGTTACCGGCGACATTTCAGAGGCTGCCCTGCAAAAGGCCCTGCTTTCATGGCTCGGCCGCTTCCCGGCCGGCAGCGCATCGGCTCCACGCTTCCGCAGTGAGGCGAATTTCATCTCCCGCAAGGTAAAGAGAAAGGTGCTGGATGCAGAAAAGGAACCTCGCATAGAAATGGCCCTGACCACCCCCGTAGATTACAATACGGATAATTTCATCTTGTCCGGAATTGTTTCCGATGCGGTCAGAAGGGCGGTATGCGGCACTGTGGTCCCTCTGGGGTGGACATGCACTACAAGATGGGATCTTAATATGTTCCCGGAAGAAAGGTTAACCGTAAGGCTCAGCCTGCGCAAACAGCATTCAAACGGCTTGCCGGCATCAATCAGCCAGGCAGATTCCGTTCAGTATGTCGTAGCCCGCGTGCGCGAGGCTTTAAGCTCGCTCTCCGAATCCGGCGTTTCCCGTCAGGCCTTCAAACTTGGCAAGTCTTACATGACCAGCGATATCAAGACGTGGACCTCTTATCCTGATTACCTTCACAGGCTGTTCGAGCTTAGGTATAATTACGGAAAGGACTTCCTGGCCGGTTTGTCAGAGAAGTCAGAGAAGCTGAAGGCGTCCGATGCCAATGCCCTGCTGCGCGATTTGCTTGTAGGTGGAGGATCGTCAGAAGTACTTGTACCTCAGCTTGTTACCGGAGACGTAATAACAGAGCCTGTTTTGCCGGAGCCTGAGCTTCCTTACATTGAGAGGGGACAGGAATGGGTGGATGAGACCGGACTTTTGGAACTTTTCAGAGAAGTATGGCAGATCACGGAACAATAATCCAGATAGGCGATATCCTTGTGTCGGAAGAGGTAGTGACGGAGTTTTTCTGCTGCGATTATGAGAAATGCCGTGGCTGCTGCTGCGTTATAGGTGACGGCGGTGCTCCATTGCAGGAATCAGAGACAGAGGAGCTTGAGCGTCATTATGACGAATATTCCGGTCTTATGACCCCGGAGGGCCGCGAGGCCGTTGCTGCCACCGGCTTTTTTGAGATTGACCGCGAGGGCGACATCGTCACCCCTGTTGTCCGTAAGCCTCATAAAGTCCAGGGCCTGACCTCTATCCCCGGCAGTCCGGAAGGCGTTGTTGGCACTCCCGGCCTGGAGGATTGTGCTTTTTGTCTGTACGAGGATGGAAATGTGCTCTGCAGCGTAGAGAGATGCTTTTTTCAGGGAAAGTATAAGTTTCGCAAGCCGGCTTCTTGCTGGCTGTATCCCATACGCGTAACGCGCATGCCCGGCGGTGGCCAGGCCCTAAACTATCATCGTTGGAAAATCTGTGCTGATGCCGTTGAGCGCGGACGCCGTGAAAACATCCGCGTCTATCAGTTCCTGCGCGAACCACTCACAGCCGTTTATGGCGCCGATTTCTATGACGCCCTTGAAGCTGCCGCAAAGTATATAATAGGTTAGTCCTGCGGGGTATTCAGCAGCTCCATGGCGGTGTCGTAGTCTTCTGCGTTGACCTTGACCTGGACGCCCTGATTTTTCATGACAGCATTGATGCTGGGATAGGAAGATGATACCCCGAACACTTCTGCGGGGATGCCGTTGGCGCGAAGCATTCCGGCATTGATTTCTGCCTCAACTTCTGACGAATAAACGGCTACGGTTTTGAATTCTTCGTTAATCTTGGCCATAATTAATTCTCCCTTGTTTTTGTCTCCACACCGTGGATGATTCTTACTATGTCAGAGCGTTTGCCCTTGACGGTGAAGCCGGCAAAGTCGCGCTCGAACTCTATGCGGTCTTCGTACATCCTGGTTATCTTGCGAACCGTGCTGCGAGCCCTGAAGGACAGATTCTCACCCTCTTCTTTTTCCAGTTCATAGCCCCTTTCCTGCATGTATTCGATGATGGGGCCGCGCACATCCTTGAACTCTCCGGGAACGATGGCTTTAAGCTTGGCAAAGCCGACCATCGGATAAATGGCCGATACGCCGGCGAATACAAGGGCGATGAGCTTGAGTGAATCGTAGCCGTCCTTGAAGAACATGGATGCAAAATCCTTGGCGCCCGGATCCGTCATTTTAAGGGCGTAAAGAGCTGCCATCATCACTACAAGTAGGATGGAAAAATAGATGAAGTATTTGACTGCACGAATAAAATATCTCATAATTAATGTGTCCGGGCCTCTTTTGGCGCGGTACTTGTGCAAAGATAACCAAAAAACATTATTTTTGTAATCGTAAAACAGAATACTATGGAAAATGATCCTATAATTGCACGTCGTGAGCAGGAGGCCCGCGAGGCAAAGACTAAGAAACTTAGAAACCTTATGATAGGCCTGGCAGTTGTTGCTGTGGCTCTTGTTGGTGTTGTTGTTTACCAGAATATCCACTACAGGCCCATCGTCAAGGACCTTGAACTTGAAAAGGCAGACCTTACTGCCCAGATGATAGAACTTCAGCAAGAGTATGACGGCCTGACAACCACAAACGCAAGCCTGAACGCCCAGCTGGACACTTCCAGGGCAGAAGTTGCCGCCCTCATAGAGCGCATCCAGAAGACAGAGGCAACCAATCGTGCCCAGATGCGTAAGTATGAAAAAGAACTCGGCACCCTGCGTACCATCATGAGGCATTATGTAACTCAGATCGACTCACTTAACACCCTCAACCATAAGCTTACCGCTGAGGCTGCCGCTGCACGCAAGGATGCTTCCGAGGCCCGCAAGGCCAACGAGCAGCTGGCTCAGCAGGTAGACGAGCTCAGCGGCCAGGTTGCCGCCGGTTCCGTTATCAAGGCACGCGGCCTGCATACAGAGGCCTATGGCAAGAACGATAAGAAGACAGACCGCAGCAGCCGTACTGTAAGGCTGCTTACCACCCTCAGCCTTGTAGAAAATGACCTTGCTCCCCGTGGTCCGGTTCGTGTTTACATTCGCGTAAAAGATCCTGAGGGCATCCTTCTTACCAACTCAGCTTCTGTTTCATTCCCTCTGGGTGACGACGAGATTGTGGCATCTGCTTCACGTGAGGTAGATTATGAGGGCAAAGAGGTAGAGCTCAGCATTTATCTGAACGACATTCCCAAGTACACCAAGGGTGTTTACACCATCCAGGCTTATACCGCCCAGACTCTGCTTGGAGAGACTACCCTCATGCTTAGGTAGATGATTTACGTTCACGTCCCTTTTTGCAAGAGTTTTTGTACCTATTGCGGCTTCTATTCAGAGATTTGCAAGGGCAGCGGTACTGCGATGCAGGCTTATGCCGATGCTGTTATCAAAGAAATAGAAGAAAGGCGTGAAGAAATAATAAAGACTTCCGGCGTTAATACGCTGTATTTTGGCGGCGGCACCCCTTCGGTGCTGCCGCTTGGCGTTTTCCGGCGTATCGTACAGGCCCTGCCATTCGAGGGCCCTTACGACGAGTTCACCGTAGAGATGAACCCGGACGACGTTACCCGTGATTTTGTAATCGGTCTGAAGGAGCTTGGCGTAAACCGCATCAGCCTTGGCATCCAGTCTTTTGACGATGCCATACTGCGTTGGATGAACCGCCGTCACAATGCCGCAGGGGCTGTGAATGCGGTAGAGACCATCCGCAACTGCGGTATAGAAAACATTAGCATAGATCTTATCTTCGGCTTGCCGCAGTTGACGGAAGAAGGCTGGGAAAACACTATTTCAAGGGCTTTGGAGCTGCGTCCGCAGCATATTTCCGCCTACCAGTTATCTGTTGAGGAAGACAGCGCTCTGGAGCAGTTGATTGCCCGCGGAAAGTTCACAGAGGCCACCCAGGAGCAGTGCCGGCAGCAGTATGACGCCCTCTGCCGAATGCTGCGCCAGGCGGGCTTTAATCACTACGAAGTATCCAACTTTGCGCTTCCGGGATACGAAGCGCGTCATAACAGCGCCTACTGGAGCCGCGCTCCCTACGTGGGCCTTGGCCCCGGAGCACATTCCTTTGATGGCGCCCGCACACGCCGCTGGAACTCCCATATGACGCCCGGCGCCCCCTGTCAGTACACCTGTGAAACAGAGTCTTTGACAGACTATGATGTGGCTGTAGAACGCCTTATGCTTGGGCTTCGTACCGCAGCAGGCATCGACGCCGGGGAACTCCGGGCTATCACCGGTCCCTGCGCCCTTCAGGACGCCCTTTCCAAGGGCCTCCTGACCCCCGCCGGCCCACAAAAAACGGCCCTCCGCATACCGGAAGACCGCTTCTTTGTCTCTGACGATATTATCCGCCAGCTGATTTAGTTCTCTTTGTAAATAGACGGCATGGCGCTGCTCGCGCAGAATTAACGTGTTTTCGGAGGTAAGCCCTTTATTTTCGCAAAAAATATATATCTTTGCAAAAAAGTATATATGATTCCGACAACAGCAACAAAACGGAAGCTTATCGACATTAAGCAATCAGTGTTTGACGCTCTCAGTTACGAAGCGTCAAAGAAACGCATTTCACTAAAGCGTTACATTGAAGAGATTTTGGAGGAAGCAAGCATTGCTCAAAGAGGGAACCGTCAGGGACACAGCCAGGCGGTAACCAAGCTTATGGGCTCAGCTCTGCCAAAGCAAGGGGATATTGCTGCAATTGATGATGATCGTCTAAAATATATCCTTTCCAAATGAAAGTCTTTTTGGATACAAATATCCTTCTGGACCTCCTTTTAGAGAGGGAAGAACTAGAAGCATCCGCACAAATTCTTGATCTGGCGATCAACGGAAAGTTCAAGCTCTTTGTCTCTGCGCTGACTATGGTAAATGTTGCCTACGTGTATCAAAAAACAGTAGGTCGGCATATTGTCATTCCAAACATCAAGGTTTTGACCTCTATAATGGAGGTCCTTTCCATTGATGGTGATTGCATCCAAAAGGCTCTGTATCTGGAAGGAAATGATTATGAAGATACCCTCCAGGCTGTTTGTGCCGCCAATGCCGGTTGCGACTGTATAATAACAAGGAACACAAAGGATTATAAAATAAAACCAGGCCTTTCTAATGGCCTGGTAATACCTAAAGTATATACTCCCGCAGAATTTCTGATTAACATCACGCAGTGATGAGGCGGATTTAGTAGGTTGGAGTGCAGGGGTCGGGGTGGCTTGCGCACCCCCGCGCAAGGGTAGGGGGACGGGGCCCGTTGGATACAAGTTATTTGCGGTAGCAAATGACGCAGGAGACAATGGGAGGGGCCGGAGTGAGCGCGCAAAGCGTCAGCGACGCGCCGCGAACGGAGTTCCCCCGACCCCTGCACTCCAACCTACAAAAAAAAGACTGGCCGTGGTGGTCAGTCTTTTTATAAGAATCTTAATTGTTGTTTAGCCGATGATGCCGTTGGCCTGGAGGAAGGCGTTTACAGCTACTGCAGCAAACATAAGGAAGATGATGCTGGCAACGATAGCGCCGATAACTTTAAGCCTCTTCATCCAAATCTGGTTGTTCCAACCTACAGTCTGAAGCATGCTCCAGAAACCGTGGCAAAGGTGTAACCAAACTGCAACGAACCAAACAATGTAAATTGCAAGTACCCACCAGTTCTTGAAGGTAGCCTCCAGCAGAACGTAAGGATTCTCTGCGTGGCCGCCGGTGAACTCCTGAAGCTGCATGTTAGCCCAGAAGTGAGTAAGATGGAAGAACAAGATGCCAAGGATAACAATACCAAGGACGAACATGTTCTTTGCTGACCAAGAATCTGCTGCAGCGCGGCTTGCAACCTCATAACGTTTGTAACCGCCGCGAGCCTTGATGTTGTACCATGTAAGGTAGCAACCATAGCCAATGTGAACCAGGAAACCGAGCGCAAGCACCGGAACCATGATGGTTACGATAGGCAGGCTCATGAATTCGCAGCCCTGTGCGAAGAGACCGCCGAAGGAGCCGAACTCTCCGTTGAATGAATCTAATACGGAGAAGAAGTTGATTGTAGCGTGAAGCAGGAGGAAGATTACAAGGAATGCTCCGCTGATAGCCTGAATGAACTTCTTGCCGATGGAGTAGTGGAATGCGTTAGCCATATGTGTTTAAAGTTTTTGTTCCGTTTCAGTTAGCAAATATAGCTTGTTTCTTGCAAGTTTCATAATATTTCGATAATTTTGTTACCTCTTTTATTTCAAACTGATACTTATGTACAAACGCGTATTGCTTAAACTCAGCGGCGAAAGTCTGGGAGGAAAAGTAGGAAAAGGACTTGATACTGACAGTCTTAAGGCTTGTGCCAAAGAAGTGGCCACAGCTGTAAGGGCCGGCATGCAGGTTGCCATCGTAAATGGCGGCGGAAATATCTTCAGGGGCCTTCAGGGCACCGGTAAGGGCTTCGACCGCGTAGATGGAGACAAGATGGGTATGCTCGCTACCGTTATCAACTCCCTGGCCCTGTCAATGTTTATAAAAGAGGAAGGCATCGACGCCAAGGTGTTTACATCCACACCCATGGAGCCCTTTGCCCGTTATTATAATAGGGATGCAGCCGTAGAGGTGATGGAAAAGGGCGGCGTAGCCCTCATCGCCGGCGGAACAGGCAATCCCTTCTTCACCACGGATTCAGGAGCTGCGCTTCGCGCGCTCGAGATCAAGGCAGACGCTTTGCTTAAAGGTACCAGGGTGGACGGTGTTTATACCGCAGACCCTGAAAAGGATCCCACCGCCACCAAGTACGACGAACTTACTTTTGACGAGGCCTTGTCAAAGCACCTCAAGGTAATGGATCAGACCGCCTTCGCCCTCTGCTCTGACGGAGACATGCCAATCATCGTCTTCGACATGAACCAGCACGGCAACCTGGCAAAGATAATCAGCGGCGAAAAAGTAGGTACGCTGGTTCACAAATAGACATCGGAATAAATCTAAAATCACAATAATATGCTGACCGACAATGCCAAAAGCATCGTATCCGCAGTAGGGGAAAAGATGCAAGACGCCATCAACTTCCTGGAAGAAGACCTTAAGACCTACCGCGTGGGCAAGGCCAACCCCTCCGTTTTCAATAACATAACCATTGATTATTACGGAACACCGGCACCCATCCCCCAGGTAGCATCCGTTACTACTCCCGATGCCAAGACACTGGCCATCCAGCCTTGGGAAAGGAGCCTTATCGGCAAGATAGAGAAAGCTATCCTTGACGCCAACATTGGTCTTACCCCTTCAAACAACGGCGAAGTTATCCGTTGCGTGGTTCCCGCCCTTACAGAGGACAGGCGTAAAGACCTTATCAAGAAGGCAAAAGCCGCTGGCGAAAACGCAAAGGTGGTTATCCGCAATGCCCGCCGCGACGCTGTAGAGCAGCTTAAGAAAGCCCAGAAGTCTTCACTTATCACCGAGGATGTCCAGCACGAAGGCGAGGATGAAATCCAGAAGGTTACAGACAAGAAAGTGAAGCAGGTAGACGACATCATAGCTGCTAAAGAGAAAGATATCCTTACAGTATAAAACTGCCGTGGCAGACTTTGTACCGGTAAACGAATGGGGGCTGTTCCCGGCTGGGGACAGGCCCTTTGTCGTAGCCGGCCCCTGCAGTGCAGAGAGCCGGGAACAGGTCCTGGAGGCCGCGCAGGCCCTTAGGGACTGCGGCACCGGCGTGCTGCGCGCAGGCCTGTGGAAGCCGCGCACGCATCCGGGCGGCTTCGAGGGCGTAGGCGCCCGCGGCCTTGCCTGGCTGCAGGAGGCCCGCAGGGCAAGCGGTATCAAAGTGTGCACAGAGGTGGGTTCCGCCGCCCATGTGAAGGCCTGTCTTGAGGCTGGCGTGGACATGGTGTGGATAGGCGCCCGCACAACAGCCAATCCTTTCCAGGTCCAGGAAATCTGCGATGCCCTGGAAGGGTCGGACATCCCGGTTCTGGTAAAGAATCCGGTCAGCCCTGATGTCGATTTGTGGATTGGCGCCATTGAAAGGTTGGCATCGTCCGGAATAAAGAAGGTGGCAGCTGTTCTCAGGGGCTTCACGACCCTTGACAAAACCCCTTACCGCAACGCTCCCGTTTGGGAGATGGCAACACTGCTTGGGGCAAGACTGCCCAAACTGCCCCTTTTTGTGGATCCCAGCCACATCGCCGGCTCTGCGGAACTGGTTAAGGAACTGTCCCAAAGGGCCCTGGACCTTGGCGCCTGCGGCCTTATGGTAGAGGTTCATCCGCATCCGGACCAGGCGCTGAGCGATGCTGCCCAGCAGCTTACCCCCGCACAGTTCGGCATCATGCTGTCAGACCTTAAGGTCAGGTCTGCCAATTGCGAGGATGCCGGTTATCAGCAGGCCCTTGCCGCCCTGAGGGCAAAAATCGACGACGTCGACGGCCGTCTGCTATCGCTTCTGGCAGAAAGGATGCAGGTGAGCCGCCAGATTGGCGTTCTTAAACAGGAACACAGCATCTCCATCATCCAGACCGGCCGTTGGGAGGCCGTACTCGAGGCTGTGCGCAAAGAGGCAAGCGCCCTTGGCCTGGATCAGTCAATGGCAGAGCGCATCTTCAATATTATACACGATTATTCCGTGAAGGCACAGGACTGATTGTCCCTGAGTGCCTGCAACATCACCTTGTTAAATAGCTGCTGCTCGTTTTCTGTCAGGAAAGCTACTTCTATGGGAACGTAGAACAGCCTTTCCTTCATTCCTGCAGGTATCTTTTTGCTGCACAGTATCCTTTGGGCATCCTTCTCTGTAGTAATCATTGCGGCAGTGGGGGAGTCGGCAGATGCGGCCATAAGTCTGCGGATGTTTCCGGAAGAGAATTTATGATGGTCGTGGAAACTGAAGTGATGCACAATCTTGAAGTTATCGCTAAGATAACGGCGCAGGGGAGTATCCTTTGCTATTCCGGTGAACAATATGGCCCTGCTGGAGTAGCTGTAACGCTTGTCTGCTTCTTCAGGGAACACCGGCAGCAGCGGCTGGTAGTTAATGGATGTGAAGAAAACAGATATGGAAGTGCCGTCAGGACGCGTTCCCTGGCAGGTTTCGGGGTCGAAGTCCTTTACGCCAAGAGGCTTCAGCCAGTCTGTACGCTCCCAGTCCTCCATGTAAACAGGACATTTGGTGACTATGATGGCATCGGCTTTCCAAATACGCTCCGGAAGGTCCCTCAAACGGCCAATGGGCAGCAGGCTGTCTTTGTAAACAGGTCTGTTGTAGTCCATTAGCAATAAAGAGAAGGTTGGCTTGAGCGGCCTGTACTGGAAGGCGTCGTCAAGAACGGCGATGTCTGCCGGGCAGAAGTTCTTGTCAATGCATTTGCGGCCCTTCTTGCTGGATTCCAGCTTTTCCGGATGAGCAAGGAAGTCGAGTCCCTCCAGGCGGTCTTTGCAAACTGCAACTGTTACCCCGGGGAATTTTTTCTTAATCTGGGCGGGTTCGTCTCCGGCGAAGGAAGCTCCGCTGTCGCGGGTAACCTGCTGGAAACCACGGCTATGGCGCTTGTACCCGCGGGAAAGTACGGCAATCTCTTTCATCCCCCAGTCGTCGCTGGACAGAAGGGCCCTCAGAATCATCTCTGTGTGGGGAGTCTTGCCGGTACCGCCGGCCGTCACATTGCCCACGCTGATTGTGGGTATGCATGCCGGACGCACTTTTTTAATGCCTTTATCAAAAAGTGCGTGCCTGGTTTTTAGTGCCAGATAATATGGAAACAGAAGTAATTTGTCAATCATAGTCGGCAAAGTTAGAAAGAATTCTCCAAAATTGTGCGTATTTTTGCAGCCGTATATGAAGATTGGAAGTGTAGATTTGGGCCATAGGCCGGTTGTGCTTGCGCCGATGGAAGATGTGACCGACGCATCTTTCCGCATATTGTGCCGTGAGTGCGGGGCCGATGCCGTCTATACAGAGTTCGTATCGTCCGACGGTCTTATTCGCGACGCCGCCAAGGCCATTGCCAAAATGCGTACTCTGCCCGAAGAAGCCCCTGTGGGCATCCAGATCTACGGCAACATTCCCGAGGCTATGGTGGATGCGGCTAAAATGGCCGACCATGCCGCAGAAATTGCCGGCGGCCACGCTTGCGACTTTATAGACATAAACTTCGGCTGCCCCGTAAGCAAGATTGCCGGACGCGGTGCCGGATCCGGAATGATGAGGGAACCGGACAAGATGGTGGCAATCACCAAAGCCGTTGTAGAGGCCGTTGGAAAGCCGGTAACGGTAAAAACCCGTCTTGGCTGGGACGACAATTCCAAAATCATAGTGGAGCTGGCAGAACGCCTTCAGGATGCGGGCATCCAGGCCCTTACCATACACGGGCGCACGCGCTGCCAAATGTATAAAGGAGAGGCGGACTGGTCTTTGATAGGTGCGGTGAAGGCCAATCCGCGCATGCGTATACCTATTATAGGTAATGGCGACATCAATTCTCCGCAAAAGGCGGCGGAGGCGTTTGATAAATATGGTGTCGATGGTATCATGGTAGGACGCGCATCCTTCGGCCATCCGTGGATCTTCAGGGAAATAAAGCATTATCTTGAAACCGGCGAAGAGCTTCCTCCTCTGTCGGTAAAGGAGAGGGTAGAGCTTGCCAAAAGGCAGATGGGCCTGTCACTCGACCTTAAAGGCCCGGTCACCGGAGTCTATGAAATGCGCCGCCACCTTAGTTGCTATTTCAAAGGACTTCCGGATTTCAGGGAAACCAGAATCCGCCTTGTTACGGAGCCGGATGCTGCCAAAGTGCTTGAAACTCTTGATTATATTGCACAAAGATGGGGGGACGAGCCTTTGAAAGAGCAGGCATCGGTGTACGGATTGTAATTTTTTTATTATATTTGTAATCACTAGCAAATAATTAAAACTAAATACCTTTTACAATGGAAGATCCTAACGTTCCCCAGCAGCCTCAGCAGCCCCAGGCTCCGCAGTATGGCCCCCAGCCGCAATACCAGCAGCCTTATCAGCAGCCGCAGTACCAGCAGGCTCCGCAGTACGGTCCCCAGCAGCCGCAATACCAGCAGCCCTATCAGCAGCCTCAGTATCCGCAGTATCAGCCTAAGCCGGTAAACGGATTGGGTATAGCAGGCTTCGTGCTGTCACTTGTTGGCATCATCTTCTTATGGGTTCCTTTCTTTGATGCCATCGTATCCCTGATCGGTCTGGTACTATCCGGCTTCGGCATGAAGAAGAAACCTAACGGCCTTGCAATCGCCGGTCTTGTAATCGGTATTATAGCCTTTATCGTAGGTCTTATTTGGACCATTGCTGCAATTGTTGCAGTTGATGCCACTTCAGACTACATAAGATCCTACGGTGGATTAGACTGGTAAAAAGGCATATAGCAAATTAAATTTTGCCAGTATCTAAATTATTCCTATATTTGCGGTCCCTATTTTTTGTAGGGATCGCAAATTTTTAAGTATAAACCATTAAAGATCAAGACAGTGGACACACAAAGCTACAAAACAGTATCGCTCAATGCAGCAACTGTAAAGAAAGAGTGGGTTGTCATTGATGCAACGGATCTTGCACTTGGTCGTCTTGCTGCAAGGGTTTCTCTTGTCCTCCGTGGAAAGACCAAACCCGGTTATACTCCTCACGTAGACTGCGGTGACAACGTTATCGTAGTAAACGCAGAGAAGGTAGCCCTCAAAGGCAAGAAAATGACTGATCGCGTGTACGTACGCTACACCGGTTACCCCGGTGGCCAGCGCTTCACCACGCCTGCAGAAATCCTTCGCAAAAGACCTACTGAACTGGTCAGGAGAGCAGTTAAGGGTATGCTTCCTAAGACCCGTCTTGGTGACAAGCTCATCAACAACCTGTTTATTTACGCAGGTCCTGAGCACCCCCACCAGGCACAGAACCCTAAATCAATTAAGTTGAACGAAATCTAAACAGAGCAAATGGAAAAAACAGTTAACGCCCTTGGAAGACGTAAATCAGCTGTGGCTCGTGTTTATCTGACAGCCGGTGCAGGCAACATTACTGTAAATGGCCGTGACCTCAAAGAGTACTTCGCAGAGGACACCCTCGTTTACATTGTAAATCAGCCTTTCGAAGTTACCGGTACTGTTGGTCAGTTTGACGTTAAGGCTAACCTCGACGGAGGTGGCGTTAAAGGTCAGGCAGAGGCTCTCAGACTTGGTATCGCCCGCGCACTCAGCGAGCTTGACCGTGAGGCCTACCGCTCTGCACTCAAGACCGCCGGCTTCCTTACCCGCGATGCTCGCGAGGTGGAGAGGAAGAAGCCTGGTCAGCCTGGTGCACGCCGTCGCTTCCAGTTCAGCAAACGTTAATCGACTGCTGACACTGATTTACAGCACAGTCCGGTTGCAAATCCGGAGGACCTTGATCAAAGGATGTGAATCCATCAAGCTGCCTGCCGATTCCCGGGACTGCGGAAAACCGGAAGACCATATAATAATATGCTACTGATCCGGTTGATGTAAAGAGCCTGACAGGCCAGAAAGGCAAAGGCCTGAAGGGAAAAGTTTTAAAACAGAAAAAGAAACAAAACAATGCCAAGAACAAATTTCCAGGAATTACTCGATGCAGGTGCACACTTCGGTCATCTCGCAAGAAAATGGAATCCTAAAATGGCTCCCTATATCTTTATTGAGCGCAACGGAATCCATATCATCGACCTGCACAAGAGTATAGTTAAAATTGACGAGGCTGCTCAGATGATGAAGGAACTCGCCCGCAGCGGCAGGAAGATCCTCTTCGTAGCAACCAAGAAACAGGCAAAGGACATCATCGCCGAGAAGGCTGAGTCCGTAGGCATGCCTGCAGTGACAGAGCGCTGGCCCGGTGGAATGCTTACCAACTTCCCCACCATCCGCAAGGCTGTCAAGAAAATGAATACCATCGACAAGATGAAAGAAGACGGTACATTTGATAAGCTCGCAAAGCGTGAGCGTCTTCAGATCGACCGCCAGCGTGCAAAACTTGAGAAGAACCTTGGTTCTATCAAGGACATGAGCCGCCTTCCTTCTGCAATCTTCGTTGTAGACATCCAGAAAGAAGCTAACGCCGTTAAGGAGGCCAATCGTCTCAATATTCCGGTTATCGCAATGGTTGATACTTGCTGCGATCCCACCCCGATTGACTACGTGATTCCGGCAAACGACGACGCTGCAAAGAGCATTGAGTACATCACCAACGTTCTTTGTGAGGCTATTCAGGAAGGTCTCTCAGAGCGTAAGCTCGAGAAAGAGAAAGAGGCTACCGCAGCTCCCGCAGAGGAGAAACCCGCAGCAGCCAAGAAGCTCCGCAGCCGCAAAGCACAGGCAGAGCCTGTAGCAGAAGAGGCAGCTGAGCCCGCAAAAGAGGAAGAAGCTCCCGCAGCTGAATAATCATCATTAAAACAAAGGAGAAAAAATGGAAATTACAGCAAAAGACGTAATGAAACTGCGTCAGATGACCAGCGCCGGTATGATGGACTGCAAGAAGGCTCTTATCGAGGCTGAAGGCGACTTCAACAAGGCTGTTGAGATCATCCGCGAGAAAGGTAAGCTCGTTGCTGCAAAGCGTGCTGACCGTGAGACCACAGAGGGTGCAGTTCTTGCACGCATCGAAGGTGATAAGGCTGTTCTCGTTTGCCTCGGCTGCGAGACTGACTTCGTCAGCGCTACTCCTGATTTCAAGGCTCTTGCTACTGAGATTGCAGACGCTGCCATCAAGGCTTTCCCTGCAGACGCAGAAGGCCTCAAGGCTGCTCCTTGCTCTAACGGTCACACTGTAGAGGAAGAGATTTCCGCTCAGACTGGTAAGACCGGTGAGAAGCACGTTCTCGCTTGCTATGAGACTCTCCAGGCTCCCTTCATTGCCCAGTACGTTCACTTCAACGGTAAGCTTGGTGCTATCGTTGCCTTCAACAAAGAGGTTCCCGCAGAGGTTGGCAAGAACGTTGCCATGCAGGTTACTTCAATGAATCCTGTTGCTGTTAACAAAGAGGCTTGCCCTCAGGCAGTAGTAGATCAGGAGAAGGCAGTTGCTATCCAGAAGACCAAAGAAGAGCTCGTTAAGAAGGCAGTTGAGGCCGCTCTTAAGAAGGTAGGCATCAACCCCGCACACGTTGACAGCGAGGATCACATCGAGTCCAACACCGCTAAGGGTTGGATCACTCCTGAGCAGGCTGCCCAGGCTCGTGAGATCATCAAGACCGTAGGCGAGGAGAAGGCTGCTTCCCTTCCTGCACAGATGGTAGAGAACATTGCCAATGGCCGTGTTCAGAAGTTCTTCAAAGAGCAGACTCTTGAGGAGCAGGACTTCGTTTGGGACAACAAGATCTCTGTTGCACAGTACATCGCTGCTGCAGACAAAGAGGCTAAGGTTGTTGCTTTCAAGCGTTTCTCCCTCTCTGACTAATCCATTTGTCGGATATATAAAAAACCGGGCTCATTACGAGTCCGGTTTTTTGTATTTCTTAATACTTATATTTATTGCTCCCTGCTGAAAATGAGCACGCAGCTGATGGCCGCTACGATTCCGCAAATCTGTGCAATTCCGGGCACGTGGGCGTAAAGAACAAGTGAAATGGCGGTGGTGATTACCGGTGCCAGGGCGTCTGCAAGCGGAGCTACAATCATTGCCTTTCCATATCTGTTGGCATATACCAGGGCGAAGGCGCCTATCGAGTTAAGTATCTGGATGCCGAAGGTCAGGTACGGTCCGTTAAAGGACATATTCACCGGCTGTGAGAAGTCTGTCATCAGCAGGGCGACGGGAATAAGCATCACTGCCGATATGGCCATGTAAACGAAGACGCTCTCTGCGTCAGGGGTGTGGTTGTTGGCCAGTTTCATTACGAAGGCCTGGGTACCCCAGCAAATGAATACCAATGAAGCCAGGATTATCCACAGGTTGTCCTTGGCAGTCTCGTCCGTCCCGCTGGAAAGTGAGAAGCAGACAAGGGCCACAAAGGCCAGGAAGATGCCAATTGCACCCAGCTTGCTTACCCTTTCCTTAAGAATAAATGTGGACAGTATCACCGTTACGATAGGGGCTACGGAGATAAGGGGGAAGATAAGGTAGGCAGGACCGTGTTTCAGGGCCTCGAACAGAATCAGCTGTCCTCCTGCTCCAAGAAGCCCCACACCCATGCTTAATATAACTGCGCGGGGCTTAGTGTTCAATTTGAACTTGATGTTGGCCAGCGCCACTATGGCGCAGGGTATCATACTAAGCGCCCAAACTACATAGGTAAGCGTGGCCGGAAAGTCCGGAGTAGAGGAAAATGCGCCCCAGATACCCCATGTCACCACGGTAATCAGGGCGTAGGCAAGCCAATTGTGTTTCTTTGTCATAATTCTTTCGTTATTTAACTTTTGCGACAGGCAAAGTTAAGAAAAGAAAGAAATAATACAAACGTTTTAAAGAAAAATAAACTATTTGGCTTATATTATATAATAGGTATTATACCTCGACAACGTAAAGCTTTATGCCGGCGGCTTCGACATGATCCCTGAAATCCTGGGAAATTCCTGAATCAGTGATGATGGTGTCAATCTTGTCAAGTGAGGCGATGTGAACGAAGCCTCTGCGGCCCAGTTTGCTGGAGTCGAAGATGGCTATTACCTCTTTGGCAGAATTAATCATGGCCTGGTTAAGGCTTGCCTCCTCTAGGTTAGGGGTTGATATTCCGTCTTTTATGCTTACGGAATCGACTCCCAGGAAGAGCTTGTCGCAGTAGAAATTCTTTAGCGCAGACTCTGCCAGCATGCCAACCGTAGAGTAAGATACTGACCTCATTTTGCCGCCAAGAGTAATTACGTTGAAGCGGTCGTAGTTGTTCAGCGTAATGGCAATGTCCAGGGCGTTTGTAATGATAGTCAGGTTGTTAAGGCCTTCCAGGTTCTTTGCAATCTCCATGGTTGTAGTGCCGGAATCCAGGATCACGGTCTCTCCATCCTTGATGATGGATGCGGCAAATTTACCCATGAGTTGCTTTTCACGCGAATGCAGCCCCTGCTTCTGGCTAATGGTCATGTCATCGTAATCTACTGATTGATGCATGTTTACGGCACCGCCCTTAACGCGAAGCAGCAGTTTTCTCTCCTCTAAAACTGCCAGATCCTTGCGTATGGACACCTCCGAGATGTCGAACTGCTTTATGAGGTCCGATATATATATCTTCCCCTCATTCTTTAACTGATTTAGCAGAAGACTCCTGCGCTCTTCTGCCGAGAACTTTCTTTTCATGTGTGTAGGTCGGGATTTTGAAACAATCGTTTTCGAAAGTAAAGGTACGGTTAATTTTTTAAAAATCAAATTATTTTACGCAAAAATTTTGTTTTAAAAGCAAAAACTTACGAAAATATAGAAAATTTTCTTCAAAAAGTTTTGAAAATAAATTTTTGTTCTATAGTTTTGTAACGTTTAAACGCGAATATGTAAATAAAAAAAGATATGCTGAACCTAAATTGTCACACAATCCGTGAGATCGCCCACCAGCCTAAAATGTGGATGGACACTTATGACATTGTCCTTAGCCGGAAGCAGGAAATAGAGGAATTCCTGTCAAAGAATTCAATCGGTAAAGATACCGAGATCATTCTTACCGGCGCCGGTTCCTCTGCTTATATCGCCGACACGGCGGTATGTGAATACCTGAAGGCTGGCTTCGTACAGGCCAGGGCCGTTGCCACTACGGATATCGTTTCCGCTCCTTCTTACTTCCTCACATCCACCCCTAAGCTTTTCATCTCCTTTGGCCGTTCCGGAAACAGCCCCGAGAGCGTTGCTGCATACGAGGTGGCAAACAAATTCTGCAAGGGCTCCCATCACCTTATCATTACCTGCAATCCGGAAGGTGAGCTGGCAAAGAGGGTAGAGCCCGGAAAGGACTTCGTCATTGTACTTCCGGACGGAACCAATGACCGCAGCCTTGCCATGACCAGCAGCTTCACCTCTATGCTTGTAACCAGCCTCCTCTGCAAGAACGAGGTTACCCTTGTGGCAGAGCGTGCAAAGCTTCAGGCCGCCGCAGACTTTGCAGAATACATTGTGAACAGCGATGTCGCTGACAAGATTAAGAACCTTACCACTAAAAAGATAAAGAGGGCTGTCTTCCTTGGTTCAGGACCTCTTAAAGGTATCGCGTGCGAGAGCCACCTTAAGCTTCAGGAACTCACCGACGGCGGCATTGTTTGCGCCTTCGATTCTTTCATGGGCCTGAGGCATGGACCTAAAGCCGTTATCAACGAAGAAACCCTTGTCGTTTATCTTTTGTCAGAGGATCCCTACACCCGTCAGTACGAGCTTGACCTCATAGAGCAGGTAGACCACGACAATCATCCTGCCGCCCAGGTGGTTATTTCAATCACTCCTTCCGGAGTAAAGGATATTCTGGACTTCGAAATCAACGCACCCAAGCCGGAGCAGCTTAAAGACAATGAGTACATCTGCGCTCCCTACGTAGTTGTAGGACAGTTGGCCGGATATTTCTTCTCCCTGCAGCACGGCCTGTCTCCTGACAACCCCTCTATCCGCGGTGCAATTTCAAGAGTAGTAAACGGAGTTAAGATATATAAGTATTAGAGAGTGAATATGAAACCGAAACTTAGACAAATCCTTGACAGAATCCAGACACTGACGGCAGAGGGCCACAAGCCTATGACTCTTCTTGCTGTATGCCCTAACTCACCGGCCGTAATCAAGGCCGCCTTCCGCGCAGCAAAACGCAATAATGCTCCAATTATGTTTGCCGCCACCCTTAATCAGGTAGATAATGACGGCGGATATACCGGAATGACCCAGAAAGACTTTGTAAGGGTTATGAAGGTAGAAGCTAAAAGAAATAACTATACAGGTCCCTACATCGCAGCCATCGACCACGGCGGCCCCTGGCTCAAGGACCTCCAGACCCTTGAAATGTGGCCTTACGAGAAGGCAATGGACGGAGTGAAGAAGTCTTACGAGGCAGCCCTCCTTGCAGGTTATGAGCTTATTCATGTAGATCCTACCGTAGACCGCTTCCTTCCCAAGGGAGAGACAATCAAAATTGAGGTTGTCGCAGAAAGAACTATCGAACTCATTACACACATAGAAAATTTCAGAAAGGCGAGGGGACTCGCTCCCATTGCTTACGAAGTTGGTACAGAAGAGGTACATGGCGGCCTTGCAGACGAGACGGTATTCCGCAGATTCCTTATTCTCCTCCAGGAGGGACTCGCCAAGAACGGATGTTCAGATGCCTGGCCTTGTTTCGTGGTTGGTAAAGTAGGCACAGATCTTCACACGACATTCTTCGACCCCAAGGTCGCCAAGGACCTCACGTCTATTGTGGCAGAGTACGGCAGTTTCATCAAGGGTCACTACACAGACGATGTAGAAAACCCTCAGGATTATCCTCTTTGCAACATGGGCGCAGCCAACGTTGGTCCGGAATTCACTATCAGCGAGTTCAATGCCCTTGAAGAGCTGGAGAAAGTAGAGAACGAGCTTTACGATGCCGGCCAGGTTGCAATGCACTCAAACATGACCGCTATCCTGAAGGATCTTGTCATCGCCTCCGGCCGATGGAAGAAATGGGTTCATGGCAACGAGTCTCCGGACGACTTTGATTCCATCACTCCGGACCGCCAGAGATGGCTGATCCAGACCGGTGCGCGCTACATTTGGCAGAAGCCTGAGGCAGTCGCAGCCCGCCAGACCCTTTACACGAACCTGAACCTTAACGGCATCGATGCAGAAGGTATCGTACTTTCTACCATCGAAAGGGCCATCGACAAATACTACGTTGCTTTCAATCTGGTTAATCTTAACGACTTGCTGTAAACAATGAAGATGTTTGACATCATAGCGCTTGGAGAACTGAACGTTGACCTTCTGCTGAATAAGATCGGCGGCTTCCCGGAAGTCGGTAAAGAGATTTTCGCAAAGGAAATGACCCTTACCCTTGGAAGCTCTACGGCTATCTTCGCTGCGAATGCGGCTTCACTCGGAGCCAAGGTGTCTTTCCTTGGCATGGTAGGAAACGATGACTTCGGCGCCTTTGTCAGGACCTCTCTGGAAAAACGCGGAGTTGACACCTCCAATCTTATAGAGGTGTCAACAGCCGCTACCGGTCTGACAGCCATCCTTAACTACGACCAGGACCGTGCAAATGTCACTTATCCCGGTGCGATGAGCATAATGGGCGTGAAGGACATCCGCCCGGAGGTTATCGCACAGGCAAAGCACGTCCACATTTCTTCAATCTTCCTTCAGGAGACCCTGCACAAGGATATCTATGAGATTGTAAAGCTGGTCAAGGACAATGGCGCAACCCTGTCCATGGACATGCAGTTCGACCCCGAAGAGAAATGGGACTTCGACTACAAAAAGATCCTTCCGCTTGTGGATATTTTCATGCCAAACATCCAGGAACTGACAGCCGTTACCGGCAAAAAGACCCTGGAAGAGGCAGTTGCAGAGGTTCGTCCTTACATCAATGTGCTTGTTGTAAAGATGGGCTCAAAAGGCTCCACGGTTGTTACTAAGGAAGGAGAAAAATTCCTGCCGGCAATGCTCAACAGCAATGTTGTAGATGCAATTGGCGCAGGTGACAGCTTCAATTCAGGTTTCATCACTGCATTCGTGCAGGGCAAGGATCTGGAATACTGCCAGTACCTTGGAAACCTTACCGGTGCCATAAACACCACCGCTGCCGGCGGAACCGGCGCTTTCACTTCTAAGGAAGCCGTAGAAGACGCGGCCTTGAGATACTTCAACCAGGCCATTATACTCTAAGATAATATGAAACTGTATCTTGCAATTGCGGGACTTGCCCTTACGGCTTGCGTAACAGCTCCGGTTTCCGGAGATCTGTCAGTAGTTCCCGAAGAGAACGGAACCTCTTTCCGCATTGAAAACGCAGCGACAGCAACTCCTCTTATCAAATCTGCCACGGACTTCGGCACAGTATCGGTATCCGGTCAGGAAATAAGCTTCAAGACAGTCAGCTCAAGCAAAAAGGCGGTCAGCGACGAATTTGGCAACGGCACCTGTTATATTTATAATGGTGAGTCTGTTTCCGGTCCTTCCATGACCCGTCAGCTTAAGCTGTCCGTTTACGATGCCTTCCCCTCTACCATTATTGTCAGTGCCGAGTACGGCAACGCTTCCGGCGATGCCGTCTCTGTGGACGGATGGTCATTATGCGACCTGAAGGTGCAGACCGATACCCCGGAGCCTTATTTCTGGTCTTTCCAGGGGCAGTCTACCAGCGCCCGTGCTGATTGGCTCCTGCCAATTGGAGAAGAATTCTACCAGCGCAATTACATGGGAATGAATCCCGCCGAAGATCATGTGGACTATGGCGGCGGTGTTCCCGTCGTATGCCTTTGGAGGCGTGACGCAGGCGTGATGATAGGCCATATCGAACCTACTCCCCAGATTGTAAGCCTTCCTGTTGATAAAAAGGCCGGCAACGACTACGCACAGATTTCCATAGTTAAAGAATATACTGATCCGGTCTCCCTGGCACCAGGGCAGACAGTCAGCTCATACACCTGTTTCATTAGTGCATTCTCCGGTGACTGTTTCCAGGCGCTTCGCAATTACGCGGGGCTCCTGGACAGGGTCGGAGTGAAGATGCCCGAAAGCGTACCGGAGGCCTATGAGACCGCCTGGTGCGCATGGGGCTATGAGCGCAAATTCACTATTGCCGAGATTGTAGGCACCCTTCCCAAGGTTCAGGAACTGGGCTTCAAGTGGGCCACCCTTGACGACGGTTACCAGATTGCCGAGGGCGATTGGGACCTGACCAGGGAACGTTTCCCCAACGGCGATGCTGACATGAAGTACATGGTGGACCAGTTCCACAACTACGGACTCAAGGCCGAGCTTTGGTGGACTCCGCTTGCCGCCGATCCCGGTACTGAATTCCTTAAGAAATACCCCAATTCCCTTATCCTTGGTAAAGATGGCCAGCCCCGCAAGATTGAATGGTGGGACAGCTGGTTCCTTTCTCCCGTGGACGAAGACGTCCGCAGGGAACAATCCGCCCTTGTCCATAAATTTATAGCGGATTATGGCTTCGATGGCCTTAAGCTTGACGGCCAGCATCTTAACTGTGTGTCTCCGGACTATAATCCGGCACATCATCCAGAAGACCCGGAGAAAGACTTCCGCGAGCTGCCGGGCTTCTATAAACTCATTCTTGAAACCGCCCAGGCTGTAAAGCCCAACGCTGTGATTCAATACTGCCCCTGCGGCGACTGCTTCTCTGTGTACAACCTTCCTTACATTGGAAAGGCCGTGTCATCAGACCCTACCAGCAGCTGGCAGATCAGGAGCAAAGGCTACGTGCTAAGGGCTCTTGCCCCGAAGCTTGCTTACTACGGAGATCATATCGAACTGTCTGACAACGAGAATGATTATCCCACGCAGCTGGGCATCGGTGCAGTGATCGGCACCAAGTTCACCTGGCCCAAGGACAATCCGTACGTAAAGCACTCATACCTGCTTACCCCTGAAAAAGAGGCCCTCATGAAGAACGCCCTCAAGATTTATGAGGAAAAGCAGCTTGCCAAGGGTGAATATGTTCCCGGTCTGTACGATATCGGCTTCGATTATCCCGAAACCCATGTCATCAGGCAGAACGGCAATCTTTATTATGCCTTCTATACTTCTTCCAAGCCGGTTTATTCCGTAGAGCTCCGCGGGCTCGAAGCCGGAAAGACCTACAGGGTAGATGACTACTACAATCACCGCAACCTTGGGCTGGTAACCGCATCGCAGAGCACTGTGCTTGATGTGGAAATAAACGGTAGCCTTCTTGTCGAGGTTAGCGAGGTTAACGACTGATCATCATAAATAACAACAATATTCAGGTTAACAACCAATTATTCAAACATCCATGAAAAAAGTATTGCTTTTGGGTCTTTTGATGTTTACGACGCTTGCCATGTCCGCACAGAACGTGGTAAAGGGTGTTGTAACAGCCGGAGACGATGGCCTGCCAATGGTAGGTGTAAGTGTATTTGAGAAAGGAACTTTGAATGGCGTTATAACGGATCCTGACGGAAATTATTCCATTAAGGTTCAGAATAACAAATCAGTTCTGGTCTTTTCTTCCGTAGGTTTCAAAACAACCGAAGTGCCCGTTGCAGGCAAAACTGTAATTGACGTTACTCTTGACGTAGATTCCCAGCTCATTGACGAAGTTGTGGTAATGGGATATAGCTCAAAGACAAGGGGCGAGATTACCAGTGCCGTAACAACCGTTTCTGCAGACAAGCTCAACGACGTTGTAAGTAACAACATTGGCGATATGCTCCAGGGCAAGGTTGCCGGTGTGACCGTAGTCAAGGACAGCGGCCGTCCCGGTGCGGAGCCTTCTATCCGAATCCGTGGTACTTCATCTCTCCATGCTTCCCAGGAGCCTCTTTACGTGGTTGACGGTATCATCGGCGGTTCTTACGACCCGGCCGACGTAGAGTCAGTAACCGTCCTTAAAGATGCAGGTGCAACCGGCATGTACGGTGCCCAGGCAAACGGCGGTGTAATTGTCGTTACCACCAAGAAGGCTAAAACCAATAAGCTCCAGTTCAACTTCAAGGCTAATATCGGTGTTATTTCTCCTGACTTCTCAAGACAGAGACTCATGAACACCAAACAGCTGTATACCTACTATCGAGAGTACTTCCGCGACCCTGAGACTCATCTCATCGACGACCTCGCATTCAAGACAGCCCTGCCCACTTCCATCCTTGAAAACGACACTGACTGGAGAGGCCTCATCACCCAGAACGCCCTTCTGCAGAACTATCACTTCTCTGTAATGGGAAGGAACGACTGGTATTCAGGCTATCTCTCATTCTCTTACTACAAAGAGCAGGGAACTCTCAAGAACACCGGTTACACCCAGTTCAACGTGCGTTCCAACAATACTATTAACCTGACCAAGTGGCTCACCCTCACCGCAAACCTGGACGTCAGCGGCAACATGTCCGACAATCCTGACGACAACCTGGTTTACTATGTAGGCGAGAACATCCCCTTCGACTCTCCTTACGACGAGGACGGCAACCTGCGCTCTTTCAAGGACGGCGCAAAGCTTTATGGCCGTTACGATGTTAACCCCATGATTGGCTTCCTCAGCGACAAGGACGTACGTAAAAGCAAGGGTTTCGGTACCGACCTCGACTTTGTTGTTACCGCTAAGATTACCCCCTGGCTCTCATTCGTTTCTCAGAACCGTGGTTCCGTAGGATTCTGGCACAGCCATTATCACAGGTTCGCAGAGGTTGAATATATGAACGCCGGCGACAAGATTGAAGATTCAATGAGCTATAGCTACGGCGGAATCTCCACCAACATGTTCAAGGCAGACAAGACCTTTGGCAAGCACTCTGTAAGCGGCCTCATCGGTTACGAGGCGCAGATGACCTGGGGCAACGACCTTTCCGGTACCGGCCAGGGCCTCCCTTACGGCTTGTCCGTACTTGATGTAGCTTCTTCCAACAAGGATGCAGGCGGCAACCGCAGCAAGAGCGGAATGCAGTCTTTCATCTCACAGGTTAACTACAACTACGCACAGAGATACTTCCTTACCGGTTCATTCCGTATCGACCAGTCCTCTACCTTCAACAAGGACAACCGTACTGCTATCTTCCCCAGCCTCTCCGCTGCATGGGCAGTCAACAACGAAAGCTTCTTCCATTCCGATATTATCACCAACCTTAAGCTCAAAGCCAGCTGGGGTAAGACCGGTATGAAGGACATCGGTGCTTCCAAGTACCTTGAGGCCTTCGCATACAGCACCCAGTACGATTCCAACTCTGCTGCAGTTCCTATCCAGATGGCCAACAAAGACCTTAAGTGGGAGGAAACAACCCAGATCAACGTAGGTGCAGAAATCGGTATCACCGACCGCATCTCATTGGATATCAACTACTATCGCAACACAACCAACAACTTGCTTGTATATCGTGACCTGCCCCCGACAGGTGGTTTCTCAAGCCAGTGGCAGAACCTTGGTTCAGTACGCAACACCGGTTTCGAGCTTGCCCTGAACGTAACTCCTGTCAAGATCAAGGACCTCAGGTGGGATGTTGACTTCTCAATTTCCAACAACAAGAACAAACTCTTTGGCTTTGGCGAGGGTGTACAGTTCATCCAGTCCAACTACAGGAGCCTTTCACAGATCTATCGCGACGGAGTTCCCATCTACACATGGTACCTTCGTGAATATGCAGGCGTAGATCCCCAGACTGGTAGGGAGCAGTTCGTCGCAGAGGATGGATCCCTCACTTACGATTATGCTTCTGCACGCTTCGTCGAGGCCGGCACTCCTATCATCCCTTGGCAGGGTGGTGTAGGTACCCAGGTTTCATGGAAGAACTTCAAGCTCACAGCAAACGGTAGCTTCGTATGGGGCAACACCCTTTACGGCCGTGCACGTGCAAGCCGTCTGGCTACCTTCGTATCCAACTCACTCATGCCTTCTAACGAGGACAAGATCTGGCGCAAGCCGGGTGACGATGCAACAATCGGCCTCCCTGCATATGCACTTGCATCCGTTTACCACACCGGTGACCTTGTTAAGGGCAACTTCTTCAAGCTGCGCAACGTAACCCTGTCCTACACTCTTCCTAAGAGCATCACCAAGGACAACACCCTTACGCTTTCGCTCTCTTGCGACAACCTCTTCACCCTTACTTCCGTTTGGGGTGCAGATCCTGAAGTATCCTTGTCTGCTGATTCAGGCGTAGCCGGTATGATCGAATCCATCGACAACAGATACCCTAACAAGAAGCAGTTCATCTTCCAGGTTAACTTCTCATTCTAATATGTAAGTGGATATGAAAAAGATAATTAAATATTTCTTCATAATGGTTGCCAGTGCAGGCCTTATGACCTCCTGCGACCTTGACATCGCACCTGAGGATTCCCTCACCGGCGATCAGATGACCCAGTCACCTACAGGTATCCTGGATATTCTCAATGGCTGCTACGCTGTAATGAAGGATTATCCGGAGAATTCCAGCAGCAATAACTGGTACGGCCGTCAGTACTATCAGATGTCCGACTTCTCTTCAGACGACGTTGTTTACGGACACGCTACCACCGACGAGCTTAACATGATCTTCAAGTTCGAAGAAAGGCATGCAGGCCTTAGCAACGTGGCTTCCTTCTGGTCACAGTCTTATAAGATCATCTATTCTGCAAACGTCGCCCTTGACGTTATTTCAAAGGATACCAATCCTACCGACGAGACCAACAGCCTTCACGGCGAGGCCCTCTTCCTTAAGGCATATGTAATGCACAGCCTTGTAAGGTTCTATGCAAAGCCTTACAAAGAGGCAACCGCAGCCAACGAGCCCGGCCTTATCATCCGTGAAGATGGTTCCGATGCACAGCCCAAGGGCCGCGCATCCCTCAAGGAGACCTACGACTACATCGTAGATTGCCTGCTCGAGGCCGAAAAGCTTATGAGCACCCCCGTAGAGCGTTCAGAGAGCCGCTGCTTCGCATCAGTCGGCGCCGTTCGCGCCCTGCTTTCAAGGGTTTACCTTTACATGGGTAACTGGGACAAGTGTATTGAATACTCCACCAAGGTTATTGGTGACTCCAACTACGAGATTGCCGGACCTTCAGAGTTCGCAGATTACTTCAAGAGCACATGGACCTCTAAGGAGACTATCTGGTGCCTTAAGATGCTGACCCAGGACGACAAGGGCTCAGGTTCCGTTGCTTCCATGATTATGAAGGCTGACGGTTGCTGGGGCGAGGAAGGCTATTCAGAGCCGCTCCTTGAGGACATGGGCCGCGGTACTTCTCTTGAGACTGACGATATCCGCTGGACCTTCGTCTGCGACGTCAACACAAAGAACGGTCTTGACCTTATTCCTTGCTCCAAGCTCTCTTGGCAGGATGGCAAGCCCACCCTCTTCTCTCCTCCTTTCCTTCGCGTGACAGAAATGTACCTGAACCGTGCAGAGGCTTATGCCCACAAGGGTGACAAGACCAACGCCCTCAAGGACGTGAACGAGGTTAGAAAGCACAGAATGACCGCAAATGTTGATTCTCACCTCTATACAGAGGCCGACATCGAAACCGATATCGTTGATCTGGTTCTTAAAGAGGCCCGCGTAGAATTCGCATTCGAGGCTCACCGCTTCTTTGACCTTATGAGAAATGGCAAGGATATTGTACGTAACTTCTGGGGCTATCATACAAACTACACCGCCGGCCAGAGCACATCCGGTAAACCTGGAATGAACGCTGTTGGCGTGTACACCAAGAATGATGACACCAGACTGGTATATCCTATCCCTTCAAAAGAGATTGACAACAACAATCTTTGCGAGCAAAACCCTGGTTATTAATACTACTCTATCATGAAAAAGATAATTTCAATATTCTGCATCGCCGCTATGGCCATCCTTTCATCCTGCGTGAGAAAGGGCGACCTTGACCTTGACCCGGTACCGGATATCGCATTTGAATATACTTGTAACGGACTTACCCTCACTTTCACTTCCGTAGTCCCCAATACCACCGACGTTAAGTGGGAGATTGTAGGCCAGACAGAGGGCTCCGGTGACACTTTCACCTATACCTTCCCCAAACCCGGCACATACTGGATCAAGATGTCCGGCAAATACAACGGCAGGGAGCAGGTAGTAGCAGGCAAGATCCTTGTTGCCAAACCTTCACCTGTCAAGCTTGACGACGATTCGTTCGACGACTGGAACGAGGTTAATTACGAAGACTTCAAGTTCGTTGGCAACGATGGCATTTCATACGGTAAGTTCGACTACGACGCAGACTACGTTTACTTCTTCGTAGCAATGGACACCACCATCCCCGGTTGTACCCCCGATGGCGCTATTATGAACATGCGTCTTGATACCGACGACCTTACCGGTACCGGTATGTCCACCAAGGGTCTTGGTTGCGACTGGTATCTTGAGGGTAACTTCTGGAAAGCAGATGATCCTTGGGCAGACTGGTATGACTGCGTTTCAGGTGACACCGTTTATGCAGACGGTATGCCTATAGAGATGGGTACCCTGAAGCAGGAAGGCGACATGGTTTACTTTGAGTTCGCCCTCTCCAGAAAGATATACGGAATCACCGGTTCTTCAATGGGTATTTTCTTCAAGTTCTATACAGAGGACTGGGAGGACGCCTTCGGAATGATGTTCGGTGACGGAACAGAAAAGACCAAGACCACTTATCACTTCGCTTTGGATAAGTCATAAAGACATTTTAATATGAAGAAACATCTCATTTCAATCGCATTCGCTGCCGCTGCTCTTATTGTGGCATCATGCTCACAGGCACCTGAAAAAGAAACCTCATTCCTTGACAATCTTCTTTTGAAAGATTACAAGCCTGTTCCTTGCATGAAGCTTCCGGAGCATCATCCTCACCAGGCAAAATTCAACGTGCACGATATGCATTCACATGCCTATGCAAGCACGCTTGAAGAGTGCAAAGAGTGGGCAGAGCGCCTGAAAGCCAACAATATAGACAAAGTCGTAGTTAATACTTACGCAACAGGGGACAAGTTTGACGAACTCTACGACATGTATAAAAGCGCATCGGATGCGTTTGAAATGTGGTGTGGCTTCGACATGAGTGCATGGGGCACACCGGAGTTCGAAGAAAAGGCCGTCGCCTCCCTTATCCGCGACCATGAAAAGGGCGCAAAGGGTGTAGGAGAGGTTGGCGACAAAGGACTTGGCGAGGCATACTTCACCAACTTTGCTACCGGAACGGCTACTCCTACCGCCCATATGAACGATCCAAGGTTCGATGCCCTCTTCGAAAAGTGCGGCGAGCTTGGAATGCCCGTCATCATCCATGTAGGCGACCCTATCTGGATGTATGAGCCCATGGACGAGCACAATGACGGTTTTGTAAATGCCGAGCATTGGAAGATAGACATGAGCATTCCCGGCATGCTGGATCTTTACCAGCTCTGCACCACTTTGGAAGAGTGCTGCGACAGGCATCCCAACACCATAATCATCGCCTGCCATTTCATGAATCTTACCCACGATTACGATTATCTGAGCAAGATCATGGACCGTCATCCCAACCTTTACCTGGACAACTCTGCCCGCCACGTCGAATCCGCCATTACCCCGCGTGCGACAAAGGCCTTCTACGAGAAGTATCAGGACAGGATATTCTTTGGCACCGACAACCATCCTTCACAGGAAATGTACGACCTGCAGTGGAGAATCCTTGAGACGGAAGACGAGCATTTCTACGACTACGAGCATGCATATCACTGGCAGCTTTATGGCATTGGTCTTGATGACGATGTGCTTAAGAAGCTGTACCACGAGAATGCAGACAAGCTTTATGAAAAAATTGCAGCTAAACAGCAGTAGATGAAGCGTTTAACCATACTGATCATGAGTCTCGCCGTTACTGGCGGGGCTCTTTTCGCGCAAAGTACGCGCGACATCCTTAAGCAGAACAAGGCCCTTATCGCAGGTACTGATTATGTTGCCCCCACTGAGGAGCTGGTCCTTACGCCGGCGCCTGAGGGCTACAAGCCGTGCTATATAAGCCATTATGCCCGTCACGGCGCCCGTTACGCATGGCGCCTGGAGAATTACGACATGATAAAAAGGGCGCTGGATGCCGCTGCTTCCGGGGATAACCTGACCGACTTCGGCAAGGACTACAAGGCCCGCTTCGACCGCCTTTATCCCGATGTTAAAGACCATTGGGGAGAGCTTTCCCGCAAGGGCTGGAACCAGCAGACCGCTATTGCTTCGTACATCTACGAGGCCTTCCCGGAGGCTTTCCCGGACGGAGCCCGCGTACGTGCGGTGTCTTCTCCCAGCCTGCGCAGCGTAATGACCATGTCTTCTTACTGCCTGGCGCTGCAAAGCAAGAATCCCACCCTTTTTGTGACGGAAAACGTGTCCCGCACAAATATGCCGGCAACCCTGCCGCTAGAGGACGACAACCCCTTCTACGAGGGCTACGAGCGCTCGACCCTGCCCTTCGACGTCTCTGACGAGCAGTATGCCGCCGGCATTTCATTCAGCCCGGAGAAGGTGCTGGCCCGCCTCTTCAAGGAGCCCGGCAAGTCTGTGGATCCGGCTAAGTTCTACGAACTTGCCACCCACATGTTCTTCTTTGCCGAGGGCATGAACAGCCTTGACACGGACCTCGATTTTATGGACCTTTACACGGACGAAGAAGCTATCGCCCTTTGGAGTATAGATAATTATCAGCTCTTTACGGAGGCTTGGCCCAAGCACACCGGCTACAATTCCATAATCAAGGACATTATTGCCCGGGCCGAAGCCCACTTCGAGGTAGGCGAGTGTGGAGCTGATTTGCGTTTTGCCCATGACTACACCTTCATGTCCCTGATGATGTGTCTTGGTCTGGAGGGTTTCGGCAGGATGCCTCAGACCCCGGAACAGGTAGAGGAGGTCTTCCAGAGTTGGAAGATTCCCATGGGTGCAAACATGCATTTTGTCTTCTTCAGGAACGAAGATGACGATGAAATCCTGTTCAAAGTGCTCCTTAACGGCGAAGAAGGCCATCTGCCGCTTCCTGCTGACAAATGGCCCTATTATCGTTGGTCAGACTTTAAAGCGGCTCATTAAGCCGCTTTTTTTATTCTGCTGCCGGCAGGCAGGCTGGATCCAGTTTTACGGAGATGATCTTCACCGGGCTGAGGGGAAGGTTGCGGGCGTTGGTGCCAACGGCCGCAATCTTGTCAATTACGTCCAGGCCCTGGATGGTCTTGCCGTAAACGGTGTAAGCACCGTCAAGCTGGGCGCAGGTACCAGCGTCCTGTACCAGATAGAACTGTGAGCCTGAAGACTCGCGCAGCGGGTTGGCCTCGTCGCCCTGACGGGCAGCAGCAAGCGCGCCCTTGATGTGGGTGTACTCAGGGACGAACTCGGCAGGAACAGTGTAGCCGGGGCCGCCCTTGCCGTACTCGTTCACTTTCTCCGGATCCTTGGTATTGGGGTCTCCACCCTGAATCATGAAACCGTTGATTACCCTGTGGAACAGCAGTCCGTCGTAAAAACCGGTATAGGCAAGTTTTGCGAAGTTTTTGCGGTGCAGGGGAGTCTGGGCGTAAAGCTGAATCTTGATGGTGCCCATGTTGGTTGTCATGTCAAATACAGGCTCTTCCGGAAGGGTTGCAAAGAACTCTTCGAAGCTTGCCTCCTTAGCGGCGATTTCTGCCTGGGCGATGGAGTCGGCTATGGCCTTCTCGCGCTCTGCGGCCTCTTTGGCCTTCTGCGCATTGTTGCCGCAAGCAAGCACTACAAGGGCTGCGGCGGCAAGGGAAAGTGTTTTGAAAATCTTCATATTGATTGTTGTTTAAGTTTCTTCTTTTGCAAATTTAGTCAAATTTCGCTAATATTGTAGATGCAAAAAAACCGCACTATATGAAATTCAAACTCTCACTCATCGCACTGGCCATTATGGCAGCATGTTCGCAAAAGGAATATCCTAACGAAACCATCGGCATAATACCCCAGCCGCAGGTTGTAAACTACACTGGCGAAGGCCGCTTCAACGTGGCAGAAGCCGTTGTCAGCTGTGACTCTAAATTCGATGACCTTAGCCTTTCCCACATTGCAGACTTCAACAACAAGCTTTCTTATGCCCTGCACAAGAATATGGTTGTTGAGGACCTTCAGGGTAAGGGCATCCGCTTCGTTCTGGACAAGAACTGCAAGCCGGAGGAATACAGCATCGAGGTTAAGAAAGACAAGCTTACCGTAAAGGCATCAACCGCCAGCGGTGTGCTGTATGCAATTGCTTCCATCAGCCAGCTGCTGCCGGACGCTTACTTTGGCGTAGAGCAGGCCGATGCAGACTGGACCCTGCCTGAGGTTACCATCAAGGACTGGCCTCGCTTTGGCTATAGAGGTATGCATCTTGACGTCAGCCGCCATTTCTTTAGCGTAGATGTAGTCAAGAAGTACCTTGACGTAATGGCATTCCACAAGATCAACCGCTTCCACTGGCATCTGACCGACGACCAGGGCTGGCGTATAGAGATCAAGAAATATCCCAAACTTACTGAAATCGGTTCCAAGAGAGACGAGACCGTTATTCTTAAGCGCTTCAATCCCCTTGTATGCGACGGCACTCCCCACAGTGGTTATTACACCCAGGAAGAGATCCGCAGCGTGGTTGATTACGCAGAGAATCTGGGCATCACCGTTGTTCCTGAAATTGACCTTCCCGGTCATATGATTGCCGCCCTTGCCGCTTACCCCGAGCTTGGCTGCACCGGTGGTCCTTATAAGGTATGGACCCGCTGGGGTGTTGCAAACGAGGTTCTCTGCCCCGGTAAAGAGAAGACCTTCGAATTCATTGAAGGCGTTCTGGACGAGGTTATGGAGCTCTTCCCCTCTGAGTACATCCACATCGGCGGTGACGAGTGCCCCAAGGTTGAGTGGGAGAAATGCCCCGACTGCCAGAAGCGCATCGCAGAGCTCGGCCTTAAGACCGATGACGAGCATACCGCAGAGCAATATCTTCAGAATTACGTAACAGAGCGCGTGCAGAAGTATCTGAACGACCACGGCCGCAAGATTATCGGTTGGGACGAGGTTCTTGAAGGCAAGCTCGCAGAGGGTGCAACCGTTATGTCCTGGCGTGGTGCCAAGGGCGGAATAGAGGCTGCAAAGCAGGGTTACGATGCAATCATGACCCCTGGCGGCTATGTTTACTTCGACTACTATCAGTCAGATTCAGTAAGCCGCGAGCCTTTTGCAATCTGCTGCCCTTGCCCCATAGAGAAGACTTATTCATTCGAGGCTTACGACGGCATTCCCGAGGAGGCTCAGAACCATATCCTTGGTGTTCAGGCTAACCTGTGGACAGAGTACGTTGCCACCGAGCCTCATCTTTTCTATATGGTTCTTCCCAGGATGGATGCTCTTAGCGAGCTTCAGTGGTGCGCCCCGGAGCGTAAGGACTATGAGCGCTTCAAGAAGGACGTAGCCCGCATGCTTCGTATTTACGATGCCCTTGGCTACACCTACAGCCGCAACATTTACGGCGAGCCCGGTTTGCCTGGCTACGATGGTCCTCTTGGTGGCTCCAAATAGGGGATAAAGTACTGATTTTGAAGAAAATTTAAAATTTTTGAAAAATTTCGATAATTTTTTGCGACGGTTTTTGTTTTTGGCACAGACCTTGCAATAACTTTTAATCGAATAGTTTTTTCATAGGTTAAGTTTTAGGTTAGAATTGCGGAGAGGTCCCGATGTGAATCGAGACCTCTCTATCTTTTGCCCTATACACGCGTGTAGGGCCTATTTTATTAAAATGCGAAGTTCCTTATTTTTGCCCCTGAATCGTAAAATGTTTTGAGAATGTTTTACATAAAAAGGGAGAGTTATGAATCAAGTTACTTTTTCGCCTACCATTGACCGAAGACTTAAAAAACAGGACGGCTCATACAATGTGAGGATACGCATCACCTTCAAGAGATTGTCAAGGTATATCCCTACGACCTTGTATGCTTTCAAGAATGATTTAACCGCCTCATTCAAGATAAAGCAGGGAACCCTGCTAACCAGGTGCTATGCGCTCATCGGCGAGTTCCAAGGCTACCTTAGCGGGTTGTCACCGTTCGCGCTACTGCAGATGAATGTTGATGACGTGGTTAAGATGCTTCGCCTGTCGTCAGAGAAAGACTATTTCTCTCTCAACTTCATTACTTGGTGTGAAGAAGCTATCCAAAGAAAGTCGCCCGGCGCCCGCCACAACTATAGAATCGCTCTTAACTCCTTCAAGCGCTTCCTAAATAGCGATAGCATAGATATCAATAAGATTACAGCCAAGATGCTTCAGGAGTTCTCTCTCTTCCTGGACAATGAAGTAAAATACCACGGTAACGCAATTGATGAATCAGGCGATAGGGCTTTGGCAACGTCGGTAAAAAAGAAAAAGGGAGGCGCATCCAGACGCTACATCAAAAGTCTTGCAACCCTTTATCACGAGGCTCAGTTCAACTTCAATAACGAAGACGAAGACCACATAGTTATTCCAAAGGATCCGTTTGCAAGGGTCGTGTTTGCATCCAAGCCCTGTAGAAGTGCCGGCCAGCGCAGCCTTTCCTTGGGGCAGATGCAGGCGATTATAAGCGCCCATACAGATGACCCAGGGGAAAGGATGGCTTTAGATGTCTTTGTACTATCCTTTGGACTAATGGGTGCAAATCTGGCTGACCTATATTCTGCCGCTCCCGTCAAAAGAAAGTCATGGACCTACAATCGTCAGAAGACCAAAAGCCGCAGGGCTGATGGAGGAGAGATGAGAGTTTGTGTTCCGGATTGCCTGGCTCCTTTTCTGAAGAGACTGGAAGACACTCAAGGTCGGAAGTGGTTGAGGTTATACCAGATTAATCCAGACAAAGACCGCGTTAACTCAAAGTTAAACCGCTGGCTTCGCAGATGGCAGAAGCGTTGTGATCTGGAGGATTTCACTCTTTATGCCGCTCGTCATACATGGGCGACCATTGCACACTCCAAAGCTCATGTTGAAAAAGCTAGGATCGATGAATGCCTGGCACACTCGGGTAACCTTAATATGGCCGATACTTACGTTGAAAAAGACTGGGACTTGCTAGACGAGGCCAACCGGATGGTTCTGGCGTTGTTCAAGTGGCCGGGGGAGTGATTACTTCTTGCTAAGATTCTCTATAATCCTAAGCATTCTGCTGTTGTCTTCCTGCAGCTTTGCAACCTCCGCCTCCAGGGCTAGTATCCTTTGGTCGGCTTCTTCCTCGGAGAAATTCCTCTTTCCGTAAACAATCCAATCAAAGGAATACTTTCCTCCAAAGAAGGAACATACGGCCTCTGCCCAGCCGCGGGCGATATTAATATCAGTATTCAGAAGTGCCCGTTGGAAAGTTCCCTTTATATTGTTATTGGTGGCTTCTAATTCGGCAATCTCAACTCCTTCAAGTTTAAGAAGCTCTTGAAGACGGTTATAGATCTCGGAAGGGGTAATCAGCATCTTACCTTCACCGTTAATCAGCCAATCCTTGTTTAATTCCGTATAAGTCTCAAGAATCTTTGCGGCAGCTCTGTCGGATAAGTCGTTCCCATTATCTCTGGCGCGGCTAATCGTACCTTGGGATAAGCCGGCATCCTTGGTAACCTTGCTGTCATTTAACCTTCTGGCGGACATGAATTTGTCTAGCCGGTCAATAATTCTTGTACTCATAATCAAAAATAATTTGAAATAATCAAAATTCTTTTGCAAAGATAAGAATTATTTTTAAATTTGCAAACATAAAGGAGGTAATTGTATGGATAAAGTAGAATATGTATTAACTCCCGAGGGAATCGCCAATATCTGTGCAGCGTCAGTCGTGCAGGCCCTGGCAACGCTTGGAATCAGTTCTGGCGAAATCAATTTCAGCCAGGCAAAGCGCGTATTCGGTAATGATTTCATACTGCTCTATAATAGCGGACGTATTCGCCCGGTGAGCGTTGGCTCCGGCAAAGGCGGCACCATTAAATTCCGTGTTGCGGACATCCTTGCTGCCAAGGAAGCTGAACGTAGCCTCGCTAGAATGCAATTAAGGCAGTTGAAAAAGTAAGATAATACAGATGCAAAGCGTATTTGTAAGGGTGATTCCCCGTAGGATTGGAGACCTGGCCCAGTGGCTTGGAAGGTTAGTCTTGGGCGTGATTGCCAGAACAGGCATCAAGACCAGGCTGAATCAGAACGACTGTTTGGAAGTCTATCTTTCGGGCAGCGCTGAAACCATGTGTGCGCTATCCGGAGAGCAAATTCAAAATTATTTTGAAGATTGCATCGATTGGGCGTTGAAGACATTCGGTGAATCGAACTTTGTGTACGCTTCAGTAGTATATCACGGCGGTGTGCCGTATGTGTATTGTGTTGTGGTGCCGCTCTTGGACACCATTAGCCGAAGGTCAAGGTATCATTGTAGGATACATGGAAACATTATTCCCCAAAATCATAAGGTCCCAGTCAGGCTCTCGGCCTCAGATCTAACCAATAGGGAACGGCTGTTGTATTACCTTCGCTCTTTCGCCGGTACGGTTGGGCGGAAGTATGGACTAGGGTTGGGGTAGGTCTTTTGAATTATAATCTATCGTACAAATACGTCAACCAGTGTTCCATAGCGTCTTGAGCTATGGAATTGGTGTCGGAGTCTCTTTCGGCTATCTCATAGGTGAAACAGCGGATAGTGAAAACCTCGGCAGAGGATAGGCCTTGAACATATTCTTGAATTATGTTCAGTGATTCCTGATACAGAGGATGGCCTATCGGTGCCTTAGGCGCATCCGGGCCGGTAAGGGCCTGAGCGACGGCTTGGAGCCTGTCTTCTGAGAAGTGATTGATGAGGCGGTTGAGGATGCTATTGAAGATTTCCTGGGTTGCGGCTTCGCAATGGGATGTCAAGGTGGGGTTGAATTCTAAAAACAAATTGATGCTATATTATTAGGTGTAGATAGTAAAGCAGATTTCCTCCAAAGTGGATTTGAAAAAGGGGCCAGCGGAAGGCCGTTTCAAAGGTAAGTAAGTCTCGTTGGTTTTCAAAGTTTTTTGAAGATATTTTGAGTTTCTTTCACTCGATATGATGGCCCGGTCATGTTGACCATGAAGGCTTTGTGGCAAAGCCGGTCGGCACCGGTCGTGCGGGCAATCTCTCTTCAATACTGTGTTTACCCATAATAATGACCTCCAAACGTCTGTGTCTAACTTTTGGGAGTCATGTCAGGGCTGGGGGATAAACCAGATGCAAGTCTGTGACGGACTTGCTCCGGCACAGTCTTGCATACCGCTTTTCCTTTAAAGTGCGGGAGCCTTGCGGCGAGGGCCAATGGAGCGGAGGGCGTCCGTGAGTCTGTGGCCGGCTTGTCCGGTCACAGTCTCACAGCGAAGGGTGGCAATAGAGGTTGCTGGTCTGGCTGTTTGGGCGGAGGCTCTGCCGGAGACCAAACTGACAGACGAGCAAGTACCTTTTTCCTTATGGACGGTGGAATCGGCACTGCCGCTGGAACTGGGCAGCATCGGCCCGTATCGGCCTGAATCTATCGGCCCAAATCTCTGAGAGTGTTCCGCTGTTCCAAGTGTTCCAGGGGTGAAACAGGTGGAACAGGTGAAACAGTTATTCTTCGGCCTTTGGCGGTTCCCAGATGAAGACGTTTTTCTCCCGATAGGAATCGATGACGTAATTGCATTGCGCCTTGTTTAGCATCCAGTTCCTACAGGAGCCTGCGAACTTGAATTTATCGACCGTATCTTCTTTGACGGTTCTATTGTACACCAATTGCTGGACTTTTACTTTCTGCTGTGTGCGATAATCGAAGCGTTCCACCTCCACTGGGATGCGACAATTTCTATATCTGGCGCAATAGACACAATGCCTGGCCGGCAGATCTCGAAGGAGAGCATGGGCAATGCCAAGATTAAACACGTCGAATTTCGGTCTGAAATGTCGTTCTCTGTGTAGATTCAAGTGGTTTACCTCCAATGCAGTGTCGACGAAATGCTTGGTGTCCATTTCCCCGCATGATACATAATCATCCTGACAGGCCATTCTCCCGTCCTTGAGGAGAACGAATCTATCCAGCTTCTTGAGGTCGTCACGATGGAATTCCCTGTCGAAGTGATGGAACATAATGAAGGACGGTTCCGGCTCAGGATGGTAATAGTATCGGTAGTAGGAATACTGCGGCTTGGGTTCTTCCTTGACTGTTACCATCGGCCCTTTATTCTCTACGATGGGGCGTTTGAAATCGGCCTCGCTGCGTATCTTTATCTCTATGATACGATTGCCGGATTCCAGTTTCTCCGGCGTGCAGTCGTGGCTCACGGAGACCTCCAGGAAGATGGGTGGCAGGTCCGGATTTTTGCTGCTGGTCAGAAGGACATCGGCCCGGTAGCCATCATAGACGCCCTCAATCTGGCAAGTGTCGTATTTCTCCTTCAAATCAAAGGTGTGCAGCGTTGTCCCCGAGCATTCTTTCCATTGAAATTGCTTGAATAGCTGGCAGGAATCTTTATGTGGACACTCGTTTGTGGCGTAGTATGAGACTTCGAACTTGGGCTGTGATTCGAACTGCTTGGCCAGGTATTTTTTGGCCAGGTTGTGCAGATAAGTTTCCGGATTACAGAGGTCGTTGACCTTGTGCCGGAAATGATCTGTTTTGTCCTTGCACAAGACCGGTACCATCTCCTTATCGCAGCCCAGGCAATAATACTTATGCTCGGCGCGATTTTCTTGGGTTATCTCGCCGATATTGTGGACATCGCCATTCTCATCTACTGCGTTGGGATATGTAATCATAGTTTAATGAGGCAGGATGTCTATGGTTCGCATTAGGTCACGGAGGCGGTCATCGAGGATTTCCGGGTAGAAATGGCCTTCGACGATGACTTGTGCGAGGACGTTGTGGCCCTTTTCCTTTGGCGAGGTGTAGTGTTCGGTTACGTGGTAGAAGCCATCGGCCTTCTTCTCGTATTTGAGTTTCTTCACCCACCAGCCTGAGCGGGTAAGGTAGTACCAGCCGCCCAGGAGGTAAGGTGCATAGCGGGCTTCCCAACTGGGGTCGTAGCCTTTGGTGAAGATGACCATCTGTTCTTCTGACAGCGGGATGTCTGGGACTTCTTCTTTCTCCCAGACCGGCGAGTTCTCTATCTGCTTCAGCAACGAATGGTGCAACCGGGCCATTGCCCAGGTGTCCTTGTCATTGCGGTCGAAGTACAACTCATATTCGTTTTCTGGCTTCATAGAAGGAGGCTATTAGCGGTCATAGAATACTGTTTTGATGAAGGACTGGCCGCAGGTGGGGCAACCGTAGTCGGGGCTGTCGGGGCTGATGCAGCAGCCTCCGAGGAGGATTTCGCCACGCTCGGCTGCTTCCATCATTTCGTGGCCGGGATAGCCGTACTGGATGCGGAGGACCTTGCTCCCGCAGTGAGGGCATTTCACGGGCTTGCGACGGACCGGGATGGCTGGATCGTTGACGTGAACGGATTCCTTCAGGTGGTCATAGTATCGGCCCAGGAATTCTCCGGAGACGCTATCCGGATGCTCGAGCATAGGTTCGTCGGGCTTGGTGCCGGTGAGCATTGCGTAGCACTTCATATAGCGCTCCACGGTGTCGTTGTTGGCATCTTCCGGAGGATAGATCCAGTTGTTGCGAATCCACATTCCCAGCTCGAAATGCTCATTAGCCGTGAACTCTTCTTTTGTTTCCTCGATGGCCATCCGCTTTTCTTCCAGCGTAAAGATTTCGTCAAGAATCTTGAAGGCTTCTTCTTCGGTTACAGGAACTTTGCAAACGATGTCCTGGGATTGGGTATTATTCTCTGTGTACATGGCGCTTGGGGTTGTTTGGTGCAAATGTAAACTATCTGTCGTCAACTTGTGACAACAGGGTTTACTGCTGCGTCAGTACGTAGAGTTAATGTGGGCAGCGTGGCGCTTGAGGTATGCTATGAGTTCGTCTCCTTCCATTACCTCTATGTTGCCTTCGAGGCCCATCACGAAGCGCCCTACTCCGTCGAGGCCGCGGACCGGACCTTCCCAAATCCAGTACTCTTCCTCCTCGTTTTCCATATCGTGCGGCGGGAGTTCCAGGGGTTCCTGCATGACACACATATCTTCCTCCAGCAGCCCGTTCTGGGCGGAGAGGTATTTTTCGGCCAGCGGGAATTCTTCTACCAGCAGGTTCTTGGCCAGTGTGTTGAGACGCAGCACCACGTGGTACTCCTTGTCTCCGTGGAAGCGGAAGACATCCATCGGCAGGCTGTGGTGGGCCAGCTCATTGGACCAGCGGTCCGGTGTCTTTTCCACGTCTCCCATTCGCAGGACGATGAAACGCTTGTTCTTGCCGTCCGTGAGGTCATACGCCCAGACGCCGGCGTAGTTGGAAGTCATCTGGAAGGGTTCCACCAGGTGGTCCGCTGTGATACCGGAGTGGGATGATGAGTAGTCCACGAGGCGCACTACCTTCTTGTCCCGGATGGCTTCTACCAGCGCCTGGACTTTGGCAGCGGTGGAAGGTCGGTCGGTGAAATCGGCAATGGAGGTTTTGTCGTAGATGGCCGACAGTTTGCGCTTCAGCTCGTTTTTGAGCGAATTGCTGGGGTCGAGCGAATCGATGAGCCGATTGACGATAAAAGCCTCCTCCGGCGAGAAATAGACAATGTTGTGCAGGTCCTTGACGCCATTCCCAACACTGACCAGCCGGTACTTGTAGTCGTCCACCTTCTCCACGGCAAACCCCGCCTCCTTGAAAGTGTCGATGTAGCGGTAGATAGTCCGCTGCGAAGTCTCCAACTCTGCAGCAAGCTCATCCACCGTGTAGATGCGGTTCCCTGACATCAGAACTATCAGGCGCAGGATGCGGGATATTTTGGGCTGGTCCATAGGCTATATACTCTTATTCTTCCTCATCCTTCTCGATATTGAGTATTTCATATACTCGCCATTTATCATCGCCTGTTAAGACTGCCTTTGCTTCAACATAGCAATCTGAATGGATTTTATATTTTTCGAGAAGCGATTTATGCACGTAATAATCTCCGATGAATGCGAAATCTGGTCTACCCCAATCGAGTCCACCTTTATATTTCACTTCAAGAAAGCCGGAAATCTTCTTTACCAAATCACTATTAACTTCTTCTGTAGCCTCCGCTTTGATGACCTCAATAACTTTCTTCTGATGGCCGGGATTCTTTTTATCGTCTATTGTTCTTACGTAATAATGTATGATCATGCAATCTCCGACAGAAGGACGAAGTTCAGTCTGATCAAAATGCAGTATACCAGAAAGCTTCTTAGGACCTAATACAAAATGGAACAATTGCTTCTGGGTGTTCACATCATCCACAACCACCGTTCTGGATTTAAACTGCTGCAGACCTTCTGCCGGATCACATTTCCGAATGTCGCAGAAAAAAACCTTCGTCTCTTCCTTTACCTTCTTTTTATATTGCCTAAACGTAACGAAATCGCCCTTACTAAGAGCCTGAGTCTCATAACGTTCATATGATAGAACAGAGTCAGTAGAATAGATGTGATAAGTTTTCTTTTCCGTATTCACATGTTGGACAATACCATACGTGATAGGAAGACTCAACCAGTCCTTGACATCGGATGCTGTAATAATCAAAGGGACATACTTGACTATTATTTCTTTCTTTGGTGAAAGCCAAGAATACGTGTTAGGAACGATATTTTCGGTTTCGTCCTTGTATAATTTCACCCTCCAAACCTGACCAAGATGACTGTCCCGAAGAATCGGAAACCTCTTTTTGTTTGTCGTGAATTCGATTGAATCTCCATCAACGAAGGTCATCATTTCTTTACCATCGTCATTCTTCCACTTGTCTACCAGAACAAGTTCTGTATAAGGGATATCCGAGTATGCACGTTCTTCGGCATCCGGTATAAACTCAGCATATAGCGAGGCATTCTTATCCTTTGCAGGAGCAGCAGAGGAGCATTGTTCAAGAAGGTTCTCAACATCTGGATCAATGCGCCAACCCATTTTTGTATAGTGTTTCTTATACAGTTCCAATTCGACCGTAGCATTCTCAAACCTCTTTGCCTTAATCAGTTGCCGAGCCAGTTCAAGTCGTATCTTTCCGATAAAGTCTTCATTCTTTTCAAGACTGAGAGCCTTACACAACAATGAGATTTTGATATTAGGTTCCTTCCAACAGTCAGCGAATTCACTCCAGATATAGTATTTCTCTCCCATCTTTAGGCAGAGGTCCTTGTAGATACTTCTCGCCTTGGGGAGTTGGCCGGCACGTAGATGCAAGAGAGCCTGCGATCTAATATTCCAATCGTCATCGGGGAATTTCTCAACAGCAACGCCGTATAAGTCAATCAGCCACTGAAGGTCTCCAGTTTGCTCATCTGACAAAGTCTCAATAGCCTCCCTGGCCTTTTTAAGAGACTTGACAGCCAAGGGCTTATATGTTTCGCCATTATCGCCCTTCTCTTCCTCCCAATCCGCGGACCTTAGTTTTTCTGGATTCCATCTTTTGAAGAAATCATAAAAACGATAGGCATTGTTCTCCTTCATCACCCTTTCTGCCCAACTCAATACCTTTGAATGCCAGATTGATGCAGGAGCTGTGGCAAAAAAGTTGAGATATTGTTCGAAATAATCCCAAGTAGTTGCAGTTACCCCGTTTTCGGAACTACGATAAATCTTCCAGAAGAAATGCTCACGAAGCATCTCGATAAAATCATCTTTCCGGCGCGGAAGGAGGTCAATAAATTCCTGGATTTCTGCCGGAGGATAATTCACAATAGCACGAGCTATTCTTGACATTAGAGAAGGGATTGAATGCCCATCGCTGTCTCGAGAATCATCAAAATCATTATTCCGTAAATTCCTCGGTCCCCAAAGCCTGAGGAAAGCAATCAACTTGAAATTATCATCCTGTTTGGAGTAATTCAGCGCAAAATTCAGTATTTGAGAATGGAGATTCGATGGCCTCTCGTTCGTTAGATTAATATAATCACGAAGTTGGGTACGCACCTCCACAGATGTTAGCGTAGAAATATGGTCCCTTAAGTAACGATAAATCGTCCATCCGTAACTCTCATGCGCCTCGACGGGAAGATTCCCTGCGGCTGCAATCTGTGTCAAGATTTCCCAGGCACGATCGTTATTCCCATTTTGGCTTAATTCTTTAGCCTCTTGAATCTGAGAGAAATAAGGGTTTACCGACAACCGCAATTGCTGGATTTTGCGGACGAGTGTTTCAGCAAATTCGTCGTTAGTTGTGTCAAAATGCAACTTTGAAAGGTCGTCCACGACCTGTCGTGCATTCTCGGTGTTGCCTTGCTGCTGTTCTCGCTTGCATATATCTATCAGTGTCCAGGCATACGCTTTCCAAACATCCGTATCGGTGTTGTCCTCTCGGAGAATCTCCTCAGCTTTTTGCTTGGCTTCATCCAATTTGCCTTCACGTCTGAGGTCATATATCTCGGTGGATCTACGGGGTTGATAATCATCCTCGTCGTAGTCGTTATACCAGCGCATTCTTATTGTCCTCCCTTGTTTCGTGAATTACTGTCCAATAAGTGTCCTCACCTGTCTGACCTTGTTTGTAATGTCCGGATCAGAGATGTCGAAAACATCTATTTTATTGATAAATCCTTTTGTATGATTCTCCAGGCTTGTACCATACCACATTCTAAGCATAGCGCTACCATTTGCCGTTGTCGCCTTGAATACAACCTGATAGTCCTTATTGGATACCATATCAAGCGTAATTCCTTGTTCTTTCAGGTTATCGACAAAGGAATGGAGCACATCCAAAATATAATCCGGACAGCCCGTCGTTATTTCTCTTGAAGGTGTTTGAGAAAGCACAGTATCGATACATCTTTGGACAATTTCTGAATTCACTAATTCATTAGGCTCCATCCGGAGAGCAGAGACACCAAATGAATCCTTCGCGCCCTTATTGTTAACATCGATTACAAGCTGCTTTTTGACATCCTGGGGAATGGAAAACAACGCTTTCGTGAGGTAGTCACTACAAGTTTTTACCCCTTCCAATATGTATCCCTGAGGTTCGAGAATTTTAGCGAGTTCGCAAATGGCGGCAGACGCACTTGTGTTCTTCAACTTGACTATCTCAGAGAAACGGTCAGGAACTGCGTAGTTTTCGAAAACCAATATCTGCTTTGTGTTACCGGCTCCAGTATCTGTTTCATTTACTATGCAATTCATGAACGGGTTGACGTATTGAGGTTGAGCAATGAAGAATGTTCCTGTAGAGGCGCTAAGTCCACTGTATAGCCACCTAAAATAAGCCTCATTGCAAATCCCATCGTTCTCTCCCCGGAAACCTTTCAAGACAACATTGTCAAACTCTGAACCGACGGCCTTATGGACCGTGATTGCCCAAGCATATTTTGCGTAAAGTGCATTGACGAGCGAATCGCTTTCCCGCGCTTGTCTCTGAACAGCACTCTCGTATTTGTCGTAAAATCTCTTCAAAATAGAGCGAGCAACTTTTGTGGTTTTAACCGCAGTCCTCTCATCCTTTGGTACGACTCGATTACGTATAATTTCGTCAATCGCGGTCCGTTCTTCTGCGGAAAGGTCTTGGTAGCCTTGGTCTGAAACCATCTGACGATAATACTCGCTTTCGGTGAATGGAGATGCCTTTTTCAACTCAAGAATACGCCTTTCGATAAACACATTCATCGCGATCAGCTCTTCTTTGGATAAATCATCTTCACTCGAAAGATAATTGTCAAGCACCCATATTTCAGCATTTTGACGATTTAGGCTTAAGCAGCTGACAGCAATCTTTGTAAACGAGAGCAATATGGGACGAGGATAACCCTTTATGGATATTTCTTCACTATGATGATCCAGAATCTGATGCACAGTGAAGTACATACCATTTAGAATTCTCTTTGGATTACCAAATCCTGTCTCATCTGGAATGAAGATGTTGTTATTGGCTATGATAAGATCACCAGCGGCAAGGTCCTTGCCATTATCCAAACAATGCGTCTTTATCCAAAGGTTCGTTTTCTGGCAGTCACCCTTCTTGAAGAAAAGAACGGCCTTACGGGGTTCCTCCTGAAAAGGAGAAACAAACCACTCTTTCAATTTATCAACTATCGCATCTTTCTCAACCTCCACAATTGTTCCATCATCAAAAGAGTAGTTCAAGGAATTAAACAGCTGGGAATCCATGCTATGAGCCAATTCACATTTTAAGGTTTCTTTACAAGACTCCTTAGCGTCAACTACCGGTTGGTTATAGTAGTGTATTATCCTTTCCCCACAGATTGATTTAAGATTGGTGATATTGAGAGCAGAATCCTCTGACGACCCAAAAGATAACATATACGGATCGCCGATAAAGACAATTTTTCTTCTCGATGATGGGTTAGCATAAGAAATGAAGTCCTCAAGCAATCGACCAGAACCAAATCGGAGCAAATCCGTTTGAGAAAGGCTCCGGCTTACGAGATGCGCATCATAAACTATCAGCAATGCACGCTCATCAAGGCCAGCGTCGGACCTTAAAGGTATCACCTGTACGGCCCAATCATCTTTTTCTTCCGCATCAGGCATATTATCCGTCTTTTCATTACCTCCGTAGATGAATGAATAGAGACTGGATGCTTCGATGCCACGCTGTCGTAAACGACGACTTATTCGATTAGAATGACACAATCCCTGAACTTCAGGAATCTCATAGTTATCAGCTATTGAGAACAAGTATTTTGCCCAATTATCCCGTTCGGCAACATCCATCGATGACAGAACCAAGAGATCATTCCCCTCGGCCTGCATAAAGGCATCAATGGTGGATTTTGCACCATCACCAACGATAATATCCTTTTTACGAATGACTTCCGTTTCGAATGAATACTCTTGGACATACTCATCGGCAGGGAAAATACTCTTGACTGCTTTATCTACATCCGCGTCATAAGCATTGTCATTGTTCAGGTCATATAAAAGAGCCCCAATTTCTGATTCTTGAGCAATTTTATAGTATGGATACTTGCCAGGAACTTTGTTGGTCAAGTCAATAGGACCGGAAAAGATGTTGGCAATGCAAACTCGTGACGGGTTAATCTTTTGCTTGAGAATCAGATTGTGCTCGACAATCTCCCGGAAGGCACTTCTGTATGAGGCGAGCTGAAGAAAAGGATTAAGGAAATGTGCTCCAGCCTTTACCTCTATTGCCTGGTGGTCTGACGTTTTTTCGGCGTACCACGCGTAGTTCTTAAACTCGTCATCTCCTCTCGGGAGAATCAATTGGCCCGCATAATCCTTGAAATCTATGATGACAACGCCGTTGTTATAAAACAGTATGGCATCAGCACGGAACCTACGATAGTTCTCATTGAAAGGATTCCCCACCAAAATACCATCGTATTTATGCTTTTTGAATACAGCATCCATTATCTTAACAACTCGACGGAATTGCTCGTTTTCATGAGTTGCTGCTTGCTGATGAAGTACTTCTAAGGCCATTATATTCTTTGTTTGTTATTGTATGTAGCAATAAAGAAAATATCATTCATTTTCCAGGTCGGCATCGCCGGCGTCGAGCTGTTCTTTGTATTCTTCGAAGCGCTCGCGGTCTTTGTCGGTCATTTTGTATTCCAGGATGTCGTCGATGTTGTAGTCGACTTCCCATTGGGCACGATTGCCATAGGTCATTTCGTGACCGGTGCCACGGATGCTGTAGACGATGTCGGTGTCCTCGTACTCGTAAGGGATGAGGTCGTAGGGATGGGATTCATCCAGTTTGACGAGGAGTTTGGAGCCGCTTTGGTCTCGGGAGCAGCGGAAGTGGATGTATTTCACGTCTTTAAGGAGGAACGGGAACTGGCCGTTCACGACATCATAGACGGTGTACTCTTTGTCGGCCGGGATACCTGGTGCCAGGATGAGGTTTCCGCGATCATCTTTGGCCAGATACAAGGACTGAGTAGTGGGTTTGATGAGGCGGTGTTCTACCTTCTGGATGCCGAGAATGATGTCCATGAAGGGACCGATTTCCATCGTGACGTTGAGGACTTGTTCCTTCGGGAGGGTTTTGAGTATCTCCAGTTCGATGGGCGGCTTGGGTTTGCGAATGCGCTTGTCGGCATTGATGGTGAAGATTCCATCCTGGGTTTTCTCCGGAGTAAAGAGCAGCGGCCAGTAGAACGGCGCATTTCTCCAGCCCTGGGACTGGGAACCTTTCTCGCGGAACAGGAGCAAAGCCGGACGGTCGATGGCTACTTCTGCTGGTTTGTCGGTACGACCATCATCCGGAGCGTCACGGAATTTTCCGTTCTCACGCAGACGGCTGGAATTACGGCCGGTTCGCTGCAGACACCAGAGTTTGCCATCTGTGTTGTAGGTGAGATTGTCCAGGATGGTGAGCATCTCGTTGGGGTCAAAGCGGTAATCCACGTTGGCGTATTCCTCACTGTAGATGAAGGTGTCGTTGATGAGCTGGATGATCTTGGCTGCCAGTTCAAAGTCGATGAGGAAGTAGTCATCCACCTTGTAGCCAGGCGCGGACATGATGAGTTTGTCAATTTTATCCACAATTCCAGCAATCTCGTCGTAGGTGCCGGTCTGGAAGCCGATGGGCAGGATGCGCTGCTTGGCCCGAATGACACGTGTGTTGGCAGGACGGAATTTGCTTTGGGCACTGGGCTTGATGCGGGAATCGTATCCTATGACGATGGACGTGACATCTTCGGTGCGAACCTTGTCCTTATGCTTGACCAGATAATCGCGCAAGATTTCATCGAAGGAGTTCATCATCTCCAGCACCTGATAAATCTTGGCTGTGGTATAGAAGCGTGTGACAGCCATATCTTCCTTGTCACGTGCGCCGTACATACGGGCGTGCTGGATGACTGTGTCCATCTGGAACTTCTTGGGGTCACGGCCGTAAAAGAAGCAGAGCATATTGTCAAGTGTGATGCCACGGTCGAGGATGGTGCCACCGATGAAGAAATTGGCGGTACGCGTGAGTTTAAGCTGGCCTCGCTGGTCGAGCATCGTGCGTACCTTGACCGGATCGGAAGAATTAACTACGTTGATGCTGTAGTCCTGGAAGCGGAGAATCTTCCGCATCCTTGCCTCTACATCTGCCCAGGACGGGAATTCTTCCTTGATAAGACCGGCTTCCCGGGCTTTGACGTTGGATTGACGGAAATCTTCGTAGGCATCTTGCTGGATACCCAGCAGATGCAGGTCAGCGTTCTGGGATTTGAGGAAGGATTCACGGACATCCTCGATGATGCTGGTAATGAGTTCCTCCTGCCATTCGTGGTATTTCTTGTTGATTTCCACGTGGATGAGGCAGGACGATTTGTAGGTCTGGCCTTTCTTCTCTTCCTGGAGCGAGCGGATGGCCGCTGCCATCAGGTAGCCGATGATAGACTTGGAGAGGTCGAGGATGTTGTCGGAATGCGCACGCGAGGTTTTGTAGTCCTCCTTTCGCTCACTGAGCTGTTGGATGCAGAGGTCGGTCACCTCTTTGTGCAGATGGGAATACATCGAGTTGTCGTCTTTGGACTCGACGTAGTATTGATGGCCACCAACATATTTGTCGTGTACCGGCACCAGACCTGTGTAACGAGGCAACCACGGAGACGCTTCCTTGCCGTGACGGAGCTGGATGGAACCATCCGGCTGCAGGTATAGAGAATACGGTGTGGCCGTGACCTGCATATAGCGGTGGTAACGCAAGGGCTTGCGGAACTGTTCGATGAGGTCGGAAATCTTGAGTAGTTCGAATTCTCCTGCACGCTGGTAATACGCCCTGGAGGCAAAGTCTGCCTCGTCATCCACAATGAGCACTTCCCTGCGGGCCAGTTCCGGACTTTTCTCTGTAAAGAGCGTAATCAGGTGCTGGAGGTTCTTGTTCTCCTTTTTGCAGACGATGATGAAGCGGTTGCGCGGATCTTCTGCCATTGTACCCAGGTCCTCGTGGATGAGGTCCATGATGTCAAAGATGCGGACTATCACCTTCTGGGAAGTGGTTCCGTTCTCGGCGAAGTATTTGAAGTCGTTGCGCAGACGCTCTTTGGTTTGCTCTGCAAGCGTGTTGGAATTCTTGGTGAGCACAATGCAGACATCGATACCTCGGTCCATCGAAAGGCCCATGATGCTCTCGAAAGTGTCGGTCTTACCGCACTGGACATTACCAAGCAGAAGGCAAGGATCTGTTGCGCCAGGTCCTTCTACAAGGAGCTGGTCTACCATCTCCCTGACGCACTGCTCTTTGGCGTCGGACATGAACTTGTTGTGGGCCTTCATCGTTGAAAAGACAAACTCATTCTCATCGATGCGTTCACGCTCTTCCAGCCGTGCTTTCTGCTCATAGAGTTCCGGAGGGATGGGCATTCCGCACTCTTCGAGATTGTGCATAAAGTCCAATAACTTGGCAAGGGTATCAAATTGCTTCATGATGCAGTATCTGATTACAGGTCAAGGAATTCGAAGTAAGGGTTGGTGGACACATCCGAGTCAGTAGGAATCATCGGATTGTGTTGGAAGAAGGAGCGCTTGTAGGCTTCCAATGCCAACTGGGAGTATCCTGAATGATGAATGGCCTCAAAGAAGCCAGGGCAAGGACGGTGGAAGAAACCGGCCTCGATAAGCATCGGGATGACGCAGTTCATGGCATTTGGCAGGCTTCGGTTGGAGCCATACTTCTCTGACAGCTTGGATGCCAGCAGGGCCGTTGTAACCTGCGTCTGGACGTGGAGATATTTGCCCAGGATGGCGGTAAGGTCGTAACCAAAGGAGTAGGCCGAGTTGATGACCGCAGCCAGGATAATAGGACGATCCGTCTTACTTCGAAGAGCTGATATAACGGAATCCTTGTTCTCTTGCAGGAATGGCATCAAAGGATTGCGGTTGGTAAGACGGCCCATCACGTAGGTGGACTTGCGGATTCGGTTCTCTCCCTGGTATTCGGTCGAGGCCAGTTCCGCAAAGTATTCGGGTGTACCCTGCCCTTCAAGCGTTGCCAGAAGGGCCATTTCCAACAGTGAGATGGGAATGCGTTGATTGATGCCTATTTCTATCTTGTTTGCCATTATATCGTAATGAAAGGTATGGCCACTTCCAGCAAGTGGGAGCCGCCGTGGGTAATTTGCCGTTTACCGGCTTTGTTGAAGGCCTGCTCATCCCGGTAAGCGAGCCAGTTGTCGTGGACCAGGAAGGATGATTCTTCGTGTGAAGAAAGGAATTCCCGCATTGGAGCAAGGTCTTCATAGATGAGATGCCGAGCACCGCGAGAACCGTCTGCGAACAGATGCGTCTTCTCCGCAGAAGAAAGTGTACCAGCCCCCGTAGAAAGGACGTTGCCGTGGTCGGTGGTGATGTAGATGGCGAATCCCTGACTCTTAAGGGCAATGATGGTCCGGGCAAAACGACGTGCCCAGGCTTCCGTGCAGGCCAGCAGCAGGTCCGGAGCATCGGAGATGTGCATCACCTCATCCAGCGTGATGGAAACCAGTGCCAGGCGACGTGTTGTTGACCAGATTTCCGGTTCGCTATCTCCATAGATGTACTGGATGTCTGAGGAAGGGATGCCCTGCTCTGTCCACCAGGCAGACCAGAGTTTTTCTTCGGATGCAGGACTCTGCTTGTAGTCCAGCACTGGGTCGTCTCCCCGGAAGATGGCTTGCCGGGAAAGCATGGTGATGGTGGGCATCCAGGCATAGATGGTGGAGTCGGATGTATGGATTTTCTCTGCAGCAAGTTGCTCTCGCAGGACCAGATACTGCCACCAAGCCATACCGTCGACCACCAGCAGAGCCACCCGTCCATGCCCCTTGTGATTGAAGGTAAGGAAAGGAAGAATCTTGTTGACACTTCTTGGAGCGAGTATGTGGCTTGCGTGCAGCGTTGCAAAGTATGCCAGGTCCAGATACTCCTGAAACCGGCCATTCAAGCGGGCCAGCTCCGGACGGATGAGGTCATACTTATCTTGCCTGATGGCATCGAGTACCGCTTTAGAGACAGCCTCCACCGTTGGCGTCAGGCTACTCCATTTAGGGTCAATTGCAGCCAAATCTGCCACGGGGTCAGAGACCGGCGCAGCCGCAGAACGGGAGGCAAACTCTATCTCCAGCAGATGCCGGGAAAGGTCGGTGGCCGTCACAAATCCCGGGATGTTCTTGGCATAGAGGGATTCCAGCACATCCGCCTTCTGGGCCATGAGCGTCTTGCGGTCCTGGATGTTCGGGAACAGATCCGTGACTGCAAAGGAGCAGACAAAGGCTTCAGAGAGAATATCTGGCAGCAGCAACTCCGGCCGCTCACAAATGTAGCAGAAGCGAGTGTCCGGCGCTGCCTTGTACTGGAGTTCAAAATGGAGCCTCAGCGCCAAAGGAGAGCCAGCGACGAAGAGAATACCGGTCTGGGTCGTGAGCGCTCGTTGGACAGCGGAATCCGAAAGGAATCCGTCCAGGTTCCGAACGATAGACAGTCGCTTGTATGGCACCGTAATCTTACTGGCTATGTCCTGATAGAATGCGCTCATTTCCATTCACTTTATACGCGTGTACGTGCGATGTCGTAGAACTGGAGCAGAATGTCGTCTTCTGTCAGCAGGTTCTGTGGAATCTTCTCTCCCACCATGACGATGGTAGCAAAGTCCTTATCCATGTAGCACTTCTTGAAACCACAGCGAATTGCTTCCACGCGAACCTCTTTGATGCGAGCATGAGGTTTGGAGGCTGCGTCAACATAAACGGCGAACTCCTTCAACAATGTCTTCTCTCGTAACTTATCCTTATCTACATCATCCTGTATGTTAGGCAAACGCCATTTACCGTCTGACTCTTGTATGAAGTTCTCATCAAGTATTTCCATTAGTTCTGGAAGCACATCACCTTTTCTAATGCCATTAATTGCCTGAAGCCAGTCCGGTTGAAGATCCTGGTATGTTTTAGGATTATCTCTCAGTTGATTCCTCAACCATTCAATACCATCTGCTTCATTTCCGACAATAAGGCCCATAGGAACAAACTCGGGAGCAAGTTTTTTCTTCTCTACATACTCATTCAACTGAGCAGGAGTAAAGAACATGCCGTCACTTTCTTCGAAGCGTTCACGTAAACCAGTCTGGAAATCAGTCGCATCGATAGGAACCGGTAATCCTTTTTGGACATAGAACGAAATTAACCTATCATATAAAATCTTTGGACTTCTCTCTATAACTGTAGTCGTTGAACTACCACGCTCCAAGTGAACAGGTAAATGACGTAAATACTCTTCGATAAAGTCCCACGCACTCTCAGGTGCGGCATAATTGTTCTCAAAACGAAGACTGAACTCTTCTGATGGTTTAAAGCAAGTTATAACCAAATCCTGCTTGACTGCAGTAGTTGTCGTAACGGCTTTAAAAGAGCCTTGTTTTTTATCAAGAGCAGCCACATTCGCAACGACAAATCCAACACCCTGCAGAGCATTTTGGATTGAATTCCATACAGAAGCGGAGGTATTGCTAAACTCCATAGTCAACCACTTCCCGGGTTTCAGAATCCTGTAGAACTCCTTCAAGGAAAGGTTCATAAGTTGCTGATACTCAAACAACCCCTTGTTCTGAGTGTTATTCACGATAGCCTCATCCCTACTCTCCGTGTAAACCTTTAGCCAATCCTCCCAAATGAAATTCAACTCTGAATACATAAGGTTCGCTCCAAAGGGAGGGTCTATGAACATATAATCTACTGAGTTATCAGGTATGGAATCCAGTTTAGTCGCAGACATCGTAGACACTACAGAATTACCACGTCCCTTGTAATCCGCAGAAATAAATGCATTGAGCTTCCTTTTCAACGTATTATATGGCGTAAACTCCCAGTTAATTGAGGGGATATACAAAGTGCCTGAATTAATTCCTGTACCAGAGAAACGGAACTTATTCATTACAGATGTGCTCAATAGAGTCGATGTAAACCATGCGACTAAATGAGGATCTCCTTTGCATAATTCGTAAACACGCGCAAGATAAATAACAGAACGTAAAGTATAGAAATGATGAACGTGAGTACGACCATCCCTATCATTCCTTCGTGCTTCGTCTCCTTCCGGCATTCTGCTATGAGGGAGGCATTCTTTATTAATTTGTTCCAATGCGGTAGGTATATCATCGCGCATTTTACAGTCGTAGGAAGACCCCCTCTTCCCTGACCCCTCGATAACATAATCAAAACGAACCGGTACCTTAACACATTGAGAAATAGGCTCATTTAATACGTGATCCAAGAAAGAACGCCGAACACTCTCTGCTTTTCTTTTGGAGAAATCACTGCCACAGTGAGGGCAGGCAAATGAAGACTTTATCTCTGATTTATCCTCATCTACCGTCAACTCCCATAATGATGATTCGTGACCACACGAAGGGCACATTACGAGGTCGCTCCAAATAGTAGAGGATACTTTTGCCTTTTTACCCTTGATGTCAATCTCATACATCCAACCAAGTTCATCCTCGACCTGCTTTAATATCTCAAGTCCCCTCTGATTAAACTCATGTGTATAAAGCGGCAGGTTATAACTCGCGGCAATTAGAGAGGCCATTGGAGACAAATCAGAACAGAGGCTGTGTCTTGCACCTACTTTAACTCCGCGCTCATTTAATCTGGCCACCTCAACCGCGTCGGCACAAAGATTGGCTGCGACACCCGTCATGCCAGTACCACAAAAGCCATCAAAAACAATATCACCAGGCTCTGTATAATGGAGAATATATCTCATTATAGCGGGATGAGGACATTTAGTATGGTATGCATGTGCCATATAAATGGCATTATTCTTTCCCTCGCTAACATCACTTGCATAGGGCTCAGTAACGACCTTACTTGCAGCTCTTTTTCCAGCCTTAATTAGATTTTGTTTCTCTTCTTCCCACTCTGCAATAAAGTCATTTAACCAAGGATTAGGGCAAGCCGTATAGAAAGGCGGGTCAGACAATGCGATGATATTATCATCACTACCAACGGGATAACCTTCAATCTTCTTTAGTTCTGGAAGTTTTTTGCGCAGTTCTTCTCTAAAAAAGGCCCTTCGTTCTTCATCATTATTAAAAGTTCTCCCAAGCACAGTAACAGGCCCTTTGGGACGGCGACTGTACCCTGCACTCTGAATTGAGTCCAGTTCATCCTGCGAAAACAAGCTGTTATTTATGTCTTCTGCCATAGTATTATCTATTTGATGAGGATTCGAATGTTGTCACCTTCGGCACCGGCGGTGCGGTTCTCAATGAGTTCCTTGAACGCCTTAATCACGTCCTTCGGCGTCATCAGACCGTCAATCACGGCCAGGATGTCCTCGTGGGTGATGGTTATCTTACGGATGCCGGCGTGCAGTTTATGGATAATCTCGATAATCTGCTTCACGTTGTCCGGGTCAGTTACTACGTTATGGAACTTGTCTACCAATTTCTGCTCATAGTCCGAGAGCGCATCCTTGGCGTTCTGCAGCAGGTTCTGGTCCTGGAGTGTGACGTGGAGGGTGTGGTCGATGGCCGTGTAGATGCCTTCCAGTTCCTCCTTCAGTTTGTTGATGTCGGGCAGGATGAAGTCCTTGTAGTCACGCGGGTTGAAGCCCTGATAAGGCTGGTTTTTGAGCGAAGCCTTGGTGACCATCGAACTCTTGAGCGTGAGTTGGGACATCTTCTTCTCCCAGGCAATAAACTGCGAGGATACCGGGATGAAGTCCTCACCGCAGGCTGCGTCGCAGACCTTCTTTGCGTCGGAGGAGAGAATCATCCGCTTGGTGTTGTTCTGGAACTCGTTGATGGTTACGCGCTCATACTCTTTGAGATACCAGTCGATGTATTTGTCAATGAGTTTATCCAGCTCTGCCTCGTAGGCCTTGAGTGCAGCATCGGTGCCCTTCTCCACTACGGAGTCAATCTTGGCAATGGCGTCGTTGATTTCCTTCTCGAATTCCTTGACATAGACGTACTGGAGTGCCTGCTTGAGGTAGTCGATGCGGTGCTTGAGTTCATCACGGATTTCGAGAGCACGCCGGATCTTGTCAATGTTGGGCTTGGACTCAAAGAACTTTTTGAGGTCGACCGCAGACCAGCGGAGGTTCCGCATCTTGGCTTTGGTGTTGTAGGCCGGAACCTGGTCGCAGACTCCCTTCATCGCATCCAGGCTATTTGCAAGTCCAGTGGCGGTGAATGGATCAATGATGTCCACATCGCCGATGCTCACACCACCCTTAATCTTGTACTGGAGGGAGACAATCTCGCTGGCCATTGCTGAAGCGGCCGTGAGCAGCTTGGAATAGACCTCCGGGTCGTCCAGATTGTTGGAATAGTCGTGACCGGTGATGCCCAGGAAGAGTTCCTTCACGGCAGGCATGTTGAGGCCACGGGGACGGCGGACATGGGAGAAGGTATAGGTGAAGTCCTTCGTGATGTCCACGGTGTCCTTGATGGATGTGGCGTTGATGTTCTTACCGCCCGGGTATTCAATCTCAATCTCGCCGAGGACCACCATCGCGCAAAGGACGATGTACTCGAAGGATGAATCAATGTGGAAGTCCTTGCTTCGGTAGATGTCTTCCCAGAAGCGCTCCAGAATCTCATCGCGGTTGAGGACCTTGTCTTCTCCCTTATCCTTCATCATCTGGAGGATGCTGCGGGCGTAGATGGAGTTCTGGAGTGAGAGGGTGTTCTCGTCCAGGAGACCGAGACCGGCAAGGATAGCCTCACCATTACGGTTGGACATATTGGGATTGGCAATCTTTTGGCGTGCAGCCTTAAGGATTGCGTCTTGGTTTGACGTGGAGAGCGGCTGGAGCAACAGCGAGAACTTGGGATAGTCCTTGAGGGTGTTGCAGAAATGGTCTTCCAGAATCATCGAGGCGATGTTGGAAATGATGCTTTCCTTGGAGGGACCGGATAGCTGTGCGGGCGTGAGGGTCTGCTGCTTGCCCTGGTAGAAGACACGGAGGGCCTGCGGGAATTCCTTGTCGAACATACCACGGAGACGGTCGAGCCAGGTCTTGCGGAACTGGTCGTAGTAGGGCTTCTCGGAGGAAGGTGCGCTGGCTTTGAGGGCCTCGGAGGCTGCGTACAGGGAGATGACATCCTTCATCTGGTCGGAGATGGTCTCCAGACGGATGTAGATGCTGTCGGCTTCGTCTTTCTGAACGATGTTCTTCTTGTTGAAGACCGGCATGAAGTAGATGTAGAAGTTCTGCTCGGGATGGGTGGTGCTACGCTGGTCGGGATTGCCGAAGAAGAGGTAGCCGTCCAGCATCATCTTATGGGAGCGCCACTCAATCTTGTGGGTGAAAATCTTGAATTCCTTGCGGTACTGCTCAACCTCAACGGGCAGGAACTCCACGAGGAAGGAATACCAGTAGGAATCCTTGACATCGTCGGTCATCTGGGCCGCATAGTCCTTGATTTTCTGCTCGTAATTGACGCCGCCCTGGACACGCAGGTGGAATTCCTGATTCTGGTCGTTCTTCTCGAAGTACTGGCCAACAGTGGCGGTGACAATCTGGGAGGCCGTGGTGGAGATGACATCCTGAAGCATATCTCGGTCGAAGCAGGTGGCGTCGAGGTAGCAGAGGTCGTCCACTAGGGATTCAGCGGTGATACCGTTCTGGCGCGTGAGATCGTCCTGGAGAATCTTGATGGCGCAGGCACCGGCGATACGGCGTGCCAGCGGGGCTTTCTTTGCACGGGCGTCACGGAAGTTGTCGTCTATCTTCTGGTAGATGATTTCCATAATCTCGGAGACACGGCGGACATCCGGGTCGGTCTTCATATCGGAGGATGCATCCATGTCGTCCCAGTAGGAGTCGTAACTGATGAGGCCGGGTTCCGCGGTGGGAACATCCTGGCTCATGATGGCAGCGAACTTGGCGGAGAGGGTCTTGAGAACCTCACGCTGGGACTTGGCTACGCGGATGCGGGAGAAATTGTCGAAGTAGGAAGGGTTGACCGGGAACAGTTCCACATACTTGTCCAGATCCTTAGAAATCTCCGTGAAATACGCAGTGAACTTGGAGAGATGCTCACGAATCTTGGCTTTCTGGTTTTCGTCTTTTTTGAGGAGTCGGCGGCTGGTAACGAATTCTACGTCCTGCTTGGTGATGGTGAGGTCTTTGAAACGGTCGTTGACCTTCTGCAGCATCTGGGCTGCGAACTGGAATTCGGGAGCGTTGTAGATGAGTTCCTGAACGCCGAAGACCATACGGAACTTGGATTTGTCGGATGCCTGGCCCAGGCCCTGCAGCACGGCAAGGTCTCGGTTGAGGGCATCGGAGCCGGAACGGCCCTTGAGGTAGGACAGCATTTCGTCGATGATAATCATCAGGCCCTGGTCCGGGTATTTCTGCTCGAAGAAGGCCATCATGACGTTTATCTTCTCTGCGTAGGAGCGCAGGGATGTATCGGCGGCAATGGAATAGTCGATACCGAGGGCTTTGAGGCCTTCATCGATTCGGTAGCAGACGATGTCCCAAAGTTCCTGGTCGTTGCCCAGCTCGAAGCGGATGGTCTTATACTTGCCGGCAATCTTGCTGAGGTCTTTCTTGGCGGAGTCGCTGCCAACGAGGTCCAGGTAGGATTTGTCTTCGGCCACCAGCGAGAAAAGGGACATCAAGTGGGATTTACCGGTACCGTAGGAACCGACAATCTGGATGCCGAAGGTCTCGGCGGACGTGGTGTAGTCCAGGTTGCGGCAGATAGCCGGGATGATGCTCTTTTCGTAGGCATCGGAAAAGACGAAATTACGAACCAAGGATTTCCGGTATTCGGTGTCGGAGAGCCGGTCGAATTTGACGACTTCGTTGATTGGTTCGAATTGGATAAGGTCTGCGTATTTCATTGCTTTTCGTGTGTTAGCAAATTGTTGTGTTGATGCCGGTGAGGTCCAGATAGTATGCGTGGTCCTCGGGGAACGGGTAGTAATGCCAGTCTCCGGCTACGGGATGTTCAAGTTTGAGGATAAGCTGCCTACCGGTCATGGCTTCTTTGAGGAAGGCGCTGAGGTTGATTTTGAGGGAAGGTTCAAAAAGAATGGCGAAGTTCTCGATGGCGAGGACTCCGTCATTGGTTCCGTCTTTCAGGATAGATTTGAGCACATCCCAGGCTTTCATGGGAAGGAATTTGCTGTTGAGGTCTTCGTCCTTGATTGCACCGGCAAGCGCTTCACCCAGATTTACATAGGTGAAGTCCGGGAGATATTTCTCGGAGAGGATAAGACCTTGTGCCTTGTCAAATGTCATTAAAGATATGGGGTTGTGCTTTAATCGTGTAAATATACAAAAATATGTTGACACTTTGTGACAATGGGTATAGAAAAGTGTAACAAGGTGTAAAAAAAGCACCTCAATCGTTTGAATTGAGGTGCAAAAGAGAGTACAACTTAACGCTTTAGTGCGCGTTAAGGTTTGGGTGGATGGATGGCCACGATTTCGAGGTCCAGGTCTTCGATGAGGGCCGCAACTTCCGGCATCACTTCTGGCGAGAAGTATTTGGCAATCTCCTGCGCGACGGGGTTGTCATACCGCTGCAGTGGACGTTCCGTTCTATCCTCAGAAGGAACGGGTGGAACGTATGGAACGCCGGTGGTCCCTTTTTCAAGTAGAATGGTGGGGGAATTTTGCTTTATTATTTACATTCAATTATTATTGAGTTTCAATAAATTATTGAATTGCTTGAATATCATGAAGCTCACTAACTTCAACAAATCATAACATTTCAAACTATTATTGAGTTTCAATAAATTATTGAATTGCTTGAATTTCATGAAGCTCACTAACTTCAATAAATCATAACATTTCAAACAATTCATGAAATTATTGAATTGCTCGATTTTTACGTATCTAACTAACTAACTTCAATAAATCATAACTCGCCACAAATTTTGTAAAGAAAACAAACCGACAAAACGGTAGTCACCGTAAGGGCAAGATGTGACTTTGTTAAACACTGCTTTGCACGTGTTTCCAAAGTCATTCCCTCTTACGAGGCATCTTGCCCCTTCATGATTTGAAGTGGTGGCAGAGCTCCGAAGTCGCTCTCCCAAAACAAAAACACAATAAAGTGATATTAATATGGGAAAGAAAAAACGGAAGTACTACATCATCAAATGTAAGGAGACTATAGTATTATCTGCTGTTCCTATCGCATAATGCTCGTGAAGCTTATTGCTTTTTTTTACCATTGGGCAGCTGTGTTGCACAAGTACCAGTTTACTTTGCAAGCATGCTGCCCAAAGAGTATATATCCCCCGCACCCGTGCCTTCGGAGGTCCCAGAATATGTATGGAGCCATCGGTATGATAAACCGTGCATATTGACGGGGAGACCTACGGAGAAACCGAAGGATACCAGTGTCAAGATCAATCACCCCAATGCTGAAAGCGCCTTGAAGGCGGCCAAGGCAGCATGCCGGAAGCGTCCGGGACGGAGGTATGGTAGCAATGTCGAGGATGAGGGAGTCGTCTCTTTTCTAGTTTACGAAGGCGGGACGGTGGTGGAAAAGCATGGACTGTCCGGAAAGGGATAAATAACGGAACGGCGCCTTTCCCGGTAGCAACTTCCGGTTCAATGCGCCGCTCCTTTATTCAAATGCAAATATAGTAATTATTTGGGTTATACCATAGCTATCCAAGCCTAGAGATAAATAATAAAGTGATGAGGAGTTCTAAACTACTGAGGGTAGTTGTTTTGATTATTCTGAGGTGGATAATAAGGTGAGTATCCTTGTGGCGGATAATGGCCAGGGGCTTGATAACCGTTCATTATCATCTGTTGTGTCTGTGCAATCTGATACTTTGCATTTACACTATCAACCATAGTGCTAATGAGAAACAGATCTATGAACCATCCTATACCACCCCATCCAAGGGTAAATAAGAAAAAGAGTCCCGTTCCCACCTTTCCTAAGTAAAACCTATGTATCCCTAAGATCCCTAGGAAGAACCATAATAAATAAGCGACACCCTTCGATTTCATATAACTGATTATAGAATTGTTATTCTTAATAAGGAATATTATTGTTTATTACATCGTATTCAAGAAACATATTCCAGATTTCTTCATCTGTGTATTTGAAATTTGGACTAAAACTGAATGATGTTTCTGGCATATTTGCCATTTGAATAATATTCTTGTATAGTTCAAATCTGGATGGTGAATCATAGAATAGGTATTCTAGGGAGTTGTTTCCCATGAATGAATTCAGTGAAGGATAGTAATAGCCTTCAAACAATTCATAGATTCCTACTCTGTTTTTATAATTAGGTTGGTCGAGGAATTTCTGCCAGGGGATGTTGTTTTTATCTCTTGTACAGTTTGGTTTTCCTGAGTCTGTAGTGTATTGTTCACCAAGCCCTCCGATAGCATGTCCTAATTCATGTAATAAAACGTCGTCAATTTTAAATGGACTATTTTGTAGTACTGGTCTTCTTTTGTATCCTATTTGAATATTTCTTATTCCTTGGTTCCATGAGAATAATTCAGCTAATCCACCACTGGTCGTATATCCTGTCAAAGGATTAGTAGGAGTTTTTGTAATATTAATAGTGAATCTATATTTTCTTGTATTATAGAATGTATTATCGTCGAAATATTCTTGATATTCCGGAGAAGCATTGCATGCTTCAAGTGAAGTGTTTATATCTTTTACGGTTTTTATAAACAGAATATCAAAGTAATCCTTTAATGATTTAAAGGGTTCTATTGAAAATATATCTTCTATTTTTTTGTTGATTATAGAGGCAACTGCACCGGATTCAAAATCAATATCATAGAATTCATTTGAGTAGAAGCGTATAATAATACCCCTTCCCTGCGTATGTCTTTGCAGCAATTCTACACCTGCAAGGTTCCTATTTGTGGAAGTGTATTCCTTTTGGTCGTATTCAAAGGAAACGTTATCGTCGTGGAGTAATGTTAACTTGTTACCTATCCAGCATCCACTGTAGTTTATTGTCAGGTTGTTATTGTTGTTTCTTGCGTTGATGGTACGAAGGAAAGCGAATGATGCCGGATCATCCATTATAAGTTTGGAAATCTTATTCCCGGAGCAGTTAAGCTCCTCCAGGCGTCTGAATTCCTCCAGTCCCTTAACATCGACAATACCCTTGTTGGAGATATCGAGTTTCTTGGTGTTCATGGCTTCCTCGAATGACACCTCACCATCACCGTCGGTATCAGCCACGGCGACGCAGGCGTTCTTCATCGGCCACTCTGCGAATACCACGCAGCCGGGAACCGGAGTGGGACCGAGCGTAGGCTGCAGGACCTTTATGGAAAGTCCGCCGAAGTGGTTTCCGGAGTCGTTTACGAGGATGGCCGCTTCGCGATCCTTACCGGTGCGGTTATCCTGGAGGGTCCTGAGCTTGCCGTCGACATAAGATACCCAGTCGGCATTGACGGATATTACCGGTACGAAGTCTGGGATATTAGTGCCGAGTATCAGGGTTGTGATTATCTCTTTTCCAGCCTCGCCGGGAAGGGTGACGGATTCCTTGACATGGATATAGTAAGGGGTGATCGAGTAGTCGTATTTGGTGGACTTGGAGCCGACGGAGACAACCAGGTTTATCTTGGCGTTTTTGGCCTCCAGGGCGTTCCTGTCAAGCTCGACGGTAACGGAGCCCAGTCCGGACTGTGCGTTGTATTCTACGGCCTTTATTGTGGCGTTTACGCAGGTGCCGCCGGATATCTTGGCGGATGCCGCGCTCTGGCCGGTCACCTTGAAGGTGTACTTGGCGGATTCTCCGGCATAGGCGTAGAGCGCTGCTGCGTTGTCGAGTGTCAGCTGGGGAAGGGTTGGGTCTGCAGGCTGCTGGGTCTGCTGACCCTGGGCGGGACGGTCCGGCTCGCTCTTGGAGCATCCCGCAATAAGCATTATAAACAATGCTATAGCTAAATAGATACGATAGCCCATGGTCCTTAGAATTAGTGTTGTGGTAAATATCGGCCCCTTATATACAACAAAAGTGTGGAGCCGTTTCGCACCTTTCGTACTTAGGTTCTGGAGGACCCTTACAAGGAAGATACGTTCGATACTCCACACTCGACCGATATTTAAGGCCGCAATGCGGCTTAGGGATATCATGCCGAGCTGAGTGTCCTACGCTGCCCTTGTAATGAAATTTTCCAGATTTAAGTACAAGCAACGCGAAAACACTTTCGCTAATATGTCAATGCAAATATAAGAAAAAACACATAAAATACAATAAGTTGCAGAGCCTCTTCCCTTTTTGCTCTCTGGTCTTCCAGGGCTAGATTTCTCACAAAGGTAGGGTACAGCCTTACGCACGGAGCCGCCAAGCGTGTGCTTCGCCATCGGTCAGAAAATCGCGGACATCAATATGTCACGTTTTCTGTCCGATGCGCTTGTCTTACGCCGTCTGCACCCTCTTTCTTGTTCAAAATCAAAGCCCGGAGACCTCCGGAATTAAATAACCTTTAATGTATTAAAGATTATGTCGCAAAAAGGGAAAAATAAAATATCGATGCAGGATGAAACCTGGTCAAAAGCATCGGCAGAGTTCCTGAGCTTATGCAATAAGTACGGTGATGGTTTATCTGATTATGTTTTTGAAGAAGAAAAAGCCGTAATGACATTCATATCCAATGTCGATGCGATATTTAAGAAATACCCAACTTGGCTGTTTCAAAAAAGGATAAAGACGCTGCCCTTGCAGGGAATGCAGATATCTTCCGTTGGAGCATTATACTTCCTATGCGAAAGTTTTATGAACAGCTTTTGTAAGCCGCTCGAAGTGGATAATTGCTACCAATTGCGGCTCTTCTGTCTTACAAATGGTGTGGCGGAGCTTATAGAACACAATCTGGCAAGTAAGGTACTTGTAAACTCTTCCATTAATGATGCCACACGGGATGCATACGTGATATCTGTTTGGGTAGCATCCAGATTATTCGGGGGGCAGAGGCAGCTTATTCGCGGTAGTGAGATGTCGTCGTTTGGTACATACTACAGACACCAGGATATAAAGCCTAAGGAGCTGCATTTCCCTGAATCAATGACGGAGCAAATAAACAGAATCTTTGCATCCACAAGTGAGGGGAAGTACAAGGCTATCGTTTCTAAGATAAAAAGCCAGGGCCTCAGGGATGGCCTTGCGATGTTGTTCTATGGTCCGCCGGGAACGGGAAAGACTGAGTTGGCGAGGCAGATTGCTGCAAGAAACCATCTGGACTTATTCTCCGTTGATTCTGCAAAAATGGACGGAACTCGATTCGGCGATGGCCCACGAGCCCTTCGCAATATGTTCAGAGCATTTGCCTACTGTTCGGCAATCTCGGATTGTCCTCCTATTATGTTTTGGGATGAGGCTGATGCTATTCTTTCCAAAAGGGTAACAGTGTCATATGCTTCTGACAGGGAAGCGAATACAGAGATTAACATTATCCTGGAGGAGTTGAATCACTTTTCAGGCATCTTGATAGCGGCGACGAACCATATGGACAATATCAGCTCGGCTATGTTCCGACGATTTCTATTCAAAGTCGAGTTTCCAATCCCTGATGCCAATACTAGAGCAAAGATCTGGAAGAGCAAGCTTCCCTGGCTACAAGATGACGAGGCTCATACCATAGCTGAACGCTATTCCTTCTCCGGTGGCCTAATGGACAACGTTGCCACAATTTGCCTTTTGGAATCAGTACTGACCGGTAAGAACCCTCCTCTTTCCTTCATCTTGCGACAGTGCGAAGGCCAGCAGGTGGGAGCGGAGAAACCCGGGACGAAAATAGGATTTAAGTATAACAATAAAGTTTAACCCATTAAATTATTAACACCATGAAAGAAAAAGAGATTTTTAAAGTTCTTGTAAAGGGAGCATTCCCCCAAAATTTGGCAATTCAGGTAATGCCGGAGCAACAATTTGGCGATATGCTTTGTACTCAAGCCATGGACCTCGTACGCGAAGATAACGTAAGCAGAGCGCCTGAAGACAAGATGTACTTTGAACACGATGCATTGTTCTATCAATCGGTCTGGCGTCCTGAGGAAAAGAAAGACTTTCCGTTTGTACACGTTACAACTGCGGTTGAAATAAAAGCCTCGGCTGCGGACCTTCTGAAAGATCCGAAGATAGACCAGTATCTTGGTGCTACGCAATACTTCTTCATCGCTGTGCCGGAAGAAATCCTTGAAGAGGCCGTTGTCAAAATCCGGGAAGACCCAGAGACTATGCCGTACAAGGGAATTGTCAATGTCGACACCGGCGAGATCGTTGTTATGCCGCAGAGGCAATCCCTTGTTTCAAGAGATAGGCTATTGCGGTTGCTTGGGGCAATGTTCATGAGTAAAAAAAGACACCCGGGCCATGACACGGAAGGCCTTTACCAACAACTCCCCATCGGCATCAGCACTATGCCCAAGCCGCGCTGGGAAATTATTGACGACATGAAGGTCAATGTACAGTATCGGGAATCGGTCTTGTCGGCACAGTTTTGGCAGTACAATCGTAAGCTCTATCTTGAGCAGGACGCGCACCGCAGGAAGCAGAAAAGACTGCAGGCACAGGGCGTAACAATTACCGATCACGATGAGATAATATAAGCAACATCTATAGCAAATGTTTTGTAAATGTTATGCAAAACATTTGTAAAACAAAGCTAACATATTAAGATGCAGCGATTTAGGGTTGTTATTCGCAAAAATAGGTTAGAATTGCGGAGAGGTCCCGATGTGAATCGAGACCTCTCTATCTTTTGTATTTTGTGTTCATCGTATGTTATTAAGATGAAAAGTACGTATGTTTTAACCAGTATGCGAAAATAGGGTCCTGGAAACTGATTACTCCGGATTTGTTGTCAAGGATATCCTTTTTTATGAGCACCTTGAGAGATCGGAACGCCGATGTCGCACTGGAAATATGATACTTACTCAAAACAGCGGAAGAGGATAATGATTTTTCACCTGCAGTTACTGCGTGTAAATAACATATCTGTTGAAAAGTTAGGGATTCACAAAGGTTTGTAAACAGCAAGCTAAGCTGCTCAATCAGAGCCTCGTGCGCATTAATGACTATAGCTTCTGTACATTCATTAGCAGTTCTCAACCAAGATAGTTGAGCTAGCTGTTGAACATAATACGGATGATTATCAGCAAGTGTAATGATTCTCCTGCATGCTTCTGTTGAGATATTCTTTCCCGTCGATTTGAACCGTTCTTTAATGAAGGCTTCAAAATGGTCCGTATCAATTTTATCCAGGAAAAACAGATCCCCGAATTTATAGAAAGGCATAGAAGAATCAGTGAATACTTCCAGCATCATATGCCGTTTACTTCCGTATAGACAGTAGGCAGTTTTCTGCTGTCTCTGCCAGTGGGCACGAAGTTTCCTTTGAAAGAACAGCGGGTCATTAAACTCTGCAATATTCTGGAATTCGTCAATGCAGACTACGATTTTAATGCCTTTTTCTTGGGCAATTCTTTCTGGTAAATCTAATATTTCATCAGGATTCTTCCTGATTTCTTCCCAGTCGAAGTCTAAGGATATTTGATTTGAAGGGTCTGTTCCGATTGATATCTTCGGAACGATATGGGAAAAGAACTTTTTTGTATTTTCTATCGCTTCATCCCATTTGCTTGCAGTATTCTGTATTATGCTTTTTGCGAAGATAGAATAGAACTGCTCTTCTGTTTTAACATTGAAGAGATCGAGCGTACAGATTCTGAGTTGTTTGTCTTCTTTTTGCGCAATTATGGCGGCATTGTTCACAAGAGAACTCTTACCCCATCTTCTTGGCGATATAATGATGGTGTTTATTAAGGACTTGAAGTTGTTGACGAGATGCTTTGTCTCGGATTCCCTGTCTGTAAAGTTCTCGTTTACAGCAATTTTTCCAAAGATAAAAGGTGTATCCATAATTACTACTCTTTTTACAAATGCAAATTTATTACAAAAAATGTAATTACAAAATATGTAAACACAAAAAATGTAAAAAATATCTGAAATCCGATAAAATGCGAGAAATAGACCTCTCTATCTTTTTATTGCTTCGGCTTCCTAACCTTGTTGGGGATCACCTCGGGCAGCACCATCGACAGTTCCATGAAGCCGGCATACTCGTCGCCGTCGTACCAAGGGGTCTGGAAGATGAGCTTTTTGACGCCCTCCTTCTCTACTGTATAGACGTTTGTGCGCGGATGCTCCAGCATATCGGCCAGCAGGCTTCTGGCTGGTTCGGGATGGCAGTCCAGTACGTTCTGGCCGATGATTTCCGGCATTCCGGGCTTCAGGAATGTCTTCTTGGATTTCTGGTTCATGTCCAGTATCGTGCCGTCCTTGGCGCAAACAGTCACGGCCACATCGGCCCCCTCAAAGTAGTCTCTTTTCATGGTTTTCTACATCTTAGTGTAACAAAGATAAAATTTTTTGAGATACAATCTATTGACAAAACCATTGCGAGTTTCAAAAATAGCCGTACCTTTGCATTTGGAATCGTCGCAGGGAATTCGGGCAGAAGGGACGACAACCCTCTCAAGGAAACTTGATGCGAGCCCTAAAGTCAGCGTCCCAGGCTGGCTTTTTTTATTTTTTTGCTACCTTTCGGGCAGAATTCAAAGAACGTGAACAAAGCGTTAACAAGAGCGATTATAAAGCGATAATGAAGAGTATGAAGAGTAGGTTGCTGACGGCTGTTTTGTTTTGTGGCTTGGTGGCGTCCTGTGAAAGGGAGGGGAGGGAAGAGCAGCCAGTCCCGAACGATTTGGACTATCCGCGGGCAGAGTGGGCCACGGCGGGCGAAATTCTGATGCACACCCCCGGAGAGGAGCTATTCTGCGGGGTCATCCATCCGGACGCCGGGCTTTTTGAGAACTACTTTGACGTAGAAAAGGCGGCATCGGAGCACGTACATTATATGGAAATGCTAAGGAATAACGGCATTCGCGTCCACTCCGTGATGGAAATATTGGAAGAGGTAGATATCGACAAACTCCGGTTGCTGGCCGGCAAGGTGCTGAAATATGACATATCGGCCATCCCCGATGAAGACGTAGCCGCCACAGAAGCCTATCGGCAGGAAAACCTTGCAAAAATGAACCGCGCCGACCTTATCCGATGCATCATACTTCAACCAACCGTCAAGCTGCGCCGCACAGATAACAATACAGGATTCGAAGCCGAATACGTCCAGAACCCTCTGATGAACCTGTATTTCACCCGCGACCAAAGCATCACCACCCCGCGCGGAACCGTAATCTGCAACATGAACAGCATCCAGAGAGCCGCAGAAACCGATATCATCGCCCTGTGCTATGAGCACCTTGGCCGCAAACCGGTCCTTAGGATTAGCGGCGAAGGCAGGCTGGAAGGCGGCGACTACATCCCCGCCGGCACCCTGTCTTACATCGGCTGCGGAATGAGGACAAACTACGAAGGTATCCACCAAATGATGGAGGCCGATGCCTTCGGGCACGATACCGTTGTGGTGGTAATCGATCACAAACGCTGGCAGATGCAAATGCACCTGGACACCCATTTCAACATAATCGACAAAGACCTCTGCACTATGGTTCGAAGCCGCCTGGAGGCCAGCCCTGGCGACCCCGAATACGGCACCTGCGATATCTGGGCCCGCCGTCCGGGAACAAAGGAATACTCCAGAATACGTACGGACGTTCCTTTTGTAGATTTAATTCAGGACCGCGGCATGCAGATTATCCCCATCGACTACGATGACGAGATGCACTATGCCAACAACTTCCTGACCATAGCCCCGCGTCACATCATGGCTGTGGCCGGCCAGAGCGATGCCCTGCAGAAGCGCTTCCGCGACGCCGGCGTCAAGGTAGAATGGATTCAGCTTGACAATCTGATTGGCGGCTACGGTGCGGCTCACTGCATGACTCAGGTGCTGCAGCGGCGTAAAGAGAATTATTGAATCGTGATTTCGGATTCTTCGTGGACGAAGCGGCCTTTGGAGGTGACGCCTTCAAGGACTATGCGCCAGCGGCCTTTTGAGGCCGATTCGGCAATGGGGAATTCCAGCACATCGGACTGAATGGAAGGATTCCAGTACAGGGTCCTGTAGTCCGGTTTAAACGTGGCTTTAGGCTGATATCCTACAGGCGATACCTTCTGGACATTGGGATGCTCTTCCTTGTTTCCGGGGATGTAGGAGCCTGTCTTTGTGGTGATAGAAACCACTCCGCTGCCGCCGGCCGTGCCCCAGATTACGGTCTGCCCGGTTTTGAATACGTCCACACGGGCCACCATCGGCATTTCAATATTGTCCAGATCATACTCTTCCGGCATAATCACGCCGTCAATGGCGATGGCAGCGGGATTGTCGCCGTAAATGGAGGTTATCGCACGGATATAGACCTTTTCTTCTTTAATATAAACGGATGGAACCCTGCGAAGCAGCTCGTGAAGGCAGGTATAGCCGGCTTCTTCTATCTCTTTCTCTCCTAAGGTAAAGTCAGCCATTGCCGACATCCCCTTGACCTCGTAGTCCGGAGCATCGGCAACAATGACCAGGCCTTTCAGTTCGATTGTTTCCCCTGCATCGATGCCGCCATACTCTACATTGATGGTGTCAATCACTTCTTTGTATGAAGGAAACTTCGTGACGGGGGCCTGCTGCTGCGATTCGTCAACGTTGATGACTACATTGTCGTTGCCCTTTTCATTTAGTGCCGATAGCACAAAGTAGGTGCCGTCCGGGGCGTCTGCACCGTCAAAGACGAACCTTCCGGTAGAGTCAGTTGTGGTAGTTGCAAACTGGCCGATTTTAGGGGCGATCAGCCGCACAAGGGCATTCTTTACCGGCTTGCGGCGGCCCCGGCTCCTGACGCTGCCTTCCAGCACCTGGCTGGCCTCCTGCGGTGCGGGCCTGTCCAGCAGCTGCCCTTTGAAGACCTTTTCCATGTCGAGTCCTTCTTCCGGGTCGCTGCCAAGCAGCACGGAACCAATACTTTCCCCAAACGGATGGCGGTTCTTGGATACGGTTATGGAAAGGTCGGCAATCTCGTCTGCATCGATGCCGGATACGTCCAGGTTCAGTGTGGCGATGTCGCCGGTCTTGTAGGACGATTTGTTGGTCCTGATGCCGATGCGGCACTGAACAAGGCTGTCGGCATCGTCGGTCCGGACAAGCTGCTTACCCACAATATTGTAGTCCCTGTCAAGGGCGTAGAAGTTCACTTTTCCTGCAGGAAGGTCCTTAAATGCGACCTCGGTCCCGCCCATAATGCCGCCGGCAAAAACCGGCTGAAGGCGGCAGGAGCCCACAAGATAGTACCTGGAATCAGGCACGGATAGCGCCACCAGGCCGTCGTCATGCTTCACTGCCTTAAGCACTGACTCGGGTGCAAGCGTCTCTTCCTCCGCCTCCCGCTCAAGGGCCTTGGACTGCCCAATCTGCAACGGGCGGCAGTAAGTGTTCCAAGGGGTGTCGGCGCTGTAGCGTGTATATGCCCTAACGTAGTAGATGCCGGACCCGGTGCTGTCCGGAATCCTTAAATACCCGGCATACAGACCCTTACGCACTATGATTTTTGCGCTGGAGCGGATGCCGCCTTTGGCGTCCACCAGATCTACGTAGGCATAGCGGCTGCCGTCAATGTTCTGCAGCTTCTGCGCATCCACGATATAGACTTTAAGCCAGACTACATCGCCCGGCAAGTATTCGTCAGACGCAGTTTGAACGTAAATCTTCTCCTGCGGCCACTGCTCGTACTGAGCGGTCAGCGCATCGGCCAGCGGATTCTGCGCCTGCAGACCCGTCTGCATCGCCGCAATCATGGCACTTATAATAATTGTACGGAAAAAACGCCTCATCTAATACAACAGAATGCCGGCTACTGCGCCGGCGCAGATTATGGTTATGGGACCGACCTTGAAGCGGAGCGATGCCAGCAGGGCTGCGCCAAACAGCAGCCAGCTCTTCCAATCAGGGAAGTTGTCCTCAATTATGCTTGCATGCGGGGTGAAGCCATCCCAGCCGATATTGACCACCAGAATGACGGCGGCCGCGCCTATCAGTCCTACAACCGTAGGGCGAAGGCCGGACATGACGGCATCGAAGTACTTGTGCCCCAAAAACTTCTTATAAACCTTCACCAGGGCCAGTACAATAATGAAGGATGGCAGTACCAAGGCCAGGGTGGCCACAAAAGAGCCGATGAAGCCCATGACCGGGCTGACGTCGTTCAGGACCTCGTAGCCGGTGTAGGTGGCGCAGTTGATGCCTATCGGACCCGGAGTGCTTTGGGAAATTGCAACAATGTTGGTGAATTCACTCTCTGACAGCCATGCATGGCGCATCACAACCTCGGACTGAATCATACTAAGCATGGCATATCCGCCCCCGAAGGTAAAGACTCCAATCAGGAAGAAGGTCACGAACAGCTGCATCAGAATGGAAAGTTCGTCCATCATCGTCCCGCCTCCTTCTTTTTATGGTCGATGGCGGCACAGATTGCCAGCGCACCAACGATCACGGTCAATAATATATATATTGGCGATATGCCCATGACGGCCACGGCAACCAGGGCGGCTGCGGTAATGAGCCACTGCCACCAGCATTTGTTGCCCTTGCGGGCCATGTTTATCATTGGCACGGCGATGAGCGAAACCACTACCGGCCTTATTCCTTTGAAGATTTTAATGACAAGGGGCTGGTCCTGGAAGTTGCTTATGAACATTGCAATTGCCAGGATAATCAGGAAAGAAGGAAGTACGGCGCCGATAGTGGCGGCGATGCTGCCTTTTACGCCGCGCAGCTTGTATCCGGTGAAGATGGATACGTTTACGGCCAGTACGCCGGGTGCCGATTGGGCCAGGGCAATTACGTCCGGAAGCTCTTCTTCCTTCATCCAGCCGCGGCGCGTAAGCTCGCGTTCGATAATGGGAATCATGGCATAACCTCCACCAATGGTGAAGGCTCCGATTTTGGCAAAAACGCCCATTATGGAAAGCAACGGAACTTTCATAGGATTACAAAGATAACGATTTTTGAAAAAAAACTTGAAAAAAGTTTGGCGGTTAAGAAAAAGTGCGTATCTTTGCAGCCCATTTGAAACAAAATGGACTAAGTTCTTTGAAAATACTGAAAGGAAAGTACAAGAAGCAAGTACCGAACAAAATAGATCGAGAGCGTCAATTTCAATACAGATTGAAGAAGGCCAGGAAAATAAAATAATATACAAAGAAGAGTTTGATCCTGGCTCAGGATGAACGCTAGCGGCAGGCTTAACACATGCAAGTCGAGGGGCAGCGCGGGGTAGCAATACTCTGGCAGCAATACTCTGGCGGCGACCGGCGGAAGGGTGCGTAACGCGTGAGCAACTTGCCCGTCACTGGGGGATAGGCACTGGAAACGGTGTGTAATACTCCATAACATATGGATTCACATGGATTCATATTGAAAGATTCGTTGGTGACGGATGGGCTCGCGTAACATTAGCTAGTCGGCGGGGTAACGGCCCACCGAGGCTACGATGTTTAGGGGTTCTGAGAGGAAGGTCCCCCACACTGGAACTGAGACACGGTCCAGACTCCTACGGGAGGCAGCAGTGAGGAATATTGGTCAATGGGCGGAAGCCTGAACCAGCCATGCCGCGTGCAGGAATAAGGCCCTATGGGTCGTAAACTGCTTTT
>ONDR01000003.1 GCA_900316675.1 uncultured Bacteroidales bacterium
AAAATCCATAAGAATAGTTAAGCAATCCTTGTGACAATTGCAAATGAAATAGGAAATGCGAACACTGAGTATCAGCTACTTATGTACTTTGCTTGTTGTACATGTGCAACAAGCAAAGTATGTAACTAATTGATAATCAATCTAGGCTTTCTGGAAAAACCCTCGTGCAACAGCCTATGGCTTCCGATTTACTTCGCTGCTGGACTCCTGGATGGACGGCAGCCCGTACTTGTGCTTCAGCCCCAAGTCCGGAATGTCCGGAAGCTTGCCGAATATGGAGTAGTAGAAGCCTTCGAATTCTCCGCGCTGCCACATCAGAACCAGTTCTTCAGTCTCGCGGTCAATGCCGTCAGGCTCGTATTTACGCTTGAGGTCTGCACCAAAGAGCTTGCCTACTCCTTGCCAGAAACCCGCCGCCACACTGCTTTTGTAAAGCTTGATCAGGGTGTAGGGCGGCTGCCCGGTTTCGCGGTCTATCAGGCGAAGCATCAGCTGCCCCTGGGACACGGTCATGTTGCGGATCCGTTTCTCGTAAGCCTTGAAGAGCTTTTTCTCTAACTTACTGACGTACACGTTCTTGCGGAAGGCACCCATATCCTTGGCGTCGAAGGTGCTGTCCGTCTCTGACATTATTTCCTTTGCCAGAAGGGCGTAGGGATAAACCTTGCTGAAGTTATTTACAAGGCGATAGTACTTGCGCCACTTGCTGCCCTTCTTCTTTCCTACATACACGTATGACGGGCGGATGTTATCGTAATACACGGTATCCCCGGCTTCAGTTACTACAAAGGGAAGGAAGCCGCCGTTCTGCCCCCGGGCCTCGGTGCCCAGAAGCAGCGCTGCCACTATAACTGCCGTCAGATATGAAAGAAACTTTTTCACATCGCAAAAATACAATAAATTCTTTGAATGTATAGATGCCCGGGCGTGGCCGGGCATGACACGTGTGGCGTGGCCGGGCATGACACGTGTGGCAAGGCCGGCAATAGCATCAAATACCCTGTGTCGAAAATTCGCGGAAAAAGTTTTCAACAGGTTTTGTAAGTTACTGAAAAGTGAACATTTAGGTATAAAAAAGTTTTGTCCAAAATGTGTAAAAATTATTGAAAAAATATTTGCATTTCAGATATTTTTACTAACTTTGCAGTCCCAAAATTGAGGAGAACTCTGCCCAACCAGCTGATACTCAATTAGTTAGGGATTTTTAGGAAAAATTTTTAAAAAGTAATACAGCAATGTTACAACCTAAGAGAACAAAATTTAGAAGGGAACAGAAAGGCCGTATGAAAGGTATGGCCCAGAGGGGAAACCAGCTTGCGTTTGGTTCTTTCGGTATCAAAACCCTTGAAAATTGTTGGCTTACCGCACAGCAGATTGAGGCTGCGCGTCAGGCTATCTCCCGTAGGATGAACCGTGAAGGTCAGATCTGGATCAGGGTGTTCCCTACCAAGCCTTTCACCAAGAAACCTCTTTCAACCCGTATGGGTAAAGGTAAAGGTGATCCTCAGGGCTTCGTATGTCCTATCACTCCCGGCCGTATCCTCTTTGAGGCAGAAGGCGTTTCCCTCGAGATTGCAAAAGAGGCAATGCGTCTTGCAGCCAATAAGCTCCCCGTAGCCACCAAGTTCGTGGTTCGCAGAGACTATGTTGAATAATTAAATGGTAGAGAAAGATGAAAATATCTGAAGTACGCGAGATGTCCGTTGCGGATCTTAAGGACCGCATTGCAGCAGAGAAGGCAAATCTTGATTCTATGAAGATCAATCACGCTATCTCTCCATTGGAGGACACATCCAAGTTTAAGAAGGCAAGAACTGACATCGCAAGGATGATGACCGTTCTGGCAGAAAAGGAAAAACAGAACTAAATTGACGCCCTATGGAAAGAAATCTTCGTAAGGAAAGAATAGGTGTGGTTGTCAGCAACAAGATGGACAAGACCATCATCGTGGCAGTAAAGACCAAAGAGAAACACCCTATTTACGGTAAGTTCATGAATAAGACCACCAAGTTCGTCGCTCAGGACGAGAAGAACGAGTGCAGCGAGGGAGATACCGTACGTATTATGGAAACCCGCCCTCTCAGCAAGACCAAGAGGTGGAGATTAGTAGAAATTGTAGAAAAAGTTAAATAACGATGATACAGCAGGAAACACGTTTACAGGTGGCAGACAACAGTGGTGCAAAGGAAGTTCTTTGTATCCGTGTCCTGGGTGGTACCCACCACCGTTATGCAACAGTAGGCGACCAGATCGTCGTTGCAGTTAAGAGTGCTATCCCTGGCGGCGATGCCAAGAAGGGCAGCGTAACCAAGGCTGTGGTAGTACGTACCAAGAAAGAAATCCGCAGGCCGGACGGTTCTTACATCCGTTTCGACGACAACGCATGCGTTCTTCTGAACAATGCAGGCGAGCTCCGTGGAACCCGTATCTTCGGACCCGTTGCAAGAGAGCTGCGTGATAAGTATATGAAAATTGTTTCACTGGCACCGGAGGTCCTCTAATTTATAAGAAGTATGAAAAAGTTCAACGTAAAGAAAGGCGACACCGTGTTTGTAAACGCAGGTAACGACAAAGGCAAGACCGGTAAGGTTCTTGAGGTCATCAAAGACAAAGATCGCGTTATCGTAGAAGGTGTCAATATCGTAAGCAAGCATACCAAGCCCAATGCAAAGACTCCCCAGGGTGGCATTGTTAAGCAGGAGGCTTCAATTCACATTTCCAACGTACAGCTGCTGGACCCCGTTAAGAACGTTCCTACCCGCGTAGGTCACAAGGTTGTTGACGGCAAGAAGATCCGCTATGCTAAAAAATCAGGAGAGGAGATCAAGTAATTATGGCAAAGAAGAAAGAAGCACCCGTAGAGGTTGTTGCATTGCCCAAGGGCTATGTACCTACCCTTAAGAAGGTATACAAAGAGGAGATCGTTCCTGCTCTCGTAAAGCAGTTCTCCTACACTACCGTAATGCAGGTTCCTAAGCTCGTCAAGATCACCATCAACGAAGGTGTAGGCGACGCTACCCAGGACAAGAAGCTTGTAGAGGAAGCAGCAGAAGAGCTCGCACTCATCGCCGGCCAGAAAGCTGTCATCACTTCTTCTAAGAAGGACGTATCAAACTTCAAACTCCGTAAGGGCATGCCCATCGGAACTAAGGTTACCCTCCGTAACGTCAAGATGTACGAGTTCCTTGAGAAGCTCATCCGCGTTTCTCTCCCTCGTATCCGTGACTTCAACGGTATCGCAGAGAAGCTCGACGGCCGTGGAAACTACACCCTCGGTCTTAAAGAGCAGATCATCTTCCCTGAGATCGATATGGACAAGAACCCTAAGATCCACGGAATGGAGATCACTTTCGTAACAACAGCCAAGACCGACGAAGAAGCTTACGCTCTTCTCAAAGCATTCGGTCTGCCTTTCAAGAAACATAACAACTAAAAAGGAAAGAAATGGCAAAGGAATCAATGAAAGCCCGCGAGGTAAAACGCGCGAAGTTAGTTGCCAAGTACGCAGAGAAAAGAAAGGCTCTGAAAGAGGCTGGTGACTGGGTTGCTCTTGACAAGCTTCCCAAGAACAGCTCTTACATCCGTCTGCACAACCGCTGCAGCCTTACCGGTCGTCCGAAGGGTTACATGCGCGCATTCGGTCTCAGCCGTATCCAGTTCCGCGAGATGGCTGCAAACGGCCTGATCCCCGGCGTTAAGAAGGCTAGCTGGTAAAAACAAGCCTCGTGAGGAGGCATACAATATTATATTATTAACAATCGGATATCGGGCGGCCACGCCGCCGGTCCACAAAAGACAAAACAATGACTGATCCAATTGCAGATTATCTGACAAGAATCCGTAACGCTTACCGTGCCGGTAAGAAGGTCGTTGAGATCCCTTCTTCTAAACTGAAGGTTTCCATCACCAAGATTCTTATGGAGAAGGGTTACATCCTTAGCTACAAGGTAGTAGAAGGTGAGCCTTTCAACACTATCAAAATCGCTCTTAAGTATCACCCTCAGACCAAGGTTGCTGCCATCAAGGGTATCGACCGCATCTCTAAGCCCGGTCTTAGGCAGTACGTAGACGTTGACAGCATGCCCCGCGTTCTTAACGGTCTGGGTATCGCTATCCTCACTACTTCAAAGGGCGTCATCACTGACAAAGAGGCTCGCGAGCTTAACGTTGGCGGTGAGGTATTATGCTATGTCTATTAATTTAAACTGAAAAGACAATGTCAAGAATAGGAAAATTGCCTGTAAGCCTTCCGGAGAAAGTGAGCGTTGAACTGCTTGCCGGAAACGTTGTTAAGGTTAAAGGCCCCCTTGGTGAGCTCAGCCAGAAGGTTGATCCGGATATCACCGTCACCATCGAGGACAATCAGATCAAATTCACCCGTCCCACCGACCAGCCTCGCCATCGTTCAATGCACGGTCTCTATCGCGCACTTGTTCACAACATGGTAGTTGGCGTTTCTACCGGTTTCGAGAAGAAGCAGGAACTTGTAGGTGTAGGTTACCGCGTAGATGTTCAGGGCCAGCTCCTGACCTTCGCTCTCGGTTACTCTCATGACATCCAGCTCCTCCTCCCCGCAGAGATCAAGGCAGAAGCCGCTCAGGTAAAGAAAGGTGAGAACCCCGTTCTCATTCTCAGAAGCTATGACAAACAGCTCCTGGGCCAGGTAGCAGCCAAGATCCGTTCATTCCGCAAGCCTGAACCTTATAAGGGCAAGGGTATCAAGTTCGTCGGCGAGCAGCTTCGTCGCAAGGCCGGCAAATCAGCATCTGCTAAATAATTAGGAGGACAGAATTATGGCATTGAGTAAAATCGCAAGAAGAAAGAGAATACATTTCCGTATTCGCAAGCACGTCAACGGTACTGCTGAAAGGCCTAGACTCGTCGTCTTCAGAAGCAACAAGCAGATCTATGTGCAGGTTGTTAACGACCTTGAGGGTGTAACTCTCGTAGCCGCAGCTTCCAACGATAAGGAACTTGCTGCACAGTGCAAAGGCAAAGCTGGCAAAGAGGCCGCTGCTATCGTAGGCAAGGCTATCGCCGAGCGCGCACTTGCAAAAGGCATCGCTGAGGTTTCATTCGACCGTGGAGGTTATCTCTATCACGGTAGGGTTCAAAGTTTGGCAGACGCTGCCCGTGAAGGCGGCCTTAAATTCTAATCGGGACTATGGCAAATATGAATGTAAAAAGAGTAAAGACTTCAGATCTTGAACTTAAAGATCGTCTGGTCGCCATCAACAGGGTAACCAAGGTTACCAAGGGTGGTCGTCACTTCCGCTTCGCAGCCATCGTTGTAGTTGGCGACGAAAACGGTGTCGTAGGTTATGGTCTCGGTAAGGCCAACGAAGTAACCGCAGCTATCCAGAAGGGTATCGAGGACGCAAAGAAGAACCTCGTTAAGGTTCCCGTTATCGGTAAGACCATTCCCCACGAGCAGGTTGCTAAGTTCGGTGGCGCAGAGGTATTCATGAAACCCGCAGCTCCCGGTACCGGTGTTAAGGCCGGCGGTGCAATGCGTGCAGTATTCGAGTCTGTAGGTATTCAGAACGTGCTCGCAAAGAGCAAGGGTTCTTCCAACCCTCACAACCTCGTGAAGGCTACTGTAGAGGCTCTCACCCAGATGAGGGACGCTTACACCGTAGCAGGTCTCCGCGGTATCCCTATGACCAAGGTTTTTAACGGATAAGGAGAATAAGCTATGGCAAAATACAGAATTACACAGGTTATCAGCAAGAACGGCGAAACCAAGAGGCAGAAAGCCAATCTTCTTTCGCTGGGTATTCACAGGATGCACCAGACCGTAGAGGTTGAAAAGACTCCTATTACCACCGGTATGCTGGAGAAGGTACGTCACCTTGTGAAAGTTGAAGAAATCTAATTTGGGAGGATCTAGATATGAATTTGAACAACATCAAACCCTGCAAGGGTTCTACTCACAACTCCAAGAGGCTTGGTCGCGGACAGGGCTCCGGTAAAGGCGGCACTTCCACCCGTGGTACCAAGGGTGCTCAGGCTCGTGCAGGATATGAGCATAAGATCGGCTTCGAAGGCGGTCAGATGCCTATCCAGAGGAGACTTCCCAAGTTTGGTTTCAAGAACCCTACAAGGGTAGAGTACAAAGCCGTTAACGTAGCAGACCTTCAGGCTCTTTATGAGGCTACCGGTATCGACAAGATCACTCTTGACGTTATCGTAGAGGCAGGTCTCGCTCCCGTTAAGGAACTCGTTAAGGTTCTGGGTAACGGTGAACTCAAAGCAAAGCTCGAAGTTTCCGCCGATGCATTCTCCAAGTCAGCCATCGCTAAGATTGAGGCTGCTGGTGGCAAGGCAATCATAGTTGAAGAGTAAAGATGAAGAAATTTATCGAGACAATTCAAAACATCTTCAAGATTGAGGAGTTGAAGAAGAGGATAGTTTATACTGTCCTCCTCATCCTCGTTTACCGAATCGGCTGCTTCGTCGTACTTCCTGGTATTGACGCAGCCGCTCTGGCTACCTCCGATCTTGCAAAGAACTCTCAGGAAGGTCTTGTAGGCCTTCTGAACATGTTCTCCGGCGGTGCATTCGGTAACGCTTCAATCTTCGCACTGGGTGTGATGCCTTACATCTCGGCGTCCATCGTCATCCAGCTTCTGGGCATGTTCGTTCCTTACTTCCGCAAACTGCAGATGGAAGGAGAGAGCGGCCGCAGGAAGATCAATCAGCTTACCCGCTACCTGACCATTGCAATTCTTGCAATCCAGGGCCCTGCTTACATGGCACAGGTTCACAACCAGGTGGGTGGTAACGCTATTCTCGCAATCAACCAGCTCGGATGGTCAGTATTCACATTCAACCTTGTTTCTACCATCGTCCTGATGGCCGGTTCAATGTTCGTAATGTGGCTCGGTGAGCGCATCACAGACCGCGGTATCGGTAACGGTATTTCACTCATCATTATGATTGGTATCGTAGCCCGTCTGCCGTTTGCATTGTTCTCAGAGATCGCAACCAAGCTTACTGCAACCAACGGTGGCCTTATCTTCGTAATCGTAGAACTGGTAGTTCTCTTCTTCGTCTTCATTGCAGCAATCGCTCTTGTACAGGCAGTAAGAAGGGTTCCCGTTCAGTACGCAAGAAGAGTTATCGGCAACAAACAGTACGGTGGTGTCCGTCAGTACATTCCGCTTAGAATCAATTCGGCAGGAGTTATGCCTATCATCTTTGCACAGATGCTCATGCTCTTCCCGATTATCTTCTCTAAGTGGGACGCTACCCGCGGACTTGCAGCAACTCTTGGCAACTATCAGGGTTTCTGGTATAACTTTATATTCGGACTTCTTGTCGTTATCTTCACTTATTTCTACACTGCCGTAACCATCAACCCTACGATGATGGCAGAGGATATGAAGAAAAACGGCGGATTCATTCCTGGAGTTAAGCCCGGAAAGGCAACCAAGGATTATCTTGACACTATTATGTCAAGGGTAACCCTCCCCGGTTCAATCTTCCTGGCTATCATCGCCATTCTTCCTGCAATGGCAATGATTCTTGGTGTGACCAACCAGTTTGCAAGCTTCTACGGTGGTACTTCACTGCTGATCCTTGTAGGCGTTGTTCTTGACACCCTCCAGCAGATTGACAGTTACCTGCTTATGCGTCATTACGACGGTCTTATGAAGACCGGTCGTCTGAGCGGCAGAATGGGTATGTAATTTTGATGGTAGAAGGAAGATGGTAGCACCGAAGACAGAAGAAGCAATCGAACTCCTCCGCATTAACGGACAGCTGACCAGTCGTGCGTTGGCAGAAGTCGGTAAAGCGGTCGCCCCTGGTGTGACAACTATGCAGTTGAATAAGGTGGCCGAGACTTTTATCCGTGATAACGGGGCAGTTCCTAACTTCTTGGGTTACGACGGCTATCCTGCAACCATCTGTGCTTCTGTCAACGATGTAGTGGTACACGGTTTTCCGTCAGACTATGTCCTCAAAGAGGGTGACATCGTTTCGATAGACCTGGGTACCAAGTACAAAGGATATAACGGCGACTCGGCTTACACCTTCCCCGTAGGGGAGGTGGACGCCGAAACCCGCCAGCTCCTTCAGGTTACTAAGGCATCGTTGTACAAAGGTATAGAGAAGGCCATCGCAGGAGCCCGTACCGGCGATATCGGACACGCGGTGCAATCGTATTCGGAGTCATTCGGCTTTGGCGTAGTACGTGAGCTTGAAGGTCACGGAATAGGCCGCGACATGCACGAAAACCCGGGAGTCCCCAATTACGGACATCAGGGCAGAGGTGCAAGGCTCGTAGAGGGAATGACTATATGCATAGAGCCTATGATCACGGCGGGTGACCGCCATGTGTACCTTGCAAAAAACGGTTGGGCGGTACACACAGTAGATCACAAGAAGGCTGCGCATTTCGAACTTACGGTTGTTGTCCGTAAAGGCCACGCGGAGCAATTGTCAACCTTTGAATTCATTGAGAAGGAAGTTGGTATAAATTTTTAAAGAGATATTTCAATGTCAAAACAATCAGCAATCGAGCAGGACGGAGTAATCGTCGAAACGCTCCCTAACGCAATGTTTAAGGTAGAATTGGCGAACGGTCACGTCATACTCGCACATATTTCCGGAAAGATGAGGCAGAATTTCATCCACATCCTTCTTGGCGATAAGGTTAGAGTTGAGATGTCGCCTTATGATTTGACCAAAGGAAGAATATCCTTCAGATACAAATAAATTATTTTGCAATATGAAAATTAAAACATCCATCAAAAAGCGCAGCGAGGATTGCAAGATCGTTCGTCGTAAGGGTCACCTTTATGTGATCTGCAAGAAGAATCCCAAATTCAAAATGCGCCAGGGATAAAATTCAGTTGTATAACATTTAAGTAAAAGATAACAGATTATGGCAAGAATAGCCGGTGTTGATTTACCTAACAACAAGAGAGGAGAGATAGGTCTTACCTATATCTTCGGTATCGGTCGCTCATCAGCAAGGAAGATCCTTGATGCATGCGGCATCGATTACGACACTAAGGTTAATCAGTGGGATGACGACCAGATCGCCAAGATCCGTGCAGAGATCAACGAGAACTACAAGATCGAAGGTGAGCTCCGTTCCACTGTTCAGATGAACATCAAACGTTTGATGGACATTGGTTGCTATCGTGGTGTACGTCACCGTATCGGACTTCCCGTCCGTGGTCAGAGCACCAAGAATAACGCACGTACCCGTAAGGGTAGAAAGAAGACCGTTGCCAACAAGAAGAAGGCAACCAAATAATTAGATGAATTATGGCAAAGAAAACAACAACAACGAAAAAGAGAGTCGTTAAAGTTGAAGCTGTTGGTGAAGCTCATATTTCATCGACATTCAACAACGTCATCGTATCCCTTACCAATGGTGTTGGCCAGGTTATCAGCTGGTCTTCAGCAGGTAAGTGCGGTTTCCGTGGTTCTAAGAAGAACACTCCTTATGCAGCTCAGATGGCAGCAGAGGATGCTTCCAAGACCGCATTCGACGCAGGCCTTCGCAAGGTGAAGTGCTATGTAAAGGGTCCCGGTGCAGGCCGTGAGTCCGCAATCCGTACCATCAACAATGCCGGTATAGAGGTTATCGAGATCATCGACGTTACCCCTATGCCTCACAATGGCTGCCGTCCTAAAGGTCGTCGTAAAGTTTAATCAGTTAAAGCGTAACACATTATGGCAAGATATACTGGTCCCAGTACTAAAATCGCCCGCAAGTTCGGCGAGCCTATTTACGGCGCAGACAAATACTACGAGAAAAGAAACTTCCCTCCGGGACAGCACGGTGCTGCCCGCAAGCGCGGCCGCAAAACTACCGAATACGGTAATCAGCTGAAGGAGAAGCAGAAAGTTAAATACATGTACGGCGTTCTTGAGCGTCAGTTCCGTAACACATACGACAAGGCTTCCCGCATGGCAGGTCAGAAGGGTGAAAACCTCATCTTCCTCCTTGAGTCACGTCTTGACAACATCGTATATCGTCTTGGAATCGCTCCTACAAGGGCCGCTGCACGTCAGCTTGTGCTTCACCGCCACATTACTCTTAACGGTGCTATCTGCAACATCCCTTCCGCACAGGTTAAGGCCGGTGATGTAGTAGCAGTTAGGGAAAGGTCAAAGAGCCTGGAGGTTATCCAGAACAGCATTGCTTCTGCAAGCAAGTATTCTTGGCTCGAGTTCGACGCCAACACTCTTACCGGTAAGTACCTTAACGTTCCTACCCGCGAAGAGATCCCCGAGAACATCAACGAGCAGCTTATCGTTGACCTCTACTCCAAGTAATAATTTAACACCTTAACAAGAAATAATATGGCAATCTTAGCATTTCAAAAACCTGATAAGGTGATAATGCTCGAAGGTACCGAGACCGTCGGCCGCTTCGAATTCAGGCCCCTTGAGCCCGGATACGGACAGACCATCGGTAACGCACTTCGCCGCATCCTCCTGTCATCCCTGGAAGGTTTTGCTATCAGCTCAATTAAGATCAGCGGTGTGGATCAGGAATTCCAGACCATCCCTGGTGTTATTGAGGGTATGCAGGACATCATCCTTAACCTCAAGCAAGTGAGATTCAAGAGAATGGTAGAAGGTGTTGACTCTGAGGTTGCAAACATCACCGTAAGCGGTAAGCAGGAGTTTACCGCAGAGGATATCTCCAAGGGATTGTCTTCTTTCAAGGTGCTGAATCCTGAACTCCACATTTGCTCATTGGAGCCTTCTGTAAAGATTGAGATTTCTCTTACCATCACTAAGGGCCGCGGTTTCGTGCCTGCAGACGAGGAAAGGGATGTTAACACTCCTATCGGAACCATTCCGGTTGACTCAATCTATACCCCTATCCGCAAGGTCAACTGGACTGTTGACAACTGGCGTGTAGAGCAGAAGACCGACTATGAGAAGCTGAATCTGGAAATTGTGACCGATGGCTCCATCTCCCCTGAAGCTGCGCTCCAGGAGGCTGCCAACATCCTCATTTACCACTTCCGCCTGTTCACCGACGACAACAAGCTCACTCTTGAGAACTCTGTTGAGACCGAGAGCAAGGAGCTGGACGAGGAGTCACTCCGTACCAGACATCTCCTTCTTACCAAGCTCTCAGACATGGGCCTTTCTGTAAGGGCTTACAACTGTCTGAAGGCTGCTGACATCGACACATTCGCAGACCTTGTATCCTACAGCCGCGCAGAGCTCATGAAGTTCCGCAACTTCGGCCGCAAGAGTCTTAACGAAATCGATATCATCGTAGAGAAGATGAAGCTTTCCTTCGGTATGGATGTCAGAAAGTATAATATTGAACCTAAGAAAAAGATCGTTTAATTATGAGGCACAATAAATCATTCAATCACCTTGGACGTCAGAGCGGTCACCGCAAAGCAATGCTTTCCAACATGGCTTCTTCCCTTATCATCAATAAGAGGATCGAGACCACCGTTGCAAAGGCTAAGGCTTTGAAGATGTTTGTAGAACCTCTCGTAACCAAATCAAAGGACGATTCTACTCACTCACGTCGTGTAGTATTCAGCTATCTTAAGGACAAGACTGCTACCGCAGAGCTTTTCCGCACTATCGCACCTAAGATCGCTGACCGTCCCGGTGGATATCTGAGAGTTCTTCACACTGGTTTCCGTCAGGGCGACGGTTCAGAGATGGCACTTGTAGAGTTCGTTGACTTCAACGAGGCTGCTATCGCTTCCGCTCCCAAGAAAGAGGCCAAGAAGACTACCCGTCGTAGCCGCGCAAAGAAGGCTGAGGCTCCCGTTGCGGAGGCTCAGGCTCCCGCAGCAGAAGAGGCTAAGGCAGAGTAATCTTAACCCGATAATAAAATCAGGCCACTCGAAAGAGCGGCCTGATTTGTTTTTATTATATCTTGATTACTGTTTCTCGGCAGCCTCGACAGCCTTGAAGTAACGGTAAGAATTAACCTTGAGTTCTCCTACAGAATTCTCGTCACAGACGATTGTTCCGGCCGGATGGCCCTGGAGTCCACTAAGGGTGCAGTAATGCGACATAGGGCCCTCTATTGCGTCTTTAAGGGCACGTGCCTTCTTGCTTCCGAATGCAAGGATGACAACTTCTTTGCTGGAAAGAACAGTAGCAACGCCAACGGTCAGGGCCTGGCGGGGAACCTTGTTGAAGTCGCCGTCAAAGAAACGGGCGTTAACCTCGCGGGTATCCTGGGTAAGGGTAACTACGCGGGTGCGTGATGCAAGTGAAGAGAAGGGCTCGTTAAAGGCAATGTGGCCGTCTTCGCCAACGCCGCCAAGGAAGAGGTCAAAGCCGCCTGCGGCAACAATTGCATCCTCGTATGCCTGACATTCTGCTACAGGGTCCTTTGCGTTTCCGTTAAGGATGTGGATGTTCTCCGGTTTTTCGTCGATATGGTCAAAAAGGTAACGATGCATGAATGAGTGGTAGCTCTCCGGATGTGATTCGGGCAGTCCTACATATTCATCCATATTGAAGGAGATTACGTTCTTGAATGATACTTCTCCGTCTTTAACCATGCGAATGAGTTCTGCATAGGTCTGGATGGGGGTTGAACCGGTGCAAAGGCCAAGAACAAAGGGTTTGTCGGTTACTTTTGCTTTTGCGTTGATTTTTTCTGCAATGTAGTGTGCTGCCCACAGGGAGCCTTCCGCTGCATTATTCCTAATGATAATGTTCATAGTATATTAACAAAGTTTAAGAAATACTTCTATTGCCTGATATTCGGCCATGCCAAGCTCGTCGTACAGGCGGGCGGTGTTCTGGGTACGGTCTTCTGCGCGCTGCCAGAATTCGCGGGGATCGTCGCCGGGGAAGGGCACAATGTCCTTCTGGGACAGGTGGCGGAAGATGGCGTGGCGTTTCTTTACCAGCTCGCCCGGGCTTAGCGGGACGGCCATGTCTACGCGGCCGAGCTCCCATTCCATCCAGGCGCCACGGTATAGCCAGATATTGGTCTTTTTAAGCCAGTCCTGACCCTCTGCCTGCAGCTGCTCTACGGCCTCCAGTGCGGCCTCTGTGCAGACGCGGTGAGTTCCGTGCGGGTCTGCAAGGTCTCCGGCCATGTAAATCTGGTCCGGCTTGATCTCCATTATAAGATTCTTGATTATATCTACGTCAGCCTGAGTCCTGGGGTTCTTCTTGATGCCGCCGCTCTCGTAGAACGGAAGGTTCAGGAAGTGGGCGTTGGTGTTGTCGTTAAGGCCGAAGGAACGTACGGCTGCACGGGCTTCGCTGCGTCGGATTGCACCTTTGATGTTAAGCAGTCCGCGGGGTTCCGGTTGGCCGGGAACCTTACTCTCTACAAGCTTTTTAACTTCATCGAACTTGTCTGCGAAGCCAAGCTGGAAGGCTGCATCCGTGAGCTGCAGAACAACATCGTCATGGACGGCAACGTTGCCGGAAGTCTCGTAGGCAACATGGACATCGTGGCCCTGCTCTACCAGTCGGATGAAGGTTCCGCCCATGGAAATGACATCATCGTCCGGGTGAGGGGAGAAGATGAGCACCTTCTTGGGGAAGGGTGAACTTTTAACAGGACGGGTGGTGTCGTCGGCGTTGGGTTTGCCGCCCGGCCATCCGGTAATGGTATGCTGAAGGTCGTTGAAAACGTCAATATTTATCTTGTCGTACGGACCGAACTTGTCCAGCAGCGAGCTTAGATAATTCTCCAGATAGTCGTTCTGGGTAAGCTTGAGGATGGGTTTATGAACCTCCTGCGCCAGCCAGATAACTGCTTTGCGGATGAATTTGGGCGTCCATTCGCAGGGACCGACGGTCCAGGGGCAGACAACGCGTGACAGCAGGCTGGCTGCTGTTTCATCCACGAACAGAGATATATTGTTATGGTGCTGCAGATAGGTTGCAGGGTAGGCATGGTCTATGCCGCCCTCGGCCACAGCCTTAACAACCTCTGCTTTGGCTTCTCCCCAGGACATAAGGATAATTTCCTTTGCGCTCATCATTGTGTCGATGCCAATGGTGATGGCGTGCTCCGGGGTGACCGTTACGTCTCCGTTAAAATTGCGGGCCTGGCGTTTGCGGCTCTTGTATGTCAGACGTACGCAGCGAGTTGTGCTGGTGCGCTGCGATACGGCCTCGTTGAAGCCCACCTGGCCCAGTTCGCCGACGCCCATGATCAGAAGGTCAAGGCCTCTGACCATCTTCTCATATTCTTCACAGAATTCTGTAAGTTTCTCCTGGGGGAGTTTGGTGTAGGGGATGTGGACGTTGTCCATGTTTGCATCGACCTTGTCCAGAAGTTCTATGAAAAGGTTTCTGTTTCGGCCGTTAACCCTGGGTTCGGTAACAACCGGATAGTATTCGTCGATAGAGAAAATCTCTATATTCTTGAAAGAAATCTTGCCCTCTGTGTAGAAGCGCCACAGCCACCTGTATAGCGATACCGGCGATGAACCGGTGGTCAGGCCAAGACGGAATTTCCTGTCGGGATTAGAGGCCTTGAACGCATTGTAAGTGTTAATCAGATGCTCGGCGATCACAACGCTGGCCTGTGTGGAATCCGGATAAATCTCCGTTCTGATGCGCTCTCTGGAGTGGAGAACTCCCTGGGGAAGGCCCTCTTCAATAAGACCTCCGTCCTTTGGTAAGGTAAAGTGCTTCATTTTTCTTTAAAGGTCTGAATAACTGTATGCGAAAGTATTTCCCTGATTGATGTCGCCCGTCTGGAAGCCCTTCTTGAACCAGCGCATTCTTTGTGCCGATGTCCCGTGGGTGAAGCTCTCCTCTACTACATACCCCTGGGCTTTCTTCTGCAGGTAATCGTCACCGATCACCTGTGCGCAGCGGATGGCGCTTTCTATGTCTCCGTCCTGAAGGGATTTGAACCGGTTGTTCTCGTGGTGGGCCCACAAGCCGGCAAGAAAGTCTGCCTGAAGCTCTATTTTTACGCTTATTTCATTGGCATCTTTCTTATTCATCCTTGCCATTTGCTGATGCGCTTTGCCAAGGATGCCCAGGAGGTTCTGCACATGGTGGCCAACCTCGTGGGCAAGGACATAAGCATAGTTAAAGGTCTTTTCTTCTGCGCCAAGCTGTGCTTTCATTGAGCTGAAGAACGACAAATCTATGTAAAGACACTGGTCTGCAGAGCAATAGAAGGGTCCCATTTCTGCCCTTCCCTGGCCGCAACCGCTTTTGGTGGCGCCGGTGTAAAGGACCATCGTGGGAGTCTTGTATTCGCCAAGCCCGTTTTGGGCAAAATAGCTGGTCCATACGTCTTCCGTACTTGCAAGAATCTGTTTGGCCTGTATTGCCAGGGCCTCCTCTTCCTGGGTAATCTCGTGTTCCGATTGAACCGATATTCCGTCGCCCAGCATGCCCTGTAGGGCGCTGAGGTCTACTCCGTTTCCGGAGAAAAGAGAAATTGCAAAATAAACGATGACGCCCAGAATGCCAATGCCTCCGGCGGCTTTGCCGGAAGACATGCGGCGGTCATCAACATTGCTGCTTTGACGTCTGCCGTCCAGTCTCATGGTTTTATGCTATTTGGTTTTCTTTTCTGAAGAACCACCTCTTATAAGTTCCGGGGAAAGAAGGATCTTTTCCGGAGCCTTGCCCTCTATCATCTCTACCAGAACCTCTACTGATTTTTCTCCCAATATCTTGAGAGGCTGTACAATATGGGTGATGGTAGTGCTGTAAAGGCTGTAAACATCACTTTCGTCGAAGCCTACGATTGCAATGTCCTCAGGGGTGCGAAGATTGTTCTTCTTAAGCACGCTAAGAACAATTGCTGACAGTGAGTAAGAAGGCATGAAGAAGGCCTCTACGCCTCTTTCGATACCGTTAAGGATAATCTTTTCTACCTCTTCTGCGGCCTTTGCATAGGTTGTATGATGAATTTTAGCCTTTGTCTTGAGTGAGCGGTCTGCCATGGCACCCATGTAACCGGACTCGCGCTCAGAGAAGCTGGAAATGCCAAGAGAGTAAGAGATCATCTCTACCTTCTTGTAGCCCTGCTCCAGAAGCTCGCTGGTAGCCAGATAACCGGCCTCCCAGTCGTCCAGAAGCACCTTACCTACACCGTCGATGGAATCAATATCCCTGTCCAGAAGGACTATGGGCACCTTATAGTCAAGTGTGCGGGCGATTATTTCCTCGCAGCCGGCGCAAGGGGCTACTATGATACCGTCAACATTGTGTGCCATAACGGCATCCAGCACGCCTGAAAGGCGGTTGGGGTCTTCCTCAGAGCTGGAGAAGAGCACATTGTAGCCAAGTGCCTTTGCTTTGTCCTCTATGTATCTGGAGATACCTGCAAAGAACTTGTTGGAAATGTCATTCGGAATGACAGCAATAGTATTGGAACGGCCACTTCGGAGTGAAGCTGCCGCAAAGTTTCTCTTGTAACCGAGTTTGGTTGCAACATCCAGGACACGCTTGGCGGTGTCTGCGTTTACGGGGCAGATAAGATTGCCTTCTGCATCCCTTTTTGCATTCATTACAAAAGAAACAAGAGTTACGGAAACATTAGCTTCCCTTGCAACATCGCGGATAGTTATTCTTTTCATACCATTTTGGTTTAACACCGCAAGTTACTAAAACTTTGCATTTTGTCAAAATAATACTTATATTCGCTTTTGCATATTGCTATGCATACGACTACAAAACACTAATGCTATATGGATAATCTATTCTATTTAGTGCCCGCAGCCGCTATTTTGGCGCTTTTTTTTGCCTGGTACTTCTTCAGGCAGATGATGAAAGAAAGTGAGGGTACTGTAACCATGAAAGAAATCGCACAGTACGTGCGAGAGGGAGCGATGGCCTATCTTAAACAACAGTACAGGGTTGTTGTGATAGTCTTTATTGTGCTGGCATTATTCTTTGCCGTTCTGGCATACGGCTTCGGCATACAGAACTCCTGGGTTCCGTTCGCCTTCTTAACCGGAGGCTTCTTCAGCGGCCTTGCCGGCTTCGTTGGCATGAAAACGGCCACCTATGCGTCTGCACGTACCGCCAATGCCACCATGCGCAGCCTTAACAGCGGTCTTAAGATTGCCTTCCGCAGCGGTGCCGTTATGGGTCTTACCGTTGTGGGCCTGGGCCTTCTGGACATCTCTATCTGGTGGAAGGTGCTGGACTTCTTTGTGAAGGATGCCGACACCAGCCATAAACTTGTGGTTATTACTACCACGATGCTGACCTTTGGTATGGGTGCATCTACGCAGGCCCTCTTCGCCCGTGTGGGTGGCGGTATCTATACAAAGGCTGCCGATGTGGGTGCTGATATCGTTGGAAAGGTAGAGCAGGATATTCCCGAGGACGACCCTCGCAACCCGGCCACCATCGCAGACAATGTCGGTGATAATGTGGGCGATGTTGCCGGTATGGGCGCAGACCTTTACGAATCTTATTGCGGTTCCATCCTTGCGACCATGGCCCTTGGCGCATCCGCTTTCTTTGGAGATACGGGCATGCAGATGAAGGCTATCATCGCTCCGATGGTAATCGCTGCTCTTGGCGTAGTATTCTCTATATTAGGTATTTACGCGGTTCGTACCAACGAGGGCGCATCGCTGCAGAAACTGCTCAAATCCCTTAGCATAGGAACCAACCTTAGCGCCGTTCTTATTGGTGTCGCCACCTTTGGCATCTTCTATGTCATTGGCTTCGAGAACTGGTGGCAGCTGTCATTGTCCGTTGTTTCCGGCCTTTTAGCAGGCGTTATTATTGGTAAGATTACAGAGTATTTTACTTCTCATTCCTATAAACCTACCCGCAAGCTGGCAGATAGCGCCAAGACCGGCCCTGCAACTGTTATTATCGAGGGCGTTGGCCTGGGTATGATTTCTACCGCAATTCCGGTGCTTACCATTGCCGTAGCCATTGTGCTTTCTTATGGCTTTGCAACTGGCTTCAGCTTTAATACGGCCCTTCTTAGCAATGGTCTGTACGGTATTTCAATCGCAGCTGTAGGTATGCTTTCAACCCTTGGAATCACCCTTGCTACTGATGCCTACGGTCCTATCGCAGACAATGCCGGTGGTAATGCCCAGATGAGCGAGCTTGACCCGTCAGTTCGTGAGAAGACAGACGTTCTGGATGCCCTTGGCAATACTACCGCTGCTACCGGAAAGGGCTTTGCCATTGGCTCCGCTGCTCTTACCGCCCTGGCCCTGTTGGCTTCGTATATAGAGGAAATTAAGATTGGCTTCGGCCATATCGCAGAGAAGGGTGGGGAACTGGCAGAGCAGTTCTATCAACTGGCACATGCAAGTATCACTGATATTGTAGAGCATTTCAACATCACCCTTATGAATCCTGTGGTTCTGGTGGGTATATTCATCGGTTCCATGATGGCCTTCCTGTTCTGCGGAATGACAATGAATTCCGTGGGCCGTGCGGCTTCAAAGATGGTTCTAGAGGTTCGCCGTCAGTTCCGTGAGATTACCGGAATTCTTGAAGGTAAGCAGCGTCCGGACTATACTTCCTGCGTGAAGATCTCTACCAAGGCTGCTCAGCACGAGATGGTGCTTCCTTCTGTCCTTGCTATTATTGCTCCGGTGCTTGTAGGTGTTGTTCTTGGCCCTGCGGGCGTGGTTGGTCTTCTGGCCGGCGGTCTGGGTGCAGGCTTCGTCCTGGCTATTTTCCTGGCCAATTCAGGCGGTGCCTGGGACAATGCCAAGAAGTACGTAGAGGAAGGTAACTTCGGTGGCAAGAATTCAGATTGTCACAAGGCTACCATTGTTGGTGATACTGTAGGTGATCCGTTCAAGGATACCAGCGGCCCGTCCCTGAATATCCTTATCAAGCTCATGAGCATGGTTTCCATCGTAATGGCCGGCCTGACAGTGTTGATTCACGGATAATATTAATCGGCTCCCGAATGGGGGCCGATTATTAAAATACAGACTATGAAAAAGTTCTTTCTGATACTAAGTTTGTGCGCAGGGCTGAGTGCGGGCCTGTGGGCACAGGAATATGAGCCTTATCTTTCCGAGGCCGACGTTACCAGTTCAGTTAAGCTGCTGCCTCCGCCGCCTGCCGAAGGCTCCATTGAATTCCTTATGGACAAAATCGCTTACTGGGAGTACTACAGGCTTCGTTTCGCCGACACGGCAAGAGTCAGGCAGGCTCTGATAGACGCTGATATGAGCGATAAGGTTCTGCTTCAGTTTAAGGAGTCTTTCGGCCTTGAGATTACCAAAGAAAAGATGCCGGAAACGTATCTGCTTCTTATGCGCTCCAAAGAGTGTTTCGGTTCAAGTGGAAGCAATGAGGCTAAACGCACGTACAAGCGAACACGTCCTTTCGTTTACTTCAACTCTCACACAATAGATCCAGATCATGAAGAGTGGCTTAAATATAACTACTCGTACCCCAGCGGCCACACTGCAAACTTCTTTGGTATGGCATATATTCTTATAGATTTGCGTCCTGAGTGCCGTGAGGTCTTGCAGAAAAGAGCCGAGCAGGGAGGTATTTCGCGCGCAATTTATGGTGCCCACTGGGTATCTGACCTTATGGCCGGCCGCACTGTCGCCGGTTCCGTTTTTGAGATACTAAAACGCAATCCAGAGTACCAAAAGCAGTTTAAAAAGGCTCAGGAAGAGGTTAACCGCGCAATAAATCTGCAAAAAAATTAAAAAAAATTTGCAGGTTACGAAAATTGCCGTATCTTTGCAATCCCGTTTCACCAAGCACGGGATTTAACGCGGAAATAGCTCAGTTGGTAGAGCACGACCTTGCCAAGGTCGGGGTCGCGAGTTCGAGTCTCGTTTTCCGCTCCAAAAAGGGTGACGCATTTGATGCGCCACCCTAATTTTTTGTATATAATTCATTATATTTGCGCTACTATGAAACACTTTACCATACTTTCGATAATGGCATTAGCCCTGATCCTGTTTACCGGCTGCGGCGTAATCAAGCAAACCCCGGAGGAAAAGAGGGCCGAGGAAGAACGCGTTGCAAGAGTCGTTAAGGATAATCTGGACAAGCGCTCTTATAAGATAGACGTGAACTATATGATTCCGACACGATGGGCTGCCAGCGAAGTTCGTGGCTACTATATCATTGTGGACAGCACGGTTATAAAATCAAAGCTCCCTTATGCCGGAATTGCGCACTCCGTAGCCATCGAGAAATCAAAAGGACTTACTTTCACGGATAATATTTTGGAATATCACGATAGCGGGCGCACTGCCAACGGACGTCACATTTCCATCACCGTAAAAACCAACGAAGACCTTTATGATTATAAGTTAATCGTCTTTGATGACGGAATCGTCGATATCCACGTTCACTGCCGAAAACTAAGCGATATTAGCTATCGTGGCGAAGTCAACACTCGTTGAACCAAGCGACAATCTTAATGATTAACCCGTTTTTATCCAAAACGTAATATAATACTACATCATTTAGATTTGTTTTATCAGCGTAGTCATAGACGTTTGGATCATTTTCTGAACGCTTAATTACAATATTATCATTTATTGGCTGAGCTGGTTTCTGGCCGACGCGTAAGCCTCCTTTAAACCACTCTTTGGATGACGAAAACCGAGAAGATACCAACTCGTACCCCATAAGATACCCTTCCTCAAAATCGAGTTTGTCTCCACTTTCCAACGTGACGTCAAAACAATGCATACCGTTGCATTCGCCATAATACTCTTTATACTCTTTGATTTTACCGAAGGTTTTCTCAATACATCGGATCACTATCTCTTTTCTCTCCGGAGTCATCATGGGCGGGTCGGCCGGAAGTGCAGTCATAGCAAAGCTGGGTAAGCCGGTATGAAACACCTGACTTCCGTATTTTACATTACCGACACTTTGTGCAGAAGCCGTAATCTCCAATAAAAAGAGAACGGCGATAGAAGCTAGGAAGCGACTCATTATTCGTTGCTGTTCTGGTAGCGGTAGGCCAGTTCTTCGCAGAAGAAACGCTGCTTGGGGCCTTCGCCGGTAATGCGGTTGAAGAGTTTGTCGAAGGGCAGGGTGAATACATGGCCGAAGATGCCAAACGACAGGTATCCGCCCACCTGGGTGCGGCCAACGCTGAACAGGCCGTAATTGTTAACCTTTACGGCACCGTCAACCATAATGCGGACCAGACCACCGGCAAACATAGAAACGCCGCTGATCACTTTATCTGTGTTCAGATTCTTCTTGGCCAGGGAATCCTCCAACTCCTGATACTGATCCTTGTCAAAGACAGTATTCTTGATGTAGTCGTGAACCTTGGTCTTGGCGCCATCTACAAGCTGCTCAGAGATAACCGAAACGTGTTTTGTGCGGTCCGGATTTGTGAAGTATGCCAGCAGAAAAACTGCGGCAATGATCAGGATCGGTTTGTAAGACTTTTTCATTGGCGCCAAAATTTAAGTTAAACGTCTATGCAATTGGTGAACTCGCGCAGGAAGCGCATATCGTTCTCGAAGTAATGCCTTAAGTCGTTAACCTGCCACTTGAGCATGGCCATACGCTCTATACCCATACCAAAGGCGAAGCCGCTGTACTTCTTGGAGTCTATGCCGCTGGCCTCCAGCACGTTAGGGTCAACCATACCGCAGCCCAGAATCTCCAGCCAACCGGTACCTTTGCAGATGTTGCAGCCCTTGCCGTGGCAAATGTTGCAGCTAACATCAACCTCTGCTGAAGGCTCCGTGAACGGGAAGTAAGAAGGACGCATGCGAATCTGGGTGTCCGGGCCGAACATCTCTCTTGCAAACAGCAGAATAGCCTGCTTAAGGTCTGCGAAAGTCACATTCTCATCTATATAAAGACCTTCGATCTGATGGAAAATGCAATGCGCGCGGGCAGAAATAGCCTCGTTGCGGAACACACGACCGGGGCAGATCACGCGGATAGGCGGCTGCATCTTTTCCATGGTACGAACCTGCACGCTGGAAGTATGAGTACGCAGCAGCAGCGGGTTCAGGTGGCCGTTGGAAACAAAGAAAGTATCCTGCATATCCCTGGCCGGATGGTTGGGAGGGAAGTTGAGGGCCTCGAATACGTGGTAGTCGTCCTCTATCTCAGGACCTTCCGCTACGTCGTAACCGAACTTGCGGAAGATATTGACCACCTGCTCCCTGGCGATTGAAACAGGGTGGCGGGAACCAAGTGTGTGGGGCTCTCCCGGCATGGTGACGTCGTCACCTGAACCGGCTGCGGAGCCTGAAGCGGCCGCAGCTGCCTTCAGTTCCTCTATCTTTGCAGTAGCATCCTTTTTAAGGATGTTAAGTTTCTGTCCGAATTCCCTTTTGAGCTCCGGAGCGATGGTGCGGAACTCGTCAAAGAGCTGAGTAATCTCTCCCTTCTTTCCAAGCAGGCGTACCCTTGCTTCTTCTACTTCTTTTTCTGTTTTGCACTGAAGCGCTTTCAGCTCTTCGGTAATCTTTTCAATTCGCTCTTTCATATTTTGTGTTTTCTATTCCGATATTTCCTTGTTTGCCTTAGCTATCTTTGCTCTGCGCTTTTCCCTCTCTTTCTGGGACTTTCCTGCGCCCATTTTAAGGTATTTCTTCCACTGGGCGGGGGTGAACCACTTCTTGAAGGAATTGTCTATCTGTTCCATCCACTTGTCCTGGATGTCGCGGTACATGTCGTAGTTGCCAACCTTTGCGGCCTGCATCTCCTTGAGCTCTGCCTCAAGGGCGGCAAAATCATGCTGAAGGGTGGAATCTACGTAAAATACCTGCCAGTCTTCAAGTTTCAGGGCATTTTCAAGGTGCTCCGTCTCTGTTGCGGCCAGTTCTTCGGGGGTGGGCTGCTTTTCCGGATTCTGTGCCGATGCTGCGGTACAGAAGGCGACAAATATTGCCATGCAAAGGGCGGTGAAACTTATAAGCTTTTTCATTTTAGCACAATTTTTTATAGCTTTGCAAATCGCATCCGCCGGCTGGCGTAATGCAATAAGACTACAAATTTAGAAATAAACATAAACATTTCAAAAATGAAGGTTAAAACAATAATCGGAATGTTGGCAGCAAGCGCATTTCTTATGACCTCAATGGCTTGGAAATCAAATGCTTGTACCAATATTATCGTGACCAAAGGAGCAAGCGCAGACGGTTCTTTCATGGTTTCATATGCCGCAGATTCCCATCATTTGTTCGGTGAACTCTATTTCCAGGATGCAAAAGATTGGAAGCCCGGCAGCATGAGAGCCATCGTTGACTGGGATTCCGGCCGCTTCCTTGGAGAAATTGACCAGGTTTCCCACACATACAAGAGGGTAGGCAATATGAACGAGCATCAGCTCATTATTGGCGAAACTACCTATGGCGGCCGCCCTGAGCTTCATGACGCAAAGGGTGGAATCGACTATGGTTCACTTATTTACATCGCCCTTGAGCGTTGCCGTACTGCCCGCGAAGCCATTGAATGCATCACTGAACTTGCCAATACATACGGCTACTATTCCAGCGGCGAGTCCTTCTCTATCGTAGATAAGGAAGAGGCATGGATCCTTGAAATCATCGGAAAGGGTACCAACCTTCGTGGCGGACGCAACATCAACAAGGGCATTGTTTGGGTTGCAGTACGCGTTCCGGACGGCTATATTACCGCTCACGCCAACCAGGCCAGGATTTCCAAATTCCCCCTGAATGATCCTGACAACTGCCTCTATTCCAAGGACGTAATTTCATTCGCCCGCAAAAAAGGTTACTTCGAGGGCGAGGACGAGGACTTCAGCTTCTGCAATGCATATGCACCGCTCGATTTTGGTGCACTTCGTGGCTGCGAGGCTCGTGTATGGAGCGCTTTCAACATCCTTTGCAACGGTTGGTTCACCTTTGAGGACGAGACCGGCCGCATGGTAACCAAGGACGCATATTCTTACTTCGATTATGCTGTTGGTTCCAACCCCAAGAATCCTATGCCTTGGTGCGTCGCTCCCTCACGCAAGCTTACCGTTAAGGATGTTGCCGATGCAATGAGAGACCACTACGAGGGTACTCCCATCGACATGACCCAGGACATCGGTGCCGGTGGAAACGCCCTTCCTTACAGATGGCGTCCTATGTACTTCGAGTACGATGGCAAGACCTACACCAACGAGCGTGCAATTGCTACCCAGCAGACCGGATTCTGGTTTGTAGGCCAGGCCCGCCCGGCCCTGCCGGACCTTATTGGTGGCGTTATCTGGTTTGGCACTGACGATGCTGCAACTTCTTATCTGACACCTGTTTACACAAATACAACCGTTATTCCGGAGTGCTTCCGCGAGGGCAATGGCAACATGCTTAAGTACTCTCCTACAGCATCGTTCTGGCTGAACAACCGCGTTTCCAACGCATGCTATAAGATGTACGATATCATGGCTCCCTTCGTTCGCGAAAGGCTTGATAAGTTTGAACTGGAGCAACTTGAAGGCCTTAACGAGATTGACAAGCACGCACTTGAGATGTATGTTTCAATCGCGGAGAAGCAGAGCGAAAAGGCCAATAAGAAAGGCGAGAGCTACGATCCCAAGCGTGACACCGGAGAAGCCTTTGCAAGTGTAAAGAAATACCTTACAAAATACACTGTAGACACTGCCCAGAACCAGTTCAAGGCCTGGAAAGAGATGGAAGAAATCCTTCTTGTCAAGTTCATTGACGGCAACATCAAGGCTCAGAACGAGGACGGCACTTTCGTCCACAACGAGTACACGGAGACCATTCCCGACGGCCTTAAGTACGGCGGTTACAACGAGACCTGGAAGGCTGCTGTTGCCACCCAGAACGGTGAAGTTCTTGAGGTAAAAGAGTTTAAGGCAGAATAGTACTACAGTACATCGTTAAGAGTAAACAGACGGGCATCTATCCCGTAACCCTTTAAAGGACCGTTCTTCAGGACATTGACCTGTTCCCAGAACGGTTCTTTTTTAAATTCCGATGCCTCAGGACAAACAGCAGCGACTACCGCCTTTTTGCCTCTAAGGCCCACAATATCTATGGGAGAGATAATCTTTGGCTGTTCTTCTACCTTGTACTTGACAGTCTTCTGCTTGCTTATTCTTGCTTGTGCGGACCAGTCAGATCCCACGCTTGAGAATGTCTCTTCCTGGCGGAATTTCTGTATTAAATAATAGGTTAAATCCTCTTTCAGATAGGCCAGGAGCTTTGTTTTTGCGGTTTCTATACGCTCTTCCGGACTTAAGAGGAAGGATGCCGAATCGTCGGCCAGAATTAGTCTGAGCCACATACATAAGGCCGGATCTTGGATGTGGTAACGGACTATGCCCCTGCTTTCCGGACTGCTCAGCAGCGGACGGGTCTTATGGATAAGCTCGTACTCAGTTTCCAGTTTGGCCAGATGGCCGCCAATAACCATTCCTCCCAGCTTCTGTTCCATTTCTGCCTGGGACTTTACTCCCGTTGCAATCAGCTGAAGGATAGAAAGATAGGTGTCGGAATTCTTTCCCAATATGTGTCTTATTGACCTTTCCGTATCTACGGCAAAGGCCGATCCGTCCGCCAGTAGCAGCTGCAATATTTTTTCTGCAGTGTATGCTTTGGCCTCCAGCGCCGCCCTGACAAGGTTAGGCCTGCCGCCGGTCATCATGTAGAATGAAAACAAATCGAAGGGTTTAAGTTCTGTTTGCGTAGCCGCCGACTGCTGGATGCTGCGGACGGTTGCTATGCTTAGCGGCTCAATTTTAAAGACGGCGTCCGTAACATTTTTAAGCGGAGCGCCGGGGTTAAGGGCCAGTTCTTCCGCCGCCTTCTGCCCGTCGCAGATCAGCACAAGATTCATCATTATTTTCTTGGGCTCCGTCCTCCATTTTTTAACAAGATGAGCTATGAAACCGGGCATTCTTTCCGGTATCTCCTGCACGTTTTCTATGACCAGAGAGAAGGACCTTTTCCAGGCCTCATCGCAGAGGAAATCGAACAGCTCTGCAAGGGTGGAAATGGAGCGCGGGACAAAGACGCCCAGCTGCTTTGCGCAGTGTTTGCATTGCTCCTGTAAAGCCAGGGAATCGTTCTTTCCACCTATTGAAAGATACATGACGATGTCTTCTTTTAAGGCCTCCAAAACCAGCTTTTTCTTGCCCAAATAGTTGCGTCCGTAGACAAAGGAAAGGCGACGTCCGTCATTCTGTGCAAGCCATAGCTGTTTTCTTAATCCGTCAACTTCTATGTCCCTGTAGGGGTAATGCAAATTACTCATAACCAAATATATATAAAATAAATGCAACGCAAGTTATTTTAACTTACGTTGCACAAATATAGAATATTCTTTTGAATCGGGCAATACTTTGCCCCTTAATTATGCGTTTTTATTCCTAATAAGGACCTGTCCTCCGGCGGCATCTACTTCTACTACGGAGTCTCGTTTTATGGTGCCGGACAGAAGGGCTGTAGCCATCTGGTTGATGAGCTCTCTTTGCATCAGTCTCTTGACCGGACGGGCTCCGTAAGCAGGGTCGTAACCCTTCTCTGTCATCAGGTTTTCGAACGCCTTTGTGAAGGAAATTTCAATGCCTTCGGCAGACAGTTTTGCCTTGAGTTCGGCCATCTGGATGCGGACGATTTCTCGGATGTCGTCGGTGGTCAGGGGCTCGAACATTATGGTCTCGTCAATACGGTTCAGGAACTCCGGACGGATGTTTTGCTTAAGTACGGCAATCACCTTTTCCTTGCATTCGGCCAGCAGGCTGCTGCGCTTTGCAATTTCTGCCATATCCTTGGTGCCGGGCAACTTCTCCATATAACTTTGGATGATGTCGGAACCGGCATTTGAGGTCATAATAAGTATGGTGTTCTTGAAGTCTACCGTACGACCCTTGTTGTCTGTCAACCTGCCGTCGTCAAGAACCTGCAGAAGGGTGTTGAATACGTCCGGATGGGCCTTTTCAATCTCGTCCAGCAGGACGACGGAATAAGGTTTGCGCCTTACTGCCTCTGTTAGCTGGCCGCCTTCATCGTAACCGACATATCCCGGAGGCGCGCCAATAAGACGGCTGACCGTATGGCGTTCCTGATATTCGGACATATCGATACGGGTTATCATGTTCTCGTCGTTGAACAGGAATTCTGCCAGTGCCTTGGCAAGTTCTGTCTTACCCACGCCCGTAGTACCTATAAATAAGAAGGAGCCGATAGGCCTCTTTTCGTTGGAAAGACCTGCCCTGTTGCGCCTTACTGCGTCTGATACGGCGGCGATTGCCTCGTCCTGGCCGATCACTCTTTTGTGCAGGGCTTCCTCCATGCGCAGAAGCTTGTCCTTCTCGCTTTCCAGCATCCTTTTTACGGGGATGCCGGTCCATTTTGCAACAACCTCGGCGATATCTTCCGGGGTAACGGCCTCTGTTACAATAGGATCCTTGATGGCAGCCTGCTTTGCAGTCAGGTCGTCAATCTTCTTCTGGGTTTCTGCCATGCGGCCGTAACGCAGTTCCGCTACTTTGCCGTAGTCGCCGCTGCGCTCTGCTGCGGCAGCCTGGATCTTGTAATCTTCAAGCTGCTGGCGGGCCTCCTGCAGGCCGGTGAGTATGCCTTTTTCGTCGTTCCAGCGCTTCATAAGGGCATCGCGCTGCTCTGTGGCCTCTTTCAGGTCTTTTTCCAGATTCTCAAGTTTGATGCTTACGCCCTCGCGCTTGATGGCCTCTTTCTCTATTTCCAGCTGGCGGATGCGGCTGTTAAGCTCGTCAATAGGCTCCGGAACAGAATTCATCTCAAGGCGCAGTTTAGATGCGGCCTCGTCCACAAGGTCAATGGCCTTATCAGGCAAAAACCTGTTTGTAATGTACCTGTGGGACAGGTTAACCGCTGCAATAAGGGCATCGTCCTCTATGCGTACGCGGTGATGGTTCTCGTACTTTTCCTTCAAACCCCTTAGGATTGAAACGGATTCCGCAACGGTAGGTTCGTCCACCATAACCATCTGGAAACGGCGCTCCAGGGCCTTGTCGGCCTCGAAGTACTTCTGATATTCGTCCAGTGTAGTGGAACCTATCGTCCTTAATTCACCTCGCGCGAGCGCGGGTTTAAGTATATTGGAAGCGTCCATGGCGCCGGAAGTCTTGCCGGCACCCACAAGGGTATGAATCTCATCTATGAAGAGGATAATCTTACCCTCTGAGTCAACAACTTCTTTAACAACGCCTTTAAGCCTTTCCTCGAATTCTCCCTGGTACTTGGCACCGGCGATAAGGGCACCCATATCCAAAGAATAAACCAGCTTATCCTTCAGGTTTTCAGGCACCTGCATGTTCACAATCTTCTGGGCGATACCTTCTGATATGGCGGTTTTACCTACGCCCGGCTCGCCCACCAGGATAGGGTTGTTTTTGGTTCGCCTGCTCAAGATCTGCAGTACACGGCGGATCTCGTCATCGCGGCCTATTACAGGGTCCAATTTGCCGGCCGCGGCCAACTCGTTAAGGTTGGTTGCAAATCTGGGCAAGAATTGATACTGTTTGTTTTCCATAATAAATCTCCTTTTTGTCCCCGGAGATTTGGCGGCTGCGGTATATAAACCAATAACCGTCTGCTCCCTGGGAACAAACGGTTATGGTCAAATTATATTCCAATGCGCAAATAACTGACAATCTGTCAGTATTGCAGCACCTGCAGTTCTTAGTTCTCTGCGGTCTCTGAAGTTGTCTCAGTAGCGGCGGTAGGGTCAGCTACATCAACGGGAGCAGCCTGCTGGTAGTCAGGAGCGGCAACAACGTTCTCTACGTTGTCGGTGATGTCACCTTTACCATGTTTGCTGCCAAGGGTGAAGGATGTGATAACGGAAACGACCAGAACGAAGGTTACAAGACCCCAGGTCACTTTCTCAAGCATATCGGCGGTCTGACGTACGCCGAAGGTCTGGTTGCCGGCTACAAAGTTGCTGGCAAGACCGTCACCCTTACCGTTCTGCAGAAGCACTACAAGAATGAGGAGTGCGCATGCGATAAGAATGAAAATTGTCAGGGTTACAAAAAGCCAATTCATATCTTTAATTTATTTATTATCAGTTCAATCTTTCGATAAGGGCTGCAAAGTAAGCACTTTTTTCCGGAAATTTCAAGAGCAGACGGGAATAAATGTGCTTTGCCTGCTCTAAATACCCCTGTTCTGCATAAATTTGGGCCATTGGCTCTGTGCAGAAGTCGTCATCTATCTTGACTTTAGGCGCTTTATCCTTTTCTTTTGAGTCTTCAAGACTGGCCTTTACGGCGAAGCGTGAGAAGACATTGTCCTCTGTGTGGCTGACGTCGTCGTACTGGGCCTGGGTGAAGTAATCTCCGCCCACCACGCGTACGGTACGCTGATAGCCGCCCTGTGCCGGAGCCTCGGCGGGCTGTTCCTGCTGCGGCAGCAAGCCGTGAAGCAGTTCTTCCAGATCGGCGTCGGAAAAATCAACCTCTTTGCCGGCCCTGAAAATGTCTGCAATCATCTTGCGGTCGCAGATGTACATGGCCGCATCGGCATACTGATCCTTGTCCCAGGTCTCCTGACCCATTTTTGACATGCGTTTGCAAAGCTCCTTGCGGGCCGATCCAAACCAAGGGTACAAGTTTACCACGCCGGCCAGTTCTTCCAGCGAAAGAGTCTTAAGGTTGATGTAATCCCTGCCTGTCATCTCTTACCAGTTTGCCACGGTGGCGTTAAGTATATCTTCTGTAAGCTGTTCTACAATTTCTACGCAAAGGTCGGCCTCCACTGCATCCAGGGACAGTTCTGCATCGAATTCGCTGAATGCGCTGAAGGATTTTTCAAAGTCGTCCTCCGGGTATTTCCTGTTGGTGAAAGTAATCTTTACAGACACCGTCAGGCGGCTTTTTGCGGCTTCTTCGTTGGCAGTGATAGCCGTTGCGCGAACGTCGTAACCGGTTACTTCTCCGGAAATCTCTATGTCTCCCTCTTCTTCTACCTGCTCAAGACGCGTCATCTTCTGGAACTTGTCTTTCAGGGCCTCTGTGAGGTCGTTGCTAAGGGCCGGGTTCACGCGCAGCGCCTTGTATTCGAAGTAATTGATAGTTACGGTTTTAATGTCCGGCTGGATGGATGTTCCGCTGAAGGAATAAATGCCGCACGCCGTTGCCAGGGCGGCAACGACAGCCAGCAGTGCGAGCCTTATGGAGAGCCTGTTTGTCATTTTGTCCTTTGTGTTCTGTATTCCGGAGGCAGTTTGCGGTACAGCGTGCGTTCAGAGATTCCAAGCTCTTCTGCGGCCTTTTTGCGGTTGCCGCCATGCTTTTCAAGAGCCTTGCGAATCAGGTCTTCGCTTGCTGCCGTAAGCGTCAGGTCCTCTTCCGGTTCGATGTTGTCTTGTATGTCGATATCTTCCTGGTTGTCAGGTGTTTGGGGTAGTTCTGCCGAGTGGTGAGGAGCCTCCGGCTGAGCCTCTCCCTGCATGCTTTCCACTATGCTGCGCAGCCTTGCCACCTCTGCATTCAGGCCGTACAGGGCCTTGAAAATCTCCTGCTTGTCAGAGTCTGACATGCTGCCGCCCTGGCGCTCCAGCCTGACGGGCAGCATGGAGGGGCCGTCCTTGGGCAGATACATGCTCAGGGTTGTAGCGTTTATCTCTTTTTTGGACCCTTTTGCGTCGTAAGATTCCAGTGCCGATATCGTTTCTGCTATATTCTTAAGCTGGCGGATGTTTCCGGGCCAGCGGTAGCTCTGCAGCAGTTTTACGGCCTCCGGTGACAGTGTAATGCGCGGCATTCCGTATTTTTCAGAAAAATCTGCGCAGAATTTCCTGAAAAGAAGGTGAATGTCGTCGCCACGGTCACGAAGGGCCGGCATATTTATCTGGACGGCGTTAAGCCTGTAGTATAAATCTTCACGGAATTTGCCTTGGGATACGGCGTAAGCCAGGTCTACGTTGCTGGCCGCTACCACGCGAACGTCGGTTTTTGATACCTTGGAAGAGCCTACGCGGGTGTATTCGCCGGACTGCAGCACGCGCAGCAGCTTGGCCTGGTAGGGGAGAGGAAGCTCTCCAATCTCGTCCAGGAACAGGGTGCCGCCGTCGGCTTCTTCAAAATAACCCTTGCGGGCTTCTATTGCACCGGTATATGCACCTTTTTCGTGGCCGAACAACTCTGATTCTATGGTACCTTCCGGAATGGCGCCGCAGTTTACGGCAAAGTATTTTCCATTCCTGCGACGGCTGTTCTGGTGGATTATTTTGGGGATGTTTTCCTTTCCTACGCCACTTTCTCCGCTTACCAGGACGGTAAGGTCCGTGGGGGCTACGGCCAAAGCGGTTTCTATGGCACGGTCCAGCAGCGGATCGTTCCCTATTATATCGTATTTATTCTTTATTCTCTGCAGCTCCTGATAATCCATAATCACTAGAACTCGTTACTAAACCACAAAAATAATAAAAATTCTTCTTTTGGTATATCGTTTGAAAGAAGTATATTTGCAAACAGACAAAACAAACAATAATATAATTATGAAGAAAACAATCAAATTCCTGGCCATTGCTGCTATCGGTTTCGCCGCTATGGCTTGCTCCTCTGCAGAAAAGATGCTTAAACTTGCAGACAGCGTCAAGACTACCTGCGATCCCGCAGTCCTTGAGGTTGTTGCCGGTAACATCGACGCAGACGTAACCGTTACCTATCCTGCAGATTACTTCCATCCGCAGGCTATCCTTGAAGTTACTCCTGTCCTTGTTTACAAGGGTGGAGAGGCTGCAAGCAAGGTTCTCAAATATCAGGGAGAAAAGGTTAAGGACAACTACCGTGTTGTTTCTTCAGCCGGCCAGACCGTCCGCGAAAAAGTTCACTTCGACTATGTAGAAGGCATGGAGGCTGCTACTCTTGAGCTTCGCGGCGTGGTTAAGTATAAGACTAAATCATGGACTCTTCCCGTTCGCAAGATTGCCGTAGGTTGCAACACTACCTATATGCTTGTAGAGCAGGATGGTTACATCTCTCTTAAGAAAGACAACTATCAGGAAGTAATCAAACAGACCGAGGAAGGCCAGATCCTCTACAAGGTTAACTCTGCAGAGGTTCAGAACGCCCAGCTTAAGAGCCAGAGTGTCAAGGACTTCATCGCTGCTCTTGACCAGATCAAGAACGACGAGCGCAAGACTCTCACCGGTACTGAAATCGTTGCTTATGCATCACCTGAAGGCGGAGAAAAACTCAACGCCAAGCTTTCTGACAACCGTGGCGTTTCTGCTGACAAGGCATGGGACAAGCTCACCAAGGGCAAAGATGTTGCAGATCCTGCTATCAAGAGTATCGGTCAGGACTGGGAAGGCTTCAAAGAGCTTGTAGAGGCTTCTGATATCGAGGATAAAGACCTTATCCTTCGCGTCCTTTCTATGTACAGCGATCCTGCAGTTCGTGAAAGCGAGATCAAGAACATTTCCGCAGTTTACACTTCACTGCAGAGCAGCGTTCTTCCTGCACTCCGCCGCGCTCGTTTCATCGCTAACGTAGAGTATAAGAACTACACCGCAGAAGAGCTCGTTACTCTTGTAGACGAGAATATCGACGTTCTGGACGAGGAAGCCCTGCTTCGCGCAGCTACCCTTGTTCGTGACCTCAACAAGAAGGCAGAGCTTTACAACAAGGCTATCGACAAGTTCGGCAGCGACCGTGCTCAGTACAACCTTGGTGTTATCAACCTTTATCAGGACAAGCTCGTTTCCGCAGAGAAAGCATTCCTTAAGGTTCAGACCAAGGACGCTGACCTTGAGAACGCTCTTGGCGTAGTAGCACTCCGCAAGGGTAACCTTGACAAGGCTATCTCTCAGTTCAAGAAGGCTGCCAACGACGATGCAAAGCACAACATGGGTATTGTAGACATCCTTAACGGTGACTATGCAAAGGCTGCTCAGGAGCTTGCTGACGCAAAGGGATGCCCCTTCAACAAGACTCTTGCTTATATCCTGAACGACCAGCTTGATCAGGCTTCAAAGGTTGCTACCTGCAAGAGCAACGATATGGCTTATCTTAAGGCCGTTATCGCCGCTCGTCAGGGAGACCAGGCTGCTTACAAAGAGAACATAGAGAAGGCTTGCAAGGACGAGAAACTCGCTGCCCGCGCAGCCAACGATATCGAGTTCGCAATGTTCAGATAATTTATCAGTCATTCTGAGCAAAGCGAAGAATCTAAAAAAGGGGTCGGCATCACTGCCGGCCCCTTTTCGTGTTAACTAAAAAATACTATGTGGTAATGAGAGATTGATTACTTGTCAAAGAACTCATTGTAGTCAGTCTCCATCAGAGGTGCATAGTAGCACCAGCCGTTCTTCTCATTAGGACCATAGGTAATAGCAAGAGCCTCTAAGCAGCTTCCGCCTTCAGCCCAGCTCTTACGGCTAACGTTATCTCCCCAGCGCTTGAGGTCGAACCAATCCTGGCCTTCTGCCCAAAGGTCGAAGCCACGATAAAGTTTGAGCTCTGCAAGGAGGGCTGCGCCGCTGGCGTTGCATGCATAGCCTGCGTTGTAAGGCTTAACGGCAGTCTCAAGAAGTGACCTTACGGTATTCTCCTGGCCGCCAAGGTTGTAACGGGCCTCAGCCTCAAGATAGAGCATTTCTGCGCTGCGGAACAGGTGGAAGCTACCACCGCCGGGAGCGAAGGTTGCACGCATCTTGAACTGCATGTAAGCGTAAACGGTACTTGTATTGAACAAATACTTATCGACTCCGAAGGTTGAAGCTGTACCTACAGGATACTTAGCCTGAACAGTCTTTGTCCAAGCAGAGGTTGCCTTACCGGTGGAAGAATTGTAAAGGTCGGTTGACTCCGGGATGAGGAACAGGTCTTTACGGGTATCATCGTCCGGAATCTGGTCAATCATAACCTTGCTGATAAGGGTAGGATAGTTACGGCACTGGCCTGAAGAAGCGTTAGAACCTGCATATGCAAAGAAGGAATAGTAATACAGGGTCTGATCCTCTGCATCATATACACCCCAAATCCACTCGTCGTTTGGAGTGCTGAAGCCATCGTGGTAAGCAGCGTTGCCCATGAGAGGGTGTCCTTTACGGGCAGCCTCGGCATGAGTAACTACAGTGTTCCAGTCCTCGCGGGTGGCGGCGGCACGTGCGTAAACAGCGTGAGCTACAGTTACGTCCGGAAGATAAAAGTCTGCTGCGGGACGTACGTAGTCTGACTGTTCGAAGAGGGCGATGGCGTCGTCAAGGTCCTTGTAAATCTGGGTATAAACCTCGGCAAGGCTAGCTTTGTCCATAGCCTCGGTGCTGGGTTCAAGACGGAGCGGAATGGCAGCTGCCGAGCCGCCGTTGCTGCTTGACCAGCGGGGAGCATAGATTTGGCTGAGCATAAAGTAGCAGTATGCCCTGTAAACAAGAGCCTGTCCTTTGATGTAGTTTCTGTCAGAGTCCGTGCCTGTCGCATCGTCGATGTAAGCCAGAATGGTATTGGCGTTGCTTATCAGCTTATAGTAGTAGAACCATGCAAAGATATCTACATAGTAGTTCTGCTGGTCGTATGCCGTGAAATTGTGAATGTAGTTGAACCCGGTGTAAGGACGTGAACTGTTGTTACCCGGCCAGGTGCCATAGTGTGTCTTGATGGTACCTTCTCCGTTGTAACCCTGGCTGCTCATGTACTGCTTTGTCATCAGACGGGAAATACCGTTGATTGCGAGTTTTGCGTTGTCAGTGGTCTCGAAGATGGTTGCAGGAGCAACGGAATCCTCAGGAGTGGTCTCAAGATAATCCTTTTTGCATGCTGTGAAAGCAAGCAGGGAAGCAGCGGCGATAATTATATATTTTTTCATATTCGTACTCCTTCTTTTGATTAGAACTTGATGTTAAGGGATGCGGAGAATACTCTAGGGGTAACCAGATAGTTGGTCTGGCTTCCGGCGAAGCTCTGCTGGGGATCAAGACCCTTGCGATGAGCCTTCACAAAGAGGTTTTCGCAGGTTGCGCTAAGGGTTATGCTCTGCATTGTGAGAGCCTTTGCGATGGTCTTGGGGAGCTTGTAAGATACAGAGATGTTCTTCAGTGTCAGGTAGTTGGAAGATACCAGATACTGTGAAGAAGAGGTGCTGTGGGTGTAGCTGTTCAGGTCAGAGTTGATAACAGGAATACCATTGCGGTCTATACGGTTTGCAGAGGTTTCTGTCATACCTGCGGGAACGCCGCTCCAAGACTTGAGTATGTCGGCGTGCTGTGATTTTGCGGTCTTGCCCTGGGCCATCAGGTTTGCATAAACGCCATCGATAAGTTTTCCGCCAAGAGCGTATGTGAATACTGCATTGGCAGTGAAGTTCTTGTAGCTTACGTTGAAGTTGAATCCACCGTAAACCTTCGGGATTGAAGAGCCGTGGAATTCTTTCTTAGCCTGGCTTGAAGGGTTGGTAGAGTAAGGAACTCCGTTGATGATTACGTAGTTCTCTGTGCACTCTGTACCTTCGGGGTTGCCAAAGGTTTTTTCTACTCCGTCGATGGTGGTCTTGATGAAATAGTCTTCATCGTTGAACTTGTACAGTGAGCGACCGGTCATCTGGTCTATGCCCTCGAAGGTGTAAACATAGAATGCGTAACGGTCTTTGCCGACCTGGATTCTCTTGTTGCCGGAGGTGAAACCATTGTTCTGGTTGAGTTCCTTAGGAAGGCTGGTAACCTTGTTGCGCAGGAAGGTGGCGTTGGTGCCGAAGTTAACCTTCCAGTCGCGGTTGCGGTAAATGTCCACGTCGGTTTCGATTTCTAAGCCCCTGTTGGCAATTGAACCCGCATTCATGGTTATGCTGGCGCTCGGAGAGCCTGAGGTTGTGATGGCACCTGCAGAAATGGGCAGAGGAACGTCAAAGAGAAGGTCTTTGTTCTTTCTGTCGAAGTACTCGATATTCAGGTTCCACCTGTTGAAGAGGCGAGCCTCAATACCTACACCCCAAGACTGGCCGGTTTCCCATTTAAGGTCAAGGTTCTCAAGCTGGCCGATGTAGTAAGCACCCTTGTTGGCGTTCTGCTCGTTGTCGTACAGAGCCATGTAGCCATAGTAGCCGGCGCCTGAGTCGTTACCTACCTGACCGAAGTCAGCACGGAGTTTCAAGCTGTTAATCCAGGTGAGACCCTGCATGAAGTCTTCTTTGCTGATCATCCAGTTTGCACCGATTGACCAGAAGTTACCCCAGCGGGAGTTCTTGTGGAAACGGGAAGTACCGTCACGACGGAAGGAAGCCTCTACGTTGTACTTGTCTTTGTAGTTGTAACGTACGCGGCCGAGGTAGCTCTCTGTGCGGTAGTTGTTCTGGTAACCATCCATTGAAACATTCACGGTGAAGTTGCTCATGTTAGGGCTGCCCGGGAAGATTTCGTTGGTCTTGTAGAAGTAAGCGTAGTCATAGTTGAAGTAGTATGACTCGTGTGCTACCAGGGCGGTAATGGTGTGGTCACCAAAGCTCTGACCCCAGTTGAGCTGCTGGCGCAGCTGATATTTCTTGTAGCGATAGTCAATTCTCTTACCACGACCGTTGGAACCCTTACCATCACCAATAACAGCGGTATTGTATGTGAAGTTGTTGCTGTTGCGGACGTTAAGGTTGCCGGTGATGTTGAGGGTGAAGTTGTAAGGAAGGTAGAACTCTGCGTAAGCAATAGCCTCGAGGGTGTTGCGTACGGTTCTGTCGGAGTTCAGTTCGTTCTCCCAAATCACGTGGCGGTCGGCATACTGAGCACGGGTCTGGTGCAGATTGCCGTCTGCATCGACATACTCGCCACCGTCATACATCTTCTTGCCATTGGCGTCAAGAATGTATTCGCCGGTAAGATAATCATGTACGTGGATAGGGTAGATAGGAGCTATGTTACGGCAATACATGAATGCGTTGGTGTAAGAATCGTCGCTAGAGCCGTTGGTGTTTTCATAGTTCTGGTGGCTGCCGAACATGTTGAGGCCTGTCTTGAACCAGGTAACGGGCTTAACGTTGATGACGGCACGTGCGGTCAGACGCTCGAAGCCGGAGTTTTTAACGTAACCGTCCTCGTTCAGGTAACCTACAGAGAAATAGTAGTCGCTCTTATCGTTGGCGCCGTTGGCGTTGATGTTGTACTCCTGGCGATATCCGTGACGGATAGCAGCCTTGTACCAGTCCATATCGTTCTTGTAGCCGTCCTTGATGGTGGCGTCGGCGCTGAGGGAACCGGGAGTAGAGAAGAGCTCCTGCATCGTAGGATTGTTGTTTCCTTTGACGGAGAAGATGTTCTGGATTACATAGTCGCTCATGAGGTGCTCATAAACATATGCGTTGGCCTCATCGGGGGTCTTACCAGCCTCGATGCGCTGGTTGTACATATTTGCCCATGCAACGTTCATCCACTGCTTTGCGTTTACCCTGCTGTATTCGGGAATACCTCTGCTGTAGGTACCCTGGCGTACGTCAATGCTCATGTTGAGCTTGCCCTGGGAACCCTTCTTGCTGGTAATGAGGATTACACCGTTGGAAGCGCGGTTACCGTAAAGAGCTGCAGAAGCGGCATCCTTAAGGACGGTAATGCTCTCGATATCGGCGGGGTTGAGGTCGGAAACGTTTCCGGAGAACGGAACGCCGTCAAGTACGTACAGAGGGCTTGCGTCACCGTTGATGGTTCCGAAACCACGGATACGAATTGAGGGATCGTCGCCGGGAGCGCCGTAGGTGCTGTTAACCTGAACACCTGATACGGAACCTTCCAGAACGGTTGCCACGTTTGATGCGGGGCGGGTCTGGATGCTCTCAGAGTTAACCTGGGAGATGGCACCCGTAAGGGTTGATTTCTTGGCTGCACCGTAAGCGATGGTTACGACTGCTTCTTCCAATACTTCACTGTCTGCGTCCAGAACTACGTTAACTACGGCTGCTACAGGAACTTCCTTTGTAATCATGCCGATGCTGGAAACGACGAGTGTGGTTGCTGAAGTGGGGACACCGTTCAGGACGAATTTACCGTCCAGGTCTGTTACGACGCCAACATTGGTTGCACCCTTTACAAATACAGATGCACCAATTACAGGCTGGCCGTCTTCAGCGCTTGTGACTGTACCGGTTACAGTACGGGTCTGAGCGAATGCCATGCTCATACCAAGTACAAGCGTAAGCATTACACTAAAGATTTTTTTACCCATAAGCTAGTAAATTTGGTTAGTATTAATAATTTAGGTTGTGTGCTAGGTCTTAGTTCTCCTCCTGTTCTTATATGGAACATTTTTTGGGAAGAGTGCGCAATTTATGCAATTTTTCATAAATTGCCAACTAAAACGATTAAAATTTGCTAAAATCGTCTTAAAAATCACCTTTTTTGCTATTAAAATTGCTGATGGGCGGGGATAAATGCAAAAATCCACCCCAAAAACCGCGTTTTTGGAGTGAATAATTGTCTTTTAGATAAATACTACCGTTTTGTGGTAATCAGAATAACGCCATTTGAGCCTCGAACACCGTAAATCGCACAGGATGCAGCGTCTTTAAGAACGGAAACCCGCTCCACTTCCCTGGGGTGGACAGAGGAAATATCGTTACACTCGACACCATTTATAAGGATAAGCGGATCGGTGCTGCCGTAAATAGTGCTGATGCCGCGGATGTGAATGGATCTGGTGCTGCCAGTGCCGTTGACAATAATGCCGGGGATGGTTGCCAGATAGTCGTAAATGGACTGATATTCAGATACCGGAATGACTGCATCGTCGCTGGTAGAAACGGATGTCGTCATATTATCCTTGAGCCTGAGGCCGTAGCCGATATCTACAACCTGCGGATCCCGGACGATGGTTGTGCCGCAGGCGGTCATGAGCAGCAGGGCGGCCATGGCGATGCCGGCTCTGACTGTCTTTTTTATGATAGTCATGGTTCTTAGTTTTATGGGCTTTCTCTGCAAAGATAGAAAAATTCCGTATCTTTGCGATATGGCAGTACCTAATAAAACAGAACTTTTGCCGGATCGTGACGGTATTCCGCCGATGGCGCCTATGCCGCAGGCGGAAGAGCTTGATGTTCAGGCGCTTTACGATGCTTACCGTCGTGGCGACGTGGATCTTATCTGCGTTCTGGGCCCTACGGCTTCAGGGAAGACGGCCTTTGCCGTCCGCCTGGCCCGCGCTCTTTCTGCTGTTTCTGCCGATGCCGCTGTTTCTGCGGAGATTATTTCCGGGGATTCGCGCCAGGTGTACCGCGGTATGGATATAGGTACCGGCAAGGATCTGGCAGAGTACGGAGATGTTCCTTACCATCTTATCGATATCTGCCCAGCGGGTTCCAGGTATTCCATTTTTGACTTCCAGAGGGACTTCGAGGCCGCTTACAGGGACATCCGTTCCCGCGGGGCGATTCCCATTCTGTGCGGCGGTTCAGGTCTTTACATAGAGGCGGCCACCTGCGGCTATCGTCTGCCTGAAGTACAGCCCAATCCGGAACTGCGTGCCGCCCTGGAGCCTTTGTCCTTAGATATATTACGCGCGCGACTGTTGGCCGTGCGTCCGGATGCAGAGGAGGGGACTCTGGAGTCTAAACGCCGTATTATCAGGGCTTTGGAGGTTGCTGATTACGAGGCTTCGCATCCTGTTGTGCGTTCTGATTTCCTGCCCAAGAATGTTTACTACATTGGTACGCTGGTTTCCCGCGAAGAGCGCGTTGCCCGCATTGACCGTCGCCTTGACGCCCGCCTGCAGGAAGGCCTCGTAGAGGAGGTTCGCGGTCTGCTGGCTTCCGGCATCCCTGCCGATGACCTTATTTACTATGGTCTCGAGTACAAATTCGTCACCCAGTACGTCCTTGGCATCCTCTCCTACGAAGAAATGCGCATCCTCCTGGCCAACGCCATCCACCAGTTTGCCAAACGCCAGATGACCTGGTTCCGCGGCCTCTCCCGCCGCCGCTCCGTCCCCATCCACTGGCTCAACCCCACCTCCACCCTCTAACCTCCAGTCAACCCCACCGAACTGCCCTCCAGTCCTACCCTCTAACCCCCAGTCCTACCCACCGAACTATAATCCTTGCCGGGCCACCCTCACCTCCGCCCGGGGCATCCCCACCCTAGTGTTCCACCCCGCCCCTTCACTTGGCCACCTCTGTGGCCCCTACCGTTTTGCCATAACACGCCAGCTTCTGTCCCGCTGGTCTCCCTCTGCCCACTACTTCCTCGGGGCGATTTTGGTGTCCTTGTAACGTGCTGATTTTCAGGCCGTTGCAAATGCTGAAAAATTAGGGTGTGGAAGTAGTGGAAAAATTTCTCGACTACTTCCACGGCGGCTTTTGCAACGTATTGATTATTAGGTACTTATAAAACGGGGTGTGGAAGTAGCATGTATCGTCCTAAAAAGATTTTACCAAAAAGCAACCGGCGTACGCGAGGAGGGCCATTGCACAGAGCCCACCGGAGCGTCCGCACGGTAGCCGGCGAGCCGCGTTATGCGAGCCGGCGGTGTATGAGGACTACACAAAGACCTTAGATTGCATCCACTATGTGCTGCAAAAGGGCGGCGTGGTGACCGGGAATGATAATATGGTGATTCCCAATAGGATCGGTCAAGAAATACCTGGCATCATCAGGCTGCAGCTTAAGCACAACCTGAGTGCGGCAAAGGTTGGGCTCGTACTGGTTGCGCAACAACTGGCCTTCTGCCACAAAACAGCGGCTCAGATCTCCTGAAACCTTAAAAACAGTAACGGCCCCCTCCGGCAAATTACCATGGATGCCCACACCGATTCCGGACTCGAAGTGAGTGTCAAAGCAGTAGTCCTTTACCATATTGAAAGGCACCGTACAGTGAGCGAAGAGCATTTCTCCGGTATTCACATCAATTCGGGCCGGGTTGGCCTGGAAACCGGTAACGCCGGTAGCCGCCTGGGAAATCATCATGGAAAGGAGAGCCGGAATATCGCCTTCACAGGAAGACGGGATACCCTCTGCATTCAAACTTGCAAGAGCCAGACAACCTGTATTACCCACGCTGGTGAGCAAATCAAAGCACCTGAGAGTCAACGCATTAAGCTTATATTTTGCAACAATCGTCCGCAGCGCCTGATGAATCTGCTCGGCACCCGGAAGAGCATCCTTGACTTTGGCTTCGACCTCCGGTTTTGCAAACAACTCTCCATTAATCGCAAAGTTTTCTGACACCATGGACAGGAAGCTGGACTCCCTGTCTTTGGAATTCTTCTTACCGCAATCCGCACAACCGATAGTTTCCACCATTTCTTCCATGGGAATATCAAGGGCTTTAATCCCCAACTTCCGCTCAAGAACGGTATAGTCAACGCCGCTTGAGATAAGCCAATCTGATGGCTTGCCAATCACGCCCAGAGTCATTCCGGAAAGCGTTTTTAGAGCACCTGCGGCAGAGCACAATAGTGCGATTCTGCCAGAAATATAGCTGTTGCTGCCATGCAGTACCTCTCCCTGAAGCCCGTTTTGGCGCAGGAAAGATAATATTTCCAGAGAGGCTGCCAGCGAGTTGCTTGCTCCGCTGGTCAGAAGATAGAAGGGTTTATTCGCAGGCAACTCCGGCAAAATGGACTTAAAAATACCCTCTGCGCCACCTGTACGTACATATATCAAATCCAGCGTGTGGGTGCCATAGCTGCTGAAATCGCTACCTTCGTAATCAAAGTCCGAGTCCGGAAAAATGCCTTTCAGAAATGCGTCAGAAAGGTGCTTCACTGCGGCTTCGTCATGAAGGCCGGAAGTAATGGTGTAAACGGCTATATTTTTCATGTTATCAATTTAGTTCTTTCGCAAAGATAGTTACATTTCGCCACAAATAAGGACATTCCACCACAATTTCGCAAAACTATACTTTCGGAAGCTTAAAGCAACTAACTATCACCTAACTTAAAAGGAAAAATGCTTCTTCGAAACTTTACAGATCCATTTGCGGGACATGGCGGAATATATCACTTCTCCATGCCGCATCTTGAAAAAACACTTCTATTTGAAAATGATAGGGATTATACCGTAGGGGTGAACTATCTTGCGATTGTGACCCTGTCTAATCCGGTGTCTCTTTTGTGTTATTGCCTCATGAGCAATCACTTTCATCTCCTTTTAGCAGGCCGCCTGGAGGATTGTGTTAAATTCTATTTCACATACATAGATCGCATGAGCCGTTACCTGTCAAAGACTCGTGGGCTAAAGGGTGTACTTCACAAAAACAATGTTGATGTTCAAGAGGTAACATCTGAAAAGCAGTTCCGAAACGAGGTCTTGTATATATTAAGGAATCCTTATAAGGCTCGAATAAGTTCTCCCTTCAGTTATCCGTGGAGCTCCGTTGATGCTTATTTCCCTTTTCCTCCTGTTAATGCGGACTGGGAACGCAGTCGTGAAATGTCTCTTAGAAGATTTCGGGAAAGATTTATGACCAGGAATAAGTCTGATGCTATGGATATTTCGGAAGGAAGAATATCTAACAGGTGTTTTGTTGATTATAGTTATGTAGAAGAGCACATTGGCGACAGCTTAGACTTTTTTGATACCATGCGCTTGTATGATCTGGAATCTGTTGTAGAGTCTCAACATGGTATAGAAGAAACCGTAACGTATTCAGATTCAGAGCTTAAAGAAAAAATGACCATGGTTTGCAGAAAAGAGTTCTATACCGACAGCCCCGTTCTTTTATCTAGAAAGGACATTCTGTCTTTGGCCAGAATATTAGCCCGGCGTTATGGTGCTCGTAAAAAGCAAATTGCCCGCCTGACCGGCTTGTCTCAAGAGGTCTTGGATACGTTGTTGTGAGTCTTTGTGCTAGAAAGAGTTGATTATTTCTTTGCCGGGTTCTGCTACTTCCACGGGGTGATTTTGGCAGCTTTGTAACGTGCTGATTTTTAAGGTGTTGTAAAGGCGATAAAATTGGGGTGTGGAAGTAGTGGAATAAAAAAGCTACTACTTCCACGGGGCGATTTGCAAGTGCTTGATTATTAGTGATTTACAAAAGGCAGTGTGGAAGTAGCAAAGCTTTGAGGACGTTGGACTGCGTGGCCGAAGGCCCTGCGCCGCCGGCTCGCATAACGCGGCTCGGCGGGGTCGGGGGCTTAAAGGGTGAAGGCGGAGCGGACGGCGGGAACGGCGTCTAGGAGCTCCCAGCCGAAGAACTGCACCTCGCGGGTGACGGTCTGGCCGTCGCGGCGTACCTGAACGGGTGCGCAGTAAGGCTTGCGGCCCATGTGGCCGTATGCGGCGGTGGGGCCGTAGATAGGATTCTCCAGTCCGAACTTGCGGATAATTGCTGCCGGGCGAAGGTCAAATAACTGGCCTATCTTGGCGGCAATTTCACTGTCTGAGATGCCGTTATGCGCTGTGCCATAGCTGTTTGCATAGATGCTTACGGGCTTGGCCACGCCAATTGCATAGGAAATCTGCACCAGGAGTTCGTCTGCAACTCCTGCTGCTACCAGGTTCTTTGCTATGTAGCGCGCTGCATAGGCTGCACTGCGGTCCACCTTGGAAGGATCCTTTCCGGAGAACGCACCGCCACCGTGGGCGCCGCGGCCACCGTAAGTATCTACGATAATCTTACGTCCGGTAAGACCTGTATCTCCGGCAGGGCCACCAATCACGAACTTGCCGGTGGGGTTCACGTGCAGGATGAAGTTGCCGTCGAAGAGGCTAGCGGTAGAAGCCGGGAGCTGGGACATCACCCTGGGAATCAGGATGTTGCGAACGTCCTCGGTAATCTTGGCATGCATAACCTCGTCTGCGGCGAATTCGTCGTGCTGGGTAGAAAGAACTATGGTATGGATGCGCAAAGGCTTGCGAGTTTGCCCGTCGTACTCAATTGTAAACTGGGCTTTTGCGTCCGGGCGCAGGTAAGTCATTTGCTTGCCTTCGCGGCGGATGTCGGCCAGAGTACGAAGCGTAAGGTGGGACAGTGCAAGGGGAAGAGGCATGTAGTCTTCTGTCTCGCGGCAAGCGTAGCCGAACATCATGCCCTGGTCGCCGGCGCCCTGATCTTCAGGGTTTTCGCGGACAACACCGCGGTTAATGTCCATACTCTGCTCGTGGATGGCGGAAAGCACACCGCAGGAGTTGGAGTCGAACATGTATTCCGCTTTATTATATCCTATACGCGCGATGACACCGCGAACCACCTCCTGGATATCTACATAAGCATCGTCGCTGCGTACCTCGCCGCCGACAATTACCAAACCTGTAGAACAGAAAGTCTCGCAGGCCACTTTTGCGTGCCTGTCCTGCCTGAGGAACTCGTCAAGGATTGCGTCAGAAATCTGGTCTGCCACCTTATCAGGATGGCCTTCGGAAACGGATTCCGATGTAAAAAGATAATTCATAATGTTTTTAGCATTTTTTAGTGTGGTTGCAAGCAGACAAATCTTTCCACTTGTATTTTTGGGACCGCAAAGGTACGTATAAATCTTTAAAATCCAATCCAATACGGGCCTTAAAACGTAAACTTGATATGATAAAACGATTTTTATTTTGTAGATTTAAACCTTTGCAATACCTTTGCCGCGGAAAAATTCATAACAACTCAATAAACATCTATGAAACATTCTATCAAGTTGTTTGTGCTCGCTGTCATTTCTATGGTAGCCGGCACCCTTTCTTATGCTCAGGTTACCACCGCGTCTATCGCCGGTCGTATCTCTGACAACGAAGGCCCTGTAGCAGGTGCTGCTGTTATGGCAGTTTACCAGCCTACCGGTGCTACTTACTATGCCGTTACCGATGTTAACGGTGCTTATCGTATTAACGGTATCACCCCTGGTGGCCCTTATACCGTATCTGTTGACATGCTTGGCTACCGCAAGGTAGAGAATCAGGGTGTGTACGCTCCCCTCGGTGAGGCTATCGTTATCAATAGCACTCTTGAGGTCGAGGATCTTACCCTTGACGCAGCAGTATTCGTAGCCGATGCTACCGAGTCTGGCATGAACATCCGTCGCAGCGGCGCCGGTACCGCAGTAAGCCAGAAGACTATGTCTTCTCTCCCTACTGTAAACCGCAGCATGAATGACGTGATGAAACTTACCCCTCAGGCATCTACAACCTCTAACGGTCTTGCAGTTGGTGGCGGTAACTACCGTTCTTCTTATGTAACCGTTGACGGTGCAGCTTTCAACAATGCCTTCGGTATTGGTTCTAACCTTCCTGCAGGAGGTTCACCTATCTCTCTTGACGCAGTTGAGCAGATGAGCGTTAACATCACTCCTTTTGATGTTCGTCACTCTGGCTTCACCGGTGGTGCTATCAACGCAGTTACCAAGAGCGGTACCAACGACTACCACGCATCCGTTTACGATTACTTCACAAACCAGGAACTCCAGGGCCACAGCGTAGACGACGCGACCCTTTCTATCTCTAAGTTCCTGAACCACACTGTTGGTGTATCAGTTGGCGGCCCCATCATCAAGAACAAACTCTTCTTCTTTGTTAATGGTGAGTACACCTGGGATAACGTTCCCGGTTCAAGCAAGGTCGTAAGCTCAGGCACCGGCCGTACAGGCGCTAACTTCAACCCTAAGGACGGTACCGTTCTTCGTCCTACCGAGACCTTCATGAACGAGGTTGCCAAGTATCTTAACGATACCTATGGTTACAACCCCGGTCGCTATCAGGGTTATTCACTCAAGACTCCTGACTACAAAGTTATGGCACGTCTTGACTGGATCATCAACGAGGCAAACAAGCTGAACGTTCGTCTGAGCCACACTCACACTTACGGTTCAAACAACCCTTCAAACTCTGTTAACCCTATCGTTCCTAACCCTTACGACAGGAACAACTACGGTCGTACCTCTAACTACGCTCAGTTCTTCGAGAGCAACCGCTACTATCAGGAGCAGAACTTCACCTCTCTTGCAGCCGAGCTTAACAGCCGTCTGAACAACAGCCTTAGCAACACCTTCCGTTTCACCTGGTCACACCAGGATGAGCCTCGTTCATTCGAGGGTGGCAACTTCCCGACTGTTGATATCATGGAGCCTTACACCGACGCTTCTGGCAACACTGTAAACGCAGTGCTCACCTCCTTCGGTCCGGATCCTTTCACCTACGGAAACCTTCGTGACGTACAGACCTACGTTGTTACCGACGAGCTCGTTTGGAACAAGGGTATCCACAACATGACCTTTGGTGCTCAGTACGAGTGGAACAATACCAAGAACGGTTATATGCAGGGTGGCCTTGGCTACTATGTATATGACAGCTGGGAGGATTTCAAAGCCGGTGGCAAGCCCGCTGCTTTTGCAATCACTCACTCTAACCGTGACGACCTTGCACAGGTATTCCCTTCATTCAAGTACATCCAGTACTCTGTATATGCACAGGATGAAATCACCTTCAGCGAGTACTTCAAACTCACCGCAGGTCTCCGTCTTGAGCTCCCCGTTTATCCTAAGATCGCAGGCAACGAGAACAAAGAGTTCCTCCAGCTTGCACAGGGTAACAACTCTCTTAGCGGTCACTCAACCGCCGACATGCCTAAGAACCGCATCAACTTCAGCCCCCGTATCGGTTTCAACTGGGACGCTCTTAAGGATCGCAGCCTGATCGTTCGTGGTGGTGCAGGTATCTACACCGGTCGTATTCCTTTCGTATGGATCGTATCTGTAGCTGGTAACAGCAACTGCCTACAGGCACAGTACATCCTTCCCAGGAACTCTCAGGCTAAATATCCTAATTTCCACGCTGACGTAAAAGACATCCTTAACGATATCTATGGTGGCCAGTTCAAGGCTCAGGATCTTGCAGCACCTACCGGCGCTACCATCATCGACAAGAATCTTAAGATGCCTACCACCGTTAAGGCTTCACTCGCAGTTGACGCACGTCTTCCTTGGGGTATCAAAGCTACCATCGAGGGTATCTACAATAAGGACATCGAGACTGTTGCAGCTCTCCGTCTTGGCTACACCAAGACCGAAGGTGGCCTCCAGCTCCCCGGCGAGCCTAAGGCACGTAACAGCTGGAAGAGCGAGGGTATCAAGAACTCTCAGAACAGCGCAGTTGCTCCTTACTATCTGACCAACAAGACTCTTGATGGCAAGAAGCTTCCTAAGGGTCACTACTATTCAGTAACCGCACAGCTCTCTAAGGACTTCAACTGGGGTCTCTCCCTCATGGCTGCTTACACCCGCAGTGGTTCCAAGAGCATCCAGGAAGGCTACGGCGACCAGGTTTCATCCCTCTTCAGCGGCGGTAACTACGGCGTTAACGGTTCTAACGAGCCCGAGCTTGGTAACTCTGCATTCGTATCTCCTAACCGTTTCATTGCAAACGTAAGCTACAAGATCAACGAAGGCAAGAACGCTACCACCATCGGCCTCTTCTACGAGGGTTACAACCACTGCTATGTTGGTAACTACTCTTACACCCGTTACTCATATGTTCTTGGCAAGCTCACCGGCGAAGGTGGTTCCAACAACCTGATGTACATCCCTACCGATGCACAGCTCGAGCAGATGGAATTCACAAACGCTGACAACAAGGCAGCCTTCAAGGCCTTCCTTGCAAGTGACAGCTACACCAAGAATCACCGTGGCCAGTACAGCACCCGTGGTGCAAAGACTGCTCCTTGGCAGGGTCGCTTCAACCTTAAGGTTGCTCACGACTTCAACTTCAGCATCGCAGGCCGCAACAACACCCTTCAGCTTGGTGTCGATATCCTTAACGTTGCCAACCTCCTCAACTCCAGCTGGGGTCTGACCAAGCAGGTTAGCACAGAGAATATCCTCAACTACAAGAACGGTAAGTACACCTTCACTGAGCCTACCGTTACCAAGTACAAGAGCACCTTCTGCACATGGCAGATGCTCCTCAGCGCTAAGTTGTCATTCTAAGTCCTTCGGGGCCCCGCCCCATCGGATTTCATAATAAAGGACCGGTCCAAATTTTTGGGCCGGTCTTTTTGCATTTATTGAGACGTATTTAAAAGGTTTTATAAAATTAATTATTATATTTGCTATCTATATTGGATAAAACCGCAACAAAAGCGATACAATAAAAAACAAACAATATTTAATAACCTATGTCTCAATTACTTAAGAAAGGTTTAGCGGCTCTTGCCGCAATCTTCTGTGGAGCGACCCTTTTTGCACAGGTCACTACCTCAAGTCTGGGAGGCATGGTTGCAGACGAATTCGGAGAGGCACTTCCCGGTGCGGCAGTCATCGCCACACACACGCCTTCCGGCACACAATATTCTGCAATCGCCAATAACGACGGACGCTTCGCCATAGGCGGTATGCGTACCGGCGGCCCTTACACGATTGAGTTCTCTTTCATCGGCACAAACACCGTCAGGTATGAAAACATCTACCTGAAGCTTGGTGAAATGTACGAACTCAATGCAAAGCTTGTTTCGGCCAATGAGCTGGATGCCGTTACCATCGTAGCGGAGAAAGGCTTCAATGCCAGCATAACCGGTGCCGGCCAGAGCTTTGGTCAGCGTGCCGTGGAAACAATGCCTACCATCGACAGAAGTGTGTACGACGTTGTGAAGTACACTCCTCAGGCAACCATCAACAAGACCGGCGGTATTTCATTTGCCGGTGCCAACAACCGCTACAATTCATTCCAGATCGATGGTGCCGTGGCAAACGACACCTTCGGCCTTGCGTCATCCGGTACGAATGGCGGCCAGACAGGCGCCAATCCTATCGCACTGGACGCAATTGAAGAAATCCAGGTTGTAGTAGCTCCCTTCGACGTTCGCCAGTCCGGCTTTACCGGCGGTGCCATCAACGCCAACACAAAATCCGGTACCAACACCGTAAAGGGTACCGCTTACACCTACTACAACAACCAGGACTTCATCGGCACAACAGCCGGTAAGATGGCGGAGGGCCAGAAACGTACAAAGTACGACACCCAGATGTCCAACACCATCGGCTTCACCATTGGCGGTCCTATCGTTAAGAACAAACTCTTCCTCTTTGTGGCAGGAGAATACTACAAGAAGTCCCGCCCCAACATCTACACCCCTGCAAACGGAAGCTACGAGGGTAGGGAAGACGTGAAACTGGCTTCTCCCGTTATCATCGGGGACAAGACCTACGAGACCTTCAACGCAGAGCTCGCCCAGAAGGTGATAGAGCACTACGAGGCCACCTATGGCGTAGGCAACACCGGCGAATCGTTCACCCAGCATCAGGTAGAGGATAAGTTCTACAACATCCTGGCCCGCATGGACTGGAACATCAACAATAACAATAAGTTAATGTTCCGCTACCAGTACATGGACGCTTCTGCGGACATCTACAGTTCAGGCCGCTATACCTACTACTTCAACAATTCCGGCCACAAGAAGGTTAACAAGACCAACACCTTCGTGGCAGAGTTGAACAGCCGTATAGACGAAAAGTTCCAGAACACCTTCCGCGCATCTGCAGTGCTTGTACGCGACCACCGCGAGGTTCCTTACAACGGTGCCAACATGTACATCAAGGACAACGTTACAATTGACCTTGGTACAGAGTACAGCTCAGGTGCAAACTCAATGGCATCAGACACTTACACCATTACCGACAACCTTAGCTGGTATCTTGGCAAGCACGAACTTACCTTTGGTACACACAACGAATTCTACAAGTTCAACAACCTGTTCCTGCAGTACGCCTTCGGCGGCTACACCTACAGCTCGCTTGCAGACTTCTTCTCTAACAAGATTTACGAGTTCAACTACAGGTACTCAGATCCTGAACTGACCGGCGGCGACACCCGCTGGAAGGCTACTACCCATGCAGCCCAGTTCGGTTTCTATGTTCAGGACGAGTGGAAGCCCAACACCAATCTTACCCTTACCCTGGGTATGCGTGTGGATGTTCCCCTGCTCATGAACGATCCTACCCCCAACCCGGCCTTCAATAACAAGTACCTGACCGATGGTACTAAGGACGAAAACGGAGAATACGTTCCCTACAAGGGCGTGACCAGGCTTTCTGTAAGCCGTCAGACCGGAGAAATGGTTGGCACAGTTCCTAATGTAGTTCCTCTGTGGAGCCCCCGCTTCGGTTTCCGCTGGTTCACCAATGACAGTCACAAGACCCTGTTCCGCGGTGGCGTAGGTCTCTTCACCGGCCGTGTTCCTTTCGTTTGGCTTTCAAACGCTTACAACAACACCGGTATGGAGGCTAAGTCAGTTAAGGTTAGCCAGAAGGTAATCGAGGGCATGGATAGCTTCCCTATGACCAGCAATCCTTACAAGGACATCGTCCTTACCGGCATCGCTGCCGCAGGCGGAAAAGCTACCATCAACACCATCAACAAGAAATTCAAATATCCTCAGGTATTCCGTGCAAACCTGGGCTTTGAGCAGATCTTCGGCGACGGATGGAAGTTCACCTTTGACGGTCTGTATTCAAAGACCCTGAACAATGTATTCTTTGCCAACCTGGCAATTGAAAAGCAGGGTGTCGTATACGGTGTCAATAAGGAAGTTGCCAACGAGAACAACGTTGCTCCTTACTACAATTCAGACAGCGTAGATACTCCTTACAGCGCAGTAATCGCGCTCAGGAATACCAACAAGGGTTATACCTATTCATTCAGCGGCAAGATCGAAAGGCACTTCGACTTTGGTCTTGACCTCATGGCCGCCTACACCTTCGGCCATTCATATTCAGTTAACGACGGCACTTCATCAGTAGCCCTGTCCAACTGGCAGTACAACTACTCCAAGGACACCAATGCTCCGGAGCTTTCATACTCATTGTTTGACAAGCCTCATAAAGTAATTGCCGTTGCTTCCTACAAGACTCCCGTTTATCTTGGCGGCATGCAGTCCACCATCACCCTTTCTTATGAGGGCGGCAGCGGCCAGCGTTATTCCTACACCATGAACGAGGGTTCAGGAGACTTTAACAACGACGGCCGTCAGGGCAACTCCGTAATGTACATCCCTACAAAGGACGAAATCGGCCAGATGAACTGGAGCAAGCCCGGCGATGCAGCTGCCTTCGAGCGCTTCATCCGCAACGACAGCTACCTGTCCAAGCACCGTGGCCAGTGGTCAAAGAGGTACGCAGGAATCGCTCCCTTCGAGCATCACTTCGACGTACAGTTTGCACAGGACTTCATCTACGACAAGGAGAACGGACGCAAGTTCACCGTTACCGTGGACCTTCTGAATGCAAGCAACCTGCTTAACCGCAACTGGGGTCTTTACAACAGCGGCGCCTACAACCTCCAGATCCTGGAAATCAAGGGTATGGACGTAGATAAAGAGACAGGCAATGCAACTCCTACCTACCACTTCAATCCCCAGAGCATTTCTTTGGGCGACTTCTACTCCAGATGGAGACTCCAACTTGGTCTCAGACTCACTTTCTAAAGGATGACAGTTATGAAAAAGATAATCAACGTTATACTTTCCTGCGCTGCTGTCCTGGCCCTTTTCTCTTGCCAGGATAAAGATGTTAATCTTGGATCGCGCGTGAGTCTGTCACAGACAGAAGAACTTCAGATTCCCGCGGAGTCTGCAGGAAGCTTTACATTCGGCGTAGAGTCCGATGGCGACTGGGTAGTTGTTGTTCCTACATGGATCAAAGCTACTCCCCGTTACGGCAGCGGCAACAGTGCAATTACCCTCACCTTCGAGGATAACTATTACCTGAAAACCGATGAAGCCGGTAATATAGAGCGCAAGATGGGCGGTGTTCGCCACGGAACAGTATCAGTAGAGTGCGCCAGCGGCGCCACCAGCTTTGTGGTTTGCCAGGCCGGCGACCCCAACGAGCCTTCTGACGAGATCCTCCCTATTACTATTGCCGAATTCAATGCCAAGCCGGACGGTGCCCAGCAATATGAGATTACCGGTACCGTTACCAAGATTGCAAATACCAAGTATGGTAACCTTTACCTGAAGGATGATACCGGAGAGGTTTACATCTATGGTATCCTTGACAGGGAAGGCAAGACCCAGAACTTCCTTAGCCTTGGTATCGGCGTAGGTGACCTTCTTACCCTCCAGGGCCCCAAGACCACTTACAACGGCACCGTTGAAATGGTTAACGGCCAGTATATCAGTCACGTAAAGAGCATTCTTTCCCTTGCAGAGACAGAAAAGAAGGTTTCTGCCGATGGTGAAGAGTTCACAGTTGGCGTAGAGTACAAGGGTGACCTTAGCGTTTCTTCCGACTCACAGTGGCTTGCCTTTACCGGCATTTCTAACGGCGATGACGGTATGTCGCTGGCATTCAAGGCCTTTGCTAACGAAGATGCCGCACGTACGGCCACTGTAACCGTAACCGCTTCCTACGACGGCAAGGTTGCAAGCCAGGAGCTTAAGGTTAGCCAGGCCGGCGCATCTACCGGCGGCGGCAATGTATTCACCAAGGTTACCACTGTTACTTCCGGAAAGAAGTACCTGTTTGTATCCGGTGGCAAGGCTGCCAAGGCGATTGCCGCAGAAAAGACCTACGGCTATCTGCAGGTTCTTGATGTTACCGAAACGGGCGGAAAGATCACCGTAGATAACCTTGACGACGCCTTCACAATCGAGTCTACAACCGGCGGCTACACCATTAAGCAGGCCGACGGCCGTTATCTCTATCAGACCGGAACCTTCAACAGCTTCAATGTTAATGCAGCTCCCACAGAGGGTCAGGTTTGGGCAATCAGCTTCAATGCTGACGGTACTGCTAAGGTGCTGAATACCAGCGTCAACAAGTACATGCAGCTTGACAGCCAGTACGGCACTTACGGTTCTTACGATTCTGCCAAGGGTGCAATGCCTGCCCTGTACGAGCTCACTAGCGAAGGTGGCGGTGGCGGCGGCAGCGATGCCAAGAAGGTTACTGTTGCAGAATTCAACGCTGCGGCAGAATCCGACACCCAGAAGTATCAGCTTACCGGTACTATCGACGGTACTGTTAACGAGACCTACGGCAACTTTGACCTTAAGGACGACAGTGGCTCCGTTTACGTTTACGGCCTTACCGCTACCGACCTTGGTTATGGTGCCAAGAACGACAAGAGCTTTGCCTCACTTGGCCTCAAGAAGGGGGACAAGATAACCATCATCGGTTACCGCGGCTCCTTCAACAGCAAAATTGAGGTAATGTACGCCTACTTTGTAAGCAAACAATAAATAAAATATACAATGAAACTAAGACACCTATTCGTTTCTATCCTTGCAGCGGCAGGTCTTCTGATGACCTCTTGCCAGGAGAAAGAAAAAGACCTCGGCCTGCCCGAGATCAAGATTACACAGAACGAGTTGGCACTGGACCAGAACGTGAACAGCGTTAACCTTAATGTATATGCAACACGAAACTGGACAGTATCAACTGCCGCAGACTGGATTTCTGTTAACCCTTCAAAGGGCTCTGCTTACCAGGAGACGGCCGTTACCGTTACCGTTCTTGAAAATGCTGGATACAACCGTGTCGGAACTGTAAAGTTCGACATTGGTTATGATTCAAAAACTCTTACAATCAACCAGACCGGCGCTCAGGGCGAAAAGAGCGAAGGCTCCGGTACCGTGGACGATCCTTACACCGTAGCCGGCGTTCTGGCATTCATCCAGACCCTTGGTACCGAGACCAGCGAAAACGCTGTTTACATCAAGGGTAAGATTGCTGCCATCACCCTGACCTACGAGGCCAGCGGCACTTATGGCAACGCCCGCTTTACCATGGTTGACGAGGGCAGCACAGAGGCCTTCACCGCTTACAACGTCCTTTATCTTGGCAACAAGAAGTGGTCTGCAGGTCAGACCGATATCAAGGAGGGTGACGAGGTAATCGTTTGCAGCAAAGTATTCAATTATGGCGGCAAGACCCCCGAGACCGCAAGTGGCGGCTACCTCTACTCTCTTAACGGAGAGACTGCTGGCGGCGGATCCGGTGACGAGGCCAAGGGTACCGGTACTCTTGATGACCCGTACAACCCTGCAGGCGCTGCTGCAGCCGTAGCAAGTCTTACCTGGACCAGTACTACAGAGTATCAGACTACCGACGAGGTTTACGTAAAGGGCAAGATTTCCAAGATTGCAGACAAGGGCACCTATACCGATGGCGGTACTTATGGCAATGCAACCTTCTATATTACCGAGACCGGCGAATCTACCGGAACGGAGTTCTACGTTTATCGCATCCTTTATCTGGGTAATAAGAAGTATGTGACCGGCCAGACCGATATCAAGGTGGGCGACGAGGTTATCATCTACGGTAAACTTATGAACTATCGTGGAAATACCCCTGAAACCGCAAGCGGCTGCTATCTCTACTCACTTAACGGCGTTACCGAAAACACCGGTGGCGGCGGTGGCGGCGGCGACGACCAGGATGTTATTTTCTCCGAGGCCTTCGAGACCACCATGGGCAGCTGGACTATCGACGATAAGAACAAGCCCGCAGGCGTAGAGAATATCTGGACACTGGACACCAACTACAAGTGCATGAAGGCTACCGGTTATGTAAATAGTACCAACAATGCATCTGAAAGCTGGCTTGTATCTCCTGAGATTGACCTTACTACCCAGACAACCGCATTCCTTAGCTTCAGCCACGCAGGTAAATACTTTACCAGTGTAGATAAGGCCAAGGAAGAGACCACCCTTCGCATCAGCGCCGATGGTGGCAATACCTGGGAGGCTGTTACTATTCCTACATACTACGCACTTGACTTCAAGTTCGTTTCTTCAGGCGAGATCAGCCTTGCAAGCTATATTGGCAAGAAGATCAAGCTTGCCTTCCGCTATGTAAGTACAGCCGAGAAGGCAGGTACCTGGGAGGTTAACAACGTTAAGGTTTACAAGACCTCTACCGGCGGTGGCCAGGGTGGCGGCGGTGGCGAAGGTAACAAGATTAAATTCAAGAAGGTTACCACCGTTACCAGCGGCAAGACTTACATTATTGTTGCTTCCGGCACCAAGATGGCAAAGCCCATTGCAAGTGACAAGACATATGGCTATCTTAACGTAGCTGATGTTACCGACAACAATGGCGTGATTGAACTTGATAATACTGACAATACCTTTGTATTCACCAACAGCGATGACGGCTGGACCATTAAGCAGAAGGATGGCCGATTCCTTTATCAGTCAGGTACGTTCAATAGCTTCAATGTAAATGCTGCACCTACTGAGGGCCAGTATTGGACCGTTGAGGCTCAGGCTGCCGACGGTACTTTCAAGATTACCAACAAGTCCGTCAATAAGTATATCCAGTTTGATTCAGCGTACTCTTCATATGGCTCATACGATTCTGCCAAAGGTGCACTGCCTGCCCTCTATGAAATGGACGGTGAGGATGGCGGTTCTGGCGGTGGCCAAGGTGGCGGCGGTACAATCGAGGGTGGTTTCGAAATCGTCTTCTCTACCAAGGATGATGTTACTGTTCAGGGCGTAACTTTCTCATTTGGCAAGGGCTCTGGATCAACAGCACCAGCATGGAACACAAATTACAACGAACTCCGTTTGTATTTGGGTAATACAATATCCGTTGCTTCTGCAGAAAAGAACATCGAGGCAATTGATTTCTATTTCCACAAGCAAGGACAAAAGAATTGGCAGACAATCTCAATGACTTCTTCTGAAGGAACTTTTACCGACTGTGCAGAATCTACCAGCAAGGAAGATGTTAAAGTTGCTAAATGGACAGGAGAATCAAAGAGCATAATTCTCACTTTAGGCAACGTTACCAGCGGTCAGCGTGTGCTGCAGAAAGTAGTAGTTAAGTTGAAGTAATTTCACCAATCAAAGGATTTGATTATGTTCGCCAGAATACACAGCAAGATACTCGCCATGGTGCTTGTAGCAGCCATGGCGGGACTGGCTGCGGGCTGCTCCGGCAGCAAGGAAGAAGGCGGCGGTGGCGGCTCCTCTGCGGACCTCCGTCTTAAGCTGCTGACCCTTCCTTTGCCGGTTGACTCATACATGCAGATACTTACCTACGACGCCGGAACAGACGCCAGCTGGACGCTGACATCGTCTGCGGACTGGCTGCTCTTCAGGAAGGTATCCGCATCGACCAGTGGCAGCGAAGATGTTTCAGGCCTCCAGACCATGTCCGGTACCGGCGGAGAAGCAGTTGCCGTAGTATCCCTTGCAAACCCGCAGGAAACTGCGCGTACGGCAACCATCACCCTGAAGGCCGGCAAGAGCTCAAAGGTTCTTGAAGTAAGCCAGCAGGGCGTAGGCCAGGATACTCCTTCCGGTGGCTCTGTGCTGACCGCAGGCTGGTTGGAACTTCCGGAGACAAACGCCACGGACGGCCTTGATGCCTTTACAGTACGCTTCGACGACAAGTCCCGCAGCTACACCTTCTACTGGGATTACAGCAACCTGATATCCCATTGGGTAGCCTATCCGCTCAACAACGCCATCATCGGTCAGAGCATAAGCAGAAGCAACGCCTGGTCATATTGCCCCCTGCTGCCTGCAAACAAGCAGCAGAACGTATCCAAAGGATACCAGAGCGGCAACCACGGCTGGTATGCACGCGGCCATCAGATACCGTCGGCAGACAGAATGGGAACCTTCTCCCGCAATGCGCAAACCTTCTACGGAGTTAATATGACTCCGCAGAACAACGACTTCAACGGCGCCCTTTGGGCATCGCTGGAAGGCAAGGTTCGCGAATGGGCGCAGAAGACCTATACGGACACCCTGTATGTGGTTACCGGTTGCGTAGAGAAGAATGCCAAGTACTATGTGCTTGACGCCAGCAACAAGAAGATAACCGTGCCTACGGCTTACTTCAAGGCTGTTTTGCTGCACGAAAAGAGCAGCTCTTCCCGCTTCTCTGACTACGGCGGCTATGCTGCAATCGCTTTCTTCTTCGACCACGAAGAATACAGTGCTGCCGGTAAGTACAATGCTAAGTACTCCCTTGACATGGCAATGTCTGTCAAGGCGCTGGAGCAGAAGCTTGGCTACAATCTCTTTGTCAACCTGGACAAGAAGGTTGGAGCAGACATGGCAAACAAGATCAAATCCCGCGAACCTGCATCATCGCAGGGCTGGTGACATTAAAATGATTGCTATATGAAAAGATTACTATACACCCTTGCAGTTGTTCTGATACTGTCCCCGTTTGCCTGCAAAGCAGACGGCAAGAAGAGCTACATCATTGGTTTCTACAACCTTGAGAACCTCTTTGATACGTATCACGACGACGGAAAGAACGACTATGAGTATCTTCCCGACGGCGCCAACCAGTGGACAGAGGCCAAGTACGAGAAAAAACTCAAGAACATGGCCCGTGCTATCCGTGCAATGAAGGACGAGAACAAGGTTTGGCATGCAATACTGGGCGTCAGCGAGATAGAGAACCGTCACGTTCTTGAAGACCTGATCGCAGAGCCGGCTATCGCCGATGCCAACTTCCAGATTGTTCACTACGACGGCCCCGACCGCCGTGGTGTGGACGTTGCCCTTCTGTACCGTCCGGAATGCTTCCAGGTGCTTGAGAGCAAGTCCATCCCCTTTGACTTCAACAGCGAAAAGATAGAATTCTCACTTACCAAAGAAGAGCAGGATTACTTCCGCACGCGTGATATCCTTATGGTACGCGGCCTTCTTGGCGGAGAAATGTTCGCCTTCTTCGTAGCCCACCTTCCTTCCAGAATCGGCGGAAAGGGCAATGACCTTCGCAGCCGCGGAGGCGAAATCATGTACGAAGAATCCATGCGTCTGCAGCAGGAGTTCCCCGGAATCAAGATTGTAGCCATGGGCGATATGAACGACAACCCTACCGACGAAAGTATGGCTGTTTACATGCACGGCAAAGAGACGATGGACGAGGTTCAGGGACCCGATGATTTCTTCTCTCCCTTCGTTTCCATGCTGAAGGCCGGTTACGGCTCGCTTGCATATCGCGGAGAATGGAATATCTACGATATCCTGGTTTGCAACTACAATCTTGCAAAGGCCCCCGAAGGAGGCCTGAGGATCAAGCCTATCGTAAAGAAAAAGTACTATGGAAGAATCTTCAATCCTCCGTTCATGACCCAGCAGGATGGCCAATACAAGGGCCAGCCCTTCAGGACCTTCTCCGGAGGAGCGTTCATAGGTGGCTATTCAGACCACTTCCCCACGTACATTTTGGTTAGTAATAAATAGATATGATCGATATGAAAAAACTGATTATTGCGCTTGCGTCCATCTTGTGCGGGGTTAGTCTTCTGGCCCAGACCGGTGGCGTCAAGGGTACAATCGTCAGCCGAACGGACAATGCAGGCATAGAGAACGCCGTCCTGACAGTATATCAGGGCGCCGTCCAGATTGCCACAACAGTTTCCGATGCGGAGGGTAACTTCTTGATCAGCGGTCTGGAAAACGGCCGTTATGACATGCTCATCGTCGCCCCCGACTACTTGGAAACCAGAGCATTCTTTGCCGTTGAGGCCGGCCTGGTTAAAAACATGTTCAAGCTTCGTCTTTCCAGAATCAAGGACGAGGCCACCGACGAGCTGTTCGAGGAATTTGACCTGGACGATTCCGGATATTCGGACAATCCTACCATCCTCTTTGGCCAGAACGACGTATTCAACAACATCGCCGGATACAACTTCAGTTCCGTACGCTTCCGCGTAAGGGGTTATTCCTCTGAGAGCCAGGACGTTTATCTGGCTGGCGTCAGAATGAACGACGCTATTACCGGATACTCTCCCTATTCACTGTGGAGCGGCCTTAACGAGGCTACCAGGACAAAGTCCACCGTCAACGGAGCAGAGATCGGCGAGTATGCCTTCGGTGGCTACAATGGTCTTACGAACATTCCTGCAAATGCTGCAAATGTCCGCAAGGGCTGGAGGGCAAGTGTTCTCACCAACAGCGCACTCTACCGTCTGCGCCTTATGATGACCTACGCTTCCGGTCCCCTGGACAACGGCTGGTCCTATGCATTCAACGTTTCTGCCCGTCTGGGTGGCAACGACTGGATCAAGGGTGTGTTCTACCGCTCGTTCGCATACTACCTGGGCGTAGAAAAGAAGTTTGACGATGCAAACAAGCTCAGCTTCGTATTCCTTGGAACCCCCGGATCCCGCGGAGCACAGAACGCCTCTACACAGGAAGTTTACGACCTGATGGGAGACAATATGTACAACTCTAACTGGGGCTACCAGAACGGAAAGATCCGTAACAGCCGCGTTCGTATAACCCACGAGCCCATCGCCTTCCTGCGTTACGAATTCACGCCTACACAGAACTTATCGCTTGGTGCAACGTTGCTTTACCGCTTTGGAAAGAACGGTTACACCGCTCTTGACTGGTATGACGCTGCAGATCCCCGTCCGGACTACTACCGCAACCTGCCCAGCTACTACTGGGACGACAACGAGGACCTGAACCGCCTGAACAAGTCAAAGTCAATGTGGGCTACTGATGCATGGCAGATGAATCTGGACAACATCGCCCACATCAACTGGGATAGGTTCTACACCGTGAATGAGCTCAACGTAGTGGACGGTGAAAAGCGTTCCAAGTATGTGCTTGAAGAGCGCCGTACGGACCAGAGAGACCTTAACTTTGCCATCAGCGGCCGCTGGAGAGCAGCTAAGTGGCTCACCATCAATGGCGGTGCCGACCTTAAGGTCAACAGGACCGAGTATTACAAGATCCTGAACGACCTGCTTGGTGGCGACTACTATCTGGATGTGGACAGCTTCGCAGAGCGTGACTTCTCTTCTTCGCCTACCATGACCCAGAACAACCTGGATTACTTCCTTGCACATGGAACAGCACCCAAGGTTTACAAGGGTGACAAGTATGGCTATGACTACTACGCACAGATCCGCCAGTACAACGGCTGGCTGGCCACAAAGTTCACCATCGGAAACTTCCAGGCCAACATCGCCGGCCGCATTGGCTACAAAGCAATGTGGCGCGACGGTCTTATGCGCAAGGGTCTGTTCCCGGGCCTTGATGCAGTGGGTGGAGCAATGACTTACGACGGCAAGGTTATCACAACCTACGACAGCGACGGCATGCCCGTTACTTCTTACGGTAAGTCAAAGATTGAGGACTTCGTTACCTATGCCGGCAAGGTTAACCTTGAATATGTAATCAAGGGTGGCCATCGCTTCTATGCAAATGCAGGCTACTTCAAGGATGCCCCCAACTTCAACCAGATCTTTGTATCTCCCAGAACAAGGAACACCATCGTTCCGGAAACTTCAAAGGTTAAGACCGTAACCGGAGACGTGAACTATCAGTTCTCAAATGCCGGCTACAACTTCCGCATTACCGGTTTCTATACAGAGATTTCTGACCAGACCAAGGTAATGAGTTTCTACGACGATGCCCAGAATACCTTCACCAACTTTGCGATGAGTGGTATCAACCAGCGCCATATGGGCGTTGAGATGGGCTTCAAGGTTCCTACTCCCATAAGCAGCCTCTCACTGCAGGGCGTTTTCAGCTGGGGTGACTACATCTACACTTCCAATCCTAAGATGTACCAGACCTACGATAACGATGCTTCCATCGTTCCGGAGACCTGGGGCGTAACCATCCCTTACTGGAAGAGCCATCCTAACAAGAACGGTAAGACCATTAAGCACTATGTTGCCGGTACTCCCCAGATTGCCGCAAGCCTCGGTCTTAACTGGAACTACAATTACTGGTTTGTTGATGCTGACGTTGACTTCTTTGACAAGGCATACCTTGACATGAACCCTCTGTACCGTACCGATATGGCTACGGCCGGCGGCGACAAGCAGGCTACCCTCGAGGAAGTTGACTACATGGCTTCACAGGAGAAGTTTGACAAGGTTTACCTGCTTAACGTTTCTGTAGGCAAGTCATGGTACATCAAGCGTAAATACCAGCTTGGCTTCTCTCTTAACGTCAAGAACCTCCTTAACAAGAAGGATGTGAAGACCGGCGGTTACGAGCAGACTCGTCTGGTTGACAATACCGTCAACAAGGACAAGTATTACAGGTTCGATTCCAAGTACTTCTACATGAGCGGAATCAATTACATGTTGAACGTTTATTTCAGATTCTAGGGCTATGAGAAAGATATTTATTGCAATCAGCATCGCGGCTCTTGCCGCCCTGGCATCCTGCAGCGAATGGGAGCCCGTCGTTACAATCAATTACGATGATCCCGGCGTTGCCGAGCCCGTTAACATGACGGCCAACTGCACCATAGCAGAACTGAAAGCCAAGTACAAGACAATAGGCGAGCCCGTCAAGATTGACGATGACCTTATCATTTGCGGTCAGGTTGCGTCAGAAGACCGTTCAGGAAACATCTACAAGAGCCTTTACCTTCAGGATGCTACCGGCGGTATTGAGCTCAAGATTGGAAAGTCGGCTCTTTACAACGACTACAAACCCGGCCAGTGGGTATATGTAAAGTGCGAGGGCCTTACCCTTGGTAACTACAGCGGTATGCTGCAGATCGGCTACGGCCGTAACAAGAAGGCCAGCGGCGAAGAGTCAGGTACCAACGACGACGGAGAGAACTCCGACGACTATGAGACCACCTACATCGATGTACAGTACATCATTGACACCCATATCTTCAAGGGTAAGGTTGACAGCCCCGTTACCCCCAAGGTGCTTACAGAGGAAGACCTTATAGCAAACCTGAAGGCCCGTCATCCCAGCGGAGCAGTAATGCCCCAGCAGGGTAAGGACTTCGGGACGCTTGTAACTCTCAAGGGTTTGAAGTATGGCAACGAGGTATTCGCCCTTCTGTATCCGGATCCTGACCAGGCACACGACAAGGATCATCCCGGAAACCGCGTCTTCCTGTCTGACAAGACCTGGAACATTACTTCCTGGGCTCTTACCAAGCAGGGCTTCATCAATCACCTTAATGCAGGTGACTGGGACGAGGCTGCTACCGGTGACGATGCTCACAAGGTAAAGGAGGCAGACCTGAAGGCTCTTATGATCAGGAAGGCCAACGCTTATTCTGTAAGCCAGTACTTCAAGTTGGGCTCTACCAACGTTCAGGTTCGTACCAGCGGCTTCTCCCGTTTTGCGGATTCAGAGATAGACCCTGACGTACTTGCAGGTAACGCTACAATTGATGTAACCGGTATCCTGTGCTGCTACCTAAGCAGCGGCACGTACGTAATTCAGTTTACACTGATTGACGAGGACAGCGTTGTAATTAACAAGTAATCAATAAAAGGCCGGCTCAATGAAGCCGGCCTTAATATGGTATCATGAAAAAATTATCAATCCTTATTGCAGCAATGGCAGCAGTAGCTTGCACGACAAGAACCAATCCTTTCATGGAGGAGTGGAACACCCCCTACGGGACCGCTCCTTTTGATAAAATCCGCATATCGGATTACAAGCCTGCCTTCCTTCAGGGTATAGAAGAGCGCAAGGCCGACATTCACGCAATCATCAGCAATCCGGATATCCCCAGCTTCGAGAATACAATCGCCCCTCTGGACCGCAGCGGAGCGCTTCTGGCCAAGGTTTCAGGCGTATTCTATAATATAGCAGAGTCCGATGCTACCAAAGAGATCAACGCCATCATGGACGAGATCACTCCCATCATGAGTGCGGCGGATGACGAAATCTTCATGGATGCAGCCCTGTTTGCGCGCGTAAAGTCAGTTTATCTGGATATGGAGCTCCTTACCCGCGAGCAGCAGATGCTGACAGAAAAATACTACAAGCGCTTTGTTAAGAACGGCATCGACCTGGACGCAGAAAAGCAGGCCCGCTTCAAGGAAATCAATGCCCGTCTTGCACAGCTTAGCCAGCAGTTCGGCAACAACCTTCTGGCAGAGAACAATGCCTTCCGTGACAGCATCGGCGTAACTGTTTCCCAGTACTCTGACTTCATGTCTTCATGCCAGGACCGCGCCCTTCGCGAAAAGGCCTTCAAGGCTTATTCTTCCCGCGGCAATAACGGCAACGAAAATGATAACAACGCCATCGTTCTGGAAATCATGAAACTGCGCACAGAGCAGGCCCAGATGCTGGGTTATCCCAACAGCGCAGAGTACCTGCTTGACGGCAAGATGGCCGCTCACAGCGAAGTGGTAGATAAGTTCCTGGCAGAAATCTTTGCATCTGCAATGGCAAAGGCCAAAGAAGAGAAGGCCGACATGCAGAAGGTTATGGACGATGATATCAAGGCCGGTCTCCTGCCCGAAGGCAGCACTATCCAGCCTTGGGACTGGTTCTACTATGCAGAGAAGGTTCGCAAGATAAAGTACGATCTTGACGAAGAGCAGACCAAGCCCTACTTCCAGGTTGACAGCGTTTCCAAGGGCGTATTCTATGCCGCCAACAAGATTTACGGCATCAATATAGAAGAGGCTCCTGAGGTTCAGGTTTACCATCCCGACGTCAAGGCTTACAAGCTTACTGATGCCGATGGCTCCTTGCTGGGAATCTTCTACCGCGACTATTTCTCACGCGACACTAAACGCGGCGGTGCGTGGATGAACAACTTCCGCGAGCAGTATGTAGATGAGGCCGGCAACGACAACCGTCCTGTTATCGTGAACGTTTGCAACTTCCCTCCGGCAACTGCAGACCAGCCTTCACTGCTCACCATCGACCAGGTGCAGACTGCCTTCCACGAGTTTGGACATGCCCTTCACGGCTTCCTTACCAAATGCAACTACCAGAGCGTCAGCGGTACCAACGTGGCTCGTGACTTTGTAGAGATGTTCTCCCAGTTCAATGAGCACTGGGCCTTCCAGAAAGAGATCCTGGCCGCCTATGCCAACAACTACAAGACCGGCGAGCCTATTCCCGCAGAGCTTGTAGAGAAGATTGGCAACGCACTCAAGTTCAATATGGGCTTCATGACCGGCGAGCTTTGCGCAGCCTCTATCCTTGATATGAAGTGGCACGAGCTTACCGCAGAGCAGCTTTCAAAGTTCACCGACGCAGAAAGCATCCGCCAGTTCGAGCTTGATGTTTGCCGTGAGATGGGTCTTATTGACGAGATTATTCCCCGTTACCGCACCACATACTTCAACCACATCTTCAATAGCGGCTACAGCGCCGGCTATTACAGCTACCTGTGGGCAGAAGTACTTGATACTGATGCGTTTGAGTTCTTCCAGCAGAACGGTATTTACAACCCTGAAGTTGCTAAGTCCTTCCGCCAGACCTTCCTGGAGAAGGGTGGCAGCGAGGAACCGATGACCCTGTTCCGCGCCTTCCGTGGCGCCGAGCCTGATCCCGGTGCACTGCTTCGCAACCGTGGTTTGGAATAAGACTATTTAATTGTCCAGTCAGCTTTGAGGGCATCAGGGAGCTGCTGATCGTAGCGTAGGCGCACCTTGATGCCTGCAGACTGGAAGTAATAACGAGTAGCTATCTCTTCCTCTATGAAGGGAATGATTTCATCCTTCTTCATGCGCAGGAACTGCTCCTTATCTATATCGATGGCCTTTTTAAGGGCCTCAACAGCTTCTGAGGCGGTCTCTTCCAGACCGTCTTTTTTAAGGTCTTCCTTAATCTGGTCCAGCAAGGCCATGGCGCTGGTACGATAGTCAAACTTCTTGTCCTTGGCAAAGGCTACGAAGTCATCGAACTCTGTGAAATGGAAATCATCTACCGGGGCGATGCCGTCATGCTCCTGAACGTACTTAAGGGTGTACTGCTCTATGATGCCGTTAACAACAAGTGAATAAACCAGGCGGCCGTAGTTGTAAGGCGGAAGCTGAATGTCAGGCTTAATGCCGCCTCCGTCGCGAACGCTGCGGCCAAGCTTCAGGGTCTTGAACTCGTGGGTAAGGGAATCCGGGATGTAGCCTACGCTGCCGTCCTCGTTCCTCTTGGAGTAGTCGATTGCCTGCACGCACCTGCCGCTGGGGGTATAGTACTTGGCGATGGTAACCTTTAACTGATTGTTATAAGGAAGGTCTTTTACGTTCTGTACCAGGCCCTTTCCGTAGGTTCTGCGGCCCATGATGATAGCCCTGTCAAGATCCTGCAGCGCACCGGATACAATCTCAGAAGAAGATGCGGTGCCGCCATCAACAAGAATCGCAATAGGAGTAACGGTGTCGATAGGCTCGCTGACGGTCTTGTAGAAAATCTCTGAACCCTCTTCACGGCCCTTCTGGGATACGGCAGGGGAGCCCTTGGGAACAAACAGGGACACAATCTTTACGGCTTCTGACATAAGGCCGCCGCCGTTGCCGCGAAGGTCAAGGATGAACCTTTTCATTCCTTTCTTCTTGAGCTCCAGATAGTTGTCCTTAAGGGTGCGGGCTACGTTCTCTGTGAATTTGGTCTGAAGGATGTAGCCGGTAGTGTCGTCCAGCATGCCGGCATATTCAATGTCCGGCAGGTGGATGCGTTCACGGGTGACATCGATGTTCACGATCTCGCCGGTGCGAACCTTCTTTACCTTGAAGTGCACTACGGTGCCGGGCTTGCCCTTCATGCGCTCGCTGCACTGCGCAGCCTCCAGCCCATGAGTGCTTACGCCGTCAATTTCCATGATTTCGTCACCGGGACGAAGTCCGAACTTGACGGAAGGGGAGCCCTCGTAGGGCTCGTTGATAATGACGTTGCCTTCTTTGTCCGGCTTATATATGAGGGCCCCGATGCCACCGTAAACACGGCTCAGGGTCATCTTGAAGTCTTCTGTCTCTTCTTCCGGGACAAACTCTGTGTAAGGGTCCAATTGCTCCAGCATGGCGTTAATGCCGGCTTTGTGCATCCTGTCGATGGGCAGAGTATCCACATAGTTGGCGTTAAGCTCTGAAATAACGGACTGGTATGTCTCCAGCCACTTCCCAAGACGGAAGTTTGTCTTCTGTGCGTTTGCGGACGCCGCAAAAATAATAGCGGCAAAAAAGACCGCAATAATTACCTTCTTTTTCATATCTTTGCAAATATACAAAAATAACACCAAGGAAAAACGATGAAACTGGTTTTTGCTACCGGAAACTCGCATAAATTACAAGAGGCCCAGGAGATTCTGGGCCCCGGCTTTACCCTTGTCAGCCCCGCCTCACTGGGCCTTACAGAAGAGATCCCGGAAACGGGTACAACCCTGGAAGCCAATTCCTTAGAGAAGGCTGACTATATTTACAAACACCTGGGAACGGACTGCTTTGCAGACGATTCCGGGTTGGAGGTCGATTATCTGGGCGGCGGGCCGGGCGTGTACACCGCCCGCTATGCCGACGGCGAGCCTCAGTACAAGGACAATTTGGAGAAACTCCTGCATGTATTGAAGGACGTACCCTGGGAGAAGCGCACTGCGCGCTTCCGCGCCGTGGTCACCCTGATTATTGGTAATGAGGTCAAGCAGTTCGAGGGCGTGCTTGAAGGCCGCATCGGCACGGAGAGAAAGGGAAACGGAGGCTTCGGGTATGATCCGATTTTCATACCGAATGAGATTCCCGATCAGGTCGGGAATGACGACGCTTGCAGCGTCATGCCCGGCTTGACCGGGCATCTGGTTCCCAATACGCAGGGCATTGCAAATGCAGAGCTGCCGGAGGGCGGCAAGAATGCCATCTCCCACAGGGGACAGTGCATGAGGGCTATGGCCGAATACCTTAAATCCCGCAAATGAAAGAACGGGCTCAAATACTGATACTCAATACTACCCGCTTCGGGGAGAAGTCGCTCATACTGCACTGTATCAGCGACCGATGGGGGCGTCGCAGCTTCATGGTAAGCCGCAGTGCCAAGACCTCCGGCAGCCTGTATCAGCCCATGACCGTCCTGGACTGCGAGGTATCCATCAACCCGAAGTCGGACCTGTGGAGGGCACATAACCTGGCGCTCAAACACCCGCTGGCGTCGGTGCGCAGCAGTATGCCTAAAACGGCCATCAGCCTGTTCATGAGCGAAGTCCTTTACCGTACGGTTCGTGAAAGTTTGCAAGAGGACGATGCCTTTTTTGCATGGTGCGAGCGGTCCATCCTGACTCTTGACGCCTTGGGAGAGGACTATCAGAACTTCCATATCCTGTTCCTGCTGGGTCTGGCTGCCGCACTGGGCTTCCGTCCGTCGGAAGAGTCGCTGGCCCCGTATGTGGGTGAGGATTATCGCCTTGTAGGCCAGTTTCTTACATCCTCTACCGCCGAGGCAATGCTGATCCCGCTTAACGGCGCCCGCAGGGCCGGTCTGTGCCGCAGTATTCTCAAATATCTGGAATATCACACCGATGCTAAAATTGACGTAAAGTCTTTGGACGTTCTGCATGAATTGTTCGCATAATTATTTATATTTGCACCCGTTTTTTACAACACTTAGCTAGCATGACCAAAAACAAGAAAGCTATCATCGAAGCCCTGATTTTCCTTACCATCCTTTGCGGAGGGTTCGGCCTTCTGGCATGGAAGATGGGAAGCGGAAACCTTCTTAATACGATGATGAACACAGCCCACAGCCTTATTCTTAATGTGGTGCTGTACCTCATGGGAATTACCGTGCTGACAGGAGCCCTCAGTAAGCTTATGGCAGAGTTCGGCGTTGTTACGCTGCTGGAGAAGCTGCTTCGTCCGCTGATGAAGCCGCTCTTTAACCTGCCCGGCGTTGCGGCCCTTGGTGCTGTGATGACCTTCCTGTCAGACAACCCGGCCATCATCGCCCTCAGCAAGGACAAGACGTTTGCATCATACTTCAAGAAGTATCAGCTGGTGTCACTTACCAACTTTGGAACCGCCTTTGGAATGGGTTTCGTGGTACTTATCACCATGATTGGTTTTGGTCAGGCAGCACCGGCGCTGATAGGTCTGCTTGGCGCCTTCTGCGGCTCTATCATTTCTACCCGCCTTATGCAGCGTTCCGTGCTCAAGAGCTATCCAGAAATGGACAGCCCCGTAGTAGAGGAAATCTCCCACAAGCGTACGGATGCAGAGCCCGAGGTTCAGGAAGAGAAAAAGAGCCTTTTCATGCGCATCCTGGACTCTATGCTGGATGGTGGCAAGAATGGTGTAGAGCTTGGTTTGCAGATTATTCCGGGCGTGGTTATCATCACCACGCTGGTTATTCTGCTTACTTTTGGAGTCGGTTCCGCCGGCGAATACAATGGTTCCGCAAACCAGGGTGTGCCCATCCTTCCATGGCTGGCAGAAAAAATCGACTTTGTATTCAAAGGCCTGTTTGGCTTTGATGCAATGCAGCTTATCGCCTTCCCCATGACCGCCCTCGGTGCCGTAGGAGCAGCCCTTGGCCTGCTTCCTTCATTCAACGCCGCCGGCATTCTTGACGGTAACGCAATTGCAGTCTGCACCGCCATCGGCATGTGCTGGAGCGGTTATCTTTCTACCCACACTGCTATGTTGGATTCCCTTGGCTACAGGCATCTTATTTCCAAAGCCATCGTTTCCCATACTATTGCAGGACTTTGTGCCGGTATCATCGCCCACTTCGCCTACCTTGGTTTCAGCCTGCTTTAGGTTGAGGCCGATTACATAATAATTATGAGCAGAAACAGCGGAAAACGCGGCTCCGGCAGAGGAAACGCCGGCAGCAGCCGTAGGGAAAACAGTAAGAGAATCAAAGGAAAAGAATACGAGGGCATTGCGCAGATGTCCAGGGACGGCAGCCTCTTTGTAAAAGTAGAAGAGCTGCAGGACGACATTTACGTACGTGCGCAGAAGACCCGCGGCGCGCTTAACGGAGACCTTGTCCGCATAGTGGTAAAGGCCGGGAAGGTAAAGGCCGGCCAGCATCTGGAAGGCGAGGTCCAGGAAATTCTGGAACGCAGCAAAAAGCCCTTTGTGGGCGTCCTGCACCGTATGGGCGCCAAGGCCTGGGTGCTTATGCAAAGCAAATCCATGCCCTACGACATAGAACTTGACACCGCTGTTCTGGCATCCGAGGCCCAGTCCGGATACAAGGTTGCAGCCGTTGTGGACGATTGGCCCCGTGGCAGCGAATACCCCCGCGGTCATGTGGTCGACATCCTTGGAGAGATGGGCAAGAACGATACCGAGATGCATGCCATCCTTGCAGAATACGGCTTGCCTTACAGGTTCGAGAAAGAAGTTGAAAATGCTGCCGATGCTATTTCTGATGTGATATCAGATACCCAGATGCATGGCCGCAAAGACTTCAGGAAGGTGCTTACTTTCACTATCGACCCCGCAGACGCAAAAGACTTTGACGACGCCCTGTCCTTCGTCCGCCTGAAAAACGGAAACTACGAAGTTGGTGTGCACATTGCCGATGTTTCATGGTACGTTAAGCCCGGAGACCCTGTGGACAGGGAGGCGCAGGAGCGCGGCACATCCGTTTATCTGGTAGACAGGACAGTTCCGATGCTTCCGGAGAAGCTCTGCAATAAGCTTTGCTCCCTGCGTCCCGGTGAAGACAAGCTCACCTTCAGCGCTGTTTTTGAAATTACTCCCAAGGGAAAGGTTGAAAGCTTCTGGATAGGCCGAACTGCCATAAATTCTGACTACCGTTTTGATTACGATACTGCCCAGAAGATCATAGAAGACGGAAAGGGCAAAAGAGACATAGACGATGCCATCCTCACCCTCTGGGGCCTTGCCAAGGGCTTCCGCGACAAGCGCTTCAAGGCCGGAGCAATTAGCTTCGAGCGCCCTGAAATGAAGGTTGAGTGCGATGCTGAGGGCCGCCCGATTGCCGTGCATCAACACATTTCAAAAGAAGCTAACTGGCTTATAGAAGAGTTCATGCTGCTGGCCAACCGCAGCGTGGCCGAATGGGTGGCAACCTGCGGCAAGATGGACGGCAAGGAGCGCAAAGGTGCCAAGACCTTTGTTTATCGTGTGCACGATACCCCCAACATGGAAAAGCTTGGCAGCCTTGGCAAATTCGCCGGCCACTTTGGCTACAAGGCCAAGTTCGACGATGCCGACGGCCGCAAGGTGGCTCACAAGCTTAATGACCTTTTGAACGAGGCCAAGGACAAGCCTGAGTTCATGCCTATGGAGATGATAGCCCTGCGAAGCATGGCAAAGGCATCGTACAGCACGGACAACATCGGCCACTACGGACTTGCCTTTAAATTCTACACTCACTTTACGTCGCCTATCCGACGTTATCCTGACCTTATGGTGCACCGCCTGCTGAGCAAGTATTTGGCCAATGGTGAGAGCGCAGATAAGGGTTATTTTGAGGGCCAGTGCGTCCATGCATCGGAGCGTGAGGTAATTGCCGCCAACGCAGAGCGCGACAGCATTAAGTATAAATTGGTGGAATTCATGCAGGATAAGATAGATCAGGAGTTCGACGGTCATATTTCCAGCCTTACTGAGTGGGGCATGTATGTAGAGATTGAGCCTACCAAGATAGAGGGTATGGTGCCCCTGCGCAGCATCCGCAGTGATTTTTATGACTTTGACGAGGCCCGTTACCTGATCCGTGGCAAGCGCACCCGCAACATCTACCGTCTTGGAGACCCCGTGCGCGTTAGGGTCAAGGCCACCAACCTAGAGCAGCGCCTCCTTGACTACGAGCTTATTGAAGCCCCCCAGAAGCCATGTTCAAAGAAGTCAAGACGATAGCCTTTGATGCCGATGATACCTTGTGGAACAATGAAACCTTGTTCCGCGAGGCGGAGCGCAAATGGGCGGAGGTCATGAAAGATTACGGCTCCCTTGAAGAGCTGTCCGCCATCCTGTACAAACGGGAGGCAGAGAATATGGAGGCCCTTGGCTTCGGTGCCAAGCCTTATCTGATTTCCGTTCTTGAGACATCCGTCGCTCTGGCCGGCGACAAGCTTACCGGATCGATGGTTGGAAAGATTATTGCGGCCGGAAGAGAGATAATCGACAACCCGGCAACGCCTTACGAAGGCGTAAAGGAGGCCCTGGAGGCCATCAGGGCCAAGAAAAAGTATCGAATGGTAATGCTTACAAAGGGGGACCTGCTGGACCAGGAGCACAAGATAGCCCGTAGCGGCCTGGGCCCGCTTTTCGACCGCATCGTCATCACTTCCAACAAGAGTAAAAAAGAGTATCAGGACCTATGCAAAGAGGAGGGGATTGCAATGGAAGAGTTCCTTATGGTTGGAAATTCCTTTAAGTCAGATATCGCCCCCGTCCTTGAACTGGGCGGCTGGGGCGCCTATATTCCGTCCCAAGTCATTTGGGTGCACGAAGTCGTAGAAGAGTACCCCCATCCGCGCCTGCTGAAACTCGCCTCCATGAGCGAGCTTCCGGCATATCTTTAGACCGGATATTTGCCGTACAGGCAGAAGAGCATCAGTATTGATGGCAGGTAGTCTTTGAGGGAAGAGCGCATTACCTCAAGAACACGCTGGATTTCACGCTTAACCTTACGGGAAGATACTCCGTATTTATCTGCAATCTGGTCGTAAGTAAGGTCTTCGAAGCGGCTGGAATAGAAAATATCCCTGGTCATCTTGGGCATAGTCCTCATGAATTCCTGGAAGATGCGCTGAACCTCTTCCTTGAAAAGGAGAGCCATGTCCTGGCCGTCCAACACAACTATTTCTGAAAGAAGAGCCCTGTAAGCATCGCTTTGGATGTCCTGCTCTATCCTCATTCTGGTAGCCTTGTTCCGCAGGAAATTAAGGCTGCTGTTCTTTACTGATGTAAGGAGGTATGCTTCCGGCAGCGAAGAAAGCTGAAGCTCGTGCCTTTTGTCCCAGAAGCGTGCGAAACAGTCAGAAACGATATCTTCTGCCGCCGATCTGTCGTGAATATATGAAAAGGCGATGTTAACGAAGGGCCCCCTGAACCTTGAAAAAAGGGCAGCGAACTCCTGGGCAGAAATAACAGGAGAGGCTGCAGGCTGGTCCTGAATTTTATGATTCGTCTTATCCATATCAAAAGCGTTGGCAAAGATAGGGTTTTTAATGAATATAAAAGTATTTTGGTCGATTTTCAGAAAATTTAAAACTTTTTAGTAAAAAAAGAGGTCCATAATGTAAAGTCAAGTGTCTTAATAATGTTAAAACGATAAAAATGGATTCATATTTACTGCTGAAATACTTCAAGGGAACTGCCTCAGCAAAAGAAGAGGCGGAGATCCAAAAATGGCTTGCAGAAGACACTGACGGCTCCCATCTGGAGACCTACCGTCAGATGCATGACGTATTTAATGGAATGACAATTTACAATGACGGAGGACTGTCCTTTGCAAAGGTCAGGGCTCGCCGCCGGAAGATATTTACCGCCATCGCAGCGGCTGCTGCCTGCGTGGCCATGGTCTTTGGCCTTATGACCATAGAGAAGAACCGCACCATGGACCTTGTGGCGTCAAAGACGGAAACAATGTCTGTTCCCGCCGGAAAAAGCCTCATGCTAAAATTGGACGACGGCAGTACCATCTGGCTTAACGGAGGTACAGAGATAGAGAAACCCGTAGTCTTCGGCCGCAAGGACCGCAAGATAACTGTCCGCAGCGGAGAAATCTTCCTGGATGTTGCCAAAGATGCTAACCGCCCCTTCTACGTAGAGACATTCGCTTCTACTATCAAGGTTGTCGGTACAAGGTTCGATGTCCAGGTGGATGAGTCCGAATCCTTCTGCTCTGTAGCTCTGCTTCAGGGAAAAGTAGAGGCCAGGGAACATGCCGAGGGCACGGTGATCGGCCTGGAGCCGGACGAAATGCTTTGCATCGACCATGGCAAAGTGTCAAAAACCCGCATCCAGAACAGTTCGGCTGTAGATTGCTGGACAGAAGGCCTCATCGACGTGTCTGAACAGCCCTTCGACGGCCTGATGAAGAAGTTCGAAAAGGCCTACAATGTCAATATCGTCATTGAAAGGGACACCTTGCCCAAAGTTAGTTACACCCGTGGCAAAGTGCGTGTCTCAGATGGCATAGAACACGCCCTGAGCGTGCTTCAGATAGCTTCTGACTTTACTTACGAAAGAGACTTCAATACAAATACAATTGTCATCAAGTAATTAATTCACAAAACCTTCATTATGCGTAAGCTCTCATTCAGCAAAAACTGTAAACGGGCATTGTCCGCATTGCTGGTTTCATTGTGCCTCCTTCTTTCATCCGGAAGGGCAGTAGCGCAGGATGCCGGCAGAATCACCCTTAAGATGAGTGGTTCACTTGAGCAGGTGCTCGATGCGGTAGAACGCCAGTCCAGGTATCTGTTCTTGAACGATCAGGTAGATTTGAGCAGGACGGTAAGCGTAGACGTAAAGGACCAACCTATTACCGAAACGCTGGACCAGGTACTCAAAGGCACCGGTATCAAGTACAAGATTACAGAAACCAACATCATCATTTCCAACAAGACCCTGTCAGAAGACAGAATCAAGGAAATTACTTCTTCACACAAACCGCAAGGTAAGTCCAAAGTCGTAAGCGGCCGAATCCTTGACCAGAAAGGCGAGCCTGTAATAGGCGGTGCCGTAATGATTAAAGGAACTTCTATCGGTGCCAGCTCCGACATTGACGGAAACTTCTCTTTTACCTTGCCGGAGGGCAGCGAATCCAGAATCCTGGAAGTGTCCAGCCTTGGTTACACCACGTTGGAGATGCCTCTTAACGGACAGCGTTATTTCAATTTTACCCTTGTAGAGGATTCGGAAGTACTTGAGGGAACGGTAGTTACCGCCCTTGGTATTCGCAGGGCACAGAAAGCCCTTTCCTACAATGTGCAGGAAGTAAAGAGCGACGATATCCTTTCAAACAAAGATGCCAACTTCATCAATTCCCTTAGCGGTAAGGCCGCAGGTCTGGTGATCAATGCATCTTCTGCCGGTGTGGGCGGTGCCACCAAAGCCGTAATGCGTGGCTCCAAGTCCATCACCAAATCTTCAAATGCCCTGTACGTGATTGACGGTGTGCCGATGTCCGCCATCAACCGCGATGCAAGCACAGAGTTCGGCTCTAACGGTTATACAGACCCTATCGCCGACCTTAACCCCGAGGACATTGAGTCCATGACTGTCCTCACCGGTGCAGCAGCTGCCGCACTTTACGGACAGGATGGTGCAAACGGTGCCATCGTCATTACCACAAAGAAGGGTGCCGCAGGCAAGACAACCCTTACCATTTCCAATAACACTGAATTCTCTAACGTTACCTTCCTTCCCAAGTTCCAGGATACATACGGAACCGGAGACCTCCTGTCCTCTGAGGGCTCTTCCGTTTACAGCTGGGGAAGAAAGCTCAACGAATATACATATATGGGATACGACCCCAAGAGCGATTACTTCAAGACCGGAGTAACCACAACAGAGAGCATATCCCTTTCTACCGGAACGGATAAGAACCAGACCTACCTTTCCGTAGCAGCAATCAATGCAAACGGAACCGTTCCCAACAACGCCTACAACAGGTACAACTTCGCTTTCCGCAATACTGCCAATTTCCTGAACGACAAGCTCACCCTTGACCTTTCTTTCCAGTATGTTAAGCAGAACGACAGGAACATGATCAACCAGGGTCTTTACAACAACCCTCTGGTTGGCGCCTACCTCTTCCCCCGCGGAGATTCATGGGAGGATGTTTCCATGTACGAGAGATGGAGCAGCGACCGCAGCATCTACACCCAGTACTGGCCTGCAGGTGACGGCGGTATCGTAATGCAGAACCCTTATTGGATCAACTACCGCGACCTTCGAACCAACAAGAAAGACCGCTACATGGCCCAGGCCAGCCTCAGCTGGAAAGTCCTTGATTGGGTGACCCTCACCGGCCGCGTACGTATCGACAATACTGACACCAAGTACGAAGAGCGCTACTATGCAACCACAAACAACCTTCTTACCGGCGGTTCAGACAAAGGTTATTACGCCCTTCAGACCATAAAGGATAAATCTACCTATGCAGACGCAATGGCAGACATCCACAAGAGCTTCGGCGAATACTGGAACCTTCAGGCAAACATTGGTGGTATCATCTCTGACTCACGCAACGACTGGTCTTCAATTTCCGGCGGAATCGGCAACGGCACCATCGGCGTAGAGAATATTCCTAACGTATTCAATGTATTTGCAATTGGTGCGGCTTCAACCTCACAGGGCGGCTATCACGACCAGACCCAGAGCGTATTCGCAAGCGTAGAGCTTGGCTACCGCGGCGCATGGTATCTTACCCTTACCGCCCGTAACGACTGGGATTCCCGTTTGTTTGGCCCCGGAAGCACCAAGAGCTCATTCTTCTATCCTTCAGTCGGTTTGTCAGGAGTTCTTTCCCAGGCCCTGAACCTTCCCAAGTTCGTTGAGCTCCTTAAAGTTCGCGGTTCTTACGCCCAGGTTGGTACCTCATACCAGAGATGGATTGCAAATCCTCTTCACTCATGGGACAACAGCCAGCAGGCATGGAAGACCCAGACTGCATATCCGGTATCAGACCTTAAGCCGGAAATGACCGCTTCATGGGAGGCCGGTATCCAGACTCGCATCGCCGGAGGCTTCAGCTTCGACCTGTCCTGGTACCTGACCAACACCAAGAACCAGACCTTCAATCCCGGTATCTCTTCAGGATCCGGTTATTCTGATATTTACATCCAGTCCGGTAATGTACGCAACACCGGTATAGAGCTTCAGCTTGGTTACAACCACAGCTGGGGCAAGTTCAGCTGGAATTCTGTATATACGTTCTCTACCAACAAGAACAAGATTATCAGCCTTGCTGCAGACGTTACCAACCCTGTTACGGGAGAAAAGTTCAGCGTAGCACAGCTGAATATGGGCGGTCTTGGCAATGCCCGTTTCATCCTTCAGGAAGGCGGCTCGCTGGGCGATATCTACTCCCGCGCAGACCTCAAGAGGGACAACCGCGGCAGTATTTATGTAACCGAAACCGGCGCCATCGCAACCGAGGCTTATTCCGACTTCTCCAAGTACATCAAGCTTGGCAGCGTCCTTCCCAAGGCCAACATGGCATGGAGGAACGAATTCAAGTTCGGAAACTTCTCTGCATCGGCTATGGTTCAGGCCCGTCTTGGCGGTATCGTATTCTCAAGAACCCAGGCTATGCTTGACAGGTTCGGCGTTTCAGAGGCAACCGCAATCGCCCGTGACAACGGTGGCGTTGTTATCAACGGCAGCGACCTTATTGACGCCAGCAAGTGGTACACTGCCATCGGCGGCGGCGACACCGTGCCCCAGTTCTACACCTATGACGCCACCAACGTTCGCCTGAGCGAGGCTGCAATAGGTTACACCTTCCCCCGCAAGATGCTGTGGAACATGTTCGACCTTACCCTTCAGGTTGTAGGAAAGAACCTTCTCATGATTTACTGCAAGGCTCCCTTCGACCCCGAGGCAACAGCAACTACTACCAACAATTACTACCAGGGAATCGACTATTTCATGATGCCCGGTGTACGTACCTACGGATTCAACGTCCGTCTTAACTTCTAAGGAGGACTGAATATGAAAAAGATATTTGTAAAAGGTTTGGCTCTGGTTTCTGCTGCCATCGTTATGGCATCCTGCACAAAGAACTTCGAGCAGTATAACTCCAACCCTTACGGTGTCGATGGTGACCAGATGCTCCGCGACGGTTATGCCCTCAGGGCAGCAATGACCGGAATGGCAAGCGCAGTCATCTCTACCGATGTCAATACGACACAGTTTACCGAGTGCCTTCTTGGCGGCCCTATGGCAGGTTATCTTTCAGATTCCAACCAGGGCTTCAGGAACACCATTTCCAACTATAATCCTACGGACAACTGGACCAACGTCCTTCTTTCCAGCGACAGGATTATCCCTACATTCTTTGCAAACTACGGCGACATCGCACGCCTTACCAGCAACGAGGTCATTCTCTCCATTGCCGATGTAATCAAGGTTGCCGTTCTGCATCGTGTTGCCGATACCTACGGCCCCATTCCTTATACCCAGATTGGCCAGGGTGGCAAGATCCAGGTGCCTTACGACAGTCAGGAAACAGCCTACAAGGCTATGCTCGCCGACCTTGACAAGGCCATCGAAGTGCTTACTGCCAACCGTTCCAACAACATCAACGCATCTGCCGATGTAGTTTATCACGGTGACGTACAGAAGTGGCTCAAGTTTGCCAATTCCCTTAAGCTCCGCCTTGCAATGCGCATGGTTTATGCAGATCCTGCTACCGCCCGCAAGGCCGCCGAGGAAGTTGCTGCACACTCTGTAGGTGCATTCACCTCAAACGAGGACAATGCCCTTTACGACAACTTCAACGCAAATGCAAAGAACCCCTTCTATGTAGTTCAGGTAGAATACAACGGAGGTGACTCAATGGCAGCCGCAGACATTATCGCTTACATGAACGGATACAACGATCCCCGCCGTGCCGCATACTTTGGCAAGAGCCAGTTCGACGGTTACGACTATGTTGGTCTTCGTCACGGTATTGTAATGCCCGCCAATGACGTAATGCACAAATTCTCTCCCATCAACATCGCCATGGACAGCCCCTTCGTCTGGATGAACGCAGCCGAGGTTGCCTTCCTTAAGGCCGAGGCTGTTGCCGTATTCGGCTTCAACATGGGTGGAAGTGCTAAAGACTTCTACGAGCAGGGAGTACGCCTTTCCTTCGAGCAGTGGGGCGTTTCCGGTGCAGATGCATATCTGACCGATGCAACCAGCAAGCCCGCCGCTTATGTAGATCCTACCGGCAGCAACAACTACAACGGAGCCCTCTCCAACACGACAATCGCATGGGAAGAGAATGCTACCGTCGATGCAAAGCAGGAGAGGATCATGATCCAGAAGTGGATTGCAAACTGGCTCCTTGGTAACGAGAGCTGGGCCGACATCCGCCGTACCGGCTATCCTCACATCATTCCTGCAACCGCAGAAGGCAACAAGTCCAACGGTCTTGTAGATTCAGAGTTCGGTGCCCGCAGGATGAAATATCCTTCAGACGAGTACATCAACAACGGAGCAAACCTTCGTACTGCCGTAAGCACTATGCTTGGAGGCGCAGACGAGATGTCTACCCGCACCTGGTTCGACTGCAATCCTAAAGTTAAATAGGAGGAAAACAGATGAAGAACATTTTTAAATATATAGTTATTCTCGCAGCCGGCGCACTTGCATTCCAGGCTTGCGACAAATGGACTGATGCAGAGCCTGTCGAGGTTGTGTACAAAGACCTCAAGAGCAAGAATCCTCAGCTGTGGGCCAAATACATGGAGTCTATCCGCAATTACCACAATACTGATCATCAGGTTCTTATTGCAAAGTTCGACAACAAGGCTACGACGCCCGAGGGCCGTGGAGAGCATATCAACTGCCTGCCGGACAGCGTAGACTACGTTATCCTTAACAATGCCGACAATCTTAATGACGTAATCGCATCAGAGATGCAGGAACTTCTCACAGAGAAGTACATCCCCACTCTTATGAACATAGACCTTGTGGCCATGATCAAGGAGTACAATACCATGCTTGCCGATGAGGCCGAGTCCAAGGACCCCGAATCAGAAGATGAGACTCTTGGTGTAGATACCCCCGAGCGCTTTGTTTCATGGATTGGCATCCGTGTAAAGACAGAGCTGGAGATTGCCGACAAGTACAACTACAGCGGTATCAACGTCATCTTCGGCGGCAAGAATCCTGCTTCTATGACCGACGCCCAGAAGGAAGAGGCCATTATCCGCCAGCAGGGCATGTTCTCCGGCATCAACGACTGGATTTCCGCTCACCAGAAGGCTATTGTCTTCTTTGAGGGCTCTCCCAGGAACGTGCTTGTCGAGACTGCCGCTTTGACGTCGTCAAAATACATAATCATTGCGGCCGAGTCTGCCGGCAATGAGGCATCCCTCTCTTATGCCATCAACAATGTTCTTGACGACTTTGTTCCTTCTGACCGCTTTGTGATTGGCGTGACCGCAGTGGATATCACCGATCCTACCAACACCAACGGAATCTTCGGCAGCAAGTCTGCTATTGTGGGAGCTGCAGAGTGGAACGCACAGCCTACCGCCAAATACGGCAAGAAGGGTGTTTGCGTCAACCATGCACAGTTCGACTACTACGACATCACCAATGTTTATTCACAGATAAACAAGGCGATTTCCATTATGAATCCTTCACCTGTCAAATAAGGAGGCAAGTATATGAAAATGTTTAAAATTGGTGTCATCGCCCTACTTGCAGGCTTGGCTTTAAGCTCTTGCCAGACAGAGAAGGATGCAATGGAGAAGCACCATTTCACAAACAAGCTTTACATAAATTCAGACTACAAGTCAGAGGAAATCCTGGTTAAACCCGGTTCTGCGCAGATAGAGCGTACCCTTTCAATCGCTACTGCAATGCCGGTGAAGAACGCCATTACAGGAACCTTCGTGTACGACATCGACTATGTATTCAACTTTGGAAAAGAGTATGACATGCCGCGTGCAGAACCCCTTCCGGAGTCAATGTGCGTGATAGAGAACCCGGATGTGACCATTTCTGCCGGCGCCAGCACCTCTACTCTTGCCACAGTTTCTTTCCCCGGTCTTGACGGTCTTGACCGTAACAAGGTTTACGTTTGCGCCGTTGTGCTTAAGAACATCACCGACATTAACGTAATCGCTCCCAAGACTACCGTTTATTACGTATTCAAGGGTGCTGCACTCATCAATGTTGTTTGCAACATGACAGAGAACCGCGCAGCAGCCCAGTCCTGGAAGACCCCGGAGAAGTTCACCAACATGACACACTTCACCTGCGAGGCTCTTGTCCGCCAGAATCAGGCCGGCCGTCTTATCTCTACCATCATGGGCGTAGAGGGTCACTTCCTGCTTCGTATCGGCGACTCAGGCGTGCCTGACAATCAGCTCCAGATCGCATCAAAAACCAACAATACCAACTCCAATATGCAGCTTACCCTTGGTAAGTGGACACACATCGCCTGCGTATTCGACGCCGGTAAGGTGACCGTTTACTTTGATGGCCGCAAGGTTCTTGACGAGGCCGGCTGCGGTCTGTCATCAGTTACCTGGGGTGCGTATGGCAGCGACAAGGGTGAATCCACAGGCAGCCGTTACTTCTGGCTTGGCTACTCTTACGCCGGCGACCGTTATCTTGACGGCGAGATGTCAGAGGTCCGCGTCTGGGATCATTGCCTGACTCAGGCCGAAATCCAGGCCCCCAACCACTTCTACTTTGTAGCGCCTGATTCCGAAGGCCTCATCGCCTACTGGAAGATGGACGACGGTGGCGGCACCATCCTTAAGGATTCAAGCCCCAATGGCAACGACCTTACCCTTGATTCAGCCACCAAGTGGCCTAAAGTCTCCCTCCCTGAAGATTAATAATAGGAGAAATCGACAATGAAAAATATATTCAAATTTGCAACGATCCTTTGCACCGGCCTTATGTTTGGTGCATGTACGGATGACATCGTCGTCGACAATGTTGACGAGGGCGCCTATGCAAACGTAGAAAATCTTATCATATCGCTTCGCGACGGCAAAAGCAGCAAGATCAACAACGTAGTGGAACTCCGCAACAATGAGTATTCTACCAACGTGGCCGTTTATCTTGCCCGCACACCCCGCAAAGGCGTAGATGTAAAGATTTCTTACGATGCTGCTTACCTTGAGGCTTACAACAACGAGCACGGAACCGACTTCCAGCTTTTCCCTGAAAGCCAGTTCACCCTTCAGAACGAGGGCAAGGTTGTGGTTGCTCCTGACGAGACCAAGTCTTACACCCTTGGCCTTACTCTCCAGCCCTTCGACAACAAGGAAGAGGCTACTTATCTTCTCCCGCTTCGCGCCACAACTACTACCGATGGCGTAAAGGTTTCAGACGAGCACCTCATTTACCTTGTAAAGAACATGTCCTGGCAGTCTGTAGTTGCCCGCAACGAGGGTGAGAAGAAGATTATCGCCTGGATAGAGGTAAACAACACAAACCCCCTGAACATGCTTCAGTTCGAGACCGAGGACGGACGTCTTATCACGGATTATGTGGTATTGTTCGCATACAATATCAACTATAACAAGGAGACCGGCGAGGTGTATGTATTTGCCAACCCTCAGTGCCGGTACATCCTGGATCATTATGACGAGGTTGTAAAGCCCCTGCGCGAGCGCGGAATCAAGGTTATCATCAGCATTCTTGGTAACCATGACGAGTCCGGTCTTGCACAGCTCAGCGACCTTGGCTGCCGCGAGTTCGCAAAGAAGGTGGCTGCCGTTGTCAAGGGTTACGGCTTCGATGGTGTGAACTACGACGACGAGTATTCCAACAGCCCGGATCTTACCAACCCTCTGTTCGCAGCCAAGTCTTATGAAAGAGGAAACAGGCTGTTCTTTGAGACAAAGAGGCTACTGCCGGACAAGGAAATGGTTTCTTACCAGTACGGAAGTTGTGTCGGAAACGCTGCCGTTGACGGCATCGATCCTTCTGAGTACATGTCCATATTCAACGGTGACTACGGCAGAAAGGGCGTTCCTTACGGCAACGCAAGCCTTGCTGCCTGCACATATCAGTCTACAGAGTTTGCCCAGGGCAGGTATATTCCTACCGACTCCGAGGCCCAGAACTTTGTAAACTCTGAATATGGTTTCTGGATGGTATTCTCTCTGTGGAACACTCAGGGAAGGCAGTCAGACTGGAATGCCATGAACGTGCTTTCCCAGAAGATGTTTGGCTCTCCGCTTAAGAAGCCTTCATATTATTATCCCGAGACTAGGTCTCTTGATACACTCCCTATAACCTGGTAAACGTATGAAAAAGATACTTTCAATCATAGCCATTGCTGCAGCGCTTACTGCCTGCAGTGAAAAGGACAGTCCGGAAGAGGTTGTAGACTACGGCGGTTCAGTTACCCTTTCTGAAAAAACAGTAAGTGCCGGCCCCGAAGGCGGAAACTATTCCGTAAAGGTTACCTCTGACGGCGACTGGCGCGTATCCGGCTTCTGCGACTGGGTAAGCCTTTCTGCAGAGCAGGGCAAGAGCGGCCAGGATCTTACACTGACCGTTGCACCCAACAACAGCGACGAGGCTCGCGTTGCAAACTTTAAGGTATTTGCCGGCTCTGCCGTTGAAAGCCTTATGGTTGTTTCTCTCCCGTCATTCAGCCTGGAACTCCTCAGCAATGATGCAGTTTCCGTAAGTGCCGATGCCAACCAGGTAAAGGTTGTGCTCAAGACCAATGTCACCGAGCTTAACTGCGATTTTGGCGGCGCTGCCTGGATTGCAAAGGCCGATGAGGTTGAGGCTCTTGGCAGAAGGGTTCTGTCCTTTGATGTAGCCCGCTCACGCGAGTTCAAAGCCCGCGAGGGTAAGATCACCATCAGCGGAGAAGGCCTTTCAACATCGGTAGATGTAGCACAGGCCCAGCGCGACACCGCCTTTGCGGTAGAGGGCACCAGCATCATCAAGGGACTTGAGGCAATGGATATCACCCTTACCATCAAGAGCAATGTAGATATTACATACAGCCTTCCTTCATGGCTTTCCAAGACATCTGAAGAGGATACAGAGATGGACCAGGAGACCGGTCTTAAGACTAAGACCCTTGGCCTTCACGCAGACGCTTGCGGCGGCTCCCGTGCAGTTGACCTGCAGTTCAAGCAGGGAAGTACAGTAAGGGGAAGCGTGTACATCAAGCAGCAGAATCCCAATCCTGTATTTGCAGAGATCAAGGATTCCCAGCTGGCAACCAAGCTCCAGAATGATGGCTGGATCCTTTACGATCCTACCACCGGCAAGAGCGAGATTCTTGAGGCTGGTATGAATGCAACTTCTATCACTGTTGGCACCATGTCCAACTCTTACAGTGTCAATAGTATCGCTTCTATCGAGGGTCTTGAGGCCTTCCCGGCACTTGCAACCCTGAATGTGGGTTTCTGCATGGTTGACAAGGTTGATGTTAGCAAGTATCCGGCCCTGATCTCCGTTACTCTTCTTTCCCTTGGTTACCTTACAGAGATTAATCTTGGCGACAAAGAGATAGAGAAGCTCAGCTGCAAGACAACCGGTTACGGATATCACCGCGTAGAGTCCGTTACCTTCAAGGGCTCAAAGGTTAAGGAGATCGACTTCAGCGGTTCGTCTTCTTACATTGGATACGGTTACGAGACCGCCCTTAAGACCGTGGATGTTACAGCATGCCCTGCCCTTGAAAAGCTCAACACCAAGCGTGTAAGCAGCTCTTCTTACTATTCCAGCCAGACTTCTTTGGAAACCATTTACGTGACATCCGCTCAGGCAGAGTCAGTACAGGTTACCAAGAATGACCATACACAAGTAGTTGTTAAATAAATGCTTACGGAAATGAAGAAATATATTACAATAATATCTGTGCTTGCCGCAGGCCTCGTTGCCTTCACGGCTTGCAAAAAAGACAAGGAAATCGTTGGAACCAACGATGCCGAGGGCTTCTTCATCAACCGTACGGAACTTGCTCTGAACAAGGGAACTACCGGCAATCTTGTTGCAACAGTTACCCCTAAGGGCGCCGCACAGGTAAGCTGGTCTTCAGAAAACGAAGCTGTCGCTACCGTTTCTGCCGAAGGCCTTGTTACCGCAGTTGGCGCAGGCGAGACTGTTATTACTGCAAAAGCCGGCATAAACAGCCTTAAGTGCAAAGTGTATGTTACTTCACTTGTAACATCCGTCGCTCTTGACAAGACAGAGGAAGAAATCTGGTACGGAGAGGAGCTCCAGCTCACTGCAACTGCCAGCCCTGACGACATCAACGTGCCCATGGACACAACCTGGACTTCCAGCAACGAGTCTGTTGTTACCGTATCTGACAAGGGTCTTGTAAAGGCCGTCGGTGGCGGACAGGCATCAGTAGTTGTGGCTATCAACGGCGTATCGGCAAAGTGCGAATTCAATGTTCGCCGCAATGCTGAGGGTATAGTAATCACTCCCGAGCAGGCCGATGTTCCTGCTAACAGGACCGTTCAGTTCAGCGCAGCCCTGATTCCGGCCGACTGCACCGAGGCTCTTGATTTCGAGTGGTCCGTAGAGGACGACACCTATGCTACCGTCGATGCAAACGGTCTTGTAACCGGTATTGCAGCCGGTGAAACCAAGGTTATCGTCAAGGCCGGAGAGTTCTCTGCATCCGCTAAACTTACAGTTAAGCGTGAGCCTCAGAGCGTTACCATTACTACCACCAGCATCAATAACTTCACCGAGGGCGATGTAACCTTCACCTTCAACGGTGGTGTTAAGTGGGGTGGTACCAGGTACGGTGTAGAGTTCCATACCGGCAGCGGCGTTACTATCAGTGTTCCTTCAGGCTTCAAGATCACCAAGATCACCTTCACCAACACTTATGGTTCCCGTGACTTCAGCGTTGATAAAGGTACTTATTCAAGAAGCGGATCCAACCATACCTGGACTCCGACATCTGATACAAACAGCGTAACATTCACGAACAATAATTCAGAGATAGACGTATTGAAATTTACCATCAACTACGAATAGCCCTGATGCTACTAACCAGAAGGCCGACTCATTGAGCCGGCCTTTTTTTTATTATTTCCCGATATCCATCAGGTGCTTTTCAAATTCTTCGTTGGGATAGATTGATGCGTTGCGCAGCTTAACCCTGTAGTTGTAGATGGTAGAGGGCGATTTCTTAAGGAAGTGGGCGATAGAGGCAGATTCGTTCACGCCCAGGCGAATCAGCGCAAAGACGCGTAGCTCGTTGGTAAGCGTGCCGGCAGGCAGGCCTTCTCCAATATGCTGGCCATCCTTAAGCAGGGCGTTCAGCTGCTCTATGAAGTTGGGGAAGATGCCCAGGAAGGCGTTGTCAAACTCTTCGTACAGCTTCTTTCGCTTGTCCTCTATAAAGTCGTCGTTACGGATGGCCTTGATTATGTCATTGATGTCCATGGACTTGGATACGTTACGCAGCATGGAACGATATTCCTCAAGGCTGCCAATGTGGTTGGAGAACACAGAAATATAGTTCCACAGGTACCTGTCCTTGATGTCGCTGGTCTCTTTAAGCCTTGCAACGGCCTCTTCCAGCTCTTTATTCATCTGGGCGTTCTTGCGATAGGCCTTCTGGATCTGCTTACGCATCCTTCTTGCCCTTCCCATTGCAATCAGCGACACGATGAGCGAAACGCCAAGCAGCGCCAGCAAAATGGACAGCTGTTTGATTCGTCTTTTATTAAGCTGCTCGTAGGCGCTGGCAATATCCGGCATGATAGCAATCACTTCCTCCATGCAGACATGTGCATCGGCATCGATGGCACCGTTGTATGCCACATTAATGTAGAAGTAGGCTTTTGACACCTCTCCCTTCTTCAGCATCAGTTTGGCCGCCTGAACCAGGGAGCGGATGGCTTTATCTGCGTTAATGATATCGTATGACGCACTGTAGGCATAGTGCTCCAGCGCATGCTCGTTGTCGCCCTCTGCCTGGTAAGTCTTGGCAATAAGGTAGTGGAGGACGGATTTGTCTTTAATAGGATGGTCTCCTTTATTTAAATAGGTAACCAGGGAATCACGGGCCTGGGCTACTTCGTTATCTACCATGTAACGCTGCGCCTGCAGCCTTACGTAGTTGAACTCATCGTAGTCAGAGTACTTAAGCAATTTTTCCTGATAGTAAAGGTCCTTCTCTCTTGCCGGTCCTTTCATCAGGGGGTCAGTAATGGTGAAGGTGAGTCCGTGATATAGGGTCTGTAGGGTCTGATAATAGCGAAGGCTCAGTTTGCTTGTTACCGGGCCGTTTTCATCGAAGGCGTTCATTGTTTCCAGGGCCTCTATGTACATACCGGACACCAGATACCTGTAAGCAAGGTCCAGGGTTGCGTTTTCTATAAGTTCAACGTTCATAAGTTCGCGTGCGAGCGTGTCTTTCTTATGAGCGTAAAACAGGGCTGAATCTTTGTCGAACAACAGGTATTCGTTGTAAAGATTTTGGAGCAGGGAATAGCGGGAAACTCCGTTGTCCGTTTCTTTCAGGTCACGACGGAATTCAGAGATTCTGTTCTCCTTGATTTGGTAATATCTGTCCTTGTTGGCAAGCGCGCGGTCAAGGACACTTAGCGCAGTTTCTACTTCCGGAGCCATGGTCTTGTACGGCTGGCAGGAAAAGGCCAGGACGGCCAGAACGACTGCGATCAATATTGAGCTAAAAAGGTGCTTCATGAATATTTTATAAATTTTCTGCAAAAATATACAATTAAAACGTAAAAAACAAACGTTTTACCCATCTACTAAAATTTGCCCTGCTATTTTAGCGTAAATAATTGGAATTAAACGATTTAAATATTTTTTGACCGGGTAGGGACAACTACTAATCTACCAACAAACGTTTTAATTGTCGCACACATATTATAATTTAGCGCATCGAAATTCACCGATAACTAAACCAAAAAATAAATCAAATGTTGCACAAGAAACTGTTCGCTGCACTTGCCATCCTACTTGGTATGGCAGTTTCATTCGGCGCCTATGCGCAGAATATCACAGTGACCGGAACCGTTGTTGACGAACTTGGCCCTCTTGCAGGTGTCGCAGTTCAGTCCAGCGTAGCCAACGCCGTTACGGACGTCGATGGTAAGTTTACCATTAAGGCTCCTTCAAACGGCGAGCTCAAAGTCTCATGCCTGGGATATGTCACTCAGATTGTTCCTGTTAACGGACGCAGTCAGATCACCATCACATTGGTAGAAGACAGCGTCATGCTGGAAGAAGCCGTAGCCGTTGGTTACGGTACACAGAAAAAGACCAACCTGACTGGTGCCGTATCCGTCATCAAGGCTGATAAAATCCAGGACCGCGCTGCATTGGACGTAGGCCACATGCTGCAGGGTTCCGTTCCCGGTCTTAACGTTACATCTGGATCCGGACGTCCCGGACAAGCCGCTACCCTTAATATTAGAGGTCTCAACTCTATCAACGGAGGCAGCCCTCTTGTACTTATAGATGGTGTAGAAGGCGACATCCAATACCTGAACCCTGTGGATGTAGAGAGCATCTCCGTTATCAAGGATGCTGCTGCAGCTGCTATTTATGGAGCCAGAGGTTCTGCCGGTGTCATCCTCATTACCACCAAGAGCGGTACAAAAGAGAAGGATGGACGCGCAAAGGTTACCTACAGCGGCCGTTACGGTGTAACTGCACCTACCACTTCTACAGAATATGAGAGCCGTGGTTATTATTCAGTTTACCTGAACAACCTGTTCTGGGCAGCTTACAGCCCCGGTACCAAGTATGCCAACTATACCGACGAGGATATGCAGCAGCTTTGGATCCGCCGCAACGATAAGAAAGAAAACCCTGAGCGCCCTTGGGTTGTAATATCCCAGAAGGACGGTAAAGACGTTTATAACTACTACGCCAACACAGACTGGTACCATGTACTTTATAATGATTACAAGCCTACTACCAGTCACACAGTTACCATGAGCGGCGCTACCAACGCCATGAACTACATGGTTTCCGGCGGTTACGTTTACGAGCAGGGTATGTTCAAGGAGAAGCCGGACAACTATAAGAGAATCAACTTCCGCGCAAAGCTCAACTTCGAGGTTACAGACTGGCTGAAGATTGGTTCCAACCTTAGCTACTTCAACAGTTCATACTTCTATCCCGGCCAGAGCGGTATCAACAACAACTTTGGCAAGAGTACGGGTCACGCACTTGCAAGTTACCCCGCATGCAACCCTGACGGAAGCAATGTTTACCTTACCCAGTATAACGGATACACCGTTATGGACGGCCTCCTGATGCTTTTGAACAGCGAAGCTAAGAACGAAGATAAAGTAGACAACCTTAGCGAAACCGTCGACGTTACCATTACTCCTGTAAAGGGTCTCACCGTAAAGGCTGACTACACTTATTCACTCAACTACAAGCGCTACCTGAACAGGGCCGTTTCCGGAACCTATTCCAAGTTCCCGAACGAGATCGAGGTTTACGATGCAAAGGATCCTTTCCTTGACAAGCTCACAGAGCAGGCCAACACCATTATATATCAGGCAGCCAACGTTTACGCTACCTACGAGAACAGCTGGGCCAACGCTCACAACCTTAAGGTTATGGCCGGTGCCAACTACGAGACCAAGTGGCTCAAAGACCTCTCAGGTGTTGGTTACAACCTCTATTCTACTGAACTGAACGACCTTGACCTTGTTGGTCCCGATGCAGAGGGCAACAAGCGTATGGAGGTTGGCGGTGGCCAGAACCAGTACAAGCTGGCCGGCTACTTCGCCCGTCTCAACTATGACTACAAGGGCAAATATCTGCTCGAGCTGAATGCCCGTTACGATGGTTCTTCACGCTTCCTTCGCGGCAGCCGTTGGGTATTCTCTCCTTCTGCTTCTATCGGTTGGAGAATCTCTGAGGAGCCTTTCTTCCAGAACCTTAAGTCCTGGTGGAACAACCTTAAGATCCGTGCATCTTACGGCCAGCTCGGCAATCAGCAGATGAGCAGCTACTATCCTGCCATCCGCACCATCTCTACCGACGGCAAGTCTTCTTACCTGCTGGGCGGCGAGAACCTTCCTATCGCAAGCGTATCCGCTCCCGTATCTTCAGGTCTTACCTGGGAGCGTTCAATCCAGACCAACATCGGTCTTGATATGGGCTTCTTCAACAACCGCCTTGAGGCCAGCATCGAGGCCTACATCCGTGACACTAAGGACATGCTTACCGCCGGTATGCCTCTGCCCTCAGTTTACGGCGCCTCTACTCCTAAAGAGAACGTTGCAGACCTCCGCACCAAGGGTTATGAAATCTCCATCGGCTGGAGGGATGCCTTCAAGCTTGCCGGTGACGATTTCCACTATGGTGTAAGCGTTGTTCTTAGTGACTTCGTATCCCACATTACCCGCTTCAACAACCCTGACAAACTCTTTGCAAAGAACTATTGGGTTGGCATGAAGTACGGCGACATCTGGGGTTATCATATCGACGGTCTCTTCGCAACAGAAGAAGAGGCAAAGGGCTGGACTGTTGACCAGAGCAAGGTTAACGATTCCCAGATCTTCCCCGACGGCCTTCACGCCGGTGATATGAAGTTCGGTGACCTTGACGGCAGCGGCAAGATCGACCAGGGCGCAGGCAAGGTTGGTGACAGCGGTGACTGGAAAGTCATTGGTAACTCACAGCCTCGTTACAGCTACGGTGTAAACATGAACGCCGCATGGAAGGGCTTCGACCTTGCACTCTTCTTCCAGGGTATCGCCAAGATGGACTGGTATCCTGCAGCTGATGCACGTGCATTCTGGTTCCTCTATGCCCGTCCTTACCAGACCTTTATTCCTAAGGACTTCCAGACTCAGTGCTGGAGCGAAGAGAACCCCAACGCATACTTCCCTCGTCCCAGAGGTTACGTAGCAATGAACACCAATCGTCCTTTGGGTGTGGCCAACGACCGCTACCTTCAGAACATCGGTTATCTTCGTCTTAAGAATCTCACCTTCGGATACACTCTCCCCGAGAAACTTACCCGTAAGATTTTTATCTCTAAACTTCGCGTTTATTTCTCTGGCGAAAACCTCTTCTACTGGGCTCCCGGCCTGCACTCAGATTACGTAGATCCTGAAATGGCAATGACCGGCGGTAACCTCCGCATCTACCCTTGGCAGAAGACCTTCACCTTCGGAGTTGACATAACACTTTAATGAATTCCGCTATGAAAAAGATATTTTACCCTGTCTTGGTGCTTCTTACCGGATTCTTCATCGCCGGCTGCGACGACATGCTTGACGCCGTGCCCAAGGACAAGATGACCACGGACACTTTCTTCAAGAACGAAAGTGAGATTAGGGCCTTCGCCATCAATTTCTATGAGGCGTTCCCTACCACGGAGCTTTACATTGCCAACGATGACCTCTATACCCAGAACAACATGTCATCCGAATCTACCGGCAGCCGTACGGTTCCGGCTTCAGGCGGCGGTTGGAGTTGGGGCGCGCTGCGCAACATCAACACCCTTCTGGAGTTCCTGCCCAACTGCAAGGACGAGGCTATCCGCGTTAAATATGAGGCTCTTGCACGATTCTTCCGTGCATACTTCTACTTCAATAAAGTAAAGCGCTTCGGCGACGTTCCCTGGTATGAGAAACCTGTCGGTTCTACTGACAACGAGGAACTCAACCGTCCCCGCGACTCCAGGGAGTTCATCCTTGGCAAGATGATAGAGGATATCGACTTTGCTATTGCAAATCTTCCTACCGCAAAGAGCGCATACGAGGTTACAAAATGGACCGCAATGGCCCTCAAGTCCCGTTTCATGCTCTTTGAAGGAACCTTCCGCAAATACCACACAGAGTTCAACTACGGCTCAGACGCCAAGAGCTACAAGTGGTATCTTGACGAGTGCGCTAAAGTATCAAAAGATTTCATCCAGACCAGTGGTTACAGCGTGTTCAAGGGTAATGCCACCAACAAGCCTTATCACGAGCTCTTCACCACTTTCAACGCTACCGACCTTATGGACGAGGTGATTCTTGCCCGCGACTACAACCTTGCTTACGGTGCATATCACAACTCCAACTATACCATGACAACCGGTTCAATGGGTTGCCCTGCAATGACAAGGAAACTTGCTGCAAGCTACCTTATGAAAGACGGATCCCGCTTTACCGACAAAGCCGGTTGGGAGACCATGCAGTTCGCAGAAGAGACTGTGGGCCGCGATCCCCGTATGGCCCAGTCCATCCGTACTCCCGGTTACAAGAGGATGGGTCAGGACGCTTATACCGCTCCTGATTTCAAGGTTACCTTCAGCGGCTATCACCCTGACAAATACGTTACTACCGTAGATCAGGATGTTTACAACAACGCCGACATCGACCTTATCATCTTCCGTGCAGGAGAAGTTCTGCTCAACTACGCCGAGGCCCTTGCAGAAGGCGGCTCAATCGCCCAGTCAGACCTTGACATAAGCATCAACCGCCTGCGCGACCGTGTTGGCATGCCTCACCTTAACCTTGCCGGCCTTACTGTTGATAACTTCCTTATCAACGAAGACTGGGGCGGTTACAGGAACCCCACCCTGCTTGCAGACGCAAACGAGGCCGTTATCCTGGAAATCCGCCGCGAGCGTATGGTAGAGCTTGCCCAGGAAGGCTTCCGCTACTATGACATCATCCGTTGGAAAGAGGGTCTTGTATTCAATGCTCCCTTCTACGGAATGTACTTCCCCGGCGTCGGTACCTACGACCTTGACGGCAATGGCACCATCGACCTGGAAATCTACAGCGATGCCGCTACTTCCAACGCTGCTGTAAAGAGCAAGCTTGGAAAGGACATCTTCCTTGCAAACGGAGATTCCGGTATGGTAGTTCTTCACGGCGATATCGCCCGCAACTGGAACGAGGACAGGGATTACCTCTACCCGATTCCTTCAGACGAGCGTAACCTCACCGGCGGAGCCCTTACCCAGAACCCCGGCTGGAACGACGGTTTGACTTTCTAAAAGCAACGATACTATGAAAAAGATATTATATATCACAAGCCTGGCACTGACTTTTGCCACCATGCTTTTCCTTGGTTCATGTAACAAGGATACCAAGACCAAGGATGGCAAGGAGACCGGTATTCTCTATACCTCGGTTTCCGGTTCAGAGGCCACAATTAAACTTATGGAAGGCAAGAGCCGCACTCTGGACGCAGTCGTTTGCGCAGAGGCCGCAGCCGGCGCCAGCCTTAAGATCTCCCTTAAGGTAGATCCCGCAGGAGTTGATGCCTACAATGCCGCCAACCTTGGCGCCAATGCAGAGCTTCTTCCTGCAACCGCATACTCTTTCATCAGCAACAGCCTGCTGCTTGCGCGTTACAATACCGTTTCATCCGGTGCCAAGCTGCGTATCGTTGCAAACGGATTGGAAGACGACCAACTGTACGTTCTTCCTATCGCCATTGACAAGGTAGAAGGTTCAGACAACTGGGAGCTTGCCCAGAACCCTGTATCCTTCATCACCGTCATCCAGACTGTAGAGCGTCCCGAGGGCGGCGACGGCTCAATGCAGTTCCCCTTTGAACTATCAACCGCAGAAGACCTGACCAAGATGGGCGAGAGGCTCAGCGAGGACGAGAAAGTCTACTTCAAACTCATGAACGATATCGACATGCAGGGTGTTGTATGGACTCCTCTCAACTATGCTTCTCCTTACAAGAAGGCTATCGACTTCGATGGTGCAGGTCATAAGATTTCCAACTTCTTCTGCGACTTCTCAAGCTATCCCAGCTTCTTTGGCGTGCTTAACGGCTACTGCCACGACGTAACATTCGTCGATGCTGAGATCGCCTGCGGCGCCGACAGCGGTTGTGGTATCATCGCCGGTTACGGCGGTACCGGAGACATTCATGCCGATGCTGCCCGCGTTCATGTACAGGGCAAGGTGACCCTGACCGGTAACAAGACCGGCGTGGGCGGTATGTTCGGCACCCTTGGCAACGCAACCATCGTTGCTTGCTCTGCCGACGTACAGGTAGAATCCGGCAAGAACTTCGTAGGTGGCCTCTTTGGCTACGCAAAGGGCAATGCAGACAAGTGCGTTGTAGAGGTAAGCAACTGCTGGACAAGTGGCTCTGTAAAAGGCAACCAGCGCGTTGGTGGTATCTGCGGTGGAACCGACAAGACCGGTTACAATGTCAAGATTATCAACTGCTACAGCACAGCTACCGTAGAAGGCGTATTCTGCCTTGGCGGTATCGGCGGCCACTTCAACCTTGACTCTTCTTCAAACCCGGACACCAACCAGCCTAACGACGTATTCGAAAACTGCATCGCCTGGAACCCTTCCATCAAGTGTGCAGAGCAGACTGCAGGCGACAAGGCCCACTACAGCTCAGGTGCAGTGGTAGGCTTCACCGCCAAGATGAACTACCTCAAGGGTGGCGTCCGTCGTCCGGACATCGACTTCTACGAGTATTCAGACCTCTTTAGCCTTTACGATCAGGAGGATGCTACTCCTTCTTCACCTCTGGTATTCCAGGAGGTTGAAGGTGCAGTTTACAACTATCCTTACCATGGCAAGGTTGCCGAGTCTGGCAAGACCCTTACTCAGGTTGCCCAGGCCCTTGGTTGGAACGCAGCAATCTGGGACTTCAGCAAAGATGTTCCCACAATTCGCCCTGACGCTCCTGTAGGCCCCGTTCCCGACACCACTACCGGTGGTCAGCTTCACGGATTCGATGACAATGAAATCAACTAAAAGAACAGGCCATGAAAACTAGATATTATTTCATCAGCGCAGTCCTTTTGCCCTTCGCCCTGTTTTCTTGTAACAAGGCAGAGGAGGCTACCATTGAGGTTGCTCCTACCATTACCATACATGCCAACATCCCTTCAGACAATGCTACCAAGGTAGCAGCTGTAGTGCCTGAAGGCGGCAAAGGCCTTGACTGGAATTGGGAAACCGGCGACCAGATTGCCGTAAACAACGGTAAAACTGCATCTGTATTCGATATTCGTTCCGGATTTGAGCCCAAAGCCGCTTCCTTCACTGGCAAGCTCATAGAGGGCGATGCCTTCAGCATCCTTTATCCCGGAACAATTACCTCTTACTCTGCAATGCAGGCAATGACCCTGACAGATCAGCAGCAGGTAGGTAACGACGTTAAGACTCAGCTCAAATATTTTGCAGCCATGAATAACGTCGACGATTATAACAACTTCGAGTTCAGCCAGGAATGGGCAGCCGCCCACGGTGGTACTCTCTCACAGTGCGGTGTCGTTCGTTTTGAACTGACCCTGCCTGCAGAGACCCAGGTTGTAAACCGCATCACCCTTAAGGCCGGCGCTCCCGTATTCCATAACGGAAACTCCGCAGAAGCTGTTACAGACGAAATCACCATCGGCCTGTCAGAGGTTACCCTTGGCGCAGACAAGACTGTCATCGCTTGGATGAACACATCCTGGAACGACGACAAGATTCCTGCAGGAACAGCACTTACAGTAAGCGTTGCAGCCGGAGACCTCAGCTGGAACGCAGACATCACTCCCGCTGCAGATAAGACCATCAAGGCTGGCTACGTAAACAAGATCACCGTTGGTGAAAGCCAGTGGGTAAGCGGCGGCCGTTATGCAGAAGGCTCAGGTACCGAGGAAGATCCTTGGATCATCAAGACCCCTGCACAGCTCACATACATGCGTGACGATATCGCTTCCAAGGAGCTCCGCTACTTCAAGCTTGAGGCTGACCTTAACATGGAAGGCATCGAATGGGTACCGCTCAATAATGTGAACGACCCTTCAGACGAGACCAAGGCTTACGATAAATTCGTATACTTCGACGGTGCAGGTCACACTATTTCCAACCTGACCATCACCAATACCGAGGTTGCATATCCTAGCTTCGCCGGTGTTCTGTACGGAACCATCAAGAATGTTACCTTCAACCAGGCAAACATCAACGCTGGAAACAACAAGGCAGGTGTAGTTGCAGGTTATGTAGGTACTTCACAGGCTTATACCGGAAGCACCATCATCAATGTAACTGTTAAGAATTCTGAAATCACTGCCAGCAGGCACGTAGGTGCATTCGTCGGCCAGGTTGTTACAAAGGATTCTTACTTCGAGAACTGCCACGTCCAGAACAGCACCGTTAACGGCGCCGAGTATGCTGCAGGCTTTGCAGGCTACATCCAGGACGGTAAGTTTGTGAACTGCTCTGCAGAGGCAACCATCAGCGGTACCAAGCATGTCGGCGGATTCGTCGGCAAGACAGAAGTTCCTGTCTTCGAGGCTTGCTCATTCGAGGGTGGCGTCATCACTGTATCCGCAACCGGAAGCAACCAGAGCGGCGGCTTCGTAGGTTACGCAGGTAAGGTTGACAACGTTGGTGCACAATTCAACAAGTGCTATGTAAAGAATGCCAGCCTTAAGATGTCCAGCGGTCAGCGTATCGGCGGCTTCACCGGCCAGGCAGACCTTGGTACCATCTTCTTCAAGTGCTATGTAAAGGATACCGATATCGAGGGTGCTACCAATACCGGTGGTTTCGTAGGCGTTGACTATGCTACACCTTCAGACCTTGTTCCCGAAGGCGGTATCTATCAGTGCTATGTTGACGGCGGTAGCCTTACCGCATCCAACGCCAATCCCGGCGGCTTCGTAGGCTATCCGGAGAAGGCCACCATCAAGAACTGCTTCAGCACAATGAACGTAAATGGTGGCAGCTTCGCTTGCGTCGGCGGCTTCATCGGCATCTGCAAGAAGAACGTTACCGTTCAGTACTGCTATGCAGCCGGTACCGTTGAGGGCTCAGCTGCTACAGTCGGTGGCTTTGTAGGTAGGGTTGACGGTGATGCTACATCACACATCAACTCCTGCATCGCCTGGACCAGCGCCCTGCCGTTCAGCGGCCAGACTGCTGCAACAGCCGACGTTACCAACAACTACTGCGGTACAGAGGGCACCCTTTCTGCCCGCGCTGCAGAGCTCGGCTGGGATCCTACCATCTGGAATTTCAATGCTACTTTAAGATCTATCCTTAGATAAACACATGAACTTCAAACCTTTATACGCGTGGATCGTTCTGTTCCCTCTGCTGGTTGGTGCCTGCGGAGGGAGCAAGGACAATCCTGAACTTCCGCCGCCCGGCCCCCAGCCGGAAAACCCGCAACCCGGAAGCAATCCCTGGGATGCAAACCGCGGCAAAAAAGTTCAACCGTCCGGCGCCGGTTGGACATCGACCGTTATTGACGAGGGCATCGTTTACTATGCCTTCGAAGGCACTGAAAGCGTATCCAACGCACCCCAGCGCATATTCGTAACCGATGTCGACCTGTCCAAGAGTCAGTACGAATTCAAGTTGGAATACTATAGCGGCCGTTCCACCGCATCCAATGTCTTTGCAACCAAGAACGCAATTGCTGTCATTAACGGCGGCTACGAGCGCGGTTCCATCGTAATTTGGAAAGACGGACAGAAGTATTCCACCATGCCGGACAACACAATCAGTGACACAGGTGTGCCTAACTGGAAGAGCGAGGCAGCAGTTTATATGGACAATAAACGCGACGTGCGTATAGAGTTCTCCGGAAAGGGAATGTCTATCACTCAACAGAGGAACTTCTACATGAACTCCAAAGAGAAGACTATCCTTTCCAGCGCCCCGATGCTCATAGACGACTACGAGCCGGTAGGGGAGAGCTTCTGCACCCTGCACCCCAGGCAGTCTTCAAGTTCCGAAGATCCCTACACACACCAGAACACCAATACCCATCCACGCACGGCCTTGGCCAAGACCGAATTCAACCATCTGTTGATGATTGTTGTCGATGGCCGCCGTTCCAACGTCAGCCGAGGCATGTCTGCCAAGGAACTGACAGGTTTCCTGGTTAAAAACTTCAACCCCCAGTATGCCATCAATCTGGATGGCGGAGGCTCTTCCACCATGTGTGTGAAGGGCCAGGGAGATCCTGAAACACACGTAGTTAACTATCCTACAGATTCCGACCAAGTCAAAGGAGTTCCGGATCATACCGGAGAAAGGTCGGTACCTACATTCTTCTATGTAATTAAGAAGTAAAAAGTACAAATATGAGGAAGATTTTCTCCTTCTTTTGCCTGCTAATAATCATGCTGGCAGCCCCGGGCTGTGTCCGTGAGGCGCTTGAAACCCCCGAAGGACCTACCATGACCATCACGGCTACGGTAACCGATGAACCTCTTACCAAAGCAGGTTTTTCAGTACCCGCCAGTGGTGAAGGTCTTCACCTTGCCTGGCAGGCAGGTGACTGCATCCGCGTTATCAGCGGTTCCAACTCTGCCGTTTATAATATCCAGGACGGCTTTACAGATCACGTTGCCACTTTCTCCGGTCCCGAGGTTCCCGGAAGCGTCTTTGACGTAATCGCCCCCGGCACCTACGAGTCTGTCGATGACGCAGAGGCTGGCAACCTTACCCTTACCCAGAACGGCAACGGCAGCACCGCACACCTTGTATTCACTGCCAAGCTTGGAAATGTGGCAAAGGCAGATCTTCCCAATATCGTATTCTCTGACGACTGGGCCGGCAAGCATTCCGGAACCAGCTTCAAGAGGGGAGGCATCGTCAAGTTCACCCTTACCCTTCCCCCCGCCGTCAATGCACCTAAGAAGGTGACCATGACCGGCATCGGCAACGATGTTTCCGTAAACCTTACAGGCATCTCCCTCACTTCTGAGCACGTGCTCACCGCCTACGCCCAGAGCGGCTGGGACGATGTTTCCATTGTTCCCGGTACCACCTTTACAGTAAGCGTTCTCAATGGCGACGGTTCCAGCTATGCCGCTACCAAGACCATCACCGCAGCCAAGGTCCTCAAGGCCGGCGCACAGAACCTCATTACTGTTAACAGCGGCTTCACCGAGCAGTACTTCGCCGGCGGCGACGGTACCAAGGGCAACCCTTATCTCATTGCCAGCGCCAAGCAGCTGGATAATATGCATGCAACTGATCCCAATACCGGAGAAACCTTCCTCAAGCATCAGGAGCGTGTATATTTCCGTTTGATTGAAGACATCGATATGGCTGACTACCTTAGCACCCATACATGGGTTCCGCTTAACTCCCTCAGCCCGTACGATTATATCATTGACTTCGACGGTAACAACCATACCATCGACCACTTCTCTTGCGCGTTCGATGCAACCGGTCTTTCAGATCCGGCACATGCAGCCGCCAGCAAACCTTCTCTCTTTGGTCTGCTTTACGGTTCATGCTACGACCTGACCTTCACCAATGCTACCATCACGACCAACTATGGTACCAGCGGCGTTCTGGGTGGTTACATTGGTTATAATGGCAAGAAGGCAGAGGTGTACAACGTTCACGTTAAGAACAGTACTGTTTCCAAGACCGCCAATAGCGGCGACAGTGGAATCGGAACCTTCGCAGGCCGTATCGCCTTCACCTACATGGAGTCATGCTCTGCAGAGGATATTACCATTAACGGCTCTGGTGTAGAGTTCGTGGGCGGCCTGTTCGGCCTTGCCATGAACGATGCTTCCCGCGTCCGCAACTGCTGGACTTCAGGAACTGTAATTGGCACCCAGAAGGTTGGTGGTATCAGCGGCGCTCTTATCAGCAGTAATTCAGAAATTATCAATTGCTACTCAATAGCTACGCTCACCTGTACCCGTTTTGCCGGCGGAATCCTTGGCGAGGCTTGTATGGACGCTAATTCAGGCGATCCCAAGCATTATACAAAGGCCACTTCCCTTAAGCCGGACAATGTAATCCAGGGTTGCATCGCATGGCAGTCTTCATTTGCTACCGGCGATGTCCGTCCCGGACCCGTTGATTCATGGGGCTCAGGTGCCATTATCGGCCTTACCGCTACTCACAACTATCTTACCGACTGCAAGCGTAACGCTTCTTTGGATTCTCATTGGACAGAGGTAAATGGTACGACTCCTTACGATCAGGAGAATGCCAGCCCCAGTGCGGCCTTGGTAATTAACAACCCTGCGCCAAGCACAATGAAGCATTATTACCCTTATCACGGTAAGGCATACACCGGAACACTTTCAGACTGCGCCAAGTCTCTTGGCTGGAATGAAACCGTTTGGGACCTTACCGGCAGCACCCCTGTTCTTACCGGTGCCATTCAGGCTGATGGTTCTGGTGAAACACCTGTAAGCGGTGATGCCAATGTTCCGGCCGGTACCGATATGCATCGTGAATTCCCGACCAATGGTTCAACCAATACCGGTCTTACCTTCAAGGTTTCAAATATCGCATCAGGCATCAGGTACTATGAGGCCACCGGAACCTGCAATGCAAGCTGGATGGATGGCGGTAATCACAGGCAGGATCTTTATGTAGTGGATTATGACCTGACAAATACGGATTATGAGGTTAAGGTGGTTGTTGCCAATCCTTCAGCCGTTACATCCGAGGTCTTCCGTATGACCGGTGCAGTTGCCGCTATTAATGGTGGTTATGAAAAGGCCTCCATCGCTGTAAAAGGCAACATGTTCCTGAATACAGATACAGAGGAATTTGTCAAATACGCAACCGGCTATCCTTATTCTTTCCTGCCTAACAATACAATCTCCGATACCGGAGTCCGTAACTGGAAGAACGAGGGAGCCTTCTATTGCGACGGCCACCAGGGTGTACGTATCGCTTTTGATGCATACGACGGCGGCTCAACAAGCAATACAGGAGCCAATACAACCGTTAAGCCTCTCAAGTACATGAGGAACTTCTACAAGATGTGTACTGACTCCGAGGCCGGCCTTATTTCCAGCGCACCTATTCTGGATGCCAATTACATCAGGTTCGGACAAACCTTCACAACCCGCAATCCTAACGAGACCAGCAGCAGCGAAGAGCCTGCAAGACATCAGAGTGGAGCATATCCCCGTACGGCAGTAGCTATTGCTTATCCTGACGGTGTTACACCTCACCTCCTGCTCATTGTTTGCGACGGTCGATACAGCGACTCTGTGGGCGGCTATGGTATGAGCGCCCTTTGGCTTGAGCGCCTTGTAGCCAACTGCTTCGGTCCCAAGTACATGCTTAACCTGGACGGTGGCGGTTCCACAACCATGTGTGTGGCCGGCAAGGGTGATGAAGACACTCATGTTGTCAATTATCCTTCCGACAACAACGGAGCATCGGGCTCCAGTGGCGGTGGTACCAAACATAACCATGCCGGCGAGCGTGCCCGTGACACATTCATCGTAATTGTACCTGCAGAATAAAAACAACTCAGAAAAATAGAAGAATATGAAAACCAAGGATCTATACATCGCACCCAGCGTAGAGCTTGTAAAACTCTCAATCTCCGGAATTATCATGACCTCCGGTATTGATGACTACAATGACAACCCCATCTTCGGAGCACCGGACATGGACGATACCCTTATGGACATCGACGACGTATTATTCATCTAGTTTAATATTCCAGTGCTATGAAAATGTCCGCATTTTTATCCGTTTTGCTGGTAGCTTTGACCGCCTGCAGCGTAGAGGAGCCTTTTTCTCCCTCTGATGCTCAGGACGGCAAGAAAGTGACCATTCGCGTAAGCCTGCCGGAAGATCCTTACACCAAGGTGGATTTTACCGCCGATGAAGGCAAGCTTAAGCTGGCCTGGAACCCGAGTGACTGCATCCGCGTCATTTCCGGAACTAACTCGCAAGTTTTTACCATTTCCAATATTATTTCGGACCACGAGGCTGAGTTCGTCGGCACCGCGGTTCCCGGAACCTCATTCGACGTCCTCTACCCTGGTACATATACCAGCGTAGAGGAGGCAGAGGCCGACACCTCTACCCCCGTCCAGGATGGAAACGGTTCTACCGCTCACCTTCGCTACAAAGCGTTGCTCAGCGGTGTGGATACTTATACGGACTTCGCCTTCAACAGCACCTGGGCCAGCGCCCACGGCGGCTCCCTCAAGCAGGCCGCTGCAGTCAAACTGCAGGCCACCCTGCCTTCAGGCGTTACCGCTATCAAGAAGGCATCGCTCCGCCTTGGCGGAAAGGATTATACCATTCCTTTCACCGGTGTCGATGTTTCTGCTTCAGAGCAGAAAGTTACTGCCTTTATGATGGTGGGTTGGGACGATATCGCCTTGCCCGCAGGCTCTTCAATTCCCGTTTATGTAACGGACAACAGCGATGAGGTTTATTCTGCAGCCCTGTCCATCCCTGTAGCCAAGACCGTTCTTGGCGGCAAGATGAACTCCATGGTCAACGTGAACCTCACCCTTCAGGACTTCGTTGCCGGAGACGGATCAGAAGAGAACCCTTACATCATCGCTAATGCAAGACAGCTGAACAATATGCATAGTGCCGCAGTTGCGGACCAGATTACGTATTTCAAACTTATGGGAGATGTTAACGCTTCTTCCATAACCAACTGGACCCCGCTTAACGCTTCAGGCACTTTTAACAAGGGTATTTTCTTTGACGGCTGCGGCTATACCATCAGTGGCCTTAAGAGTTCAGGCGTTTCTTATGCCAGCTTTGCCGGAGTGCTTTACGGAACAATGCAGAACGTAACCTTCAGTGGAGCTACCATCAGTGCTACAAGCAAGTGCGGTGTAGTTGCCGGCTTCCTTGGTACTACCCAGGCCGATTATTCCCGCGTTGCAACCTGCATCAATGTAACTGTCGAGGATTCAGAAGTTACAAGTTCCTCTGCCGCCGGTGGCTTTGCCGGTCATGTACGCGGCAAGGGTGGAATCACCGGCTGTACGGTTAAGAATACTACCATAAACGGAACCAGCCACCTTGGTGGTTTTGCTGCTATTGCCGACATCTCAGGAATAGACAAATACGAGGTTCCTGCAATCTTCACATCCTGCGTTGTAGAGGATGTTACCCTGAATCAGAATCTCTCCTCTGCTAGCACCGCAATTTATACCGGTGGCTTTATTGGCGAATCTTATCAGGCACATTCATTTATCGACTGCCAGGTTAAAGGCACAACAATCACGGCAACCAAAGCTGCAGTAGGCAATGTCGGTGGCTTTGTCGGTTTTACCGGTTATGCCGGAGCGAACTTCTCTGGTTGCGTGGTTGACAATACAACCACCGTTACGGCCAAAGCTTCAAATGTGGGCGGTTTTGTAGGCTATGCAACAGTGTCAGATGCCTATAATAACTGTACTACTGCAGCAACTGTTTTTGACGAGGGTAGCTATGCCGGAGGCTTTGCAGGTTATGCCAGCGGTTCTGCAGCATTCTCAAAATGCTCTGCAACCGGCAACGTCAGCGGCCAGCGCTTTACCGCCGGCTTCGTGGGTGTTGCAGAGAACGCTTCCTTCACGGATTGCTATTACAGCGGTGGAACCGTTACGGCCAATACCACTAATGCTAATTCAAGATGTGGCGGTTTTGCGGGCAGTGCCCTTAAAGGCCTAACCTTCCAGGGTTGCTATGTTTCCAATGCATCGATCACCGCAACCGGCGCCGGCCGCATTGGCGGCTTCGCAGGCCAGTTGGGCAACGGCACAGCAGGTGGTGACAATGTAACGACCAGCCAGTGCCATGTGGTGAATACCAACATTGCCGGTGCTATCAATACCGGTGGCTTTGTGGGTGTCCAGTACGAAACCGTTACCAGCAGCTATGTTGCCGGTGGTTCCGTAACTGCTAATGGCAATGATTGCGGCGGTTTCTCCGGTTTTGTCCAGAACGCCGATCTTACTAATTGTTATACTACAGCCAATGTCAACGGCGGAAGCTATACAGCTGTTGGCGGAATGGTTGGCATTACTTATACATCAAACGTTTCCTATTGCTTTACGGCAGGTGATATTAGCGGCAGCAACGCGGGCGCTTTTGTAGGTCAGTGCGCCCAGCAAGGCACCAGTCCGGTTGCCTCTCTCTCCTCCTGTATTGGCTGGCACGCTAGCCTGCCGTTCTGCAATAGTAATACCGTTGGTGCTTCAATCACCAACTGCTATGCAGGCGTCGATGGTACTGTAACTTCCCAGGCTCAGGCGCAGACATGGCCTACAGCTGTTTGGGATTTCAGTGGCGCGCTTCCTACGCTTCTTGAAAAGCCCCGTCGCATCAATGCAATCTTTGTTGGCGACAGTATCACCTGGCAGTGGGCGAACAATTCCAGCACATTTGCTTCCAGCAAGCTTAAGATACCGTTCAACTCGGCATATATGACAGAAAACGGAAGCAACATTGTTTGTAAGTTCCACCCTGGTTTCTTCAGTGGCAATGGCTACATAGACAAGGGAATCAGCGGTCAGAATACTACCCAGATGCTCGCCCGTTTCCAGAAAGACGTGGTTGCACTTAATCCTGTAGTAGTTGTAATCATGGGTGGTACCAACGACCTTGCACAGGGCTTCGATAAAGAGACAATTGTAAACAACATAGGATCCATGGCCCAGATGGCCAAGGACGCAGGCATCAAAGTGGTGCTCTGCTCAGTTACACCAAATAATGATACCTATTCAAAACTAAATCCAAAGAACAAGGGTGGTCATATTATTACCCTAAACGGAATGATTCAGGACCTTGTAGCTGCAAAGGGTTACACTTATTGCGACTACTGGACTTCTCTGGTAGCCAGCGACGGTCTGGCCCTTAAAGAGGAGTATCGTCTTTACGACAATCTCCATCCCGGTCCCGACGGCTACGATGTGATGGAGCCTATCATTAAGTCTATCATTAACGGATTATTGTAATAGTTAAAACCAACTGACTATGGAAAAGGTTGTAAAAAAGTCAGCGTACGAAACGCCGCAGACAGACATTGTCTTGATTCAGACGGAAAGGTGTATTGCCCTCTCGGACATGGATAAGAACACCATTTTCGAAGAAACTTTTTAGGAGGAAGAAGCTATGAAAAAGATTTTTAAAGTAAGCCTTGCCCTCCTGGCAACACTGTCTCTCTCTGTTTCATGTAACAAAGAGATTAACGGAATTGAAGACGACAATACTATTACTGAGCAGCGGGGAATCCCTGTAACTATTACGGCCTCTCTTTCAGGAGAGCTTACAAAGGTTGCTCTAACTCAGGATCCTGATAATGCTGATGGTGCAGTGAAACTCACCTGGGCTGCCGGTGATAAGATTCGTGTTGCTTCTCATGCGGATCCAACAAAATTTTCAGAGTTAACACTTTCTTCTGGCGCGGAAGATAAGACAGCTGAATTCAGTGGTGAATTAGCATCTGGTGTGGTTGCTCCTTATGACATCAGTTATAACTCTGCCGGTTCTTCATACAATTATGCCGAGCAGACCCAGAGCGCAGATGCCAATACTGCCCATCTTAAGTACATTGCTACGCTTTCCGGCGTAAATGCGTACGAGAATGTTGATTTCACGGAAGCGTGGGCAAATGCGCATGGTAATGGTACTTTCGTTCGTTCCAGCGTGCTTCGCCTTCGCGCAAACCTTCCTGCCGGAGTTGCCGCTACTGTGAAGTCAGTTATAATCAGGGCTTCCGAGAATTGGGTAGATGGGGGCAATCAAATTAAGGTAAATATTACTACACCTGGTGATGCCGGTTCCGATGGTATCATCAACGTATATGCAACCCTTCCTGCTTCTGCTTCTACTCTTTCTGCCGATGCGACCATGGAGTTCATTTTTGAGACTCCTGAACACGATTATCTTCGTCAGCTGACAAAAGAGGATATTGGCGGTAAGACCTTTGAGATGGGTAAAGTAAACGCCATTAAACTCAATTGCAACACCGTTGGGTCTAATGTTGTTTACGACGATTTTGCAGGAGGTACTGGCGTAGATGGCGACCCTTGGCTTATAAGCAATCCTCGCCAGATGGTGAAAATAAAAGACAAGCTTAAGGCCGGTGAAACAAAATATTTCAAGCTGATCGATGACATTGACATGGCCGGAGTATCATGGGTCTCTCTTAATAATTCCGGTAGCTTTAACAAGTACATTAATCTTGATGGTGACAATCATACCATTAGCAATTTGACTTGTAATTCTGGTAGCTATCCTTCTTTGATTGGTGTTCTTTATGGCACAGTATCTAATTTGACAATAGATCACGCCACAATTTCTTCCAGCGCATCTGTAAACCAACATGCTGGTGTTTTGGCGGGTTATATTGGCGCAACTAATCATTTATCTGTGAATTGTCTTGTTTCCAATGTAACTATAAGTAATTCGACGGTATCGGTAGAAGGTGCTTCCCGTCGTGCTGGAGGCTTGGCTGCATTTGTTTCCCAAGTTGAAGCTCCTGCTGCCATTACTATCTCTAACGTTACGGTTAAGACAAGTTCAGTAACTGCCAAATATTTAAATGCTGGAGGTCTTGTTGCTGAAGTTACTGGTGTTGCGACATTCTCTGATTGTCATGTTCAAGGCACAGGAGTAACTATTAGTGAGCAATCAAAGAATGATGTTTCTGCGGGTGGCCTTATTGGCATAGTTAGTTCAGCTGCCACTTTTTCTGGGTGCACTGTAGAAAAAGCATCCCCTTCGACGCCTACTTCAATAAATGCACCTGCATATGTGTCCGCAAATAGTAAATATGTATATCTTGGTGGTTTAGTCGGTAGAGTAGATGATGTGGCCGCAACCTTTAACGATTGTAGTGTTTCAAACGTTAGTGTTTCTCTTAAAGGTACCGCCGCTAATAATAATTTTCGCTATACAGGTGGCGTAATGGGATACATAGGAAAATCGGTTTCGGTGGGTAATACTATTGGATGTTCTGTTATATCGCCGACTATTTCAGGGGCAGTACATTACACTGGTGGCTTTGTTGGTTATTTGGATGGTGGTTCTATTAAAAACTGTACGGCATCCTCATCTGTAACTGTTACTGGTGCTAGTTCGGTTGGAGGTTTTGTAGGTATGGTTAATAGTGGAACGTTGGAAAATAACACAACATCCCTAAATGTGTCTGGTGCTGGAAATGTAGGCGGTTTTGCTGGACAAACAGCGGGAGGAACAATAAAGAAATGTAGTGCAACGGGAACTGTAACTGCGTCTGGAAATGTTGCTGGTGGTTTTATTGGTTATATTAATGGAAACACAACCGTAGAGGATTCATATGCTACAGGTAATCTGTCTGGAAAAACAAGGAAAAGAGGCGGCATAGTAGGATATGTTGAATCTGGTACAGTTAGAATTGAACGGTGTTATGCAACAAGTAACATAAGTGCAAACTTTGAGTTAGGTGGCATAGTAGGATATGTTGGAGTTACTACTTTTACCATGAATGATTGTGCTGCATGGAATGGATCTATCACAGCAAGTAATCGAAATTATAATAACTGGAGTTCGGGAGCAGTTATCGGTATTACTCATCCCAACTGCCACGCAAGTAACAACTTCCGCAATCCCAATATGACCTTAACTGTCTGGTGGGTTCCTGATGCGGATTATGATCATCCAGATATTGATGGCACTACTCATCCGTTAGTTCAGTGCAGTCAGACTACGCCGTTTACATTTGCTGAAGCAACGGCCACCAGTATCAGTGCTGGTAGCAGCAATGCAGATGCTGGCCGTTGGGCATACCACGGCAAGCATAGCTCAACGAACAGACTTTCCACCCTTGCTTCCACAGCAAAGGCTAGCGGTGGACTCGGCTGGAGCAGCGAAGTTTGGGACTTTACCGGTGATCTTCCGACCCTGAAATAATTGTGTGTAATAAAGACTTTTCACTACTTATAAATAGAGTTTAGACCTATTTTGCTCCCGAAGCGGAGGAAATTAAGCTCCATCTGGAGCAGTGCATCGCCCAGTCCGGCGGAGAAGGAAACTTGGACGACTTTGGCAACAACGATCTGTTGGACGAATTCACGTCAGGTGCTCCGATTTTCGATGATGTTGACATTCTTTTCTAATGGAGGGCTTGATTATGAAAAAGATTCTTATTGCACTGGCATCAATTGCCGCTCTTTCATTCATTGCATCCTGCACTAAAGAAGAAGCTAATTCTGTAGAAGAGCAGGGTAAACAGATTACTATTACCGCCTCTATCCCTGAAGAAGGATTGACAAAGGTGGGATTCGAATCCGTAGCAACCGGTATGAAGCTTACTTGGGAGGCAGGTGATCAGATCACCATTTCAGATCCCAGTAACAGCTCTAATACTCAGGTCTTTACTCTTGTATCCGGCGAAGGAACCAAGTCTGCAACATTCAAAGGAACAGCCTTGACCCCTGCAACCTCTTATAAGATTTCTTATGATGCAGCAGGCTCTTACACTGCTCAGACTCAGGCAGAAGACGGTGACACTGGTCATCTCAAGTTTGCCGCAGAACTTGCAGGCGTTAATACTTATGAAGATTTTACCTTCTCACAGTCTTGGGCTACAGCACACGGTAGTGGTACTTATACTTCATCCGCCGTACTTTGCATCAAAGCACAACTGCCGGAGACTTTGGTAAATGACGGTGTTTATAAAGTGATAATTAAATCAGACAAGGATATTTTTGCCGGTGGCAAAGTGATTGAAGTATCCATTGACGATCCCACTGCTGGTGGAAGCGACGATATTTTCACAGTGTACGCATCTCTTCCCGCAGGCGACCAGGCTGTTGCCGCAGGCACAAAGCTTATTGTGCAGTTCCAAGGTAGTGACGATCCAACTTACAAGTTCACTGCTTATCGCGAGTTGGAGGCTATGACAATTAAGGCTGGTTATGTGAACAAAATCGGCATTAAATGCCAGAACATTGAAAGCTATGCCAATGCTTCCAATACTAATATCGGTACAGCAGCCAATCCTTACCTCATCGGCGATCAGAACCAGATGGCAAAAATGTACGAAGAGATGGGTTCAGGAAAGACCGTTTACTTTACCGTAGTGGACGATATCGATATGACCGGTATTGACTGGATTCCCCTTAATTATTCTGGCTCATACGATAGAGGTATCTATTTCGATGGTGGTAATCATACTATCTCAAACCTTACTGTTGACACTGATCATATGGAAGGGACTGAGAATAAGACTCATAGCTATCCCAGTTTTGCCGGAGTAGCATATGGCACTTACAAAAATGTAACTTTTGATAAGGCTAATATTACTGCAGGAAGCAACAATGCTGGCGTTTTTGCAGGTTATGTCGGAACTGGTACGGCTGCAATATATGCTACTTGTAGCGGCATAACCGTAAGCAATTCTACAATTACTGCGGCAGCAACTACGACTAAGAGAAATACTGGCGGTTTTGCCGGCGTTTTGAATCATGCATCAAGCACTATCACAGATTGTCACGTTACTGGCACAAATTCATTCTCCCAGACATCAACCAGTAATCAGTGCAGCGTAGCAGGCTTTATCGGAAATATCGCTGCGGCTGGAACTATTTCAGGTTGTACTGCAACAGCAAATATTTCTAATGAGGGCAGCTATTATACCGCAGGCTTTATCGGCCAGGTTGGTGGTGCCGTTGCCGCTTCCATTGAGAATTGCGCTTTCTTGGGTGGTACAATCGAAGCAGGACGAGTTAATACAACAAATTCACCCGTTGGCGGTTTTATCGCTCGAATTGCCTCAAACGCAGGTGCTACCATTACTAATTGCTATGTGGACGGTGCACAAATCACGGCAATTCAATCTGGTCGTTGCGGTGGTTTCGTGGGTGATACCGGCGATAAAGACGCTACCCATGTGAATACTTTCACCTCTTGTTATGTAAAGAACTCCAGCGTTTCTGCCGCACAGCATGCCGGAGGTTTCGGAGGTGTCTTCTACACTACAGCCAAGAAGTGCTATGTAGAAAGCACAACCATTACTGCAAATGATGCCAATAACGGTGGTTTTGTTGGCTATCCCCAGAAGGCTACAATAGAAGATTGCTATGTTTCTTCATCTGTAACCGTAAATGGTGGAACTCAAAATGCTGTTGGCGGATTCATAGGTATCGCACAGAACGGAAATACCATTAAGAACTGCTACGAGGCTGCTACTGTAACCGGATCTTCTGCAAGTGTCGGCGCCTTTATCGGACTTTTGAATATCGCACAGACTTCCGTTGAAAAATGTATCGCTTGGAATGCGACTCTTCCTTTCCTGGGTAGTGTTACTGATGGTGTAAGCACTTCAGAAATCACCAACAACTACACCGGAACTACCGGCACTATCTCCGGTCAGGCAACAAGCCTTGGATGGGATAGCTCCGTATGGGATCTGACTGGCGCAGTTCCTACCCTCAAGTAAAAATAAAGACTAAATGAAGCGAATTTTAGGCATAGTATCCGTGCTTCTGCTTTGGTGCGGAAGCGTTATGGCCCAGCCCGGGGGTCCGGGCTGGACGGAAACAGTAGTTGCCGACGGAATAAAGTATTACACATTCACCGGCGTTGAAAGCATTTCCGGAGCGCCCCAGGAGATATTCATTATCGACTGGGACACTACCAACCCGTCTTACGCCCTAAGCTACACCTGGACGGCAGACCGCTGCGTAACATCCGACGCTTTCCGCACCAAAAACGCCGTAGTAGCAATGAATGCATGCTACGAGCCGGAGTCTGTCGTAATCAAGGAAAGAGGCCGCTACTACTCCCTTATGCCCAGGGACACGGTCATGGAAACACCCGTCCCCAACTGGAAGAGCGAGGGAGCTATTTACGTAGACGCTACTGGCCGTAATATAAACATCGCCTTTTCCGGCAAGGGAAAAACCATAGAAGAGCAAAGGGCGTTTTACGCATCATCACCCTGGGAGAATATCTTCACCAGCTCTCCCATGCTGATAGATAACTACTCCCCGGTAGGAGCCTTCTTCGTTGACAGCACCCTCACGGCAGAGCAGCTGACCACCTACAACTACGAGGATCCCATTCGCCATCAGGGCGTCCGCCATCCCCGCAGCGCTGTGGCCCTTACCGCCGACCACCACTTCCTCATGATTACAGTGGATGGCCGCAAGGCGGGAATAAGCGAAGGCATGACCGCCCGCGAACTGACCCGATTCATAGAGCACAACTTCCGCCCTCAGTATGCACTGAACATGGATGGCGGCGGCTCTACGACGATGTGCGTCCGTGGCCAGGGCGACCCCCGTACCCATGTAGTAAACTATCCTACCGGAAATAAGAAACACGACCATGCAGGCGAGCGCCGTCTCTTTACGCACTTCTGCATTGTTGAGGTTCCCCAGGCCTCCAAGCCGCAGGTTGTGGACGAAGTTCGCTCCAACCCCGTTCTTGCAGCCGGTCTGGATTGCATCTACGACTTCTCACCCAAGGTGGCTACACCTGCCCCCAAGGGTTACGAACCTATTTACGTCGCCCATTACGGACGTCATGGTTCACGATATGCATATACTGCAAAAACCTATACTCTCCCCCTGGAAATGTTGCGCGAGGCTGCGCAGACAAACAACCTAACCGAGCGCGGCCAAAAATTGCTTGCAGACCTGGAAGCATTCTGGGCTGAAGGTCAGTACAAAGTAGGGGACCTTGCACCCTTGGGATGGGAGCAGCATGCTCGCATCGCCCGTGAAATGGTCAAGAACTTCCCCAGCGCATTTAAAGCCGGAAGCCGTGTGGATGCGTGCTCCTCAGCATCCGTTCGCTCTATTATGAGCATGGCTTCCTGCTGCATTTCCATTGCAAAAGAGGCTCCCGCCACACAAATCTACGAACATCAGGGAGTCCTCGACGTCCAGGCCACAAGGCCTAACACAGGCAAAAACCCCTTCCGTTATGTGGGTCCCGCCACCTTCTTCCCCTTCCCGGAAAGCTCAGAGGAATTCTTCCTTCGCAAGTTCCCGGAATGGAAGCAGCCGCTGGCACGCCTGTTCAAGGATCCTGAGGCCGGACTTGGTGGCAGAAACGCATTCGACGTTTTCTTCCACTATTACATGTTGGTTGTTGGTATGAACAGCCTGCCCGATGAGGAAAAGATCGACATCGACGGGCTGCTCACCAACGACGAACTTGCAACCCTTTGGGAAATAGACAATTACGAGCGCTTCCGCGAGTATCTGCCTTACCGCACGCCCTGCTCTTCCATTGTGGACGACATCGTTGCAAAGGCCGATGCCCGTCTGGCAGCCGGCGAGCGCGGAGCAGACCTCCGATTCGGCCATGACCACGTGGTTATGTCCCTGCTCATGATTATGGATGTCGATGGTTTTGGCATCGTTCCGGAAAATGCCGACGATCTTGCCAATTACTTCAAGACCTTCCGTTCGCCGATGGCTACCAACCTTCAGTTTGTGTTCTTTGCACCCGTGAAGGACAAGACTGCGCCCGTATTGGTTAAGTTGCTGCATAACGGAGAAGAGGTCCGCCTGGGCAAGCTGCCCACGGTGAAAGGCCCCTACTACGAATGGCCCGCGCTCAGGGAATACCTTCGCGCCCGCACGAACCTGTTTGTAAATCGTAAATAGACATGAGTATATTTGATTATTTCAAGGCAGAATACGCTCCGGTATCTCCCGCAGTGCCGGCAGATAAGGTAGACAAGGTCTACAAGCGCCTTCGAATGCAGGCCTTCCTTGGCGGTACGTTTGGCTATGCCCTTTATTACGTATGCCGCCTTTCAATGGGCGTGATGAAGCAGCCTCTTATCGATGCGGGCCTGCTTAATGCCACCCAGCTGGGTATTATTGGCGCCTGCCTTTACTGGACATACGCAATTGCAAAACTGATCAACGGCTTCCTTGCCGACAGTTCCAATATCAAGCGCTTTATGGCCGCCGGCCTTGCGGTATCGGTGTCCATGAACCTGATTATGGGAATTCTTGGCGTAAGCGCGACAAACGGCAGCATTGCCAATTCCACCTTATTTGTGGCCTTTGCTGTCTGCTGGGCGATTAACGGCTGGGCCCAGTCCATGGGTGCTCCGCCTGCAATCATTGCCCTGTCCAGATGGTTCCCGCTGCGAATCAGGGGCACATTCTACGGCCTTTTCAGTGCATCACACAATATTGGCGAAGGCCTCTCCTTCGTATTTGTTAGTGCTTTGGTTGCCGCTTCCGGTTGGAAGTGGGGCTTTTTTGGTGCTGCACTGGCAGGCCTGCTTGGAGTAGTAATAATCCTCTTGTTCCTGCACAACAGTACAGAGAGCAAGGGGCTTCCAAGCATTGAAACCCTTGCCGGCGAGGCTCAGCCCAAAGAGGTTCCGGCCTCAGAGAGGCGTGCAGAGACCAAACGTCTTCAGAAGCAGGTTATCAAGAACAAGGGTGTGTGGATTCTGGCAGCTGCCAGTGCCTTCATGTACATAAGCCGTTACGCCATTAACGAGTGGGGTGTCATCTTCCTTCAGGAGACCCACGGATACAGTCTTGCCGAGGCCGGTACCATCGTAGGTATCAACCCTCTGTTTGGTGTGGCCGGTACTGTGCTGTCAGGCTGGCTGTCCGACAAACTGTTCAAAGGCGATCGTAGATATCCGGCCTTCGTGGCAGGTATTCTGGAGGTCATTGCCCTGTCACTCTTCCTCTTCGGCGGTTCAGAAAAGTGGATAGTTTACTTGTCGATGATTCTGTTTGGCATCGCCATTGGCGTGCTGATCTGCTTCGTAGGCGGTCTTATGGCCATCGACCTGGTTCCCCGCAAGGCGACAGGCGCCGCTCTTGGCATCATGGGTATGGCTTCCTACGCTGCTGTTGGTCTGCAGAACGTTGTTACCGGTCTGCTCCTTGACAATAATATCAAGGACGGAGTTCACGACTTCACCTATGTAAGCTGGTTCTGGCTGGGCGCCGCTATCATCGCGGTTATCCTGCCAATCCTGAACTGGAAACGAAAACCTCAGGAAATAGAATAATGCAGAAAGCCGTTCAGCCCGAACGGCTTTCTTTTTTTATAAAAACATAGTACCTTTGTAGATTCAATCTGATTTTTAAAGAATCTACATATGAACAGAAAGGTACTTCTTATGATTCTGGATGGTTGGGGCGAAGGCCGCCACGACTATTCCAACGCAATCTGGACCCAGGGCACTCCTAACATCGACGCCCTGCGTGAAAAATATCCCTTCAGCCACCTTCAGGCCTGCGGCGAATACGTCGGCCTGCCGGACGGACAGATGGGTAACAGCGAGGTCGGCCACATGAATCTTGGCGCCGGCCGTGTAGTTTACCAGGACCTGGTAAAAATCAACATCGCCTGCCGTGAGCACAAGCTCCTGGAGAATAAAGAAATCAAGGCTGCATTCGACTACGTAAAGCAGTCCGGCAAGAAGCTTCACCTCATGGGCCTTACCTCCCACGGTGGCGTGCACAGCTCTCTTGACCATGTTTACGAGTTCCTTCGCGTTGCCAAGGAGCAGGGTCTGGACAAGGTTTTTGTCCACGCTTTCATGGACGGCCGTGACACCGACCCCCGTAGCGGAAAGGGCTTCGTAGAGGAGCTTGAGGCCAAGATGGCCGAGACCACCGGCAAGGTGGCTACCGTTTGCGGCCGCTTCTATGCAATGGACCGCGACAAACGCTGGAATCGTGTTAAAGAGGCCTACGACCTTCTTGTAGAAGGCAAGGGTGCAGCATTCACCTCTGCAACTGAGGGCATTCAGGCCAGCTACGATGCCGACGTTACCGACGAATTTATCAAACCTATCGTAATTACCGACGCCGCAGGCGCTCCTCTTGCAAAGGTAGAGGAAGGCGATGCCATCATCTTCTACAACTTCCGCAACGACCGCGCACGCGAGCTCACCACCGTACTTACCCAGCAGGATATGCCGGAAGAGGGAATGCACACCATTCCTCTCTACTACTGCTGCCTTACTCCTTACGATGCTTCCTTCACCGGAGTTCACATCCTCTTTGACAAGGAGCTTGTACAGGACACCCTGGGAGAGACCGTGGCAAAGGCCGGCAAGCACCAGCTTCGCATTGCAGAGACAGAGAAATACGCACACGTTACCTTCTTCTTCAACGGTGGCCGCGAGACCCAGTTCCAGAACGAGGACCGCATCCTTGTCAACAGCCCCAAGGTGCCGACTTACGACCTTCTGCCGCAGATGAGCGCACCCGAGGTTGCAGAAAAGCTCATCGACGCCATCCGTTCAGAGAAAGAGGATCTTATCATCCTTAACTTCGCCAACGGAGATATGGTTGGCCATACTGGTGTTTATACCGCTGTTACCCAGACCGTTGCTTGCATTGATAAGCTGGCCGGCCGCGTAATAGAAGAGGCTATCGCTAAGGATTACGTTGTGCTTCTGACCGCAGATCATGGCAACGCAGACTTTGAGGTTAATGCCGACGGCAGCCCCAATACCGCTCACTCTCTGAATACTGTTCAGTTTGTGGTTATCAATGCCGGTGACGAGGTTAAGACCGTTAAGGACGGTGCTCTTTGCAATGTTGCTCCTACTATTCTTAAGTTGATGGGTATTCCTCAGCCGAAAGCGATGACTGCCGAACCTTTGATCTAATCAAAGATTCCTATATAATACTGGGGGAGGCGACTCCCCCAAACCCCTACGGCCTTTGGCCGTATCTTTGAACTTTTGGTGACATAATATGAAAGACATTGAGATATATGGCACGCCGCTTCCCAATATGCCTTGGGAAGAAAGGCCGGAGGGCTGCAACGGCCCCGTTTGGCGCTACTCCGCCAACCCGGTAATCCCCAGAAACCTTCTGCCGGATTCCAACAGCATCTTTAACTCTGCAGTAGTACCCTTCCAGGGCGCTTTTGCCGGAGTTTTCCGCTGCGACGACAAAAACCGTCGCATGACCCTTCACGCCGGCTTCTCTAAAGACGGTATTCATTGGGACATCAATCCGGAAACTATCAAATTTGACTGCGACATTCCGGAGGTTCGCGAATGGGTGTACGGCTACGATCCCCGCGTTGTGAAGATAGAAGACAAGTACTATGTTACCTGGTGTAACGGCTATCACGGCCCTACCATCGGCATTGCATGGACAACTGACTTCAAGACCTTCCATCAGCTGGAAAATGCCTTCCTGCCCTACAACCGCAATGGTGTGATGTTCCCCCGCAAGATTGGCGGCAAGTTTGCCATGCTCTCAAGGCCTTCAGATACCGGCCACACCGCCTTTGGCGATATCTTCTACTCAGAGTCTCCGGACCTTGAGTACTGGGGTCACCACAGGCACGTAATGGCTCCGGCTCCCTTCGAGGTTAGCGCATGGCAGTGCATGAAGATCGGTGCAGGCCCTGTGCCTATCGAGACCTCAGAGGGCTGGCTGCTCATCTACCACGGCGTGCTTCGCTCTTGCAACGGCTACGTTTATGCCTTTGGCAGCGCCCTGCTTGACCGCGAGCAGCCTTGGAAGGTAATTGCCCGTAGCGGACAGTACCTTATTACTCCCGAGACCTTGTACGAGCTTGTAGGAGATGTTCCCAGCGTATGTTTCCCCTGCGCAAACCTGTACGACCCTGCTACCGGCCGCATCGCCATCTACTATGGCTGCGCCGACACCGTCACCGGTCTTGCCTTCGGTTACATCCAGGACATCATCGACTTTACCAAACGCACGAATATCCTTTAAAAGGAAAGTCATAAAAAAAGAAAGCCGTTCGGTCTGAACGGCTTTCTTTGTGTATTTTAGAATCAGCGGTTTACCACCAGCAAACGAGGTATTTACCGTCGATGTCTTTCTCGTACCAATCAGTATCGGTAGTGCCGTTGGATTTCACGAAATCCCAGAAGTGAGGATAAGCCTGGCTGAAGTAAAGCTTGTTCCAAACATGCTTTGTAAGAGTAGGACACTTCACGCCCCATACCTCGCCGTCCTTGCCCGCATAAGCGGTGGTAGGATCAAGCTTGTCTGCATTTTTGGCAACAATTTTGTCGTACTTGGCCTTATAGGTTTCGCTGGCACCCCTCACGACAATGTCGCCGGGCGTATAACCCTTCAGATGAACAGGCCTCCAGTCAGAAGTGATAACGTAGAAGTTCTGGTTGGTGGAAGTCATTACCGTGCTTATTACGTTGTCAATAACGGCCTGCTTCTCTGCAGCGCTCATCTTGGCCCTGTCCTTAAGGTGATAGATAACCGTATAGGTGAAAAGGCCACCGTCAACGTTAACATAACCCGGAATCACGTTGTAGTAGTTCTGGCCCTGCATCTGGGCGAAGGTTGTGGGGTAAGTAATATCCTTCAGGTCAGCATAGAACTGGGTCTCGTCCATGGGCTTGTAATTGTTGATCTTAAGATTGAAAACGGTCTTGTGGGAAGCTCCGTTGTCATCAATCCTTGTGTACTCTTCGGTACCGGCGCCCCTGCTGGCATTATTGAAAAGGTCAAGCTTTGAAACCTCTATGACAGGCCTGACAGGGTTTGTCTCATAGTGGTATGTGAGCTCTCCTGCGACGGTGTTGTCCGTCCATGAAGGCAGGTTGCCATGGGTATTCTGCCAGCTGTCAAGGGTCTTGTACTCATCAATGCTTTCCACATTGTTGGTATTGAAGCCTTCCAGGATGAGGCCTACGCGTGCAGGGTCCTTGCTGCCAACGGCCCTTACGTGGATGCAAACCTTAAGCTGTTCTCTCCAGCCCTGGGACTCAAGGAGCCAGTCCGGAACGATGGTTGCCTCAAGGTCATAGTCAATGACAACGTCGTTGAAGTCAGTATCGTAGGCTTTCTCGCGCTCTCCTTTAGGCCAACTGTCCTCGAACATTACGGAACCGCTTGAGTGATAGTAAGAGATAGCCTCGTCAGTAGAAGTGTATGTTGCGGGCTCGTTCAGAGTGTAGCTTACGTCAGTTGCCTTGGTGGCAGCCTTTGTGCCAACGTGGCTGATTACGTTCTCTGAAAGATTAACCTTCTTACCGTTTGCAAACATGTAGTAAACGCTGTACTTAGCATTCTTCTCAGAAGACTTAACGAGCAGGTTTACTGTACCGAAAGGTTCTGCGTTCTTACCCTCTGCCTTGGTAGCCTTAGGGGTTACGTTAAGGGCAGCTACCTTCTCCTGACCTGAAACGGTCTGGTAGGAGATGAAGATCTTATCAGTTCCTGAAGGAATCTGAAGGGTCTGGTAGTCATAATACTCTGAAGCCTCTGCTTCCGGCTCGGGAGCATTGTTCTCTTTGTTGCAAGCCATAAATGCAAATGCTGCGGCTGCGATCAACAAAAAATAACGTTTCATAGTAAACGTGATGGTTAGTTAACTGTTTGAACCGCAAATATAACGCATTTATATGATAAGTAACAAATTCTTGGGCAAAAATATACACATATTATGCAAAATATGCATCAATAAAAAATAATTCATCCCGATTTGTCCTTTTTTTTGAATGGTTCCAAAAGATTGAGTATATTTGTAAGCCACGCCCTAAAGGGCATGGGAGGAGTATTTATGATGTCATTTTTAGCCGCAGCGATGGTGGCTGTTGCCACCTCACTAACAAGCTATGTTCAGCCCTTCGTGGGCACTACAAACTTTGGCGCCTGTAATCCCGGCGCAGTTGTTCCAAGCGGAATGATGAGCGTTAGCCCGTTCAACGTAATGGGCTCAGAATTAAATGTTTGGGATAAAGACAGCCGTTGGTGGAGCACCCCCTACGTATACGAAAACAAATACTTCACCGGCTTCTCTCATGTGAATTTGAGCGGTGTTGGCTGCCCCGACGTTGGCGCCCTTCTTACCATGCCTACCACCGGTTCTCTGCAGGTTGATTATCATGCTTACGGTTCTGAATATGCCAACGAGGCCCCGGAGCCTGGCTATTATGGACTTGATCTTACCGCATACGGCGTAAAGGCAGAGGCTACAACTACGCTTCGCAGCTCTGTAGAGCGCTATACTTTCCCCGCCGGTCAGGCCAACATCCTGCTGAATCTTGGGGAGGGACTCACCAATGAATCAGGTGCTTACGTGCGCCGCGTAAGCGACACGGAAATTGAAGGAATGCGTTTTGCCGGAACCTTCTGCTACAACAGCCAGGCGGTATTTCCCGTGTATTTTGTGATGCGGGTAAATAAGGCCCCTTCGGCCCAGGGCTTTTGGAAAAAACAGCGCCCCATGACGGCTGAAGCCGCCTGGGACAGCGATGCCGGCAAGTATAAAATCTATACAAAATACGGCCGCGAGCTGGCCGGAGACCAGATTGGTTATTGGTATACTTTTGCCGATGTTGCCGATGGCGAGCAGGTTCAGGTCCAGATGGGAATCTCCTTTGTAAGTTGCGCCAACGCGCGTGCGAACCTGGATGCAGAGCAGCCGGCAGGCTTTAACTTCGACGCTGTTCGCAAGGCGGCGGCAGAAAAGTGGGAGGCCGACCTTGGCCGCATTCGTGTACAGGGCGGCACTCTGCAGCAGAAACAGGTCTTCTATACGGCTCTGTATCATGCTCTTATCCATCCTTCCGTAGTGAGCGACGTTAACGGAGAATATCCGCTTATGGAAGGCCGTGGCACGGGTAGGGTAGAGGCTGGCCATGAAAGATACAGCGTCTTCTCTTTGTGGGACACTTACCGCAATGTGCATCAGCTGCTTACTCTGGTTTATCCGGAACGTCAGGCAGACATGCTCCGCAGCATGGTGGATATGTACAAAGAGTGGGGATGGATGCCCAAATGGGAACTCTTCGGCCGGGAAACCTTCACCATGGAAGGCGACCCTGCCATTTGCGTAATAACTGATTCTTACCTTAAGGGCCTGCGTGACTTTGACATCGACGCCGCATACCAGGCCTTTAAGAAAAGTGCGGAAACCCCTGGGGCACAGAACCTTATGCGTCCGGATGCAGATCCTTACAACTCTCTTGGCTACATACCTGTGGGCTGGTTCGCCGGTGACTTTTCCGGCGACAATTCAGTGTCTCACGCCCTTGAGTATTATGTAGCGGACAATGCCCTGTCACTACTTGCCGCAGAGCTTGGAAAGACGGATGATGCCAACCTGTACAGGCAACGCTCGCTTGGCTACAAGAACTATTACGACAAAGAGAGCGGAGCGCTTAGACCCATCGGCAAGGATGGAAAATTCATCACTCCTTTTAATCCGGAGGACGGCGCGGACTTTAGCAATGCAGTGGGTTTCCACGAGGGTTCGGCATGGAATTACACCTTCTATGTGCCGCACGACGTCCTTGGTTATGCCCGCCTGATGGGCGGCCCCAAAGCCTTTGTGAACAAGCTTCAAATGGTCTTCGACAAGGGTTTGTACGACCCTGCCAACGAGCCGGACATCGCCTATCCCTACCTTTTCAGCTACTTCCCCGGTCAGGAATGGCGTACCGCCAAGACTGTTGATGCTCTGCTGGAAAAATACTTTACAACGGCGCCTGACGGCATTCCCGGCAACGATGACACCGGCACAATGAGCGCCTGGGCCGTCTTCTCAATGATGGGCTTTTATCCCGACTGCCCCGGAGTGCCTAAGTACACCTTCACCACTCCCACCTTCGACAAAATAGAAATCGCCGGCAAACTTACCATAACAAAAACTCCCGGCCGCAGGATAGCCTCTATCCGCGCAGGCGGCCGCAAAGTGGGCTACCGCATAGATCATGATGCCCTGGTCAATTCCGGAACAATAGAATTTAAATGCAAATAACTATATGAAATTCAAGTATTTACTCCCGCTTCTTGCCTTTGTAGCCTGTACATCGGCTCCCAAGACTGAAGAAACACTTACAAGTTATGTCAATACCCGCATAGGTTCCGGTGGCCACGGTCACGTGTTCGTCGGCGCCAACGTGCCCTTCGGCATGGTTCAGCTTGGTCCTACCAGCATCCCGCAGGACTGGGACTGGTGCTCCGGCTATCATGACAGCGATTCCACCGTAATCGGTTTCTCTCACCTCCACCTTGAGGGCACCGGAATCGGAGACCTGTTTGACGTTACCTTCATGCCTGTTGTGGGCCAGGTGACAAGTTATTCCCGTGGCGTCGAGGCCGATGGTTACGATTCCGGCCTGTGGTCTTATGCAGACCGCACCAAAGAGGTTACAAAGCCCGGCTACTACAGCGTTCCGCTTACCCGTTACGGCATTACCGCAGAAATGACAACCACCAATCGTGTGGGCCTGCATCGCTATACCTTCCCGGCCGCAGAGGACGCTGCAATTGTGATTGACCTTGAAAACGGAGGCTGCTGGGATACCGCTGCTGACACCGGTTTCGATGTAAATGAGGCCGATGGCACCATTTCCGGTTGGCGTCATTCAGTGGGTTGGGCAGACAACCAGAAGGTTTTCTTCAGCGCCAAGTTCAACAAGCCCATCAAGAACGTAGAAATCATCAAGAAAGAGAAAGGCCGCTTTGGCGAGCTTCCGCTTTATGCGCGCGTCAACTTCGGCCCCGTGAATGAAGGCGAGCAGATTATGGCAAAGGTTGCAATTTCTGCCGTCGATATGGAAGGTGCAGCCAACAACCTTAAGTCAGAGCTTCCCGGTTGGGACTTCGACGCTACCGTGGCAGCTGCAGACAAGGCCTGGGAGAAGGAGCTTTCCAAGGTTAAGGTGTCCGGCGAGGATCCTACCGCCCGCACAATTTTCTACACCGCCCTCTATCATACAATGATTCATCCTTCCACTTTCAGCGACGTTGACGGCCGCTATCGTGGCAGCGACGGTCAGGTTCATCAGGGCGACTTTACAGACTATACCGTCTTCTCTTTGTGGGACACCTACCGTGCCCAGATGCCGCTTTTCAACATCCTTCATCCAGAGAAGGCTGTCGATATTGCCAAGACCTTCGTGAACATTTTCAAAGAGTACGGCCAGCTGCCTGTATGGCATCTTTGGGGCTGTGAGAACTACTGTATGGCCGGCAACCCGGGCGTTACTTCTTTGGGCGACATCATCGTCAAGGGATATAAGGGCTTCGATGTAGAAGAGGCCTTCCAGGCCATGAAGTCATCCGTTATGCTGGACGATCGTGCCCAGGACATCCGCAAGAAGTATGGTTTCATTCCTTCTGACCTTTACAACGAGAGTGTGGCTCACGATATGGAATATGCCATTGCCGACGGTGCCGTGGCCAATACCGCCGCTTATCTTGGACATCAGGACGACGAGGCTTACTTCCGCAACCGTAGCCATTCGTATCGTAACTACATGGATAAGGAAACCCTCCTTGCACGCGGACGCCTGTCCGACGGCAGCTGGCGCACCCCCTTCAATCCCTTCTACTCCAACCATCGCAAGCAGGACTATATGGAGGGCAATGCATGGCAGTATACATGGCTCGCTCCGCAGGACTTCGACGGCCTTGTAGAGTTCTATGGTTCTAAGGATAAGTTCGTAGAGAGGCTTGATACCTTGTTTGCCCAGTCTTCTAAGATTGAGGGTGAAAATGCTTCCGCCGACATCACCGGCCTCATCGGCCAGTACGTTCATGGCAACGAGCCCAGCCACCATATCATCTACTTCTATTCTATGGCCGGCGCTCCTGCAAAGACTGCAGACAAGGTGCGCGAGGTTTACGAGACCCTTTACTTCAACGACGATAATGGTCTTGCTGGCAACGAGGACGAGGGCCAGATGAGTGCATGGTATGTTCTTTCTGCCATGGGCTTCTATCAGGTAGAGCCTGCTTCTACGCAGTTCTGGTTTGGTTTGCCTCGCTTCGATAAGATGGAGATTGCCGTTCCCGGCGGTTCCTTTACCATCACCCGCGAGGGTACCGGAAAATATATTCAGAGTGTTAGCCTTAACGGCGCTTCTTACGCCAAGGGCTACATAGATTTCGCCGACATTACTGCCGGTGGTAATTTGGTATTTACTATGGGTGAGGAGCCCGCTTGCTGGTATTAATATGTATCCGTTAAAATTTGAACCTATATTCAGGACTATGGTCTGGGGCGGGGAGAAAATCGCCCCGTTCAAGGGTGTAGAAACCACCCAGGACCATATCGGGGAGAGCTGGGAGCTGTCCGCTTACCCTACAAAGGAATCAGTTGTAGCAAACGGTCCGCTGGCCGGCCGCAATATAGCAGATTTGGTGCGCGAATACAAGGGCGCACTGATAGGGGAGAAAGTATATGCCAATACTGGCGATGAGTTCCCTCTGCTTATTAAGTTTATCGATGCCAAGAGCGACCTGAGCATCCAGGTGCACCCGGACGATGCCATGGCAGAAAAGCATCATCCCGGCCAGAAGGGCAAAACGGAGATGTGGTACGTTGTGGATGCAGATCCGGGCGCACATCTTTATTCAGGTCTTAAAGAGAGCATTACTCCGGAGGAGTATGAGGCTAGGATTGCCAACGATACCATTACGGAAGTCTTGGCAGATTTTCAGGTTAAGCCTGGGGATGTTTTCTTCTTGCCTGCAGGCCGCATCCATGCCATTTGCGGAGGCTGCTTCATTGCAGAAATCCAGCAGACATCGGATCTTACCTACCGCATTTATGACTATGGCCGTCTTGGTCTTGATGGCAAGCCCCGCCAGCTTCATACTGAACTGGCTAAGGAGGCTATCGACTACAAGGTTTATCCGGATTACAAGACAGTTTATGAGCCTCGCAAGGATGAAGAGGTGGAGGTGGTTTCCTGCCAGTATTTCACTACTTCGGTACTGAATCTTGACAAGCCTTTTACCAAGGATTTGTCCGGCCTGGATTCTTTCCTTGTGGTTATGTGCACTTCTGGTTCCGGCACCGTTTCCCTCGCTTCCGAGGCCCCCACGCCAGAGGGCAAAGTGTCCGGGAAACTCACGCTCCCGGGCACATCACCCTCTGGCTGCACTGACCCTGCGCACCCCGGCTGTCCTGGCTCCGACAGCACTGATCCTGCGCACGCTGTGCCCATTCGCCAGGGAGAGACCGTGCTCATCCCGGCCTGCGCCACCGCCGTGACCTTCACCCCGGACGTCATGCCCGGCAAGACCGGGCATCCCCTCACCCTGGTCACCAGCTGCATCAAGTAGCCCCCACCCGGGGCTGCTCCCCCGCCGTCGTTGCTGTGGCTGCCCCCCGCCGTCGTTGCTGTGGCTGCCCCACGCCGTCGTTGCTGTGGCTGCTCCCACGCCAGAGGGCAAAGTTGTAATCAGTAACTTTGAATCCCCGAATTTTCGCAAAGTTAATTCCCCGTTTTGAGGGGTAGGAAAAAGCATTCATATCTTTGTAAATGGGAAAGAATA
>ONDR01000023.1 GCA_900316675.1 uncultured Bacteroidales bacterium
CTCACGCAGCATTTTTCCTTGGGCTCGCTGCATCGCCCGGTAGCATTTAGATTCCATAAAAAGTTACCTTTTTTGGTAAACTTTTTTCAGGACGATACACACGGTGCGTTTTGCAACGGGTTGATATTCAGGATGTTATAAATAGGGGCGTGGAAGTAGTGGGCGTGGGGACGAGCACCGCCGGCTCGCATAACGCGGCTCGCCGGCTACCGGTCGGGCGTTCCGGTGGGCTCTGTGCAATGGCCCTCCTCGCGCCCGCCGGTTGCCATCGGGACCTTTTGGGGTAATTGTCATTCTTTTTCATAACACCTTCTTTTATGTCCAACTTTTGGGGCGCAGTTCATTTTTGGACCACTACCGTCAGTCTGCTTATTTCAAGATGCCACGCGCCTAAGGCACTTTACGTTTTGCACTAATTATCAATCACTTATAGCTTTGCACTCGCGGTCCCGACCGCCGGGTCCCACCCGCTGGGTGACGGCCGCCGCGAGTGGGGCCCTTTCCCGGAGCCCAGGCGAGCGGCGAGCCGTAGCCGCCGAGCTTGCTTGTTGCGAGGCGGCGCCACCCACCGGTTGCCATCAGGTTTCTGCTACCCCCGTATGTTCTGGCAGTGACGGTAGTCGGTAAAAATTTGGACCACTACCGTCAGTCTGCATATTTCAAGATGCCACGCGCCTAAGGCACTTTACGTTTTGCACTAATTATCAATCACTTAGCTTTGCACTCGCGGTCCCGACCGCCGGGTCCTACCCGCTAGGTGACGGCCGCCGCGAGTGGGGCCCTTTCCCGGAGCCCAGGCGAGCGGCGAGCCGTAGCCGCCGAGCCTGCTTATTGCGAGGCGGCGCTACCCACCGCTGTAGGTGTCCCGATATGTCCGAGGAATTGGGCATGACGGACGTTGTTTGACGACGTTAGACTTGCGAAGCAAGACTAAAAGGAGGAGTTGGACGGTCAAATGAGCGGGTGGGCGCGTTTTCCACCGCAGGTAGTCTCTGGCAAACTATTTTCAGAACGCCGAGCTTACTACTTCCACACCCCCATTTGCAACTATTTGGAAATCAAGGAGTTGGAAAACGCTCCGTGGAAGTAGTCGAAAAATAATACAACTACTTCCACACTGCCATTTGTAAACATCTGGATGTCAGGTAGTTACAAACAGGGGTGTGGAAGTAGTAGACTATGGAAAGGTTCCAGAGGGGTTAGTAGACTATGGAAAGGTTCCAGAGGGGTAACCTAGCGCTATCCTAAGGGAAACTTAGCGTTTGCGGATGAGGCAGCAGAGGCCGGCGATGGTAAGGGCGGCGTTGATAATCAGCAGCTCGAAACCAATCTTGTAGCCATTGAACCACTCGGCGGAGTTAAGATCCAGAACCAAGCAGATGGCCGGAGCCAGCACTGCAACAAGCGGAACCCACTTATCAGCAACCTTCGCCTTGCAAAGAATACCGAAGGTGAAAAGACCCAGCAAAGGACCATAGGTATAGGAAGCAATGCGGTAAACAGCAGTGATAGCACTGTCGGAATTAAGAGCATTGAACACAATGATTACTATACCCATCAGGATAGCCATTACGATATGAACCTTGCTGCGGATAGAAGTAACCTCCTGCTCCGTCTTGTTCTTGGTACCGATGATATCCACGGTGAAGCTGGTGGTCAGCGAAGTAAGAGCACTTCCGCCGGCACCATAAGCAGCAGCAACCAGACCAATGATAAAGAGAACACCAACAGAAGCAGGCAGGATGCCACTGGTAGCAACTGCAGGGAAGATCTTATCGCCAGTCTCGGTAATGCCGTTAGCACCAGCAAACAGGTACAGCAGAACACCAAGGCAAAGGAAAAGGAAGATAACCACAACCTGCATGAAAACGCTGGTAATCAGGTTCTTCTGACTCTCGCGCGCATTCTTGCAGCTAAGAGTCCTCTGCATCATATCCTGATCAAGACCCGTCATAGCAATAACAGTGAACAAACCACCAAGGAACTGCTTCCAGAAGAAATTGGTGGAATTGCTGTCCTCGAAGTGGAAAATACGGCTGTTCTCGCTGCCCGCGATTGCATCAATAATATTGATACCAAGGCTCTTGGCAATGAAAACAATGGACAGAACAACTGCCAGGATCATGCACAAGGTCTTAAGAGTATCGGTCCAAATAACGGACTTAACACCACCCTTGAAGGTGTAGAAATAAACCACCAGGATGCTGAACAGCACATTAAGAGCGAAAGGCAGGCCAAGAGGCTCAAACACAAGCAGTTGCAAGCTAATGCAAACCACAAAGAGCCTTACAGCAGCGCCAAGAATCTTGGAAATAAAGAACACCCAAGCACCAGTTTTATGGGTCGTAGCACCGAACCTCTGGTCCAGATACTCGTAAATGGAAACAACATTAAGCCTGAAGTACAAAGGCGTCAGAACAAAGGCGATAACCAGATAGCCCGCAATGAAGCCCAGGCACATCTGCATATAGCCAAACTGACTGGCGGCAACCATACCCGGAACAGAAACAAAGGTCACTCCGGACATAGTAGAACCAATCATCGCGAAGGCCACAAGAAGCCAATTGGACTTGCGTCCGCCGCTAAAAAATGTACTGTTGTTACTTCCTCTTGAAGAATACCATGACACCGTGAACATCAGGGCCAGGTAGCCAAGAACTGTGATTACAATTGCTAAAGTGCTCATTATTATTTAATTATCTTTTTAACTATATCAATGCTATTGCCCTCAGGTTTAGAGTTGAAGGTGCCGGGACGATCCTTCCACCAACTGTACTCGAAGTCCTTGGAAGACTCGTCAAACGCCTTCTGATCGAACTCACTACCCTCTTCCATAGCCTTATTGACAGCAGCGAAGAAAAGCTCCCAACGGCCTTTGTAGTAAGTACTTACAAGGCCAGCCCAGGTACGGTCAGCATAGTCGGTAAGCATGTTGCCACGGTCACCCCAGGTAGTCAGAAGGTTACGGGCGTTGGACTCGAAGTAATCAGCCTCTTCCGGAGAAGCACCCCAACTGCGGGCATTAGCAATCCACTTACCAACAAGGAAATAGCTCTGACTGCGGAGCAGCTCTTCCAGAGTATCGAAGGTGCCAAGCATCTCTTTTTCAAGAACTTGCATCTGCTCCTTATCCTTATTTTCATAGGCCTCTTTGTACTCTGCCAGACGAGCCTCGAACATATTGCCCAACCACTGACGGGTCAGATTAACAAGGTCGAATTCATAAGCCGCTCCACTACCCTCAGCAGCAACAAGATCCTTGATCACGTTAAGCAGCTCCTCGTTCTGATAAGTGAACCTGATGCTTGAATGATAAGAACTTGAACGGCCCAGCGAAGGACGAAGGTTCAGAAGAGGGCTGTGGCCGGGCACGCTACGGTCTACGTAAATGAGGCCCAGCAGGTTGCTCCAAGCCTTGCGGCCGAGCTCCGACTCCTTACCTATACGCCTGTCAGCCAGACGTTTAATATAATCTTCAAGATTCTTGTGGGTATCAAAATCCCAAGCCTTCTCAAATATGAACTGATACATGAAGGGATTGCAGTCGAAGCCCTCGAGCGTAGAGCCCAGGCCCTTGAAGCTGCTGCCCGCATTGGCAAAAGTATTTTCAATCTTCGCGTTGATGTCCTCAATATTGCCGGCAAGGTAAGTGTTGCCGCCGAAGTTACCCAAATAGCACCAGATGAAAGGAATTCCATAGTAGCTCTGGGTCTTCTGCCAAACCTCCATACGCTCGCAATAATAATCAAGAAGTATGGATTTGTCGGCCGGATAAGAGGTCAGGAAGGCCTTTACACGGGCGTCAGAATCGTTCTCGAACCAATATTTACGCTCGTTGTAGAAGAGCCAGGTCATCTGAAGCCAGATAGCATCCTTGTCTGCGGCGGCCAGGGACTCATACACACCCTTGCTGACGCGTGCCAGGTAGTCAGGCTCCCAGCTCTTGGGAATCATCTCATTGAAGATGTCGATACCGTAAATATGGTCAGTGCCATATAGTTCGATCTCCTTTTCAAGGAACTTTTTCTGAATTACGGGGAAGAGGCTGTCCTCCGGATCAAGGAAGTAGGGATAGTCTTCCAGGGCGAAGCCGGCCCAGTCGCTCATTCTCTCGATTTTGGCCTCCGGATAAACAGTGCTCAGGGCATTGGGCACATGGCCGGCGAATGCAGGCAGAACGGGCTTCATATTGAATTCGCGCTCGCGTGCGACGATCTGCTTTTGCAGGGCCTCCTGGCCGTCGAGCCATGATTTGGGAAGCGGACCACCCCAGTGGTCGATGTTCAGCATGCGGTGCCAGGGCAGATGTGCAGGCCCGGTGAAGTAGCTGCGAACCTGCTCGTCGCTAAGGCCCAATTCCGTCCATATCTTGTACCAAATGGACTCCTGTCCGGTGATGGCAAGAGGCAGGTTGATGCCATTGAGGGCCATCCAGTCTATGAAATGCTCCCAATCTTCCCACTTCCACCAGGGCATTGTGTAGCCGTAGGTGCAGTAATTAAGGAAGAAGCGGTCTTCAATTCTTGCATTGACCTCGATGGGGCTGTCAATTTGCGGAAGCTTCCCGGGCAGGGAGACTTTTTCTTCTTTGAACCAGCCTACCGTCAGGTTGCAGAAGTACTTAAGATAGTGGTTGAAACCTACTGCAAGACTGTTGGCATTGTTGGCGGTAATGAGGATTTTGTCGTCCTCACTCTCAAGCCTGAACCAGTCCTTGATGCCTGTAGTGTCTTTTGTGGGTTTTTCTGCGATCCTAAAGTCGAATCCGGCAGGGAACTGACCGGTAACGCGTTTTGCAAGATGCTGAACTGCAGCGATTTGCGGATCTTCAGAGTACTTCTCTTTCTTAAGGAAGATGGCGGCTACAACCAGTGCTGCCACTACCAACGCAAATTTGAAGATGTTTTTCATTTTGGTTATTCCTGCATAATATTCAACAAATGTAGCAATTTTAGCTTATCTTTGCAAGGAGACAAGCCTAGTATTTATGGAATTAGTACAGATAGCAGTATACAAAAGCCAGCTTAAAGAAAAGTTCGGAATTCCCCGGCAGAGCGGGCTGGCTCCGGCCGTCCGCGGGCGGATAGTGTTTGAGCCGCAGTTCCGTGACGCCAACGCGCTTCGCGGCTTGGACGGCTTCAGCCATATCTGGCTGATTTGGGGCTTTTCTGCAAACCATTCCACCGCATGGAGCCCTACGGTGCGCCCTCCAAGGCTGGGTGGCAACACAGCCATCGGAGTCTTCGCATCCAGAAGCCCCTACAGGCCGAACCCCCTGGGCCTGTCTTCCGTAAAGATCGAGCGCATAGTTCCCGACGGGCCGGAAGGGCCTGAGATTCAGGTACTTGGAGCGGACCTTATGGACGGCACACCCATCTACGACGTTAAGCCTTATGTGACCTATGCAGACAGCCACCCTGGGGCCAAATCCGGCTTTGTGGACGCCAAGCCGTGGCAGTCGCTGCAGGTAGTCTTCGCCCCGGGCGTCCCTATGCCATCGGAACAAGATAAGGAGGCCATCGTCCAGATACTGGAACAGGACCCAAGGCCGCAATATCAGAACGATGACCGCACTTACGGCCTTACCTACGGCAGCCTGAACATCCGCTTTACCGTCAATGATTCTACCCTAACCGTCATAGCAATAGAAGAAAAATGAGAACAGGTATCATCGCATCACCCAAGAACCAGTGGTTTTTGCTGGGAGTATTAGTAATAGGTGTAATGGCTTCTCTGTTTATGAAAAAGCAGGAGCCGTTTACAGAAAGGGAACGTGAAATCATAACACGCTCTGATTCAGTGATGTACGTAACGGTGATGCCGGATGACAGCGTAATTCTGCGTACCCCCAGTGCGGATCTTACCGCGGAAGAGCTTGCCTCTCCCCTACTTAAGACCCTAATGGCCAAGATGTTACGCACAGTGCAGGACCCCTCGCAGGACGGCATCGGCATAGCCGCCCCGCAGGTTGGAATAAACAAAAGGATAATCTGGCTGCAGAGGCTGGACCTGCCGGATACGCCCTGGCGCTGCTACCTTAATATGCACATCGACTCTTTGTACGGCGTGGTAGAAGTTGGGCCGGAAGGCTGCCTTTCCCTTCCTACCCTACGCGGCAATGTAGCCAGAAGTACTTCTGCCATAGTATCTTACGTAGATCCTGACAGCATGCAGCCGGCCCGCGACACAGTTCACGGCTACACCGCCCGCATCTTCCAGCACGAGATTGACCATCTTGAAGGTATTCTATACGCAGACCGCGCCGACAGCCTCTTCGTTTCCGAAGCATGGGCTACCGAGCGCGGTGCATTCAATTACTCCCGTCCTGACTGGTGGAAGTAGTTATTTCTAAAGATTGTAGCTAAGTGCGATTGGCTCTTCCGGAAGGTTTTTAGGAAGGGCAACAACAACGCGTGAGCCCTTCTGTACAGCCTTCAGCACCTTGCCAGTATTCAGCAGGGTAACCTTTCCGCCTGCGGGAAACTGGCCTTCCCAGGCGATTTCTGCAGGAACCTTCTCTTCGTCATCAAGAGCGTAGATAGCGTAGCGGGTAGCACCATCCTTAGATGCAGTTACCCACAGCTTTTCTGCAGGATTGTAGGCCTCGATGGTGCGGGTTGCGTAAATTGCAGCGCCGCAGCGACGCATCCAGGCACCAATCTCGTTAAGAATAACTACCTGCTTCTCTTCTACAAGTCCCTGAGCATTAGGGCCTACACCAAGCACCAGGCATCCGCCCTTGGCAACGATTTCTGCCAGAATGCCGATAACCTTGCGAGCGCTCTTGTACGGAGCGTTGGGCACCCAGCCCCAGTCGTTGCTGTGGGTAAGGCATGACTCCCAAGGGTGCTCGATCCTGGTTTCAGGAATCCTGCGTTCAGGGGTCTGATAATTCTCGTTGGGACCCTTGATAGTACGATCCACGCAAATCATTCCGGGATAGCGGGCGCGGGCTTTCTCCAGAACGCTCTCTATGCCAACCTGGCTGCCGGTAACCCAGCCGCCATCCAACCAGAGGATATCAATCTGGCCATACTTGCCACTGGTAAGCTCGTTAAGCTGGTTCTGGGTATAATCGACATAAGACTGCCACCAGTCCGGATGGTCCTGAATCTTGTAATTGGGCATGCGGTTGGCGGTGGCATAGTACGGATTCCAGAATCCGTGATGATGCCAGTCCGGCTTGGAATAATATGCTCCAACCATGAAACCATGGTCCCTGAAGGCCTGGAAGACGTGTTTTGCCACATCCTTCTTGGGATTGCGGGCAAAAGGGCCTGCCTTGGCGATGGAAAAGTCTGTATACTGACTGTCGAACATGCAGAAGCCGTCGTGATGCTTGGTTGTGAAAATCACATACTTCATTCCGGCATTCTGGGCAACATCGGCCCACTGGTTAGGGTCGAAGGCGTAGGGATTGAAGAGCTTTGAAAGGTCCCAATACCACTGCTTGTAGCCCTCGTAGGTGCTACCCTCCGGGCGGGTGATCCAGCCCTCGTTGCAAATGGACCAGGACTCTACGATTCCCGGCACTGCATAAAGGCCCCAATGGATGAGTGCACCAAACTTAAGGTCCTGCCAATCAGAGAGTTTGGCCAGCACCTGAGGGTCTGTCGGCCACTCGTAACCGTCGGCCTGCTTAACAATGTCGTTCTCCTGAGCGCGCATACCAACGGCGCCGCAGAAAAGGGACAGGCAAAGTATAATCTTAGCAAATTTCATATACGTAAGTTATTAATTTACATTCAGTTCTGCAGTAATTTCCTCTGTAGAGCCGTCACCGTAAGTCAGTATCGCTGTTACGGTATGCTTACCTGCGGTAAGGGTCTTGGATTCGGCGGTAGTCTTGCTTCCGTCAAAGTACCACTCTACGCTTACAGGCTTACCGGTTATTGCCTCTTCAATCTTGAAGGTATAGGTCTCGCCGGCAGAATAGCTCTCTTTGAAAGGAAGGCTGTTGTAGCCAAGAATTGCAAAGGTAGCCTCGCCCGTTCCGGGATCGGTGTCGCCCAGAACCTTGGCTGCAATGATAAGGTTACCGTTTGACCATTCTTTCCATGAAGGGCTGCTGTAATTAACGGAAGCATAGATGCAACCTCCGTCGGCATGGCCGCTCTTATCGTAAATAACGGGATAAGTTCCGCCGGAATTATTGTCCCTTGCATTCTCAATTGCATAGCCGATGGTCAGTTCCTTACCTGCAGGAATGACAATATTGGCATCGGAAATATCGGCCCTGATGGCATCGTCGGTCACAAGGGTAACGGCCCTCTTAAGAGCAAGCTTATCTCCCACAAAAACAACAACATAGAGGGCGTCGCAGCTGACCGCATTAACCTGGAAGGATACATTTGTAAGCGTTGTACCTACGTAAGGAGCAATCTCTTTAGGGCTGTACTGGTATGCTGCCATGATAGAGCAAGCCTCCTGGCTGGCATAGCCGAATGAGCCGAAGCTGCCGTTGGGATTGTACTTCCTAAGGGTGTAGTCCTCTATTGTGCCTACCTTTCTAAGATATATATCCTGCTCGTTGACAAGGCTGGATGCCTCTACGCGGATGGTCTTTGTAATGTAGCCGCCAAGGCTGGCAGAAAGGTCGAACTTCTTGCCACGGTCGCTGTCGTTCAAGACGAGCTCGTACTTACCATCGGCGCCGGTGGTGCAGGAATAAACTGCATCCCTCTTTTCTACGGCGGAAGACTTAACAGTTCCGGGGGCGGCAGAGCTTGCCGGTGCCACGTTTACTGATGCTCCGGACAGAGGATTTCCGTCCATGTCATAAACAGTTCCCTTCAGCTTGACAGCGGTGTCGTTGGTTACATCGAAGGTTGTCACGCCGCCTGAATAAGCAATGTTATTCAGCACGTAGCTAAGGGGTTCATTGCTCCAGGGAACGGGGTTGAAGGTGGTAACATTTCCGTTTCCGGGGAACATTATGTAATTGTTATTGTTATAGTTAGACGATGCTACCAGATAGCAGCAGGGGTGGCTAGCATAACAGTTGATGTCATTGTTACTCCAAAGCGAGTTTGCGGTACGGCCGCTGGCAACGATAGTGTTGGACCTGTCCACATGATATACCATCAGGCCGGTGGGGATGTATTTATCCCAGCTGCTGCCGTCACGGGTCTCGATATAGAAGTATTCGCCGTTGTTGGGAGTAGGTATCCTGTATGCTTCTTTGTTCTGGATGGCCCTCAAAGTCTTCTGGCCTTTGGTCAGAAGGGGTGCATCGTCCATCCAACCCAGCATGTTGCGCTCAAGGGCATTGAGTCTTGGAGGAGTACGGCCATTGTTGTTATAAGGGCCGCTGGACATCAGTGAGAAGGCCTTCATGTCCTTGGCATCGCCGTTGTCCTCGTAGTCGGTATCGTAGAAGTCAGGCAGACCAAGAACGTGACCGAACTCGTGGCAGAAGGTTCCGATACCGCACATCGTTGTGCCTGATGAGCCTCTGTACTCTGATGTACATGCATATCGGCCAAGAGATTTGCCATCGAAACGGGAAGCGGAAGAAAGCCTTGATGCGTGGGGCCAGATGGTGTCGGCAGAACCGCCCTCGGCCTGGTTGTGGCCGGCATAGTAGAAGAAAATGTTATCTACAGCACCGTCACCGTCAACGTCATAGCGGCTGAAGTCTACGCCAAGCTGTGAGTCTGCAAGCTGGCAGGCCTCCAGGAAGCCGTCCCTTGCGTATCTGTTATGGCTGGAACCGTAATCCTGTCCGTAATATGCGTAACCCTGGCTGATCTTGACAGGACCTACGACCTCGAAGGAAGGCTTGAATGCCCCGTCGGAGCTGTGCACGTAAAAGTCTCTGGCAGAGCCTGTTCCGCCGTTAGCGGAATAGTTCTCTTCGTTCAGCAGGTTGGTAAAAGCCTGTTTAGGATTGGCAATGGTAAAGCTAAGGTCATTAAACTCTACCAGAATAACCAGGAAGGGCTTTTCACCCATGGAAATTGAGCTCTCGCGGGCCTCGCGAAGCATCTCGTTGAACTCCTGACGCATGCGGCGAACCTCGGCTCCTGCGCTTCTGGCAGCTACCTGATTGGCGGCCGGACGCCAGAAACCATCGGCGCCAAAGGTCATTACCTGACCGTTGCAGGTGGTCCAGCTGTGGAATTCATCACCATGATTAACAAGGGTGATGATGCTTCCGTCGGGCTGTTTATACTGATATGGAGTTTTAGGTGCCCTGATTCCAAACATTGTATAGGCACCGATCAACAATATTGCAACTGTGGATAGTATCTTCTTCATACGGCTACTTCTTTAGGATTGCACCAATTCCGTCCGGCGTGGTAAGCCAGATATTCTTGTCGTCGGCCTTAAGTATGTAAGCCGATGTTGCTTTGCGAACCACAATGTCGCGGCCCTTAAGCACGGCTACTGTTACATTGAGTTCTGTTCCGAAGGTAGCGTCAGCCGGCACGCCTGAAACCTCTGCAACCTGAACGTCCTCTGCCCTTAATATTCTGAGGGCCAGCTTTTTATCTGCGGTGCGAAGCACGCTTAACTGGTCCTTGCCTGCAGTGTAAATGAAATTCTGTCCTTCTACACCATAAATGCCGGGAACGGTCTTGCCAAGCACCTCGTTATAAGGAGCCTGCTCTACCTGGAAGGTCTCGTTGATGTCGTCTCCGTACTTGAAGCTGACGGTTGCCCTTCTGGGCTCGAAGCCAGTGTTCTGCTCCAGGCGGAAGGTGGTCTTGCGGGAGTTCAGGGCCTTGGTTTCTACGAACTTAAGCCAATCAGCAGCCTCGGCAGGAATAACAACCTGGAAATCTACGTTGGTATTGGAAGGAACCTCAAATGTACCGGCCTGATAATCATTTATATACTGGCTCTCACCAAGAAGCAGCACATTGGTCTGACGCTGGGTGACGGGGATCTCTACTTTGTCGCCGCCCATAGTGAAGGTGAGGGTGGTCTTGCGGTCCCCTACGTTCTCGTTGGCATCGGAGGGAGTCATATATACAGAAACGGTTCCTGAACCGCTCTTAGGCTCGATATGCAGCCAGTCGGCATCTGCAGGCAGGCTTGCCGTCCACTCGTTCTGGGAAATGACCACAAACTTGTAGGTCTGCTTCTTAACGATGAAGACCTCGGTCTCAGGGAACATCTCTGTAAGAGGCTTCTGTGACAGGGTCAGTGAAGAGGTCTTTGTTCCGGCAGAAACAGTGACAGCACCATTTCTGGACGATGTTTCTTTGTTGAACTTAAAAGTAACTGTAACCTGCTCTCCGTTGGTAGCATCACCCTTACCTGAGGAAGGGCTTACAGTGAGCCACTGTGAATCTGCCTTGACAGCCCAGGCCACATCACAGTATACAGTGAAGGTAGTTGTCTGAGCCTCAGGGCTATAGGAGGTTTTGTCAATTTGGGTCCTGAAAATAGTCGGATCCTTTGTAGTTGGATTAACCGGGTCTTCTTTCCCGTTTCCGCCGCCGCACGCAACAAGAAGTCCTAACGCTACGACCGCCAATAAGGATTTAAAAGTTTTCATTAAATGAGTTTTACAAACATTCTATCTTTGCAAATGTAATTTTTTGTAACGATATTTGCAACCCAAAACGTTGTAATAAGCAATTAATAAAGCACTAAATACTACATTATGAACACTGAAGCTAATAGATGTCTGCTTTGCCGTAATGCAAGATGCATGGGTGCCTGCCCGGTACACACAGACGTTCCGTCCGCTATGAAGCTTTACAGGGAGGGACAGGTAGCAGAAGCAGCCAGAATATTGTTCGATAATAATCCTTTCAGCGCCATAACCTGCCAGGTATGTGACTGGGCTCTTTTCTGCTACGGTCACTGCGTACTTAACGCCAAGAAAGTACCCGTTAAATGGTATGAAATAGAGCAGGAAATATCCATGCCCTACATTCTTGGAGACGCCCACGTACAGGTTCCCGCCCAGGATTGCGGCAAGAAGGTTGCAATCGTAGGCGCAGGCCCGGCCGGCATCGCCGCCGCAATCTGGCTTCGCCAGAAAGGTGTTGCCATTGACCTTTATGACAGTTTCCCCCGCATCGGAGGCGTACTCCGCTACGGTATTCCGGACTTCCGTCTGGACAAGAAGTATGTAGATGCCTACGAGCGCATTCTTAAAGAGATAAACGTTAACTTCGTTGGTGGCGTCACCCTTGGTAAGGACATGACAGTCAAGTCTTTACAGGACAGCCACGACGCAGTCCTTCTGGCTGCGGGCGCATGGGTTGCCAAAGAGATGCGCATCCCCGGAGAAGACAATCCCCATGTTCTTCACGCCCTTGAATTCCTTAAGGATACTTCCAAGTTCCAGCTTGGCAAGAAGGTAATTGTTGTTGGCGGCGGAAACGTTGCCATGGACGCCTGCCGCACCGCCATCCGCATGGGCTGCGACACAACGGTAGTTTACCGCAAGACTTTTGAGAACATGCCGGCAAACAAGCTGGAGGTTAAAGAGGCTCAGGAAGAAGGCGTCAAGTTTAACGTATTCAGCGTTCCGGTAGAGGTAAAGACGGAAGGTTCAAGGACTTACGCTATCGTTCGCAAGTGCGAGAACTATACCCGCGAAGACGGCAGCATCGCCACCCGCATCCTGGACGGCACGGATTACGAGATCGACTTCGACTCAATGATTGTTGCTGTCAGCGAAGGCGTGGATAAGGCCCTTGCAGAGGGCGCATCGCCGGAAGGCCTGTTCAGCGCAGGAGATTACAATTACGGCCCCAAAACCGTAGTCGAGGCCGTTCAGTCCGCTAAAGAGCAGGTCGCTGAGATTTCTTCTTTTTTAGGGCTTGCTTAATTCGCTCCCAGCCATTCTTAATGAATGAATCTATGTAGCGAAGCTTCTTTTCCGGATAAAGATCCTCGAAGGTAACAAGGATGCCGGAATCATAAACATCAGCAAATTCGTCATTTATCCCCGTTCCCAGATACTTCATGGACGGGGATAAATTCATGTATGAGTTGACCAGCGGCGGGATGTTCAGTCCCATGGCCCTGATCTCTGCATTCAGTACGCGGTAGCCCTCTTTGTATGTCTTTCCCCTGAACAGAGGACGATATTTCTGCGGATGTTCCGGTTTTACGGGGATGCCCACCGTTGCAAGTTTCTGATGGTCAGGGAAATACTTACGCAGGAAGACCATAATCATATCCAGGGCCTCGCGCGGGTAGTCCGGATAGATGGTCATCTTTCCAAAGAAGTATTTAACCTCCGGGTAAAGCAGGGTAAGGGCTCCAAGACCATCGAACAGATTGTCAAGGGCATAGATGCTCTTGCTGCCAAGACGGGTGCTCTGGTATTCCAGCGACACAAAGGAGCGGCCCAGCTCGATGGCGTGGGGCAGGTAGTGTTTGATGAACTTCTTAGAAAAGGTGAACATGTGGGACGATGTTATTATGGGCTGTCCCTGAATGTTGAAAACGGCCTGCGAGCACGGTACATAGCGATATCCGCCGATTATCTGCTCTTCTTCCGGATTCCAAAGTACCAGCTGACGATAGCCATATACAGGGTCGGTATCGAACTTGTCGATGTCAAGCTCCTCTCCCGTTCCGCCGCCACCTGCGCGGAAGGCAATCTCCCTTAAGCGGCCAATCTCACGAATGACATTGGGGGCTTCTGCGTAAGTGACAAGATAAATCTCATTTCCCGCACGGTTTGTCGTACGCAGCAGGCGTTCAGGAGTTAGTTCTGCCTTAAGCAAGGCTCTGTCAACCGGATCAATTATGTTCTTCATAAACCATACGCCGTACTTCTGCGGCCCATTCCATAGGTTTTTTGCTATTGTCAAAAGTCTGGTAAGGGATTGGCTTCCCTATTACCATTTTTATTGTTGTGCCCCGGGCTTTGTAAAGCTCGTCAGGCAGCAGGACCATGGCCAGGGGGAACTTTAGTCCCAGCAGGCGGCCTATCCTGTCCCAGCGGTAAAACCGCTTGCTGTTGTGCCCTGAAAACCAACAGGGCACCACTTCCCTCTTATACTGTACACTCTTGGTAATGAAGGACTTGCCCCATTCGCGGTCCTGGATTACCCCATTGTACTTTCTGGAGCACTTCCCTGCCGGGAAGGTGCCAATCTGGTATTCAGAAGCAAAGGCTGCTTCCATGCCCAGGGCCAGTTCCCTGGACTGCCCTCCTACCTTGTTAACGGGGATGAACATGCCGGACATGGCCTTTATGTTCATCAGGAAATCGTTAACCGGAAAGCGGCAATTCTCTCCAAACAGACCGCCCATCACCTTTACAAGAGCAAGGGCGTCGGCCCCGCCAAGGGGGTGGTTGCAGGCGAAGGTGTACCGGCCTGCGAGGTCTATGTTTTCCAGGCCTTCTACCTGGACGCTGATCTGTAGGTACTTGAGGCATTCGTCTGCAAACTGTACGCCTTGGTAGTCCTGGCATAGGAAGCCGTTCAGATAGTCCTGGTGTATCAGTTTCTTGGCCCACCTTATCATAAACCTGGGCATTCTGGGGAATCTTTTCCTCAGAATCGCCTCAATGTCTATGGTGTTCGCGTTTCCCACTTTCCTAGTGTAGCAGTCCCTTTCGGGAAAATTGATTATTTGTTGGAGGAGCTGGCCCGTTCGGGCGACTTAACCCCAAATTTTTCAGGAGCACGAATGGACTAGCTCCTCCATATAACTATTTAATAATATCAATTTTCCCGGCGTTAAGCCCCCAGCAGCCATTCTGCACAATAGGAATCTCTTTGCCATCGAGATTCTTAACATACAGAATACCATCCAAGAAGGTGTGGGAATGGCCACCGACTACTAAGTCGATGTTGCGGGTACTGCTAACCATCACAGGATCAATAAATTGACCCTCATCCTCAGGAATACCAATATGAGTAAGAGCAATCACAAGATCGCACTTCTCTTCGTTCTTAAGATAATCCGCCCACTTCTGCGCAGTAGGAATATCGTCAAGCTTAGGAAGACGGTCTGCCACGCTCCTATCCACAACCTTAAGAATGTTGGTAAGCATACCGAACACACCAATCTTAAGGCCGGCCTTCTCTAGAATAACGTAAGGCTTAACGATGCTGCCAAGTTCGAAGGGACTGAAGTCGTAGTTTGCACAAACCACCGGGCAATTAAGCTTCTTCAGGCGGCGTGCAAGGTCCTCTGGACCATTATCGAACTCATGGTTACCAAGGGTAACTACATCATAGCCAAAGGCATTGATGGTCTCAATTTCAAGATCTCCGCCAAGGGTAGAGAAATAAGAAGTACCCTGGCTGAAGTCGCCCGCATGCATGAGCAGCAGGTTCTCTGCACCTACCGCAGCACGGACGCTGTCCACATAGGCAGCCCTTTCAATAACGCCACCGCGCAGTGAATCTTCACCGGAACGGAGGGGTTCGAAGTGGGAATGGGTATCGTTAAAATGAACGATGACCAGATGATTCTGGCGGCCTGCGAACAAAAGCAGGGCTGCTGCAAGTATGACTGCAAGTGCTATAACTTTTTTCATATCCGGTCCTCCTTATTCTGCTGATTCATTTTTAGTTTCGATAATCTGGATACGTCCATCCTTGCTGTACTCGACAGGCTTGCCCTGGGCAGTAAGTTCCTGCACGTAAGGAAGCATGATGTCGATAAGGTATTCGGGATAGATGTCCAGCTTCTTGGCATTGCGGGCCACAAAGAGACCATCGCCACCGTTAAGAAGGAAAGAGATAGTGGCAACGCCGTAAACGCGGTTATCGTCAAGCGGCTGGCCCTCAATCTCTACGGACTCCAGTTTGCCATCCTTAACAACGCAGCGGGCACCGCCTACAACCTGCCACTTGGTAGCGGCAAGCTGCTCCAGCAGGGCGCGGATGTCCTTTCCGGCAAGCTCAAGGTAGCATAGATTGTTCTTGAAGGGGAACATTGAAACAATATCGTCCTTAAGAATGTCGCCTGCAGGCATGTCAACGCGGATTCCGCCAAAGTTGGTGACACCAAAGCTGACATGTTTGCCGGACTTCTTTTCTGCGGCACGCATAAGCTCGTCAATGAACCAGTCCCCTATCTCGGATTCGGGATAAGTCCTTATCATTTCGCGGGTAGAGTAACCAACCACCTTCTTAAGGTCCGCCATCTGCGGCTGAACGGCCAACAGAGCCTTGGCAACTTTGTAGGTAGATGTCTCCTTGCCAAAAGTACGGCCGTTAGGAGCGGTGTAGTTTTCCGGATCGATGGTTCCCAGCGCCTGGTCTACGTTATCTGCATTGCATGCGATAACGCCGGTGCGGGTGCTGTTCATGCTTGTCATGGTCCACTTGATGCTCTCCCTGCAGCATGAAGCAACAAGTACGGATGCAAGCGCAATTAGTATTATTCTTTTCATATTATGGGGTATTATTTCTGTTTGAGCCAGTTCCACAAGTCCTTGAAAGAGGACTTTTTACCGTACATCAAAATACCTACCCTGTAAATCTTTGCCGATATCCATGCCATTACGATGAAGGTGACAAGGAGCAGGAAGATAGACAGTGCAAGCTCCCATGCAGGCACGCCGTAAGGGATGCGGGCCAGCATGACGATAGGAGAAGTGAAAGGTATCATCGATCCCCAGACAACAGTGCTACTGTCCGTATTCCTGGCCGCAAAGAGGATAATCATGTAGCCAATCATAAGGGGGATGGTAAGGGGCAGCTGCAGCTGCTGGGTCTCGCCTTCGTTCTCTACGGCAGAGCCGATTGCAGCGAACATGCTGGAATACAGCAGGTAACCAAGAACAAAGTAAACCACGAAGGACAGTATCATGGTGCCCCAAGGAATCTTAACAAGGGTAGAAAGAAGCACTGCTGCGTCTCCGCCGCCGGCGTTTATGTTAACGCCAGAATTGCCGGCCATTTCCATCATTGCAGCGGACTGTGCTGCATCCTGCAGGCCTCCGGTCATGGAGCCCAGCACAAAGATGATACCGGCAGTAAGGAGTATCCACAGGAAGAACTGGGTAAGCGCTACAAGGGCTACACCTATGATTTTGCCGAACATCAGCTCTGTTGCCTTGGCAGAAGAGATGAGTACCTCTACTACGCGGCTGCTCTTTTCTTCAATTACGCTGGACATAACCATTGAACCGAACATGGTGATGAACATGAAGATAAAGATACCCATGATCATAGAAACGCCCTGGTAAACACCTGATTCAGAGAGACTTTCGTTGCCAGACTCGTCAAGCAGGAACTCTGTCAGGCTGGCATCGCTCTTTACGTCACGGATAATGCTTTCAAGGTTTTCTATATCCTTGTAAGTACTTATCTTGTAAGACTCTATGGCTTTGTTGACCTGCCTTTTAACTATACCTGAGAACTCTACGGTAAGAGGCTTGCGGGAATAGGCCTGGACACTTACGTTGTTAAGGGAATCCAGCTCTGAAATTACCAGCAAAACGTCCATTCCGCTCTTGTCCAGAGAGCCCTTCATATCTTCTTCCGCCTGGGAAGAGCAGTCAGTATAAGTGTTGGAGCTGTTATTTTCCAGGTAAGGCATAACGATGCCGCCGGTATGGTCAATAACGGCAACCTGCTGTGCACGGGGCGTCATGTTGGATACAAGCTGTATCATGATGAAGATGCCCACGGCAATGATTACAGGTACTATAAGCGTGGTGATAAGGAAGGATTTCTTCTTTACCTTGGTTGTGTATTCCCGTGAAATTACGGTGCTTATTATCTTGAAATTCATACGCTTAGCCCTCCTTTACAAGTCTAATGAAAATGTCGTTCATCCTGGGGATGAGTTCGCGGAAAGAGCGGACGGTTACGCCGCTGGCAAGAATAGCGGACAGGGCTTCGTTGGTGCCAACTTCAAGGTTGAGTTTGGCAGTATGGACACCTGCATCCAGAGTGTCGGAAGCCACGGTGAATACGCCCTCTGCAGCCTCCAGTGGTGCAGAAGCGGTATATACAAGCTCTACCATGCTGTCTCCGTAAGAGCGGCGGATCTGATCCGTTGCTCCGGTAACTACAAGTTTGGCATGGTTTACAAGGGCGATGCTGTCGCAAAGCTCCTCTACCGACTCCATGTTATGGGTGGAAAGGATGATAGTAGCACCCTCGGCCTTGAGCCTGAGGATTTCCTGACGGATGAGTTCCGCATTTACGGGATCGAAGCCGCTGAAAGGCTCGTCCAATATCATCAGGGACGGTTTATGAACGACGGTTGTAATGAACTGAACCTTCTGGGCCATACCCTTTGACAGTTCCTCTACCTTCTTGTTCCACCATGATTCGATGCCGAAACGGGTGAACCAGTCCTTGAGGGCTGCCATTGCATCGGTACGGCTCATGCCCTTGAGGCGGGCAAGATAAAGGGCCTGGTCCCCTACTTTCATTTTACGGTACAGGCCGCGCTCTTCGGGCAGGTAGCCGATGCGCATCACATCTTCCTGGGTGATGGGCTGGCCTTTGAACAGCACCTGTCCTGAGTTAGGAATGGTTATTCTGTTGATGATTCTGATGAGTGTGGTCTTGCCGGCGCCGTTCGGGCCCAGCAGGCCAAAGATCTGCCCCTCCGGAATTTCCAGGCTCAGGTGATCCAGAGCCACTTTTTCTCCGAAGTTTTTGCAGATGTCTACTGTTTTGATAATCATATTACAAGTATTTTCGATACCATTTCAAGGAACAATTCCCTGTCTTCAGTGTCCTGCGGAGCGCCTCCCTTGCCCTTGAAGTCGTAGTCTTCAATGACGGCGAGCACCCTCATGCACTTGGGAATGGGATAATTGGCAATGGCCTGGTCATATTCCCTAAGGAAGAAAGGGCTTACGCCAAGGATGGCGGCTTTCTCCTGGGGGGACAGGCTGCCCTTGGCGGCCTGCTGGGCCTCCAGGGACAGGATTCGGTAAAAGTAACCGAAGATTGCGGCTGTTGCCATGGGCAGGGCGAACTTGGCCTCGGAGCCCATGTGGGCGGCGATGAAAAGCGCCGACTGGGAATTCTTTGCAGCCAGGGCTTTGGTCAGTTCAAAGATGCTGAACTGGCGGGAAATGCCCACGTTTTTCTCTATATCCTCTGCCGTGACGGTTTTTTCTTCCTGCGGCAGGTTCTTCAGCAGTTTGTCAGTTTCAAGGGCTATCTTGCCAAGGCTGGTGCCGGCAAATTCGCCCAAAAGGGCGGCGGCATCGGGGGCGATATTAAGGCCTCGTGAGGCATAAAAATCTGAAATCCAGTTGCTTACCTCATAATCCCTGAGGGCTGTGGATTCCATAACGATGCCCATCTTTGAAACCGTCTTGTACAGGGCCTTGCGCTTATCAGCCTTGGCCCCGCGCATAAGAATGACCAGGACTGTAGAGTCCAGGGGCTCCTCGCAGTAAGTGGCAAGGTCCTCAAGGCTCTTCATGCTCTGGGCCTCTTTTAATACGACCAAACGCCGCTCGGCCATCATCGGATAGCATCTGGCTTCCGAGGCGACCGTAGCGGCGTCAGTGTCCAGACCGTAGAATATGGTCTGATTGAAATCTCTTTCTTCCGGAGCCAGGGCGGCGTCGATTATCGCCTCACAGGCTTTGTCCGGATAATAGGGCTCGTCCCCCATCAGAAGGTAAACAGGGCTGAAGTTGCCGTCTTGTGCGTCCTGAATTATCTTGTTGCACAGGGCAGCAGTATCTTTGTATGCAGGATTCTTAGCCACTGCCCAGCCCCCCTTACGTTATTACTTCTCAATAGGGACAAGAGCAAAAGTAAGGTCTCCCTTGCAGCAAAGCTTGCCGTTAACCTCAAGCTTGGCGGAGCAGAAGAAAAGCTGACCGCGGCGCTCGTTCATCTTACTGGTTACGCAGCAAACGTCACCCGGCTTAACTACATTCTTGAATTTCACGTTGTTAAGGCCGGCGTAAAGGGTAATGTGTCCGGGAATCTCGTCCTTTACAAGAACTGCACAGCTCTGGGCCATAATCTCGCACTGGATAACGCCCGGAACTACGGGGTTGCCAGGGAAGTGGCCACGGGTAAAGAACTCATCCTCTTTGATCTTATACTCTGAATGGGCGTTGCCTTCTTCATCGATGTAAGACTTTTCTATAAGCAGCATTGGTTCCCTATGAGGGAGAAAACCTTTGATATCTTCTTTATTAAGCTCTACCATTTTAGTACACGTTTAGGTTGTTAGTTGTTGGTTTAGTCCTGGTATTTTCTGAATGCAACGCAGGCATTGTGTCCGCCGAAGCCCAGAGAGTCTGAAATACCAAGGGTAATGTCACTCTTGAGGGCAACGTTAGGTGTGTAGTCAAGGTCGCACTCCGGATCCGGGCAGTCAAGGTTGATGGTCGGAGGAATGATACCGTCCTTAAGTGCAAGGATGGTGGCGATTGCCTCTGCTGCGCCTGCTGCACCGAACATATGTCCGGTCATGGACTTGATTGAACTGATGTGTGCCTTGTATGCGAAATCACCAAGTGCAAGTTTGTAAGCGATGGTCTCTGCAACGTCGTTCAGGTGGGTACCTGTACCGTGTGCATTGATGTAAAGGTTGTCTTTTGCTTTGTCGAAGCCAGCCTCTTCAAGGGCAAGGGTGATACATTTTGCCTGGGTCTGGCCGTCCGGACGGGGTGCGGTTGCATGATATGCGTCGCAGGTGTTGCCGTAGCCCACCATTTCTCCGTAAATCTTTGCACCACGGGCCTTTGCGTGCTCCAGCTCCTCAAGGACGAGGATACCCGCACCGTCTCCCATTACGAAGCCCTGACGGTTCTTGTTGAAAGGCAGGGATGCATATTTAGGATCTTCTACCCTTGTAAGGGCCTTTGCATTTGCGAAACCTACGATGCCAAGAGGAATGGTTGCGTTCTCGCAGCCACCGGCGATGATAGCGTCTGCATAGCCGTGCCTGATAGCGCGGAATGCCTCTCCAAGGCAGTGTGACGATGTTGCGCAGGCAGTTACAATATCAAGGCAGGGGCCCTGTGCATGATGCTTGATTGCGATATGGCCTGCGGCGATGTTGCTGATCATTGTAGGAATGAAGAGCGGGGAAATCCACTGGCCTGAAGGGTCTTCAATCATCTTTGCGGTCTCACGGTACTGAACCTCGAAGCCACCGATACCGGAACCTACGTAAACGCCAAGACGGAAGGGATCGATGTTGGCATCTTCACCCTCTGTAACGAGGCCGGCGTCCTTCATTGCCTGATAGGCAGCAGCAACGCCAAACTGGGTAAACCTGTCCTGCTTGCGCACGAAGGGCTTATCCATTCCGTATTCCTCCGGGTTGAAATCCTTAATCTTGCCGGCAATCTTGACGGGAAGGTTATCCGTAGGGAAAGTGTCGATAACCTCTATACCGCATACGCCGTCCTTAAGGTTCTTCCAGTAAGTCTGGATGTCATTTCCAACGCTGGAGATGACGCCCATACCGGTAATTACTACTCTTTTTGTGTTATTCATTTCTATATGACTTATTTCAAGTTAGACTGCAAATATACTAAATATTTTTAATATTTACCACTCCAGAATTGCTGCTGCGGAAAGGAGGCCGGCGCCAAAAGCACTGAACACCAGTAAATCTCCTTTTTTGAACAGTCCCTTGCGGTTGCACTCGTCCAGAAGGATGGCGCAGGAAGCAGAGGAAGAGTTGCCGTGATCTGCAATATTGGTGGGGAACTTGGAGTCAGGCTCTCCCAGGAAGTTCTTGATAGCATCGATGATACGCATATTTGCCTGATGTACAACGTAATAGTCTACATCGCTCTTGCTCTTTCCGATGCTGCTAAGCAGGTCTACGACCTCTGTGGTGGAAGCGCTGACGGCGAACTTGAAGACGTCGCGGCCCATCATCTGAAGGGGAACATTCTGCTCAACTTTTGTAACGTAAGGAGTGGGCTCCGGTACTCTTTTTTGCCAGAGCTTGCTAACTGCCGGCTGGCAGTTGATTTTGGTAGCCTTCACGTTGTCGCCTTCTGTCAACACGGCAGCGCCGGCACCATCACCAAACAGCACGCAGGTGGAACGGTCGTTCCAGTCGCACATGCGGGTAGGCTCGTCGGCGCAGACTATAAGGCAGTTCTTGGTTTTGCCTGCCTTGTAGTAGCTTTCTGCAATATCCAGTGCAAAGAGGAAGCCGGGGCACGCGCAGTTGATGTCAAAGCAACCGCACTTGAGGCCTATCTTTTCTGATATTATGCACGCGAGTGAAGGAGTTATATATTCGCCCAATACGTTTGAGCAGATAAAAAGGTCGATATCTTCCGGACGTTTTCCAGCCATCTCAAGGGCTTTCAGCGCAGCCTCTGCGCCCATGTCCTCAAGCGTTTCGTCAGAAACGACGTGGCGCTGTTTGATTCCGGTGCGGGTGGTGATCCACTCGTCGCTGGTGTCAAGAAACTTGGAAAGGTCCTCGTTTGTGACAATCTTCTTGGGAAGCGCGCTTCCCGTTCCAATTATTCTCATAAATTTATTTTTGATTAAGACGGAGGACAAAAATAGTCCAAATTTTTTAAAGCCCAAAAGGTTTGGCTTAGATTGTGGCAAAAGAGGAAAATATGACCTATAAATCAGCACTTTAGTGGTGAAATTGCGAAATATGGGGTGAAATTCTTAAAATAATTGTTACTTTTGTAGCTGATGGCAGAGAATAAAAAACATAATTTACCCCGCTATTTAAGGGACAAATACCAGCTAATCGCTACGGTCACCTTCGTAGCGCTTTTCTCTGTAATCTTCATGCTTGTCAGCATTCCTTTTTCTGACAATGCATGGTTTGAGCTCAGGCCTTCAAGGGCCTTTGCCTTCACCGCAGTCTTCTTTACCATCTGCCTTCTCATACTCATCATCAGCAGAAGGGTAATGTACGCCTTGCGCCGGATGCGAATGACCTACGCGCAGTATGTACTATGGATTGTGGGAGAGGCCATCCTCATCTGCCTGCTGTACACTGCCTTCACCCTGCAGGGGGACGAGATCGGCATCATCGACATTGATGATGCATCGTTCCTGGAGCTGATGGGCAAGGCCTTCGTCTATGCATTTACTTCCATTATAGTACCCAATATCATTGCGGCAATGTACTTTGCCATCGTGGATAAGAACAAGGCTATAAACAGGCCTGCGCCGCAAAGCACGGTGGCAGAAGACAAGAAGATCGCTCTTTACGACAATACCGGCGTGCTTAAATTCTCTATCAGCGTAAGTGCCCTTTACTATATAGAGGCGGACGACAATTACATTATCGCTTGGTATCAAGGGGCGGGAAACGAGCTGGATAAATATATGCTCAGAAGCAGCCTGAAGGCCGTGGAGGGCGGTTTTGCAGACAAAGGTCTTATCCGCTGCCACCGCAAATACATAGTCAATACGGGTAAAATCAAGCTGGTAAGGCACAACGGCCAGGGCTACGAGGTCGTACTTTCCCACGACGCCATACCCGCACTGCCGGTTTCAAAAACCTACGAGCCTCAGATTAAAGGCTTCTTCTCTTAAATTCAGATACTGTCAGCGATGTTGCTACGGCCACGTTCAGGGATTCTGCAGTGGGGCCGGTGGCAAAGGACGGTATGGTCAGTTTTACTGTAACCTGGGCGGCCACGGCGTCAGATATGCCGTGAGCCTCGTTGCCCATTACTATAAGGCCCTCTGCGGGCAGGTTGGCGGTGTAGATGTTTTCTCCGCCGAGGAAGGTGCCAAAGACTTCCAATCCTTTGGCTTTGAATTCTTTACAAAGCTGGGGAAGGTCAGCGGTAACGGGAATCTTCCTGAAGATGGTTCCCATGGATGACTGGATTACCTTGGGGTTGAAGGCTTCTACGCAGTCTTCGGATACATAAACGGTGTCAATACCAAACCAGTCTGCCATTCGAAGGATGGTGCCCATGTTGCCGGGGTCGCGTACGGCGTCAAGGGCCAGGCACAGGCCGCCGGGGATGGGTTTTACCGGCTTGGGTTGGCGTACGACTGCCAGTACCGGCGATGGTGTATTGAGCGCACTGATGCGCTCCATGGCTTTCTCCCCTATTTCTTCTTTCCTATAGACTTCTACTACTTCTAGTCCGGAGGCCAGGGCTTCGGCTACCATCTTTTCTCCTTCTACGCAGAAAAGTCCGGCCTCGTCGCGGAACTTCTTCTCCCGCAACGCCCTGATTTCCTTTATTTTAGCGTTACTTAAATCCATAGGAATCTTTTCATTGCTTGGTTGGCAGCAGCCCTGACGGACCCCCTTCCGCCCGTTCGGGCTCCCTCCCCCTAGCCGGGGGTGGCACGACCTTTCAGGGCTCTACCAACCAAGCAAATTATTTATTCATGGCTTTCCAGACGCTTCTCTGCGAGGGCAGCCCACTTTGTGCCGGGACGGCCATAATTGGCATAAGGGAAGATAGAGATACCACCACGGGGAGTAAAGAAACCCGTAACCTCTATATACTTAGGATCCATCAATTTAATAAGATCCTTCATAATAGTATTCACACAATCCTCGTGGAAGTCACCATGACTGCGGAAACTATAAAGATAAAGCTTCAGACTCTTGCTCTCTACCATCTTTACATCAGGAACATAGCTGATGCGGATCTCCGCAAAGTCCGGCTGGCCCGTGATGGGGCACAAGGTGGTGAACTCCGGGCAATTGAAGCGAACCCAATAGTCGTTCTCCTGATTCATGTTCTCGAAGGTCTCAAGAACCTCAGGAGCATAGTTGTCTTTATACCTGACCTTCTTGCCAAGGGCCTTCAGGCCTTCCTGTTCGCGTTTTTTCTCTGCCATATTAATTCTCTCCTGCTTCTTTAAGACGCTCTGCGTTCTCTGCCACTACCAGTGAGTCGATGCAATCCTGGATATCTCCGTCCATGAAGACGGGAAGGTTGTACATGCTCCAGCCGGTACGGTGGTCAGTAACGCGGGACTGAGGATAGTTATATGTGCGGATCTTGGCGGAACGGTCTCCGGTAGAAACCATGGTCTTGCGTTTTGCTGCAATTCCGTCAAGGTATTTCTGGTGCTCCATGTTGTACAGACGAGTACGGAGCTCTGCCATTGCACGGTCAAGGTTCTTAAGCTGTGAACGTTCCTCCTGGCACTGTACTACGATACCTGAAGGGATATGGGTAAGACGTACTGCACTGTAAGTGGTGTTTACGCCCTGTCCGCCGGGACCTGAAGAACAGAACAGGTCTTTGCGGATATCGTTCATGTTAAGTTCGATATCGAATTCTCCTGCCTCGGGGAAGACGGCCACAGATGCTGCAGAGGTCTGCAGACGGCCCTGGGTTTCTGTCTGGGGCACGCGCTGAACGCGGTGTACGCCGGATTCGTACTTCATGATGCCATACACGCCGTCGTTGTTGCTGGACAGGGTGAAGACTATCTGTTTGAAGCCGCCTGAGGTTCCGGGAGCCTGGTCTGTTACCTCCAGCTTCCAGCCTTTGCGCTCTGCGTATTTGCTGTACATACGGAACAGGTCGCCGGCAAAGATAGCTGCCTCGTCGCCGCCTGCGCCGCCGCGGATTTCTACGATGGCGTTCTTTCCGTCGTCAGGGTCTGCGGGGATTAGCAGCAGCTTTATGTTCTGCTCCATTTCAGGGAGTTTGGGTTCGATCTGCGCAATTTCGTCGCGGGCCATTTCGCGAAGGTCCTCGTCTTTTTCGTTCATGAGGATGTCCTTTGCGGTGGCCATTTCTTCCAGCATTCCTTTGTACTCCAGGCCGGCTTTGATAATGGGCTGGAGTTCTTTGTAGTCCTTGTTAAGCTGGACGTATTTCTTCATGTCGGACATTACTTCGGGATCAGCCAGCTGGTCCTGAAGTTTCTGATATTTATCCTGTAGACTGAGTACTTTCTCAAGTAGTGTATTGTTGTCTGCCATAATCTTTTTCTATAATCGTGCAAAGATACGCATTATCACTGGAATTACAATAGGTTTCATTTTTCAGATTGAGCTAAGTGACGGACTGGAAGAGGCCATCAATTACACTGCGGAACTCTTCTGATGTCGCTGTCGTACTGGCTCATGCCATATCTTACGATACCGGAGGTGGGCTCAATTATTATTCTGCTAACGGAGTCAGGCCTTTCATTCGGACGGCCTTTCCAAACCGCTATCGGGAACTTCCATCCGCTGCCTTTCGAAACAGCCGCTATGTTTCCGGAAGGGCAAAGAATAACAAAAGATGAATCTTGCTTCATTAACTCCAAAGGCACATCATCAACCCCGCATACCCAAAACACGCTATCCGTAATGTTTTGTGAATCATGTCCAAAGTATGCTTTGCAATTAAACCTGTCAATCCTTTCTGCTTTTACGAACATTCCTTCCTCTCTGATATAAAAACCCTTGTAATGGGGCTTCATGCATGAGAGCGATAATAGCCCCAATAATGCTGAAAGTATATATTTAGCTTTGTACATGTTTTTCACTTAAGTTCTATTGGAAATGCATCCGGACTCGGTTTATAGCCAAATACTGGGCCATCGGAATCCTCGTAATACATCAATACGGACGTAAAATTCGGGTTGGTTACTAATCCCCAGAAATCGGATGATGCAAAAGAGCCCTCCTTAATGTCATAGGTTTCATCGTTTTTAAAGTATATGAAAAACATCGTCTTGTCTGACACAAGATATGTTGTCATATTATCCAGCCCAGGATAGTAATAACCTGGATGTAGAGTGTATTCATTATACCATGTCAGTGTATCTGCCTTTGTTCGGGGACGATTTAAGATTAATGCATGCTTGCCCTTTGAGCAACTAAACCTAACAGTAACACTATCATTGACGATATATTCTCTCTCCTTGATATCAATGGAAATCATTTGTTTGGAATCGGAAACTTCAATCATCGTCCATTGACAGTGATCAGATGCTATCGCATCGAAGATGCTGTTGTCCCAGCCATAATCAATCACAGTGAGGCTGTCAGAAGATACCGCTTCCATCAATGAATATACGACATTAGGGTTATTGTTTCTAAATAGAAATGCAGGCCTGGGGCTTTTACTCTTCGCAGAAGCACAGATATCTTTTCCATTGACAGAAAAGATATAGCCGTTCGCATTACGCCTGATTCTTATCTTAGGGAAATATGATTGTAGTGTATCCTTGCCAAAGAAAAATACTTCCGGTAAATCATTAAATGAAAAACGGACTTTTTCTGGTTTTAAGATATAATCCAGTTTGATATCTTTTATATTTGTTTCTGACACTTCAGAGAAACTACTTGCGTAAACATCAATACTGTCATTATTATCGACAGAAATAATAATGGAAGAGTACTCTTCTTTTTGAATCGGACTCGCTATTATTTTATTTACCCATATTACAGGCTCATAGAAGCCAGTATTTGTCACGACTCCTTTTTTTAATGAGGCATAATGATGCCTTTGACCATTCATAGGAAAAGATAGTTCAATCGTGAAAGGGCTGTTAAACCTATAAGTTTTTACGGGAGTATCCCTAAACAAAAGCGAACTATCCCGGCGACTTTTCATAATCTCAGGGTACCGATGAACAGAGACTGTCGTAGTACTATTCTTTTTGCCCTTTTCTGTTGAAACTGAAATACCAACATGAATGTCTTTCATATAAAAGAGATGATCCTGAATTTCTACAGGACTATACTCATAGTCACAACTGGCACAGAGCAAACAAGCTAGAATTATATGCAAAATACCCGGTTTCATCTAATTAATCAAATTGAGCATATTCCACAAGAGCATCGGCCCAATATGAATAAACCCAAAACCTGTAGCCATGAAGGCGATAGACGCATACGACAAAGCCAACCTTCTCTCCCTTCCATATCATTTGCCTGTTCTTGCAAACAAAATCCGGATTGTCTTTAAAATCTACAATATCCGATATCCAACCAGCTCCATAATCATAATACTTCCATTCGTGCGAGTTAACAACGGAATCGATATAGCAGGGATTAATTATGTGAAAGTCAATGGTCAATCTGTTCAAGACCAATGTGGCTATCACACACGATAATATTATGATTATCTTACGGAAGCGTTTCATTATTGTTTATATTTCCTGCCTGTTTGATAATGATGTCATGTCACAGCAATCAATCGTATAAAGAGGAACGCTCACATCCGGAACACCCGTAAAATGGCTCACCGGCACCTGCCCGAACTCACCAAGTGTAGCCACGTCCGCCGTAGGCACGCTGTACACAGGGTCAGTCAACTGA
>ONDR01000005.1:0-4291 GCA_900316675.1 uncultured Bacteroidales bacterium
CCGCATAATATGGTTGGAGAGAAATTTTTGGGGAAGGTCCCAAGACTATTTTTCCACTTTCCCCACTGTTGCAACCGGCGGACGCGAGGAGGGCCATTGAACAGAGCCCACCGGAACGTCCGGCCGGTAGCCGGCGAGTCGCGTTATGCGAGCCGGCGATGCTCGTCCCCACTCCCACTACTTCCACACCCCCATTTATAACATCCTGAATATCAACCCATTGCAAAACACACCGTGGAAGTAGGCAAAAAATTTTTCCGCTACTTCCACACCCCGATTTTTTAACCTCTGCAATAACCTGAAAATCAACACTTTACGAAACCACCAAAAACGCACCGAGGAAGTAGCAAGTGTCCCGTCAGAAAAATTGTTTCCACAAAGGCCCCGAAAGCAACCGGCGGGCCCAGAAAACTGAAGGCCACCGGAGTCGCACAGATACCCCAATGCAATCAGGGTGCGCAGGGCTTGCGAAGCCAGAGGGTGATGTGCCCGGGAGCGTGAGTTTCCCGGACACTTTGCCCTCTGGCGTGGGAGCCGACCGGTTGCCAACGAGTCGCGTTATGCGAGTTGGCGGTGCAGATCCATGGAAGGCTTTAACCCCATTTGAAACAAAATCCTAGTTCCCGACAATACACACGCTACTTCCACGCCTCCCATAATTCACCCTTATAACCGCTTTAATTATCAATGTGTTGCCAGCCTGTCCGGGGCGATGATTTTATTGCGATATTAAGGATTATTTGCTTTGGTTTAAATAATTTAGTATTTTTATCCACCATATTATAGACACTATTAAAAGTAACCGACATATGAGGCATGTTTTTCCTCTCTTTGCATCCCTGATGATGCTGGCCCTGGTGTTATCCTGCGGCAGACCGTTCTTCAAGTCCAACGAAGAACGCAAAGGGGTAGCGGCAGACCTTGTCGTGGTTCAAACCGACGAAGCAGTTCGCTACTTGAACATCTACGACTATATCCACGCCAAGTTCCCTACGGTTATGGTTACCAAAGCCGGCGACTCTTATACCGTACGTATCCGTGGTGTAAACAGTATCCACGGGGGAACCGATCCTGTGTTTATACTTGATGGCATACGCCTGCCTAACCTTGACGGGGTAAACCCCGCAGATGTCGCTACCGTAGAAGTAGTCAAAGGTCCAAGGGCAAATGCCTACGGCGCTACTACCAACGGCGTCATAATAGTTACCTCCAAGCGTGCCGAATAGTAAAATTGCCTGTCAATCAACAAACCATCGCAATATGAAACGTATTTTTTCTGCTATTATCATCTTTATCGCCGTTGCCGTTGTTGCATCGGCACAGGGGAACTTTGCTACTCCCGCAGATACCGTGTATCTTAAGGACGGCAACAAAGTGGTTGCGCATATCAAAAGGATTGAGAATGAACAGCCGGAAAAAGGCTTTGGCTATCAAGTATATACCCATGAAAGTTTTGAACTTTTGGGTAAGGATATCTGGGCGCAGGGAAACGGAGGTTATCAGTGGATTTCAGAGAAATACCGTGAAGGATGGTGGGGAGTAGAGCTGGAAAAAATTGTATTTGCGGATGGTTTCGTCCTTCCTTTCCGTGGAGGTCAGATAGACAGGAGCCTGCTCATCAGGGCTCCCAGGTTCAGCGGCTCTCACGGCAATGTCTTTGCGGAAGGGGTAATTGAACTGGATCAGAATGAAACCAGGGCTGTACTTGGAGACAGAGCTTATTATCAGGGATATCAGGCATATAAACGCCAGGCTTCAACAGGTTTGGTAAAAGCTCTAGTCGGAGGACCGATGTTGTTCGGCTGCTATATTACCAGAAACAATGCTACAAAAACATACAAAGACGTGCCGGTGACAGGCCTTGGGGTTGTTGGTGCTGATTACGCAGAGAAAAAGGAAATGAAGGCCCTGTGGCATACCGCATTGCCTTTCTCTATAGTTACGACGGTGTATGGCATTGGTGAAATGCTTATATACAACAATAAGATTCGCAAGATTTCCAGTGACTTCAAGTCGTTTACCGGGGTAAGCGAAGCTGCATCCCGTACCAAGATCTTCCTTGGAGCCGGTCTTGCCGTTGCAGGCGTAGCAGTAACTTACTTTGGCTACAAGAGAATCAACGACAAAGGTACCTGGTACAATCTGTATTCTTATGATAACTACAACCAGGACCTGCAGGTAAGAAAAAAGATTGGAACCAAAGGCAGCAAGCCTTCTGCAACCTGGCTTATGCCAGCTGCGGGCGCGCTGCTTATGAACTTTGGCGTTTCTCAACTGACATCGGGACTGAATGGCCTCCGCGGCAGCAAGATAATGCGTGACCTTGGTCTTGACAGGGCAGAGGTCAACGTGGGCTTTGTTTCCGGCGGAATGGGAATTTGCATGACATTCTAGTATGGAAGAGCGGGAGTATATAGATCTTTTGACCTTGCAGGCGGGGGTGGCAGAGGCGGTGGCCGATGCCTTCCCGGAAAAGCTGTGGGTTAAGGCAGAGATTGCCAGCATCTCCGTCAAAAGTAACGGGCACTGCTACCTGGAACTGGCGCAGAGCGACGCCATGGGCGGGGTAGTGGCAAAGGCCCGTGCGGTTGTGTGGCGCTCCCGTTACAGCTCCTTGGCAAAAGAATTCTATGACGCTGCAGGAAGCCCTATGGCTGCCGGAATGGAGATACTGGCCCGCGTAAGCGTGTCTTACAGCGAGGTCTGGGGTTTTCTTCTGACGATTGATGCCGTGGATGCAGCCTTTACGCTGGGCCAGGCAGAAAAGCTCCGCCGCGAAACCATAGAAAGGCTGGAAAAAGAAGGCCTCATGGACCTTCAAAAAGAGCTTTGCCTGCCGCTGCTGCCGTACAGGCTGGCAATAATATCGGCGGAAACTGCAGCCGGCCTGGGGGACTTCCGCAAACACCTGCTAGAGAACGAATACGGCTTCCGCTTTAGTGTGACGCTGTTCCAGGCCGCAATGCAGGGCGCAGGCGCACCCCCGTCAATAATTGAAGCCCTGCAACTTATAGAAAATGCCGCAGAACCCTTCGATGCCGTACTTATCCTGCGTGGCGGCGGATCGGACCTTGACCTGGCCTGCTTTGACGACTACTCTCTGGCAGCAGCAATCGCCCGCTGCAGCATACCGGTATTCACGGCTATAGGCCACCAGAGAGACTATCACGTAGCAGATATGGTGGCAAACACCTTTGTAAAGACCCCCACGGCGCTGGCAGACCTTTTCCTGGACTGCTACATATCTGAAGATCAGCGGATCAGCAGCCTTGAATCAGCCCTGCGCACCGCCTTTACCGCCAGAATATCCGCAATGGAAATGCGCATGATGGCAGCCAGCCAGGCGGTCAGGACCGCCGCCATCGGCCGCCTGGCCAACGAAGAAGCCCGGCTTGGAATGCTGGAAGTGAAGATTGCATCCTCTGACCCTAAAGAAGTCCTGAAAAGGGGCTTCAGCATAATAACAGATGCCGCCGGAGTCAAGATGGCATCGGCAACAAAAACCCGCAAAGGGGACAAGATAAACGTAGTACTGCCGGACGGCCGCCTGGGCTGCCTGGTAGAAGAGGTTGAAATAAGCCAAATAGCTAAATAACAGATGCTTATGGAAGAGAAATTCGATTATGCAAAGGCTATGGCGCGGCTGGAAAAGATGGCCGCGGACGCTCAGGACCCGGCCACCCCGCTGGAGAATGTGAGCGCTATGGTAAAAGAGTCCAAGGCCCTGGTCAAGGATTGCCGGGAGTATCTGAGGACGCTCCGTGAGACCGTAGAAACTGACGAATAGGAACAGAATAAGATCTAAAGCGATGCTATACGATAACGACCAATGGCTGATGCCTTTCAAAGATGCCATCGACGCCAGAAAAAAACAAATAACGGACGCCTTCAACCTGTTTACGTCGGAAGCCGGAGCCAAAAAGCTGTCGGACGTAATGAACAACCATCTCTTCTATGGTCTGCATAAAGAGAAGGACGGAGGCTGGGTGTTCCGCGAATGGGCTCCCAATGCCAACCGCATCTACCTGATATGCGAGGGCAATAATTGGAAGCGCACATCCGCCTACGAGCTTAAACCTGTTGGCGGCGGCACCTGGGAACTGAAGCTGCCCGGCATGTTCCTGAACCACGGAGAGTTGTACAAACTCTTTATCGAGTGGCCCGGAGGTGGGGGAGAGCGCCTGCCAGCCTACTGCACAAGAGCAGTTCAGGACCCCGAGACCAAGATGTTCTGCGCCCAGGTATGGGATCCATCGCCCTACAAATGGAAGAACAAAAGGCCGGTAAAAGC